>JAQUHA010000020.1 GCA_028683855.1 Desulfuromonadaceae bacterium
AAAGGTGAGAGCTCCGCCCCCCGCAGCGGTGACTACAACAGCACCAACCGCAGCTCCGGAGCGAACTTCGGCAAAGGTGAGAGCTCCGCCCCCCGCAGCGGTGACTACAACAGCACCAACCGCAGCGCCGGAGCAAACTTCGGCAAAGGTGAGAGCTCCGCCCCCCGCAGCGGTGACTACAACAGCACCAACCGCAGCTCCGGAGCAAACTTCGGCAAAGGTGACAGCTCCGCCCCCCGCAGCGGTGACTACAACAGCACCAACCGCAGCTCCGGAGCGAACTTCGGCAAAGGTGACAGCTCCGCCCCCCGCAGCGGTGACTACAACAGCACCAACCGCAGCTCCGGAGCAAACTTCGGCAAAGGTGACAGTAGCGCTCCAAAGAGAAGTGATTTTAACACCTCTACCAGAGAAGATAATTCAAATTTTGTAAAAATGGTTGGTGGTTCGCCTAGAGAACCGATGAAAGGTATGAAATACAGTGTTGACAGAAATACCTTTGGTGATGACAGGCGTATTACTGAGGACGATGACACTTTTGGTGGAATTTGTTTAAAGTGTCATGCAAAAGAGAGCTTTGCCGGTAATTCTAAAACAGCCTTGATTCATAGAACAGTAAGCGGTTGGGGTGAGAATAAGGAGCACTCTTTTCCATGCTCGAAATGTCACCAGACTCACAGTTCCGGGTTGCCGAGATTGATGCAGACTAACTGCTTTCTTGAAGGTCCATCCGGCTTGCGGGAAAATAGTGGGTTAGTCTGGTTACCATACAAGGAAGATACTGAAAATAAGGACGCATCCAATTTAAAAAGAGCTGAAACCTCAAAAAATAAAGTAGTTGGTTGTCATGTAAGGCAGTTTGGGAAAACTGGAACCGGTTCTTCAAATAAACAGGATGGTCAATGGAAAGAACTTACACCATGGTAGTAACTTCTTTAGTTACTGTTTTAATCAGTTTTATATTTATGTTGTTAGTCACAACTAAAGATATTGCCTTTGCCGCTGGTCATAGTGAACTGAACGCATCTAAAGCCACTGAACCGGATCATGGGTTGTATGTTCCTGATGTTGATATGAAATTTATGTATGTACCAGCTGGATGTTTTTCGATGGGGGATACTTTCGGTGATGGGCAGGGAGATGAAAAACCGGTTCATGAAGTCTGTCTGGATTCTTACTACATGGGGGAATATGAAGTAAGCAATGCTCAGTTTAGAATGTACAATCCTGATCATTCAAGTGGCTCATATGAGGGTAATACTTTAAACAATGATGACCAGCCGGTTGGAAGTGTCTCCTGGTATGACGCAGCCGGATATGCAGATTGGCTCACAAAGAAAACTGGCAGATATTTCCGGCTTCCTACTGAGGCTGAATGGGAATACGCAGCCAGAGGTGGCACCAATGGCCGTAATTTTTGGGATGCGGATCCTGTCGGAGCCTGCCGGTACACAAATGGTGCAGATCTTACCGCAAAGTCTCAATGGCAGGCTTGGGCTACTACTGATTGTAATGATGGTTTTAAAGTTTCAGCACCAGTTGGCAGTTTTAAGCCTAATTCGTATGGCTTATATGATTTGATGGGAAACGCCTGGGAATGGACAAATGATTGGTACGATCCCGAGTACTATTTCAAGAGCCCAGTAAATAACCCACGTGGATCATCAACAGGTTCTCTCAGAATTCCGCGCGGAGGTGGATGGGGCAACGCTTCAGAATGCGTTAGAGTTTCTGACCGTAATGGTTTTGTTCCAGATTTCCGGGTTCTGTTTCTTGGCTTTCGTCTTGTCTCTCCTTTCAAATAACAGTATCCGATTTGGGGACACTTAGATGCTTAATATAATAAGTATATCCATAATTTGCCTGTTAGTATTCTTCTCCATCTCTAACCAACATATATTTATTGCGGAAGCTTTGGCTGCTAATAAAAATTCAGACACATCTTCAACCATGCCAATAGTTAACTCCAAAAATATGCAGACCGGCATGGAATTCGTTTTTGTCCCTGGTGGGTGCTTTACAATGGGATCTGAAAAAGGGAATCTGAATGAGAAGCCGGTTCATCAAGTTTGCCTTTCTGACTTCTTTATTGGGAAATATGAAGTGACACAAGGAGATTGGCAAAGGGTGATGGGCTACAATCCATCAAAATTCAAATCATGTGGTGATAGTTGTCCGGTAGAACAGGTAGGGTGGAACGAAGCACAGGAGTTTATTCGTAAATTAAATAATATGACCGGTAAAACTTATTATCTCCCTACTGAGGCAGAATGGGAATATGCTTGCAGGAGCGGTGGGAAAAGTGAACTTTACTGTGGTGGTGAAAATATTACTGATTTAGCATGGCAAGACAGAAATGTTTCAGGTGGAACTCATCCTGTAGGTTTGAAAGCACCCAATGGAATTGGTGCTTATGATATGAGTGGCAACGTATGGGAATGGGTAGAGGATTGGAGTGGCGACTACTTAGATATTGATCAACAGGATCCCGCCGGTCCTTCGTCAGGTTCTTCGCGAGTGAGGAGGGGGGGGAGTTGGCATTATGGCGCAAATCAGGCGCGTTCAACCTGGAGAAGCAGCGGTTATCCTGATGATCAGGCTTTTGATCTAGGTTTCAGGATAATGTATCCAGGCCCGTGAAGCCAATATCTTTTGCTTCTAAAATGCTCATTTTGAAATGAGTATATATTTGTATCTCTGCTAAAAAGTTGATATGAAATACAGTATATAAACACTGAGATGCCCAGATACACGAAGCTTTTTGCATAACTCCCCTGAAAAACCTTTACTACTTACTGATTTTGTAGATTTCCGGTGTTCTCCCAGGTTCGCTCAATTTTACCAATGCTTTTAAGCCCTTTTCCGGTGAATTTATCAACCTTCAATATTACACCCCTTAATATTTTTTTCTGCTGTACGGTGACTTCAACTGGAGGGTACTCTTTTGTTGCGTTTTGATATTCACCAACATCCGGAGTTCCTCCACCTATAACACCTCTTACCTTTAAATAATAAGTTCCACCCTCATAGAGTCGTAGTTGAAACCTTCCTTTTTTATCCGTTCTATCAGATACATAAGAGGGTCTGCCAAATGCGTTGGGATTTAGATAGGCAAAAACGACGGCTCTTTCAATCGCTTTATCCTCCATATTGGTAACAGTTCCTTCTATTGCCGTAATGCCTTTGCTATGCGCTACTTTTTTGGGTGACCAGACATTCGATTTTAGTAGTGTTCCCAGATTAATTTCAGACCCTGCATCAACAGTTACAGGTTTTGCCTTTAGCATATTATCCCCATGAAAATAGAGGTACTCTTTCTCATTGGGTGGGCCTATTTCACCATTAGGTTTTTTTTGGGCGATCATCAAATAGTAGGTACCTTCAGGCACATCAATAATGAAATTACCTTTGGTATCAGTACCCGAGATCATATCAGGAATACGCCAATAGTTATAAGGGTGTGGAGGAGGTCCCATATCTTTGTTAAATAATAGTACAACCCCGTTTGACATCGGTTTTTTGGGATTAATCATTGCCCGCCCGGAGAGAGTTCCGCTAGTCACAGTTGGTGTCTCCTGCTCAGCGGTAGGCGTTATAGATTCAGCAAATACAAGTGTCGGTAACATAAGAAAAAGAATGAGCTTTATGGTGATGAGCTTCATAAATAGCCTCCTGAATTGTTGTAATTATATTTTTGTAAAGAGCAAAAAATCCTGAGAGGGTATGAAAAAAAAGTCTGCCTCCAAGACAAAACCGGCTTTCAGGGCTTCGCTTATAACTAAATCCTTCGGTATCATTCTCTGCGGAGGAGGTGCTCCGGAAATCTCCGCTTTGCTATTAAAGGAAATAATGGCAAGACGCCCACTGTTTTTGAGACTCTGTTTTAGTCGTATTAAATAATCTACACGATTTTCAATGAAGAGGTATGTATCACAGATGAAAACAAGATCTACTGAAGATTTGGGAATAAGAGGATCCTCAGCTTTTGAGTGAATCGTAACAATATTTTCCAGATTCTCTTTTTTTGCGCGTTTTTCTATGGAATTTACCATAGTTCGATCAATGTCTGAAGCGTAAATAACCCCTTTTTTCCCTACTTTTCTTGCAAATCTTATTGTGAAAAACCCTGTTCCAGCCCCTATATCCGCTATTGAATTACCAGGTTTGATGAGAAGATATTCCATTACTTTGTCAGGATTCTGCCATTCATTACGTCTGGGGTCATCCATATAGGCTGATGGAACTGATGAATAAAAATTATCATTCCTCTCTGCTGAAGCGGTGTTTGAAAACCATATATAAATTATAAGATGAGTTATGAGAGTTAAAAGCAGCATTTTGCGGATTGTATTCATATCAGATCCTTGAAGATATTAATTGATTAAGGCAGTGTAGAAACCAAACGAAAGCCCAGAAAACTGCTGCTGAAGTCAGGTTCAGCAAAATCTCTGTAGGTAGTGCGTGCGCCACGTTGGTCATAGAACCAGCTGCCACCTCTGAAAACCCGCTTTGTTCCTGATTCAGGGCCAACCGGATTGGCAATCGGACTTGTTCTGTAATACCCTTTGTTAAACCAATCTCCGACCCATTGCCAGACGTTACCGCTCATATCGTATAAGCCAAGACCGTTAGGCTGTTTCTGACCTACAGCGTGTGTGCTGTTGCCAGAATTAGATAAGTACCAGGCAAAATTATCTATGTTGTCACCCCCTGCAAATTTCTCCTGTTTACCGGCACTTCTAGCTGCATATTCCCACTCAGCTTCAGTCGGCAGGCGGTACTTTATACCCGTTTTTTTAGATAACCATGCTGCGTAGGCATCAGCATCATTCCAGCTTACGCATACGGCGGGATGATTCTCTTCCTGGTTAAAACCGGGTGAACGCCAGTTGGCAGATGGCATTTTTTCCCAGAAAGTACCGTTATAAATATAGCAGCCTAAACTCTTTTCAGCATCGGTAATGAAATCTGTTTCTGCTACAAATTGTTTGAACTCACGGCGGGTGACTGTGAGACTTGAAATAGAGAAACTGTCAAGACAGACTTTATGTACAGGCATCTCAGTGTGGTATGGATCTTCAAAGGTGTTACCCATGAGAAAGCATCCTGCAGGAACCTGGATAAATCTCTCAGTATATTTCCCTTTATCAGATGCTATTGCTGAACCGTATAGAATCTTTATAATCAGAAATGATAGGATCAAATATTTCATCTGTTGTACACCTTCCGACAATAAGGTTATTAAACATAACATCTGTGAATATGCGAGTCAATCCGGTTGTCCTCAAGCTGTTAATTGGATCTCTGGTGTAGATTTGGAAAAATCAGCCTACTTCATTTTCAATGATTGAATAGAGCATGGCATATCAAAGAAATATGTGACATAATCAACCGCTTAAAAACCGTATGACTATGAAAGGAAGATTGTAAAAAATGGGAGTTTACGCAAATACAGTCAGTATTACCCAGTTTGTCGTTACTGGTGAACTGCCGCGATCAGACCAGTTCGACTGGTTTTCACAAAAATTGAGCGCACGTGGGTTCCAGTCAATTGAGAATTCAGCGGAAGAATCATCCGAAGGCTGGGTGCTCGTAGATAAGCCGGATGATGTGTCATTCACCTTGCCGTCTGATTTCTGGAGGGACAACTATCTTGTATTTTCATTAAGGAAGGATCAGCGAAAAATTCCTGCGGCAGTTCTCAAATCCCATTCAGGGCGGGAAGAGAGTGCTTTTCTCGCACAGAACCCGAATTTACGCCGTACCCCAAAACATAAACGGGAAGAGATAAAAGAACAGGTTCAACTCCGGCTGCTTTTGAAATGTCTTCCGGTGCCATCCAGCGTTGATGTCGTCTGGGATCTCAAAAGCGGTGTGCTTACCCTTTTCAGTCTTGGCACAAAAGTTATTGAGCGTTTTGAGGACTTATTCCGGAAAACATTTGATGGGTGCAGTCTTGTTATAATTCACCCGTTCGCTCGAGCGCAGAAATTACTCGAAGGTCAGATGCTTGACGCCTTGAATGCCGCCAACCAATCAGGTTCTGATGCCGTTGTCGCTCTGATTCGCGATAATCAGTGGCTTGGCTGGGAATTCATGCTCTGGCTGCTGCAACGCGGAGTCAATGGTGAGGGGGAGTTTTCAGTCTGTTCACCAGGGCATTTTGCCTATGATGAAAAATTTTCTGCCTGGATCGATGACAAGATCCAGTTTCAGGGTGGTGGTGAAGAGGGTGGAATACAGAAAGTTACTGTCTCCGGTTCACAGGACAGCTATCTTGAAGCAATTTCCGCACTAAAAGGCGGCAAAAGGATAACCAGTGCCACAATCTGCATGGAGAAGGATGAGAACCCGTGGAAACTCACTCTTAAGGGTGACACTTTTGGATTTTCATCGTTCAGGTGCCCCCAGGTTCGGGTTGAAAAGGATGCCACGGTTGATCAGATGAGTGAGCGGGAAGCGGTGTTCTATGAGCGAATTTTTCTGATGGATCAGGGTATTCAGCTGTTTGACAGTCTTTACAGGGCATTTTTGCTGGAGCGTTTATCCGGCAGCTGGAATGATCGCTTAGTGGCAATTCAGGCATGGCTGGCCGGGGAGTAGTTTGATGAGATTTATAGATGAAGTCACTTTATTTGCATCTTCAGGTCATGGCGGAGCAGGGTGTGTTGCCTTCCGGCATGAAAAGTTCATCGAATTCGGTGGTCCGAGCGGTGGAGATGGCGGTAAAGGTGGAGATGTGATTTTTGAGGCTGTTTCAGGACTGTCAACTCTGCTGGAGCTGCGTCACAGACCTCATCAGAAGGCTGAGAATGGCCATAACGGAATGGGAAAGAACCGGCATGGTGCCGGTGGTAAGGATCTGCTGCTGAAAGTACCGGTCGGAACGGTTATCAAGGATGCCGAAACCGGAGATATTCTGGCTGATCTGACTGAAAGCGGTTGTCAGGTAGTACTGCTTAAAGGTGGGAGAGGGGGGCAGGGGAATGCCCGCTTTGCCACTGCCACCAACAAGGCGCCAAAATTTGCCCAGCCCGGCGAAGAGAATGAAGAGCGCAAGCTCAGGCTTGAGTTGAAGCTTATGGCGGATGTCGGGTTATTGGGGCTGCCAAACGCTGGTAAATCTTCGCTTATCAGTAAAGTTTCAGCAGCACGACCCAAGATTGCCGATTACCCATTCACCACCATGGTTCCCTCTCTCGGAGTAGTGCCGTACAAAGATTATCGCTCTTTTGTTATGGCCGATATTCCGGGAATCATCGAAGGGGCCCATGATGGAGCCGGGCTCGGCCACCGCTTTCTTAAACATCTTGAGAGATCAGGCATTCTGCTGCATCTAGTCGATATTTCCTGGATGCCGGAACGTGATCCCAAAGCCGAGTATGAGTCGATAAACAAGGAACTGGCTCTCTTCAGCCCTGAACTGGCTGCCAAGGGTCAGATTGTTGTTATTACAAAACTTGATCTCCCCCAGACGAGAGAACAGCTCCCGGCTCTTAAAGCCTGGTTTGAATCAAAGGGGGTCAAGGTATTTCCTGTCTCATCTGCGACTGGTGAAGGAATTGAGCGGCTGCTTGACGAAATCGCCAGATGTCTGTGGGGAAAGCCGGAAGAGGTGTGGTAATGAGGAAGGGTGTTCTTAAGCCGGTCAGGCGGGTTGTTATAAAGATAGGGAGCAGAGTGCTTACGGATGATGAGGGAAACCTCGATCTGGCTGTTTTTGGCAGAATCTGCGACGAAATTGCAAAGTTGCGTAAACAGGGGTTGGAAGTTGTCATGGTATCATCCGGTGCTATTGCTGCCGGTAGAAGCGAACTTGGTCTTACAGATAAGCCGCGTACCATACCTCATAAACAGGCGGCGGCAGCAGTCGGGCAGACAAGATTGATGGAGGCGTATCAGAGCTCCTTTGCCCCTTATAAGCTGAAAACGGCGCAGGTGCTCCTGACAAGCGAAGATCTCGGCAGCAGACAGCGTTTTCTTAATGCCCGTGCAACTATTGAGGCACTACTCGGATTTGGTATAATTCCGATAATAAATGAAAACGATACCGTTGTTGTTGATGAGATCAAGTTTGGCGATAATGATAATCTTTCAGCACTGGTAACCAATGTTGCTGAAGCTGATCTGCTCCTTATTTTAACCGATATTGACGGGTTTTACAGCGCAGATCCAAACCTTGTTCCTGATGCGAAGCTTATTACTCTTGTCAATGGGATTACCCGTGAAGTCGAGCGGGCTGCAGGTGGTTCCGGCTCATCAGTTGGTACCGGCGGCATGGCAACAAAAGTTGCGGCAGCTAAAAAGGCAGGTAAGAACGGGGTCTCCACGATTATGGTTTGCGGTAAGCAGAGTGGTGTCATTGTTTCCGCCCTGAATGGTGACGATGTCGGGACCCTCTTTCTCGCTTCCGGTGTCGGGCTTAATCGTCGCAAACACTGGATTGCTTATACTCTGAAGCCTGTTGGTAGAATTGTAGTTGATGACGGGGCTAGAAATGCGCTTCTCAAAAGAGGTAAAAGTCTCCTTCCATCCGGAATAGTTTCTCTTGATGGTCGCTTTGAAAGAGGAGCATGTGTGAAGTTGTGCGATTCAGACGGGGTTGAATTTGCCAGGGGGTTGTCAGATTATTCAAGTTCGGAGTCAGCGAGGCTTATCGGGTGCAAAAGTTCTGAAATAGAAGCTATACTTGGTTATCACTATGGCGATGTGATCGTTCACAGAGATAATATGGTTCTGCTTTAAAGAGTATATTAAGTCCTCAGAGAAATTATAATCTCTGAGGATTTAATAGTTAAAGTCCGGCTATTTTCCTGTTACAACCACAGAGGCATTTGCGGAAAAAACCTCTTTCCTGTTTAAGTGTTCGTCAAAAACCTCTACATCTCCCTTTATCTGTTTGCCGGTTGCCACTTTTTTCCGTATTTTCACATTCATGTTGATTTCAGAAAGCTTACCGGATTCAAGTGAGTCAATCCTGAATAGAAGAGTTCCGTTCGATTCCTGTTTGAACAGAGCATCTGGTGCTCCCTGAAACTCTATTTCAGAGGGTAGTTTCAGACGTACGGTCAAGTTTTGGGCAGTAAGAGAACCTACATTTATTACAGTTACCTTATATCTGATACTCTCGCCCGGTACGACTTTTTGTTTTGCCAGTTTTGCAACCGCTCTGACAAGGGGAGCAGAGGTTATCAATACGGCATCTTTGTTAAAGCCTACATCACTGAATCTGGCAGATACTGCCTTAATCGTCAGCGGAGAACGATGACCATCAACCATTTCGGTAGGCATTCTGAATGTAATAAACCCTTTGAATGTCTCGCCGGCATCAAGCTTCATCCGTTCGATTTTATTTTCAGATCCGCTTGTATCGGTGAGCGCAGCTCGATAATCCTTGTCTGCATTTACTGCTAACAGGAATTCTTCACTGCTAGTACCGCTGTTTGATATTTCAAACGGAAGTGTCCCATTACTTCCAACAGGAAAAGAGTCGTAATTATCAGCTACGGTAATCGCCGCTTTTATACTCGCCTTGGCTAACTTCTCAGCCTCAAGCCGTTCTCTTTCAACCCTTTCCTCTTCACGTTTGATCTCAGCAAGGCGTTCCATCTCTGCTTTTGCTTTTGCAGCACGTTCAGCTTCCAGCTTTAATTCCAGCTCTCGCTCATGCGCAATTCTATCGTTACGAACTTTGCGTGCTGCAGCCTGCAAAGTTTTATTCGGGGAGATAACTTCGCCATTTTTATGGCGTTTCTCCAGAATATTAAGTTCATCTTCTATAGATGACTTTAGATTGCTTTCTGGGAATTCAGACGAAAAAATTGAAATAGTTTTAGCCGCCCTGTCATTTTCACCCGACTTAAGGCTGGCACGTGCGATTAAAAGGAGTGTTACATCCTTGAGCGGAGAGTCCGGAAAGACCTGATTTAATTGGTCGCACTTTTCTATTGTAAGCAGGTAATCCTTCTGCTGATAGGCATTAAAGGCTTCAACGAATATTGCAGAGTCATCAATTTCAGAGCAGGTTCCTGATGAAAAAGAGAGTGTTATTAAAAATACAGACAGTAATAACTGAACAATTGATTTCCGGTAAAAATTTCTCATTTGTCTAGTCCACAAAACTCTTTAGTTTTTTACTCCTGCTTGGATGCCTTAATTTACGGAGTGCTTTAGCTTCTATCTGACGTATACGCTCACGCGTGACTTCAAAATCCTGACCGACCTCCTCGAGAGTATGGTCACTCTTCTCACCGATACCAAATCTCATCCTTAATACTTTCTCTTCGCGTGGTGTGAGAGTAGCCAGCACTTTTGCTGTGCTTTCAGAGAGGTTATTTTTAATAACAGCTTCTATAGGTGAGATAACACCTTTATCCTCAATAAAGTCACCAAGATGGGAATCCTCTTCCTCTCCGATAGGTGTTTCAAGAGAAATAGGTTCTTTTGCTATTTTCAGTACCTTCCTTACCTTCTCCAGCGGCAGCTGCATACGCTCAGCTATCTCTTCCGGGGAGGGTTCACGACCATTTTCCTGCACCAACTGACGGCTTGTGCGTATCAGTTTATTGATCGTCTCAATCATATGAACAGGAATCCGGATTGTTCTTGCCTGGTCGGCTATAGCGCGCGTAATAGCCTGTCTTATCCACCAAGTAGCATAAGTTGAAAACTTATAGCCACGCTGATACTCAAATTTATCAACAGCCTTCATTAATCCAATATTCCCCTCCTGGATTAAATCTAGAAACTGCAGACCACGGTTTGTGTATTTTTTGGCGATTGAAACCACGAGCCTCAAATTTGCTTCAATAAGTTCGCTTTTGGCGATACGCGCCTTGCATTCACCCTCTTCTATGGCTTTTAAGGCGGAAGCAAGGTCACGAGCTTTAAAGCCTGACTCTATCTCAATTTTTTTGATTTTAATTGCAGCATTTCTTAGACGTTTTTCTGCTTTTAATGTTTCATCCTCGTCCAGTTTAAGCTTGGTAAGTTCAGTAGTGCATTTTTCATCATCATTCTGAAGTTTATCAAGAAGCAGCTTAAGTTTTTCAATAGGTATGAATTTTTCAAGATCTGACAACTCAGCCTGTAATCTGTCAATTTTTGCGGATAGTTCCTTAAGCCGCTCGGCAACCTTGTTTGTGTGACGGTCTTTCAGCTTGAGGGATTTAAGAAGGGTAGCCTGATGATTTTTGGCTTCGAGCACCTTTTTTTCCTGCTCTTTTTTCTTTGCAGATGACTTTGCCTTTGAAAGCACCTCGCACATCTCGATTATAACCAGATCCTGTGCAGCAATAGAATCAATAATTTCGAGAATTCTGGTTTTCTGTACGTCATCTTCACCCTCTTCAAGCTCTTCTTCTTCTACTTCCTTGCTGACTTCGGAAGGTGTCATCTGGAATTTACGCAGCCGATCACCAAGTGAAACCACCTCTTTTACAGTAATTGGTGTATTAAGAATTACTCCGGCAACATCACGCTCACCATCTTCGATTCTCTTCGCAATTTCCACCTCTCCCTCACGGGTGAGGAGAGAAACGGAACCCATTTCACGGAGGTACATACGCACAGGATCGCTGGTTCGACCTATGGAGCCAGGTTCAAATTCAACCTCTTCAGACTCACCTTCAGCCTCGTCATCATCATCCAGATCACTTTTCATTTTAGGTATTTTAATTTTCTGTGAGGAGTCAACAATTTCAATGTCCAGATCTCCAAACATACCCATTACGTCATCAATCTGATCTGTGGCAATATCAGGAGGCAGGATGTCATTTACCTCATCATAAGTTAAAAATCCTTTTTCCTTACCTATGTCGATCAGATCTTTAACATCTTCCATATTTTTTTTTGCCATTTATATTCACCTCAGGGGAACAGCAGTTGTATTAAAAATTAAAGTTTTGATTTTCTGGTTCTAAGGGCATCAGCCTGTTCTAGAAGCTGTTTGTATTCGATTGAGTCAGGTTCAAGAACCGCCAGTCGTCCAGCTATCTCTTTTATGGAGGCAAGCGCCTTCTTTTCGTGGCTTTTTGTGCACTCTGAAAGCACCGACCTCCAGTCGATATCAGCAAGGTAAGCATCAGAAACCATAATTCTTGAAAAGAGAGCCTTTAGTTCAGGCTTTGTTATCTGCTCTGTCAAATGACTTAAATTGCCGGAGCTGTCTGAGTCAGAAAGATTGGCAACCAGAAAATTCGCTAGTTCAAGGTAATCATCATTGAATAAAGTTTCAAGGCTTGAACGCATAATTTCGGCGCGTGCTTCATGATAGTTTAATAAAAGTGCCAGCAGCGTATCCTGGATACTGTCAGTCGGAGCATGATTATTAAAGTTTTGAATATCCCTCGGTACTATTTTTCCGCCACTCATCCGTTTACGAAACGCATGAACAGTTATTCCAAGAAGTCTGCAAATCTCCTTCTCATATAAATCACGCTCTATGGAGTCCGATATTTTGCGAAAACGGGGTACAATTTCATCAATGATACGAACCTTGCTGTCAACACTGTCAGGCGTAGTTTCTGCCAATACGGAGCGAACAAAATATTCAAAAGCCGGTCGCGATTTATCAAGCAAACCAATAAATTCATCTCTGGAATGAGTCGCCAGAAAACTGTCGGGATCATCTTTTGCGGGTAATGAAATAACATACACCGGCAATCTCTGTTCTAAAAAAAGCTCCATTGAACGGATGGTTGCTTTTTTCCCGGCACTGTCGCTGTCAAAGAGTGTGTACACCTTCTCTGCATGACGTTTCAACAGGCTTGAATGAGTGCTTGTCAGAGCAGTACCGCAGGTCGCAACTACGTTATGCACCCCCGCTCTATAAAGAGCGAGGTGATCAAAATAGCCTTCAACTATAATTGCTGAATTACTTGTTCTGATAGACTGCAGTGCCATCTCCAACCCGAAAAGAACTGAACTCTTGTGATAGAGCGGTGATTCAGGGGAGTTTATGTATTTAGGCAGTGCAGCATCAAGAACACGCCCCGCAAAAGCTATTACCTGTCCACGCGTATCCTTAATAGGAAAAATCAGACGATTGCGAAACAGATCGCGCAGACCATTTTCGGACTTGCGAAGAATACCGAGTTTCAGAGCATCATCAATCTCTACACTGTTATTTTTCAAGTGTTTTGCAAGCCCATCCCAGCGATCAGGGGCGAAGCCCAGTCCATAAGCCTCAGAAACATCATCTCCTACTGAGCGGGCAACAAGATATTCTCTTGCAGCCTCGCCTTCAGTGCTGTTCAATAAAACAGAACGGTAGTAGGAAGCAGCCAGTTCATTTATTCGCAGCAGTCTGGCATATTCATCCTGTGACTTTCTTTCGGCAGGTGTCAGCTGCCGCTCCTCAATTTCCACTCCGGTTTTTCTGGCGAGCAGCTTAACTGACTCAGGGAAACTCAACCCTTCAATTCTCATGACAAAAGAGAATGCGTTACCACCGACTCCACACCCAAAGCAGTGAAAAATCTCTTTTGCCGGATTAACGGTAAATGAAGGCGTTTTCTCTGAGTGAAACGGGCAAAGACCCAGGTAGTTACTGCCTGCTCGTCGCAAAGGAAGATAATCCGAGACTACCTCAACAATGGAAGTGCGGTCGGCAACTTCACGGACTTTTTCATCCGGAATCATTTCTTTTTACCATTAGCATCACGCCACTCAGAGAGGATGCCGTTGCCAGTATCAGCCAGTAAACCGGCAGCCCCTGAGGAGCTGATCTTTGTTCTAAGCTGCTCAGGCATGAAACTTGATGATCCAATACTGAAAACCATACAGAGGAGCAGAATACCCTCTGCAAAACCCAGCAGCAGTCCACCCAATCTGTTAAGACTTCCCAGCATGACCAGCTTTAAAGCTGCAGTTATCATGTTGCCAACTATATGAGCGCAGATACTGGTAAGCAGCAGTATTATTATAAAAGCCAGAAAAGAGGATATATGAGTAGGCAGATGCAGCGTGTTTTTTATGGGGAGAGCCAATAGTGGATGAAACTTATAGGCTAACCACCCGCCTAACAGAAGTCCGGTCATTGAAGAAGCCTCATTGACGAGACCCCTTACCAAGCCTTTGATTGCAAAAAAACAGAGTACCGAAATGATTATGATGTCGATTAAATTCATTTTGCGACAGAACCGATTTACAAAGAAGGGGCTATCTGTAATGAAAGCCCCTTGATGGTGTAATTATTGCTAAACATTGCGCCAACAGCTCAAGCAAGAAGTCTGCGTACGGAGTCGCTGACAATTTTCCCCTCAGCCTTGCCTGCTGTAAGAGGTGTAATCGATTTCATTACCCGCCCCATATCTTTGACACCTGCTGCACCCAGCTCAGCAATCACCTGTGAAACAAGCTTGTCAATTTCATCTGCAGTCAGCTGAACAGGTAGAAATTCAAGCAGTATTGCAAGCTCCAGCTCCTCTTTTTCGGCAAGTTCCAACCGATTCCCTTCACGAAACATTCTAATGGATTCACGACGCTGCTTTGCCAGTGTAGATATAACATCAATAATCGCCTGGTCATTAAGTTCTGCATGAGTTTCAATTTCACGGTTTTTTATCACCGCATTAATCATACGAACAGCCGAAAGGCGCAGGGTGTCCCGCGCCTTCATGGCAGCCTTCATAGAGTCATTAAGCCTTGTTTTAAGAGTCATTCGGTTAGCCCCTTACCCTGTCTTGCAGGATATTAGTCTACCATTTTACGCTGTTTTTTAAGGGCGCGCTTGCGGGCGGCGATTGCTTTCTTCTTGCGCTTGATGCTTGGTTTCTCAAAATGTTCACGTTTACGAACTTCAGAGAGTATTCCAGCTTTTTCGCACTGTTTTTTAAATTTCTTCAGTGCCATCTCAAACGGTTCGCTATCTTTTATTTTTACTCCCGGCATACAAAATCACCCCCATTCTTTTTAAACTGAATCTATATAAATTATTATCCAATCGGTAGTAAAATTGAGTTTGACACAATAGCACAACAGGCAGGTTTGTCAATAGACAATCTAAAATCTTTTAGAATCACTTGATCTCCTTACGGGCTGCCTTTTCATCAATTCCGGAAATTCCGAATCTTCGTCGTAATTCATCGTAAACCGCCTCCGGCTCAATATCCTGGTGTCCAAGAAGAACCAGCAGATGGAAGATCAGATCGGCGGATTCATATACTATCTCACTCTTTATCCCACCCTTGGCTGAGATTACTACCTCAGTTGCCTCCTCACCCACTTTTTTCAAAATTTTGTCAATTCCGCCACGCATGAGTGAAGCTGTGTACGAGTTGTCTGTAGGATTAGCTTTCCGATCCAGAATAACCTGATAAACGGCATGTATTATATCGTCATTAGGCGTCATATTCTCACCTCTACCCCTCTGCTGCGGAGATAATCTTTTGCTTCTCCAATTGTATGCTCGCGATAATGAAATATTGAAGCAGCCAGGCAGGCACTTGCACCGGCGGCAGTGAAACCGTCATAAAGATGTTCCAGATTTCCGACGCCACCGGATGCAATTACAGGGATTGAAACGGCATCAACAACAGCCCTTGTAAGTTCAATATCGTATCCGTTTTTGGTCCCGTCACAATCCATGCTTGTGAGGAGAATTTCGCCAGAACCGTATGCCTCCATTCTAGCTGCCCACTCAACAGCATCAATACCTGTAGAGTTCCGCCCTCCGTGAGTATATACCTCCCACCTTTTCTCGCCAGAGACGCGTCTTGCATCGATTGCAACAACAGTACACTGTGAACCGAAACGCTCAGCAGCCTCTTTTACAAACTCCGGATTATGAACTGCAGCAGTATTTATAGACGTTTTATCAGCGCCGGCGTTCAGAAGTCGACGGATATCATCAACTGTCCTGATTCCTCCACCGACAGTAAGGGGCATAAATACACGTTCGGCGGTACGCCTCACGACATCTACAATGGTGTCCCGTTCGTCGCTTGATGCGGTAATATCCAGAAAAGTCAGCTCATCAGCCCCTTCAAGGTCGTAGCGCTCTGCTATTTCGACGGGATCACCTGCGTCACGCAGTTCGAGAAACTGAACCCCCTTTACGACCCTCCCCCCCTTGACATCCAGGCATGGGATAATTCTCTTAGTCAGCATTATTTTAAAACCTCACAAAAGATATTTAGTGACTATCCTGCAGGAAAATTGAACATTCTTTGAGTAACCTGATCGAATCTATTACTGTGGGGTCTGGTCGAGTGGAGAGACAAGCCTGAAACCTAGATTGAAATTACGATAACCCAGGGTGGAGTTATAACGAATTGCAGCGCGCACAACAGGTATGCCGTCATACCAGCAGCCGCAGCGGTCGGTCAGGTCTGATCCGGTTGCTCCTGTATGTCTGCTCTCAGGGGGTGGTGTGCCGGCATAATCCTCTTTAAACCACTCACCTGACCACTCCCACGCGTTGCCTACCATGTCGTAAAGTCCAAAGCCGTTGGGTCTGGAACTACCGACTTCCGATGTCGCCGCCTGAATGCCCGTACAGTTGTTACTTATCGAAAACCCTAATTTAGGGTCATCTTCTGCAATCTTTGTGTAGCCGCAGACATCACGCACTCCATCACCATAATAATTTCTATCGGTAGCGCCCCCTCTAGCCGCATATTCCCATTCAATCTCTGTCGGGAGGCGGAAAACTCTCCCTGTCTCGCGTGAAAGCCATTGGGCGAATTTTACTGCGTCGTTCCATGAGACGTTAACTACCGGCTGATTGCATGAGTTTAAGCTGTCTCCGTTATAACTGCCGCTGTCATGCTCTCTGTTGAAGTTTCTGAACTGGGCATTGGTGACTTCATATTTACCTATGTAAAAAGCTTCAACGCAAATTTCACCGGTGGATTTCCCTGCATTATCGATTTCATCTCTAGACAGGTTTCCAATCTTAAAGCATCCGGCAGGAACCTTTACAAACTCCATTCCTGTGATTTCGTCGTTCCATGCAGCCGCGTGGTGAGGAAAAGTCAAGAAGAACAGAATCAACAGGAGGTGGCGTAAAGTCATTTTAAACCTCATAATAAGGAGTAAGGCAAGCTGTTCGCAGAAAAGAGTATCACATTTTTGTCAGTTTTATTGCCTCTTCAAGTTTTATTGCTCCGGTATAAACAGCCTTTCCAGTAATAACTCCGGTAACTCCACTTGCTTCAATTTTCATTAGATGTTCGATGTCTTTAAGGGATGAAACACCGCCCGAGGCAATTACAGGTATTGAGATAGCCTCTGCCAGAGCTTTTGTTGCCTCCAGATTAGGCCCCTGGAGCATTCCGTCACGACTGATGTCAGTGTAAATTATTGCAGAAACCCCAAAGCCTTCAAACTTTTTTGCAAGATCAATTGCTGTGATATCAGTTACTTCTGCCCAACCCTGTACTGCAACCATACCGTTTTTGGCATCAATGCCGACAACTATTTTCCCCGGGAATTTTTCGCACGCTTCGCGAACAAGATCCGGATTTTTTTGAGCGGCTGTGCCGATAATAACTCTTGATAGTCCAAGGGAAATATATGCTTCAATTGTTGCGATGTCTCTGATTCCACCGCCAAGTTGAGCCGGAATAGTTATGGATTTTAAAATAGCCTCAATTGTGCCCCTGTTTTTAGGTGTGCCGGCAAACGCACCGTCAAGGTCAACAATGTGGAGCAGTTCAGCCCCCTGATTCTGCCAGGCAAGAGCCTGAGCAGCTGGATTGTCGTTAAAGATGGTGTCCTTATTCATCAGCCCCTGTTCAAGTCTGACGCATTTTCCTTCTTTTAAATCAATGGCAGGAATTACTATCATTTTTATAGCTCCGCAAAGTTTTTGAGAATCTTCAAGCCGACTGTCTGTGATTTTTCGGGATGAAACTGGGTCGCCACGATATTGTCCTTCCATAGAGAAGAGCAAAATTCCATTCCATAGTCAGTCGTGGTTGCCACCACACTGCTGTCATCCGGTGTGACGTAGTATGAGTGGACAAAATAGACATTGCTCTTGTCCTCTATATTTTTAAATACAGGGGGACGGTTTTTTATAGAGATCTGATTCCACCCCATCTGCGGGACCTTAAGCTTCTCCCCATTGACAGTCATCTGATCCGGAAATCTCAATACATGACCTGGAATGATATTCAGACCGTTATATAAACCGAATTCTGTGCTGTCTGTGAAGAGGAGCTGCATTCCGACACAGATTCCAAAAAACGGTCTCCCCTCTTTTATCACCTTAAGAATCGTTTCAACAAACCCCCCCTGCTCAAGGTTATGCATACAGTCGCGAAACGCACCAACCCCCGGCAGTACTATTTTTTCAGCCTCAAGTACTACCTTTGGGTTATCGGTAACAACAGCCTCAAAACCTATCTTCTCGAAGGCTTTCTGCACGGAACGTAGATTGCCCATGCCGTAATCAATAATTGCGATCATTTTATACCATTCTGGTTAAGGTGTGGCCCATAACGCTTGTCTACACCTTTAATGTGATTTATCAGCCAATCCTGAAGGAAGTTGATTACATCCTGAGCTATAAGGGGTTCCCCCGCGTTGAACTTTCTGATGAGCTCTGTAACCTGGTCGAGAAGCTTTTTGTGGAGTGCTTTATGCTGTGCCTCTTCCGGGTAGTGCGATTGTGCAAAGCTCCGTTCTTCATCGGCAAAATGGTTTATAGTATACTCAGCCAGACCATTCAGTACACGACCGACAGCCTCTTTACTCTTCTTCTGCTGCATTGCATCTGCCAGGTCATTAACCATGTTGAATAGAACTTTGTGCTGTTCGTCATATTTTGAAACGCTTGTAGTAAAAGAGGCGTCCCATTCCAAAGCCTTTGAAAGACGGAATTTTCCAACAAGTTCGTGCAGACTGTCTACCTCTCTTGCAAGAGTTGATGTTGCCTGAGTCGTGCTTCGTGAGTTTTCAACATTACGATTTACAACATCAGTTATCATCTGGATGTTGTTCGTGATCTCCTGAGTAGTTGCTGTCTGCTCTTCGGCTGCTGTTGCAACCTGACTGATCTGCATGGTCAATTCATTGATTTTGTTAAGTATGTCTTCGAGTGCTTCGCCGGAGCGGGTAGTCTCCGCAGTTCCGCGCTTTACCTCGTCAACCCCTTCAGACATTGAGTTTACTGCGCTTTGAGTTTCATTCTGGATAGCTTTTATCATGGAAGCTATCTCTTTTGTTGCTTTGGTGGTCCGTTCTGCCAGAGCACGGACTTCATCTGCAACAACTGCAAAGCCGCGCCCCTGTTCGCCGGCTCTTGCCGCTTCTATTGCAGCGTTAAGTGCCAGCAGATTTGTCTGGTCGGCAATGTCCTGAATAGTGTTTACTATCGCACCGATCTGATCCGACCGCTGTCCAAGTCCCTCAACCGTTTTGGAGGAGATATTCACACGCATGGCGATATTTTCCATGAGTCGTGAACTGCTCTGTACCAACTCTGAACCGCTGTGTGTCTGTTCAGTCGCTTTCTGCGCACTTTCAGCGGCATAGAGACAGTTGCGGGCAATATCACCTGATGTTGCTGACATCTCTTCACTTGCAGTGGCAATTGTCCCTGCCTGCATCGCAACATCCTCTGCAGCCGATGCCATTGCATCAGTTGTGGAGCGTACGAGTGTGACGGAATCCCTTACTGTGTCGGCAACTGAGAAAAACTGACGCATTGCTCTGTTCATGTCTGTCATCATTGAATTAAAAGCGTTAGCCAGTCTCGCAAAGTCGCCATTTCCTGAAACCTCAGCTCTTACCGAAAGATCCCCCCCGGCAGCTTTTTCAAGTGCTGTGACTATTCCTGCCAGCGGTTTAAACGCATTATTAGCAAGTATGCCGAGTATGGCTGACATCAGAATAAGAATAACGGTGGCAATAATCAGTGAAATGAGAGTCTCTCCATTGGGGTTGAAAAGTCCCATCGCCGTAACGGCAAGGATAATTCCGAATGCGTTGCCAATTATGATACGTGTTGTAAATGACATAGTGTCCCCCTTCTGTAACTATCAGGAAATTCTTGAGAAGTCGGCAATTTTGCCAAACAGACGTGCAATTTGAGTTAAGAGTGCCAAACGGTTGTTCCGTACAGCCGGATCTTCCGCCATTACCATTACCTTGTCAAAAAATGTGTCAACCGGTTTGCGGAGTGTTGCAATTGAAGTAAGTGCCTCCAGCCACTCACCTGATGCTATAAGTTTTGCTGTAGAGCTGCTTATATTTTGAACTGAATCGTACAACAGTTTCTCTGCATCATCCTTAAAAACGGATGGATCGACCGGTGTGTCTACGCCGCTTTTTATTATATTGCCAACACGTTTGAAGGCAACAGTCAGAGGCTCAAAATCCGGGTGGGTTTTGAACTCGGAAATTGCAGATATACGGGACTTGACATCAACCAAATCGTCAAAACCGGCAGATATAGCAGCTTCAACTGCATCTGAGTCGAATGCATTGCCGAGCAGATTTGTGAAGCGGGCCCGGAAATATTCCAGAACGTCAGAAGCAACCTGCTCTTTCGGGCGGGTCAATTTTGCCGAAAGCAGTGTAAGGGATTGATTTATCAACTCCTGAAGTGAGAGGCGGTACCCCTTGTTGAGAATAATGGCAATTATTCCTATAGTTGCCCGTCTCAGCGCGTATGGGTCTGCAGCGCCGGTAGGTATAAGTCCTACTCCGAAACAGCCGCAGATTGTGTCAAGCTTGTCTGCAATTGATACAAAAGATCCGATATCAGAATCAGGCAATTCACCTCCAGCCTGAGTCGGGAGGTAATGCTCCGATATGGCGTTGGCTACTTCGACAGCTTCACCTTCCAGTTTTGCATACTCCCGCCCCATGATGCCCTGGACTTCGGGAAATTCTCCAACCATCCCGGTTACAAGATCCGCTTTGCAGAGCCATGCAGCACGAGCGGTATGCTGCTTTACCACCGGATTCAATTTGTCTGACAAACTCTCTGCTATGGTTTTAAACCGTTCCATTTTTTCAAACGAAGTACCAAGCTTCTGCTGATATACAACTTTTTTGAGAGACTCTACCCGTTCATCAAGGCGGATTTTCTGATCCTCTTCAAAGAAAAAGCGGGCATCAGAGAGACGGGCGCGTAGTACGCGTTCGTTACCCTTTACAACGATTGAAGGATCTTCAGTCAGCGTGTTGTTGATAGTTATGAAAGCGGGGAGCAGATTCCCTTTGTCGTCAACTATTGAAAAATAGCGCTGGTTACTTTTCATGGAGGTGATAAGAACCTCTTTTGGAACTTTTAAAAACTCCGGGGAGAATGTGCCGTGAACTACACTTGGATATTCAACCAGATAAGCTACCTGATCCAGCAGATCTTCATCCGGCAGCAGATGTCCACCTGCAGCGACTGCAACCCTGTGAGTTTCGCGTCGAATGATCTCCTTCCGTCTGTCCGGGTCTGAGATAACAAAATGCCGCTCACTCTCTTCAAGATAATGTGCAAAGTCATTTACATGGAATGTTCTGTTTGCCATAAAGCGGTGTCCTCTGGAAAGTTTTCCGCTTTCAACAGTGCCGAAAGAGAACGGGACAACAGAGCCACCAAACAGTGCAACTATCCAGTGGATTGGACGTGCAAAACGGACTTCGCCATCACCCCAGCGCATTGATTTTTTAAATGGTATATTTGCTATCAATGCCGGCAGTATCTCGGTAAGAAGCTGATATGTAGGCTTCCCGGTCTCCTGCCTGCTTACAAACAGATATTCACCCTTATCGGTTTTTATAGTCTGAAGGTCAGAAACGTCTACACCCTGACCACGGGCGAAACCTTCGGCAGCCTTCGTCGGTTTTCCATCAGCATCATACGCCGCTTTTACTGAAGGGCCGGTTGCTGTAAGCTCGGCATCCGGTTGAACTGAAGGAATCCCCTTTACTACAAGAACCAGACGTCTGGGGGTAGCCATTGTTTTTATTTCGCTGAAGTCAAGTCGCGCAAGGGCAAACTCTTTTGTTATAATTGATGACATTTCAGATGTGGCACGCGGAATAAATCCGGCAGGAATTTCCTCGCAGCCGATTTCCAGAAACAGTTCTTGGGTAGACATCAGGCTACACCCCCTTTCAACAGTGGAAAACCAAGGCGTTCGCGCATTTTAAGGTATCCTTCGGCGCAGATGCGGGCGACACCACGAACACGACCGATGTAAGATGCGCGCTCTGTAACAGAGATTGCGCCGCGCGCGTCAAGCAGATTGAATGTATGAGAGCATTTCATGACATAATCATAGGCAGGGAGGACGAGCTCTTTTGCTGCAAGCCGCAGACACTCTTTCTCGTACATTGTGAATAGCTGCAGAAGCATATCTACGTCAGCTTCTTCAAAGTTGTGACGCGAGAATTCCACTTCGCTTTCGTGGTGAATATCCCCGTATTTAACCCCTTTTACCCATTCAAGATCGTAGACGTTGTCAACCCCCTGGAGGTACATGGCTATTCGTTCGCAGCCGTAAGTGATTTCCGACGGAATCGGTTTCAGGTCTATGCCGCCAGCCTGTTGAAAATATGTGAACTGTGTGATTTCCATCCCGTCGAGCCAGACCTCCCACCCTAATCCCCATGCGCCTAAAGTCGGTGATTCCCAATCGTCCTCTACAAACCGGATATCATGTTTATTCGGATCAAGTCCGAAAGAGCGTAGTGAATCAAGGTAGAGCTCAAGAATATTGATCGGAGAGGGTTTCATGATGACCTGAAACTGGTAGTAGTGCTGGAGTCGGTTCGGATTTTCTCCATAGCGTCCGTCAGTCGGACGGCGAGACGGCTCTACATAGGCTACATTCCACGGTTCCGGTCCGAGAACGCGTAGAAATGTAGCCGGGTTAAATGTGCCGGCACCTTTTTCTGTGTCGTACGGCTGCTGGATAATGCACCCCTGTTTAGCCCAATAGCCTTGCAGAGATAGAATAAGGTCTTGAAATGTCACGTAAGTACCTCCGGTTGGAGTGATAGTATTTCTTTTAAAACAAGGGGGTATCTATTATCAGGAATAGTGATGCCGGTCAAGGATCTGAAACCCTTCATTCAGGTAATAAATGCTGCTGTTGGTTTTAAAAAAGGCAATTTTGACGCGTCAGACGAAAGTTTTAAGAGAGTCTGTCACAAAATCTGCCTGTTCAAGTTTGTCTGCTGTGTAGCTGTTAGTCACTGCACATACAATCAATCCGGCACCTCTGGCGGCAGATATGCCTGCCGGAGTATCCTCTATGGCAACGGTTCTCTCCTTGGAAAAGCTGTTGGAATAGGCAGAGTTAAGCCTGCGATATGCAAGGTCGTAACATTCCGGGTCTGGTTTGCTGGCAGCAACATCATCGGCAGTCACTATGATATCAAAACAGTTTGAAATGCCGAGCATCGCAAGGATCGGATCAATGTCACTTTTCAGGGCGCCACTGCAGATTGCAAGAGGAACACTGTTTTCACTCAGGCGCGCAATCAAATCGAGTACTCCGGGATATGCAGTAACTCCTGACTTGATAACTTCTTCAAATATTGCAGCCTTTTGTTCTATCAACTTTTGCAGCAAATTGTCTGTCAGTGTCATCTTATTTGATAGAAAAACGTGGCGGAATGCGTCCCGGTCGTCAAAACCGATATAGTATTCAATGTATTCATCCCATGTAAAATTTAGTCCAAGAGGTTTTAAAACCTTCTGAAAAGCAGCATAATGAAGCGGTTCTGTATCAACAATAACTCCGTCAAAATCAAAAATTACTGCGTCAGTCTCTTTGCCGGTAAAAGGAAAAATCATCTTTAAATTATGCCCCGATTCCGTAAATTTATTCTGAATACAAAATTGCCCTGCAAAATAGCATTTCTGCCGTTTGTATAACAATGAAAAATCCACTGCTCATTTTTTTTGTATAATATGTTCAAATGTTGTTGACGATTTGTCATTATGCTCTATTATTTGGGCTCATGAGTATTTGAGTATAATCAATTTTAAACAGTATTAAAGGGGGCAGCAGATGGCATTAAGAGTCGCAATTAATGGTTTTGGCAGAATTGGGAGGATGGTGGTTCGTTCGGCAATTTCAGATCCGACAATTGAGCTTGTTGCAATTAATGATTTAACTGATGCTGCAACTCTTGCGCATCTGTTCAAGTATGACTCTGTGCATGGTACGTTTAACGGAACTGTTGATGTCAAGGATGGTCATCTCGTAATAAATGGCAAAACTATCGCCGTTCACGCGATAAAAGAACCTTCTGAACTCCCTTGGAGAGAAGAGAAGATTGATGTGGTTTTGGAGTCAACAGGGCGTTTTACAGCTAAGGAAAAGGCGATGGCTCACATTGAAGCCGGTGCAAAACGTGTTGTAATATCAGCTCCTGCAACCAATGAGGATATCACAATTGTGATGGGCGTTAACGACAATCTTTACGATCCGCAGAAACATTTTATTATTTCCAACGCATCATGTACTACAAACTGCCTTGCCCCTGTTGCAAAGGTTCTCCAGGATGCCTTCGGCATAGAGAAGGGACTTGTAACAACAGTACATTCGTACACAAATGACCAGAACATTCTTGATCTCCCGCACAAAGATCTTCGCCGCGCGAGAGCTGCTGCAATGTCTATGATTCCTACAACAACAGGGGCAGCAAAGGCTGTTTCACTGGTACTGCCGGAGCTGAAGGGCAAATTGGACGGTATGGCTATTCGCGTACCTACCCCCAATGTTTCTGTTGTGGATCTGGTCGTAACCTTGACGAATAAAGTTGATGCTGCCGGTGTAAATGCCGCCCTGAAAAAAGCATCGGAGGGGTCTCTTAAAGGTATACTCGGTTTTGAGGAGGCTCCACTCGTATCGATTGATTTTAACGGCAATCCATTGTCTTCGATAGTAGATGCCTCCTGTACGAAAGTTATCGGAGATAATATGGTCAAAGTGCTTTCGTGGTACGACAATGAATGCGGATTCTCAAATCGTGTAGTTGATCTTCTTAAGCTGATAAATACAAAAAAATAAAGTGGACCTGTTTCTGAGGGGGAGTTTTTCCCCCTCTTTTTTTACGCAAAAAATTTCAATATATTACACGGGAGTTTAGCTTATGGGAATTTGCTACATTGACCAGATAAAGGATTTAAAAGAGAAGAAAGTCTTTATAAGGGTTGATTTTAATGTTCCGCAGAATGAAACAGGTGCGGTTACAGAGGACACAAGAATACTGGGGGCAATACCCACTATAAAATATGCGGTTGAGCAGGGTGCAAAAGTTATACTTGCCTCGCATCTCGGTCGTCCAAAGGGTGAAAAAAAGACCAAATACACAATGGCACCGGCATCTCAGCGCCTTGCAGAGCTGATTGGAATTCCGGTAAAACAGGCTCCTGACTGTTTTGGTGCGGAGGTGACCGGCATGATTGACTCACTTAAGGGTGGGGAGATCCTTATGCTTGAAAATGTCAGATTTTATCCTGGAGAAGAGAAGAATGATCCGGAATTTGCCAGAGGATTGGCAAATGGATGTGATGTCTATGTAAACGACGCTTTTGCAGTATCACATCGCGCTCATGCCTCGGTTGAAGCAATCACAAAAGTAATACCGGTGATAGCTGCAGGTTTTCTGATGCGTGATGAGATGACCTATTTTGATAAAGCAATGAGTAATCCTGTCCGTCCACTTGTTGCCATTCTCGGAGGAGCTAAAGTTTCCGGTAAACTAGAGGTGCTGGAAAAGCTTGTGAACAAGGTTGATAAAATTGTTATCGGCGGCGGCATGGCTTTCACTTTTCTTAAGGCAATGGGTTATAGCGTAGGCAATTCCATGGTTGAAGATGAATTGATCCCGACTGCGGAGAAAATACTTAGCACCGCAAAAGAGCGAGGAGTAAAGTTTTACCTCCCGATCGATTGTGTTGTTGCAGATTCTTTTAAAGCAACTGCGACAAATTTTATTACACCGGTTCAGGAAATTCCGGATGGCTGGATGGCGCTTGATATCGGTCCTGCATCTGCAACACTTTTTACTGAATCTCTACGGGATGCCAAGACAGTTATCTGGAATGGTCCGATGGGGGTTTTTGAAATGGATGCTTTCTGCCGTGGCACATTTGCCGTTGCCGAAGCCGTTGCCGGCTGTTTTGCAACTACGATCATAGGTGGTGGTGATACCGACTCTGCTGTGCGAAAAGCTGGTGTTGAAAACAGAGTAAGTTACATTTCAACCGGTGGGGGGGCATTTCTCGAGCTTTTGGAGGGGAAAATACTGCCTGGAGTGAAGGCACTTGAAGGATAGGGGGCAACTATGCGTAAACCAATGATTGCAGGGAACTGGAAACTTTTTAAAACGATTGAGGAGTCTGTAGCTCTTCTGGATGAGCTAAAACCTCTGGTTAAAGATATTAAAAATGTAGAAATAGTGGTTGCACCTGTATTTACCTCATTAAGCCGGGTTAGCGATGCAGTTGAAAACTCCAACATCTCTATTGCTGCGCAGGACTGTTACTGGGAAGAAGAGGGTGCTTTTACAGGTGAAGTGGCACCTAAGTTATTAATTAATGCCGGATGCAGTCACGTTATAATAGGTCACTCAGAACGCCGTCAGTACTTTGGCGAGACGGATTCTACAGTTAACAAAAAAGTAAGAGCAGCGATAAATGCCGGTCTTGTCGCAATTGTCTGCGTTGGAGAGCTGTTGTCAGAACGTGAATCTAATAGAACTTTTCAGGTTATTGAAACGCAGATTATCGGGGCTCTGTCTGGATTTAATGCCGATGACCTGAAACATATTGTTATAGCGTATGAACCTGTATGGGCTATAGGTACCGGCAAGACGGCATCTACTGAACAAGCACAAGAGGTACATCTTTATATTCGTGAACTAATTGCCAAAAAGTTTAATCCGGAAACATCAGGTGCAGTCCGAATACTTTATGGAGGGAGTGTAAAGCCGGATAACGTAAAAAACCTGATGGAACAGCCCGACATTGACGGTGCGCTTGTTGGCGGGGCAAGTCTTAAAGCAGAGAGCTTTGCTGCTATCGCGGCATTTAACGTCTGATTAGTTCTTTAAATGCATCTTGCAGAATGATTATTTAGCACTTTACAGTAAGTAGATGGTTGTGCTATAAACTCTCTCTTTAAAATGTAGCTAGGGGATCTGGAATGACAATTGCTCTTACAATTTTACATGTACTTGTTAGCCTTTTTTTAATCGGTGTAGTCCTGCTGCAGTCTGGCAAAGGTGCCGAAATGGGGGCTTCATTCGGTAGCAGTGGCAGTCAGTCTGTTTTCGGTGCAGGCGGTGGCACATCATTTTTAAGTAAATTGACAACAAGCGCTGCAGTGATCTTTATGTTAACATCGCTTACGCTTGCATATCTTTCAGGTCAGCCTTCATCTTCATCAATTATGTCTGGTAAGGGGAAATCTGCTCCGGTAGCTGCTCCCGCAGCAGCGCCGGCAACAAAAGATAAAGCTGATGGCGCTGCGCCGGTTGTCCCGGCAGCTCCGGTACAGCCTAAAAAATAATATTTCCACTTGATAAAGCTTTTTAGCTGTGATAGAAGTACGTCGCTTTATCGAAACAACCGAAAATAAACTCCTTGATTAATTGATTTGTGCATAGAATTTTTGTGCACTTACTTGCGGTGGTGGCGGAACTGGTAGACGCACCAGCTTGAGGGGCTGGCGGGGGCAACCCCGTGATGGTTCGATTCCATTCCACCGCACCAGTTAAATATCCGGTAAATACCGGTTCTGAAAAAAGCTCTGAGAAATCAGGGCTTTTTTCTTATCCAAATTTTACTTAATCGGATCTCCATTGAACGAATATCTGGATTTATTCACTTCTTATTTAACGGTTGAAAAAGGTCTCTCTGCTAATACCAGATGCGCATACAGCCGTGACCTTGTGCGCTATCTTGATTTTCTGGATAAGTTGGGGCGTCGTAAAGCATCTGATATTACTTCTCTTGATATAAGTTCATTTCTAGCAGGTCTGCAGAAACTTTCAATCGGCTCCAGAAGTCGTGCGCGCGCTCTCTCTTCTATCCGGATGTTTCACAGGTTTATGATGATTGAGGGGTACGCCGATAGCAATCCTGCTGCAATAATAGAAGCTCCACGATCGTTGCATAAGCTGCCGCAGTTTCTCGACAGTAGGGAGGTTGATGCTCTGCTTGCCGCCTGTCTGGGGGATAAACCAGAAGATCTGCGCGATCTTGCAATGATAGAGATGCTTTACGCAACTGGTCTTAGAGTTTCGGAGCTTGTAAATCTGAAGCTTCGTGAAGTAAATCTTGATTCCGGATATTTAATGACAGTCGGTAAGGGTAATAAAGAGCGATTAGTTCCTATCGGTAACTCCGCACGTGAGCGCGGAGCGCTTTATCTGACTCTGGTTCGTTCTCTAATGGATCCAGATAATCAGAACCCTTTTTTCTTTCTTTCCAGATTGGGCGGAGTTATGAGTCGTCAGGCTTTTTGGAATATTATAAAAAAACGATCAAAGCGAGCTGCGATCTGGAAAAAAATTTCTCCTCACACTCTGCGGCACTCTTTTGCAACCCATCTGCTGGAAAATGGTGCAGATCTGCGGAGTGTTCAGATCATGCTGGGGCACGCCGATCTATCAAGCACACAGATATACACTCATGTAACAAGGGACAGGTTGAAACGCCTCCACCAGTCGATACATCCCCGGGGTTGATGTAATGTTTAAAATCGAATTCTTGACAATGCCGGAATACTTGGCATAATGCGGCATCCCAAATACTACTGTTAGTACCCACTGTATATAAATCAGGGGGGATTTTATCCTAAAGGAGGCAAATATGAAGAAAATTCTGTTGGGTTTAGGGCTTAGTTTAGTAGTTACAGGTTCAGCATTTGCTGGGCAGGCTGCAGTTAATACCGGTTGCGGTCTTGGTACAATGCTCTGGGAAAACAAGGCGGATAGTTCAATTTTATTCCAGTCTTTTCAGGCAACGACAAACGGCTCCTCAGGTGCGCAGACTTTTGGAATTTCTTCAGGAACTTCTAACTGTCAAAAACCATCAAAATTTGCCAAGAGTGAAAAGCTGATTCATTTTGTAGAGGCTAATATGGACAGCCTGGCACAGGATATTGCTATGGGCAGAGGTGAAAGTCTTGATACTTTTGCTGAGATGCTTGGTATTGAACCAGGTGAGACGGCCTCATTTAACGCTAAACTCCAGGCTAATTTTGGTAAAATATTCACTTCCGAAAATATTGTTCTTGCAGAAGTTATCGATAACACAGTAGATGTAATTAACAACTAGCTTCTATTATAAAACTTCAAAAACAGGTACACAGATTATTATTTGTGTACCTGTTTTTGTATTTTAACGTCATCATCAGAAATGCCCTTATTATGTTAATGAATATCATACAGATATGAAATTAAAACCCCCTCTCATAATTACGCTTGTTTTCTCCTTTCTCTTTATTCTATCTCCCGTAGTTTTTGCATATGATCAACTGTACGTTGATCTTCTAGTAGATAGGGCTTTACGAAATAAAATATATGAACAGCGTGGCTGGAAAGTCCTGCTGCATTATGGCAACTCTTTGATGGGTGAAGAGAGGAGCAAAATTGATGATGTAAAGTTTTTTATCTCGCCTGTGGGGAGGACAGATCCGGTTTTAGAGCTTGAAGCGACATTACGGAGCTTTTTTGAACCTGACTCGATCGATGGTCATAGTAGCTTGTGCAAATTCCCTGCAAGATATTCCTGGTTAGAAGAACAGCTTGATATTGATCCTGCGGAATTACCGGAAGTCTCATGTTCTGAACGAGATAAATCTCTTGAGACGGTTGAGGCTAAATCCGCCGTTCTGGTTTTTCCTGTGGGGCATATAAACAGTCCGGCATCGATGTTTGGGCATTCTCTTATTCGTATTGACGGTAGCAGCAAAAGCACTCTCATATCCTATGCAGTTAATTACTCCGCCGTAAATACAGATTCAAATGGACTTTCGTACGCTTATAAGGGGCTTACCGGTATGTATAAGGGGTACTTTTCCCTTATGCCGTATTATGACAAGGTCAAGGAGTATAACAATCTTGAACATCGTGATATGTGGGAATACAGACTGAGTCTTAGCGAAGCAGAAGTTAAGCAGATGCTTTATCATATATGGGAGCTCCAGAATATAAACTCTTCTTACTATTTTATTGATGAAAACTGCTCTTATAATCTACTTTTTCTAATTGAGGTGGCGCGTCCCGAACTTCATTTGACCGATAAAACCGGTTTTTTTGTTGCTCCGTCTGATACGGTTAGAGTCGTAATGGATACAGGTATTGTTGATGAAATAAAGTATAGACCTTCACAGGGTACAAAAATAAGAAAGATTATTTCTCTTCTTGATTCTGAAACCCAAAAAACAGCCCATGATATTTCGTTCCAATCTGATGAAGCAGATATTTTAAATCAGATGGCTGTTTCTAAAATAGATAAGATTAAAATACTTGATCTCGCTGCCGGTTTTGTTCAGTTCAGATATAGCCGCAAGGAAATTGAAAAGAGTAATTATAACCGGAAATACCTTAAAATATTAAATCATAGAAGCTCTCTTGGTACTGCTCCGGAAGATTTATACGCAATTGAAGAGCCTTCAAGGCCGGATACCGGGCATGGTACTACAAAAATTTCTATTGCAGCCGGAATTCATCGCAATAAATTATTCGGTGAACTTAACATTCAGCCGGTTTTTCATGCTTTGCTTGACCCTGATGAAGGCTATCTACCCGGCGCCCAGATAAAGTTTTTAGATACATCTCTACGCTATGATTCTGGTATTGATAAGTACTATCTTAAAACATTACATCTAATTGATATTATTTCAATCTCTCCTCGGGACTCGTTTTTCAAACCATTATCATGGAAGATAAACACCGGGTTTGACAGGATTCTTTTTTCTGATGGAAATGAACACACAATTTATCGCCTGAACAGTGGAGGTGGTTTTTCATACACATCTCCGTTTGGCGGTCTATTCTATATGTTGGGCGAAATTGATATAAATATCGCCCCGCAATTTAGTGATTTTGTAAGTATAGCTCCTGGCTTTAGTGTTGGATTGATTGAGCAACTTATGAAAAAGACGAAGTTGTACCTGAATTTTTCCAGTTATTGGTATGTTACAGGTGATAAACGAGCTCTACTAAAAGGCTCTCTCGGGATTAACCAGAGTCTCAATAAGAGTAACAGTATTTCGCTTGAAAGTTCCCAAGAGCATATTGGAAGCCTCAATGTTTCTGAAGTTTCAATGCGTTGGAATTACTATTATTAAGTGCAGGCTGATATGTTTGCATATAACAAAAGATAATCTGAACTGCTCCCTGTGCAGTTTTATTGACACCATGTTGCTTTAAGATTAGTATCCGAAAAATGTTGTTCTACCGAAACCGGTGATCCAGTGGTTCATTTAATCTATGGCTGAACAATCAGGCAACAAGCAGGAACAGCACACTCTGACGTATTTAAGTCAGCTTGGTTCAAATTTCCTTGATTCGCTTATAAGGAGATTCTCCAACCCCGAGACGGCTCGTCGCAACCGGTCTATCCTGTTGCTCACAACGGCTTTAATCCTGACGATCGCAATACTTCCAAGCCAGCATACATCAACTTTTTCATATAAAATCGGTGACATTGCCAAATCTGATATTCGCGTAACGAAGGATATGCTTGTTGAAGATAAGGCTTTGACTGAGCAACGCCGTAAAGACGCAGCCAACAATGCGCCTGTTGTATACAATCAGAGTGATCAGGTGTCGGGTGCTATTGCTGACAAGCTTCAACAGGCGCTTGCCATAAAAGATGCCGCAACTCAGGAAAAGTCAAAAATTAACATCCCTGCCTTGCGTACAGAGCTTGTACCGCTCCTCGATACAACTCTGAGTGACGCTGAAATCCTGGCGTTCAGCAGAATTTCTGCAGATAAAATCTTTTTGGCGCATACCAACAAACTGCTTGATGATCTGTATCAGCGCAAAATTGTCCTTGATGCCAATGTGTTTCAGACAGACATTCGTCGCGGGCTTGAAATTGCCGACAATAATGGTCATCTGATCGGTGGCGGCTATTTTTCTACAAGTTTCACGGACATTATGGAGGCGAGACGTATCGTAAGCAATTGGAGTTTCAAGGGGATTGATATCGCCTTTGATAATATCCGGGTTGCTTCAATAATATCAAGAATGTTGCTCCCGAATCTGTTTTACAATCGTGAAGCATCTCAGGTGCGCGCTCTTACCGCCATGGAAACGGTGAGACCTGTCCTTTTCAAGCTCCAAAAGGGTGAAATGGTTGTACGTGTCGGAGAACGGATTACCGCTGAACAGTCGCATAAGCTTGATGCAATCTTCGGAGAAAGGCGTGCTGGAAGCCAGCTTTTTAAGGCGCTTGGGACCTGCACTCTGATACTGGTGCTTTTTTATTTCCCTTACCGGTTTGCCTGCAAAAATATTCGTAAGTTTAACCCGAGCAACAAGGATGTACTCATTATATCCATGCTGATAACAATCAGCTTTCTCTGCTTCAAAACAGCCCTTCTGATTACCAGCAATATAGGACCGGTATTTCCATCCATAGACCCTTCAAGCTATTTTTACCTTTTTCCGTTTGCCGCCGGAGCAATGATAGTCCGTATTTTTATCAACTCCGAAGTCGCTCTTGTTTACTGCGCGATTACAGCCCCGCTTCTGGGTATAATGTTTGATAACAATATGCTGGTTGTCATCTACTCCATGCTTGGTGGAATAGTCGGTGCTCATGGCGTCAGACATTGTACCAGCCGAAGTACAGTCTATACAGCAGGTTACAAAATTTCAGTTGTAAACTTTGCTATGGCTTTATCGTTCCAGACCCTTAATAGCTCGCTCTTTACGATGCAAACTGTATATGTATCCATATTCGCGCTCTTGAGTGGTTTTATAAGTGCAGGTTTTGTTTCAAGCTTCATACCACTTGTTGAAACCCTCTTTCAGTACACAACTGATATAAAACTCTTAGAACTGGCAAATCTTAACTCTCCTGTACTTCGCGAGTTGATGGTCAAAGCTCCCGGTACATATCATCACAGTATAGTAGTTGGTAATCTGGTTGAGGCGGCAGCGGAATCGATTGGTGGCAATCCTCTGCTGGCAAGGGTTGCGGCGTATTATCACGATATCGGTAAAGCAGCAAAACCGCTTTATTTTATTGAAAATCAGTCCGGCGAAGAGAATCGTCACGACAAACTGACTCCGAGCATGAGTACGCTGATTCTCGTTTCGCATATCAAAGAGGGGGTTGAACTGGCTCGTGAAAACAGGCTTGGTCAGTCAATAATTGATATAATCCGTCAGCATCACGGCACGGCTCTGATTAAATTCTTCTACGAGCGTGCTAAGAGTCAGGCAGTACTGACAGGTCAGACTGTGGAAGAAACCGATTTCCGTTATCCCGGTCCAAAACCTCAGACGCGCGAAGCCGGTATTGTAATGCTTGCCGATTGTGTTGAGGCTGCATCACGTACATTGGTTAATCCTACGCCGGACCGTATTCAGGGGATGGTTCAAAAACTTGTAAATAATGTATTTATAGATGGTCAGCTTGATGAGTGTGAATTGACACTCAAAAATCTGCACGAAATTGCCAAAAGTTTTACAGCTATTCTTAACGGTATATTTCACCACCGCATAGATTACCCTGAACCGGTTTCAAAAGGTGGCGACCGGGCAAGAAAAAGTGAAGTCCGTGAATCAGATAAAAAAGAGGGTGGGGTCGAAACTGATGCTGATAATGCTGAACAACCGCCAGAGACGCCAGAAATTTCAGAGCAGTCAGTTAAAAAAAGTGGCGGCGAGAATATTAAGCGCCTTGGAATGTCCTGACGATACGGAGCTTTCAATATCGGTTATAGGTGACCGCTCCATAAGAGTAATAAACAGGGAATATCTTGGCAAAGATCGCCCTACAAATGTTATCTCCTTTTCACTGCAGGAGGGGGAGTTCGGCGGTATAAATCCGGGCGCTCTCGGAGATGTGATAATTTCAGCCGATACAGCGGCAAAGGAGGCGGAAGATGGCGGGATATGTTTTTTTGAGCGCCTCTCTTTTCTTTTGCTTCATGGGATTCTGCACCTTTGCGGTTACGACCATGAACGGAGTGGTGAAAGTGAAGCAGAAAAAATGCGGCATAAGGAGCTACAGCTATTCAAAATTCTGAAGAAAGAAGGGTTGTTAAGCCAGTCCGTTTCATAGAATCTGTAAACTGCGCAATCGAAGGTATTCTACACGCAACAAGGACGGAAAAACATCTCCGTATCCACTTTATTGCCGCAATTGTGGTTCTGCTTGCTGTACTGTTTCTCAAAGTCAGCGCATTGGAATTTGCTCTGCTGGCACTCTCTATTCTTGCCGTACTCTGTGCAGAACTCCTTAATACTTCCATTGAAGCTGTAGTGGATATGGTATCGCCCGGCTTTCATCCGCTTGCTAAAACCGCAAAAGATACAGCTGCAGGTGCTGTATTTATTGCCGCTTGCGGCGCTGCCATTATGGGGTACATTATTCTGGCAAAATATGTAATGCCGCTCTACGGGGAGGTTCTTTCGATGTTTGCAGCTGCGTCTGATATGGGCACCATAGTGTCGATATTGATAGTGCTAATAGTAGTAATTATTCTTAAAAGTGTTACAGGGACAGGTACATCGCTTCATGGCGGCATACCGAGCGGTCATGCCGCTGTTGCCTTCTCAATCGCCACCGCGGTATCACTCAATACTGCCGACCCTCTTATTTCACTGCTCTCGTTTTCGCTGGCAGTCATGGTAAGTCATTCCAGGCTTCTGATGAAAATTCATACACTGCGTGAAATTATTGTCGGTGCAACTGTCGGATCTGTTATTACACTATTGGTTCTGCAGCTTTTTAAATGGTATGCATGATTAGTTTAGGAGGTTCTACAGCATGAGGTCACGCATTAAAGATATCCTTGAACAGGGTGCTGCCTCGGCACCCTGTTCTTTTTCCGGTTGGGTTAGGTCTGTCAGGGTGATGAAGGGGCTCTGTTTCATCGTTCTTAACGATGGTTCAGATGTTAACGGTATTCAGATAGTTGTGGACCCCTCTTTACATAACTTCGTCCGGATTTCTCATCTCGGTACAGGTAGTGCTCTTACTGTCACAGGAATCCTCGTAGCATCCCCTGCGTCAGGGCAGAAATGGGAACTTTCCGCGCAAAAAATTGAAATTGTCGGAAACGCTGACGACTCTTATCCGCTTCAGAAAAAGCGTCATTCGTTTGAATATCTCCGTACCATTGCTCATCTGCGACCACGTACAAATACTTTCGGCGCAGTTTTCCGGCTGAGGTCAAAGCTGGCTCAGGCTGTTCACCGCTTCTTTTCCGAACAGAACTTTCTCTACGTTCATACCCCCATAATCACCTCAAGCGACTGCGAGGGAGCCGGAGAACTTTTTCGTGTCACTACTCTTGATCCGTCAAACCACCCTCTTATTAATGGAGTCCCTGACTACAGTCAGGATTTTTTTGCTCAAAAAACAGGATTGACAGTAAGTGGACAGCTTGAGGGGGAGCTGTTTGCGCTTGCCTTTCGAGACATATACACTTTTGGGCCGACATTTCGGGCTGAGAACTCAAACACCGCGCGTCACGCTTCCGAGTTCTGGATGATTGAGCCGGAGATGGCATTTGCAGACCTCTCTGATGATGCCGATCTGGCTGAAAAATTTATAAAGTATCTATGCCGTTTTGCCCTTGAAGAGTGTTCCGAAGATATGGCTTTTTTTGATAAACATATCGAAAACGGCCTGATTGAGCGGATAACCGGCGTAGCCGAAGCCGACTTTGCCCGTATGGAATATACAGAGGCTATTGATCGCCTTGAGCGATCATCTGCGTCTTTTTCATATCCGGTTAAATGGGGTCTGGATCTGCAGACGGAACATGAGCGTTATATTACCGAAAAGATTGTAGGGGGACCAACTTTCATCATTAATTACCCGAAAGAGATCAAGGCATTCTACATGAGGCAGAATAATGATGGTCGTACCGTTGCCGCGATGGATCTGCTTGTGCCGAAGGTCGGAGAAATAATCGGCGGCAGTCAGCGTGAGGAGAGGCTTGATCTTCTTGAATCACGGATGACCGAAATGAAAATTGCCGATGAATCTCTATGGTGGTATCTCGATAGCCGGCGCTGGGGGAGCTCCCCTCATGCCGGTTTCGGGCTTGGTTTTGAGAGGCTTGTGATGTATCTCTCCGGCATGGAAAATATAAGGGATGTTATTCCATTCCCAAGGACACCAAGGCACTGTGAATTTTAGTATTATATCTCCAGCTCACCGGCATCCTCCACCACAATTTCCAGCTCTGCCAGAACCATCTCTTTTACTCCCAGATATTGAGACTCCGGGGATGAAATGAGGGAAATTGAAGAGTCGGGGTGCGGAGATTTACCGATTTTTTTACAGGCTTTGTCTGACAGACGTACTATATTCAGCAGAATATCATTGCCGTCAAACTCTTCTTTATGGTGGTTTATTGCAATATTACAGTAGCTTTCCGGCAGACTCCATGAATTCATAAGCCGATAGCCAACCTCTTCGTGCATCCTGTCTAAAATTTCATTTATCAAAGTCTCTGAAAAAGCACCTTTTGCCTCCTTGCTTTTATGCACATCCTCCAGAACTTTTAATAATGCCAACTGCCCTATATCGTGCAGCAGACCTGCCATAAAACTTTCTGAAATCAGATTGGAATATCCGATCTTCCTTGCCAGCCATTTTGCTCCCGTTGCACACGAAAGCGAGTGAATCCAGAGCTTTTGCATAGACTGGTTCAGGTACTCATTTTCTGATTGATATATCTCGAACTGAGACGCCATCATAGCCATATTGGCAACTTCCTGAGCGCCCAGCCGGACAATAGCATCCTTTATAGTCGCAATTGACGAGAGACCTGCATAGTAGGACGAGTTGGCAACCTTCAGCACCTGACTTGCCAGAGACTGATCCTCGCTGATCATCTCAATAACGCTCTCCATTCTGAAATCACGTCGTACAAGCATCTGCTGAAGTTTAACAGCAACAGAATTAAAGACCGGCAGATCCTGTAGATCACCTTGAAGATGCTCATCAATCAACTCTATAAGCGGCTTTTCGGTTTTAATCATTTTGAAACTCCCAATATTCTTCTTAATTCGGGCAAAGGGCGCGGCTTTCCAAGTCGCGGAAGGTCGGTAATGATCTCTTTCATCGAAATTTCACCCCGCGCACCTTTAACAAGACCATCCTCAATAAGAGTTACCATTCCGGATGTCTCTACGCTTATTTTGCGTATCTCGTATGAACTCTTTTTATTCAGAATAGCATTTTTAACCATCTCATTCATAACGAGCAGTTCAAAAACACCGACGCGCCCACGATAGCCGCTGAATCTGCACGCCTTGCATCCACGCCCATGCTTGAACTCAGCTCCGACTATATCTTTCGGGGTCAGATTAAGCCTGTTAAGGTCAAGCGGAGTAGGTATGTACGGTTCGGCGCAGTCAGGGCATATCCGTCTTAACAGTCGTTGCGCAACAACGCAGACAACGGTGGATGAAATCAGAAAAGCCTCTATCTCCATATTCATCAGACGGATAAGACCGCCGATACTATCCTCTGTATGAAACGTAGTTAAGACTTTATGTCCGGTCAGCGCAGCCTGAATAGCCGTCTCTGCGGAAAAATGATCGCGAATTTCACCAAGAACGATGATATCAGGATCCTGTCTCACTATATGCCTTAACGTCTCCTCAAATGTGACACCGATTTTTGCATTTATCGAGCATTGAGAAATACCGTCAATTACAATCTCAACAGGATCTTCGGCTGTTATGATGCTTGTGTTCACGTCGTTCAGATAATTTATGCAGCTGTAGAGCGTCGATGTTTTACCTGACCCTGTTGGTCCTGTGATTATCATTACCCCGGTTGGCACCTCCACCGCCTCGTAAATAAAGTGCTCAAGCATCCGGGGTGCCATCCCTATCTCTTTTATATCCAGCAGCGATGTTTTGCTGTTCAGAAGCCGCATAACTATCTTTTCGCCATATATGGTTATGAACATTGAAACCCGTAAATCGAGATCAATACCGTGTATATGGCTTTTAAACAGAATCCTTCCATCCTGATGACGGCGTTTCTCGGCAATATCGGCAGATGCCATTACTTTTATGCGTGTTGAAAGTTGCGGTGCAATTTCTTTAGGAAAATCCTTATGGTGGCTCATAACACCGTCAAGCCTGAAACGAACCCGAAGCCGGTCCTTCATCGGTTCAATATGAATATCGCTCGCACCCTCGTGCAGAGCATCATCAAACAGGGTGTTGATCATTCCTATAATAGTATTTTCATCGGAGAGAACCGGCTGGTTTGTTGTCCGCTCAAGAGCCTTCAGCGTATTGGTGATAGACTCTTTGGAAGCGATCACAAACCTTGCGCTGTCACCTATGAACTTTTTGGTATTATCGTGTGCTGCCTGATCCAGAGGGTCTGATAAAGCCACAATAACGGTTGATTCTTCACGTCGTACAGGGACAATCTCAAACTCTTTGCAGACAGCAAGGGGTATAACTGATAGGAGTGAACGATCTATTGCCACAAATGATAGCTCAATCAAGGGGTAACCGAGCTGATATGAAAGCGCCTCTAAAAAGCGCCGCTCTTCGATAAACCCACGTTTAATGAGAATCTCGCCAAGTCGTTCCCTGCTTTTAGATTCGCTCTGCATCCCGAGAGCCTGTTTAAGATCAGCTTCCCGAAGGTATCCAAGCTCGACCAGAAAATCACCAAGACGAATATTAACCCTGTTATTTCTCAAAGTCTCCTGGAGCGTATCGCGCGTCAGATAACCAAGGTCAAGAAGCGAGTCTATCATCGTTTTCGGAGTGATCAGTTTGCTTCTAACCCGCATAGCGTAAGCAAGCTGCTGCTCAGAAATTATATTCTCACTAAGCAGGAGCTTGGTAATCATTCCGGTATCGGGAGTTGAGGCAGCTGGTTGTCTCGGATCGGTATTCATATATGGTTTCCCAATAATCCAATTAATTTGGTTGATTACTCTATTATATTTCTGTTGAAATTAAAACAATATACTAATAAAAAAAACAATTCCTATATGATTTTTAACGGATTAATACAACAATCTTGAAAGCGGGTAATCTTTCTTGTATAAACAGAGCCTCTTAACTCATCCACTTTGGTGCAGAATTCAACTCTGTATAACCTGCCGATGATCGGCATTTTTTTTGTCTATAGTTCACAAAATATTTAATCTCTGGAGTCTCTGTGAAAATTTGTTCTTTAGCAAGCGGCAGCAAAGGGAACTGCCTGTACCTTGAAACAGGTGAAACCCGCGTTCTCATAGATGCCGGTCTTTCATTGCGGGAAACATTGCTCCGGATGGAAATGAACGCCATAAACCCCGAAAAAGTCAACGCCCTCCTTGTAACCCACGAGCATATTGATCATATAAGGAGTGCAGGCTCTTTTGCCCGCAAGTTCAACATACCGGTTTTTGCAAGTCACAAAGTCTGTATTAAAGCTGAAAAACTATTCAAAAAAACCCGTGTTACCGAGTTTGAATCAGGCTCACTCTTTTTATTCAGAGATATTCAGGTTGATCCTGTATCAATAACGCACGACAGTTGTGATCCAGTCTGCTTTGTTCTCGAATCATCCGAAGGGCGCGCCGCATCCGTAACCGATCTCGGTATAGTTACCCGACTGGTTATAGAAAAACTTCGCGGCAGCCGTTTTATAAATCTTGAATCCAATCACGATCTGGATATGCTGATGAACGGCCCTTACCCCTGGGAACTGAAGCAGCGCATAAAATCCAAACATGGACATATTTCAAACGAAGAATCGCTGGCACTTCTGCATGAACTCGCGCACGAAGGGCTTGAAGCTCTCGTTATGGCCCATCTGTCTGAAGTTAACAATCACCCCGATCATGTCATACGTTCAACCGAAGCGTTCCTGCGGAATCAGAATGTATGCTCTCCGAAGATTGTAATCGGCGAACAGCACCGTGCCAGTCGCGTGATAGAGATATAAACAAAAATGGAGGAGCAATCATGAAACTGCTTATTTCAATGCTCTTTGTACTTCTGTCAATAACATCATCTTTTGCCTCCGAAACCCGTGGTCTTCGTGTCGTCGCCAAAGACACAACCACCAATCAGACCGGCGAAGTCAAACTCTACAACAAATCCTACGCGGTAATAATCGGTATCGACCGTTACAGAAACCTCCCCCCTGACCGTCAGCTGAAAAACGCCGTCAATGACGCGAAAGGTGTTGAAGAAACCATCCGAAAGCACTACCGCTTTGACAAAATTTACTCCCTCCATAACGAAGAAGCCAACCGTGACGGCATAATGCGTCTTTTAACCTCAGAACTGCCAAAAACAGTCGGCAAGGAAGATGCGCTTTTCGTATTCTGGGCAGGTCACGGCAACCAGGAAAAAACCGACGAAGGTGAACTTGGCTACCTTATCCCGTATGACGGGAACGGTGACGGCATATACGGCAACATCACCATGAACCAGTTGAAAAACGACATATCCCGTGCCATACCCGCCAAACACGTATTTTATGCATTCGACGCCTGCTACAGCGGTCTGCTCACCAGTAGAGCCGTGGACAAAAAAGTAACCAGAAACCTTGCCTACCTCAAAGAGATAACCAAAGAACGGGTCCGTCAGGTACTCACCGCCGGTTCAAAAGGTCAGGAGGCGCTTGACGGCGGGCGTGGAGGTCACTCCGTCTTCACCGGCAGGTTGATAGAAGCACTCGAAGCAACCGGCGACTACATAACCGCCAACGAGATTCAGTCGATTCTCAAGGAAAAAGTCTATCAGGATGCACGGGCGAGGGGGCATGAACAGACACCCGGTTACGGCACACTCTATGGAACAGGTGACTTTGTCTTTATCCCTAACATTGAACAGAAAGTGGAGGACAACCGTGCCGAAGTAGCCAGAATGGAAGCCGAGCTGAAAGAGCTTGAAGCGCGTGAAGCGGAAGCCAGGAAATATCAGAACCAGCGACAGTAGCGTGAAGCGGAAATGAAACGTAAAACCGCCGAAGCAAAACTGAGAGCCGAACAGCTGCGTCAACAGCAGCTTGCCGAAGAGGCGAAGCATCAGAGGGAGATGCTGGCAGAACGTGCGCGCTTTGAGGCGGAACAGCAGCAGCGGGATCAACAGCTTACCGCCGCGCAGAGAGCGGAGGAAGAGCGCCTTGCCGCCCTCAAAGCCGAACTTGCCAGACGAAAACAGACTGCATCGCAGCCGCTTGGAAACACCCTTGCCGCCGCAGTAGCCGAACTAAAACGTCTTAATGGTGAAATTGAGAGTATAGAAACTGCCTTCAGAAATGAACGGACTTCCGGCAAAACCAGAATCGGGAGTCGATACGACAAAGAAATTGCAGATATTCGGCTGCAGTCAACACAGAAGCAGAAACCGCTTGTCCGTGACGAATTTGAGACCGAGGCTGAGTTTCAAAAGCGGGTAAGTAAGCAGAAGTTGTATTTAACCGACCGGATAGCTGAACTGGAACTGCAGAAACTTGGCGAAACGGCAGAGCTTGAAACCAGACTTTCTAAAGAAGAGCAGAAGCAGACGGCTGATCTCAGGCGGAGTATGCAGACACTGGCTGAAAAAGAGTTCACCGTAGGCGCTGAAACCGTAGCCGTTGAACTGGGAACATACAACCCCGATAAACAGTATTTTCCTGTAACCTTATCCAGTAAAAACCAAAACGTAAAGGTTGCCATTAACGGCACTATTCCGCTCCCCCGTGACGTTGCCCGCAGTTTTAAACAACAGTATCTGGCAGGTGCCATCCGACCGCAGGTAAACATTAAGGCAGGTAGCGGTGATCTGATAGCTACTGTTTTAGCCAACGATTCTGACAGCAGTATCTATGAATATCATAACGGTGAATTTATCACCGTGGCGGAGCGGAAGCGGAGGGTGGAGGAGGCTGAAAGAGCTGAGAGAGCTGAAAGAGCTGAAAGAGAGCGTTTGATCTATACAGATCCGCAGAGTGGTCTGCAGTGGGCACGCAACGGAAATATTGCCGGCAAGGCAATGAACTGGAACGATGCAATGGCGTGGGCTGAAAACCTTGACTACGCAGGGTACAGCGACTGGAGATTACCGACTAAAGAGGAGTTTGAGACCTTCGCGAAGCGGGGCGGGAACAGCCCTTCGGAGTGGTTTAATGCCAATGGCTTTAGCGGCGTTCAGTCTAACCTCTATTGGTCATCTACCAGCTACGCCGGCAATAGTACCTACGCCTGGATCGTCTTTATGATCAATGGCTACGTGGACTACTTCAATAAGACAAATAACTACTATGTCTGGCCTGTTCGGAGTGGACAGTAGATACTTTGATTCTTTGACTCTTTGCTTCTTTGATTTTAACACTCAATCCCAGCTACCCCTCACCCCGCCCCTCTCCCGCAAGGGGAGAGGGGGCTAACTGCCTGAATGCCTTGAAGCTTCCCCTCCCTTTATGGGAGGGGATTGAGGGGAGGGTGAATAAGGGAAGTTACCCCTCACCCCAACCCTCTCCCGCAAGGGGAGAGGGGGCTAACTGCTTGAATGCCTTAAAGCTTCCCCTCCCTTTATGGGAGGGGATTGAGGGGAGGGTGAATAAGGGAAGTAACCCCTCACACCAACCCTCTCCCGCAAGGGGAGAGGGAGTTAACTGCTTGAATGCCTTGAAGCTTCCCCTCCCTTTATGGGAGGGGATTGAGGGGAGGGTGAATAAGGGGAGCTACCCCTCACCCCAACCCTCTCCCGCAAGGGGAGAGGGGGCTAACTGCTTGAATGCCTTGAAGCTTCCCCTCCCTTTATGGGATGGGATTGAGGGGAGGGTGAATAAGGGAAGCTACCCCTCACCCGCCCCTCTCCCACAAGGGGAGAGGGGGCTAACTGATGGCATGGCCTTTACTTCCCTGTTTGCAGGAAGTTTGATTGTATGCTACAACACTCCCCACGTTTTCCTATCGATAAACAACTACCCCAAAGGAGCTTTATAAGATGATTCCACGCTATACCCGCCCAGAGATGGCAAAAATATGGGAGCCGCAGAACCGTTTTAAAATCTGGCTGGAGATCGAAACACTCGCCTGTGAAGCGCAGGCGGAGCTTGGCGTTATTCCAAAAGAAGTTGTTCCGGTTATCCGCGAAAAAGGGAATTTCAATATCGAGCGCATTGATGCAATCGAGCTTGAAGTAAAGCATGATGTTATAGCTTTTCTCACCTCTGTTTCCGAGTTTGTAGGTCCGGAGGCGCGTTTTATCCATCAGGGGATGACTTCATCCGATGTTCTCGATACCTGCCTCTCTGTGCAGATGGTTCAGGCGGCGGACGAACTGCTCGCTGATATAGATATGATTCTTGAATCACTCAAACTACGCGCTTATGAGCACAAAGATACAGTCTGCATGGGGCGCTCCCACGGAATTCATGCCGAGCCGGTTACTTTCGGTCTCAAACTGGCATCTTACTACGCGGAGATGCAGCGCAACAGAACCAGGCTTGCTGCGGCACGCGAGAATATCGCTACAGGTGCTATTTCCGGTGCGGTCGGTACGTTTGCCAATATCGACCCGTTTGTTGAAGAGTACGTCTGCGGTAAAATGGGGCTTAAACCGGAACCGGTATCTTCTCAGGTAATTCCACGCGACCGCCATGCGGAATATTTCTGCGCTTTATCAATTATCGCTTCTTCAATGGAGCGTATTGCGATTGAAGTCCGGCATCTGCAGCGCACCGAGGTTCTTGAAGCTGAAGAGCAGTTCACCAAAGGGCAGAAAGGCTCTTCTGCCATGCCGCACAAGCGTAACCCGATCCTCTCCGAAAACCTTACCGGTCAGGCGCGTTACGTCCGTTCCATGTGCATTCCGGCTCTTGAAAATGTTGCCCTGTGGCATGAACGTGATATTTCTCACTCTTCTGTTGAGCGTTATATAGCTCCCGATGCAACTGTCGCGCTGGACTTTTCACTCCGCCGTCTTAACGGCTTGATAAAAAATCTGGTCGTATACCCTGAAAATATGATGAAAAACCTCAATCAGATGAAGGGGCTTGTATTCTCGCAGAAGATTCTGCTTGATCTGACACAGTCAGGCGTTTCGCGTGAGGATGCCTACAGGCTTGTTCAGAAAAATGCGATGAAGGTATGGGAGCAGGGGGCGGATTTTCAGACGGAGCTGCTTGCTGATGCCGAGGTGACAGGTGCTCTTGGTGAAGAGAAGATAAAAGAGTCGTTTGATCTGAGCTACCATCTAAAGCACGTAGATACAATATTCAAGCGAGTGTTCAATGGATAGATTGCTGTACATTATCGGGAGAATTTTTAAGGCTGATGAATCTGAGGGTTTTTTACTCTTCTGGGCGAAAGAGCTCCTTGTTGCGCTCCTGATTTTCGGACTCTTCTGGATTGTCTCGCAGTTTATGGTAAAGGCGCTGAACAAGTGGGGGAGGCGCTTTACTGCCTTTACCAAGACTGATCTGGATGATCGTGTGCTTCAGCGTGTCATCCCGTATATGTCCAGACTGTTTATTGTTCTTGGTGTATATCTGGCAATCCGTTCACTCCCGCTTCACGAAAAACTTTTGATAACTGCGTCAGGTGTTATCTACATAGTTCTGGTCGTTATAATCTGTAACCTCGTTTATCACGCTATTGATGAGCTTATGAAGTGGTATGCTGCGAGTCAGGAAGATACTGCTAACGTCGCAATGTCGCGCCAGATGGTTCCAATTGCGGAAAAGATAGTCTCCCTTATGATCATGGGGACTGCTCTTATAATAGTTCTAAAACATTTTGATGTTGATATATTCTCGCTTGTGACTGCTCTCGGTATCGGATCGCTGGCTATAGGTATGGCTGCCAAAGATACTCTGGCACATATGATTTCAGGTTTTACAATAATGCTCGACCGCCCGTTCCGGATTGGTGACCGTATACTGCTTGTAGGGGGGCAGATCGGTGACGTTGTCGATATCGGTCTCCGGAGTACAAAGATAAAAACATTCGATAATCAGCTCCTGATTATTCCAAACTCCGATTTATGCAACACGATGCTGACAAACCAGGCTTTTCCGAACAGCAGAGCGAAGGGGCGGGTAAATATCGGGGTGGCTTACGGGAGTGATGTGGATGAGGTGAAGTCTATACTGGTGGCAACAGCTCTTGAGGTTGCAGATGTTCTTAAAGATCCGCCGCCTGAGGCTTATTTTATCTCTTTTGGAGATTCAGCTCTTAATATGTCGCTCTTTTACTGGGTGGAGGAGTATGGCAATCTTTTTGCCACTAACGATAAAGTTAATTCGCTGATCATCAATCGTTTTCGCGAGCAGAAAATCGAGATTCCGTTTCCGATTCGGACAGTTATTATGGAAAGTGCAGATAAGTAGCTGGGATATAGCAGGAAGTCTCTGCCTTAACAGCTCATTAAACAGGGGGTGAAGAATATGAACATGAAGCGATTCATTGCAATGATGATGGTATCGGCTCTTTTCGGACTTTTTGCCGCGCCGCTTATGGCGGCGGATGATGCTGCAGGGGTTCTGCCTGCTACTATGGATAAATACAAGAGTGTAAGGGATAAGGTCGCCGCGCTGACCGGTACTGAAACAGCCAGGCTGGCCCCTGAGGTTGTGGCAGAGGCTGAAAAGAGTGTTGCCGCCGCGCAGGAGGGTCTGAAATCCGGCAGTGATAAGGCAACACATGAAGCGGTCGAAAAGGCACTGCTGCAGATTGAGTATGCAAAAGTCCTTGCGCTGGAGCGTACAGAAGAGGCAAAAACCGCTGCAGTAAAAGAGGAGCTTAAAAAGGCTGAACAGCGTCTTAACGACATTCTTTCCGGTAAGGGGGAGTAGAGTATGAAAATTATAAGGATAGTTTTCTTATTGTCGTTAGTATCTCTTGTTTATATTTCCGCAGTGTTTGCCGAGGTGCAGGCTCCTGAGTTTATGGTGAAAGCCCAGTCTCTTGTAGCAGATGTAAATACAAAGGCTGCCGGATTGAGCGAGTTTTCTGATGCGGTTCTGATCGGGCAGAATTACCTGCGTCGCGCTGAGACAGAGTATAAAAACAATCTCAGTTGGGGGCAGCTTGATGTGAAAGCCGAGTCTACTGTGCGTTACTATGCTGATATGGCTGCGCTGCAGGCGTCAATTGTTCTGTCGCAGATCGGAAAGATAGATCAGGAGAAGGAGCAGTTGAGGCTTGGCGGATTGATCAAGGAGCAGCAGGCTAAAATCAAGGTGTTTGATGACAAGGTTGCCGCTATAGCTTCACTTAATGTTCAGCTTTTGGAGAACAAAAAACAGCTGGAAGAGAGAGCTGCTGAAAATAAAAATCTTGTAGCGGCAAAGAAGGTGGAAGCGGATCAGCTGAACGCCGGAATTGCAGCTCGCGACAGGGAGCTGGAGGTCAGAAAATCGGCGTTGGCGACGGCGGAATCCAGGATTGAAGCTCTGACTGCCGAAGTTGCTTCAAAACAGCGCGATATTTCTGCGCTTGAATTGAAACTGGTAAACAGCGGGAAGAGTCTGGATGCTGCAAAAGTTGAAGCGGTAAGATTGAACAGCGAACTTAAATCTCTCTCTGCCCGGAACAGTGCCGTCGTAACTCAGAGTCAGGAGGAGATTCAGGCTTTAAAAAGATCGCAGGAGTTTGTTGCGGATGCCGGACAGATTGGCGGAACAATTAAATCCGGTACTGACAATATGACGGTTATCTTTTTGCGCTCTGCTCTCTTTATAGCGCCTAAAAATAAATCAGTAAGCCCCGAAGGTGAGAAAAAACTGCAGCTGGTTCTGGATCTGCTTAATAAATATCCGGAATTCAATGTCAAGATAAGCGTTCATGGTTTCGGTACTCCGTCAAAGAATGAAAATGCTGCCGCAACCGAACGTATGGCTAAGCTTGTTCATGCTTACCTTATTGAAAAGGGTGGGCTTGTTTCTGACAGAGTTGAAGCCTCCGGTGCCGGTACAGCCGAGCCTCTCTACGCAAAAAACAATAGTGAAGGAAATAAGAGGGTTGAGTTTGCCTTTGTGAAGAAGTAGATGGTGGGTAGATGGATGATAAGACAAATATCAACAATTACGACAGGATAAACATTATTATGGCTAACAGAATAGAAGTGAAGCTGAAGGGCGGAGTTCGGGATGCCCGTGGCGAGAGGATTAAACGGGAGATGGAGCATTTTTTCCATATTGCCGTAAATAACGTAAGTACAATTGATGTCTATACGCTTGACGCGGAGCTTAGTGAAGCTGAGCTTGCTCTGGCAGCCGCCGGCCCGTTCAGTGATCAGGTTATACAGGATTGGAGCATCGGTGCTCCGCTTGCTTCTGATTTTGATTTTGCCGTTGAGGTCGGGTTTCGCCCCGGCGTGACTGACAATGTCGGGCGCACCGCAAGGGAGGCTGTTACTTATCTTACAGGGCGTCCATTTGCCGAAGGGGAGGGGGCTTACTATTCGGTTCAATACCTTTTTAAAGGGGAGCTGTCTCTCTCTGATGTTGAGAGGATTGCCACCGGTCTGCTATGTAACAAGCTGATCCAGCGTTACAGTATCCTTTCAGCTGCAGATTTTAAGGCACAGGGGGGATTTCCGGTATATCTGCCGAAAGTCAGCTCCGAATCAAAGGTTGAAGTGCGTGAGATCAACCTTGAAGTTTCCGATGATGAATTAATGCAGATCAGTAAGGATGGCGTACTTGCGCTGACTCTTGATGAGATGAAAATTATACAGACTCATTACAGGGATACAGCGGTTGTTGCAGAACGGGGTAAATTAGGGCTTGGTGCGAAGCCGACTGATGTGGAGCTGGAGTGTCTGGCGCAGACCTGGTCGGAGCACTGCAAGCATAAGATATTTGCCGGTACTGTGCATTATGAGGATGAGCATGGTAACAAGCAGGAGATAAAATCACTTTTCAAATCTTTTATTCAGAGAACCACTAAGGATGTTCGTGAGCGGATGGGTGATAAAGATTTCTGCCTCTCTGTTTTCAAGGACAATGCCGGTGTAATTAAGTTCAATGATAAACACTCTCTTGTTTTTAAGGTTGAAACCCACAACTCCCCATCAGCTCTTGACCCTTACGGCGGAGCGCTCACCGGAATTGTCGGAGTGAACCGTGACCCGTTCGGTACAGGGCAGGGTGCCAAGTTGATATTTAATACCGATGTATTCTGTTTTGCCGATCCGTTTTATGCCAAGCCTCTCCCTTCAAGGCTGCTCCATCCGCGCCGCATTTACGAAGGTGTGGTTGAGGGGGTTGAACATGGCGGAAATAAAAGCGGTATTCCGACAGTAAACGGCTCTCTTGTTTTTGACGAGCGGTTCTGCGGTAAGCCTCTCGTATTCTGCGGTACGGCAGGACTAATGCCTGTTGAAGTAAATGGTCTGCCGGGGCACGATAAATCGATCAAGCCCGGAGATCTCATTGTAATGACCGGTGGCAGGATTGGGAAAGACGGAATCCACGGGGCTACTTTTTCATCTGAGGAGCTTAACGAAAACTCTCCGGTGACTGCTGTTCAGATAGGTGATCCGATTACTCAGAAGAGGATGTTCGATTTTCTTATCCGCGCCCGCGACAAGGGGATGTACCGTTTTATTACCGATAACGGAGCCGGCGGTTTGTCTTCTTCAATAGGTGAAATGGCGGGTGAGTGCGGCGGCTGCCGAATGGATCTTGCGAAAGCACCTCTTAAATATCCGGGGCTTAATCCGTGGGAAATTCTTATCTCTGAGGCGCAGGAGCGGATGAGTCTTGCAGTTCCGCCTGAGAGTATAGAGGAGTTTCTCTCAATGGCGGAGCGCTTTGGTGTGGAGGCAACCGTACTTGGTGAGTTTACCGACAACGGTGTTTTCCATATTCTGTATGAAGATAAAACCGTAGCCTGGCTGCCGATGGAGTTCATGCACGAGGGGCTGCCGCCGATGCAGCTCCCTGCAAAGTGGATCCCTCCGGTGAATGAAGAGCCGGAACTTATTGCCAAAGAGAGCTATACGGATGATTTGAAAAAGCTGCTTTCGGCGCTGAACATCTGCTCAAAAGAGTCTGTTGTGCGCCGTTATGATCACGAAGTTCAGGGAGGTTCTGTAATAAAGCCTTTCAGCGGTATTACCAACGACGGACCTTCAGATGCTGCTGTGGTTCGCCCGATTCTCGATTCATTTGAGGGTGTTGTGACAGCTCACGGCATCTGTCCCCGTTATTCCGATATCGATACCTACGACATGACCGCCAACGCGGTTGATGAGGCGATGCGTAATTATGTCGCAGTCGGCGGCTCGCTTGAGTTGGTGGCGGGGCTTGATAACTTCTGCTGGTGCGACCCTGTGCAGTCAGAAAAAACGCCGGACGGCGCTTACAAAATGGCTCAGCTGGTCCGTTCCAATCAGGCGCTGTATGACATCTGCATGGAGTACAACCTTCCGCTGATCTCCGGAAAAGATTCCATGAAGAACGACTTTTATGACGGCACAACAAAAATATCTATTCCCCCGACACTCCTTTTCTCGGTAATAGGCAAAATTGAAGATGCCCGTAAAGCTGTTACAATGGATGTAAAGCGTCCCGGTGACATCGTATATCTGCTTGGAAAAACTTCCGATGAACTTGGCGGATCTGAATATCTCGCACTTTCCGGAATGACCGGTAACAGAGTGCCAAAGGTGAATGCCGCCAAAGCCTACAAACGATATCAGGCTTATCATCAGGCTGTTAATGCAGGTTCAGTTGCATCCTGTCACGATCTTTCAGACGGCGGGCTTGCAGTTGCTGCGGCTGAATCGGCATTTGCCGGTGGCTTTGGTATGAAAATAGATCTTTCAAAGGTTCTGTGGCAGGGGGCTCCAGCGGCAAAAAGCGACTGTACGCTGCTCTTCTCGGAGTCTGCTTCCCGTCATCTGGTGACTGTGCACCCAGAACAGCGTGATCAGTTTGAAGCGATAATGAGCGGCAACTGTTTCGCTTCTATCGGTGTTGTAACGGAAGAGCAGGAGCTTTCAATTACAGGTTTGACCACCGCTCCTGTCATCGCTGCAGATCTATCTGAATTGAAAGAGGCATGGCAGCAGACACTCCGTGATCTGTAGCAGATGAATCAACAACCAATACCTGCTTTATATCTGCCGAAGGCTGAAGTTATAGTCTTCGGCACTCTTCTGATTGGGGTAATTCACAAGACAGACCATCTCCATAAGCTCTTACAGAGCCGGCTTAATTCTGTTCAAATGCGGATGATAAGCAGAAAACTCCAATGACCTCAACCATTCACCACACACTAAAAACAATCTTTGGTTTCAACGAATTCCGTCATCCGCAGCAGGAGGTGATAGAGAGAGTTACAGCCGGTGAAGATGTCTTTCTGGTTATGCCTACCGGTGGGGGTAAATCCCTCTGCTATCAGGTTCCAGCTCTGCATCGTGACGGAGTGGCTATTGTGGTTTCGCCCCTGATTGCTCTGATGAAAGATCAGGTTGACGCGCTGGAAGCCAATGGTGTGAAGGCTGCCTGCCTTAATTCTTCTCTTGCGCCGGCTGAAGTCGGGCGTGTTTACCAACGGTTGGATACCTGCAATCTTGATCTCCTCTACGTTGCTCCGGAACGTCTTATGATGGCTGATTTTCTGGAACGGCTCGGTTCGCTGAAACTTTCCCTCTTTGCAATTGATGAAGCTCACTGCATCTCACAGTGGGGGCATGATTTTCGCCCGGAGTACATCCGGCTTGGTCGCTTGCGGGAGATGTTTCCAGCTGTTCCGATTGTCGCTATGACTGCTACTGCAGACCCTGAGACCCGTCAGGATATTATCAAGCAGCTCGGAATTTCCGATGCGCGGATTTTTGTAGCAGGTTTTGATCGCCCTAATATCACCTATACCGTTGTTCCCAAACAGAAGCCGCTTGTCCAGTTGACTTCTTTCCTCGCCGGACGTCGGGATGAAGCGGGTATCATTTATGCGTTGAGCCGAAAACGGGTAGAGCAGATTGCAGAGCGTCTTCAGGAAGCCGGATTCTCTGCAGCTTCATATCATGCCGGTCTGCCGGATAATGAGCGCAGGCGGGTGCAGGACGCTTTCCGTAAAGATAATATCCGTATTGTGGTTGCTACAGTGGCTTTTGGTATGGGGATAGATAAGCCGAATGTCCGTTTTGTTGTGCATTACGATATGCCGAAAAGTGTGGAGAGTTATTATCAGGAAACTGGTAGAGCCGGACGGGACGGCTTGCCCAGTGAGGCGTTGATGCTGTTTGGTATGGGCGATGTGATGACAGCCCGTTCTCTGGTTGAAAACAGCGATAATCCCGAGCGGGTAAGGATAGAGCTGCAAAAGTTGAATGCAATGGTAAGTTATGCCGAGGCGCTGACCTGTCGTCGTCGTGCGTTGTTGGCATACTTTGGTGATCGTGAACAGAATGATTGCGGTAATTGCGATATCTGTAACGATCCCCCTCAACGATTTGATGCTTCGGAGCAGGCAAAAAAAGCCCTTTCCTGTGTTTATAGGGTCGGCGAGCGTTTCGGAATGATGCATATTATTGAGGTGCTGCGCGGGAGCAAAAGTCAGCGTATTTTATCACTTCAGCATGATAAACTCTCAACCTACGGAATCGGTTCCGGTACATCTTCGGTTGATTGGGAAAATATTTTTCGCCAACTTATTCATCTCGGGTATCTGGCGCAGGATTTTAGCAGTTTCGGTGTCTTGAAACTTACGCCTGCTGCTCGTCCGGTGTTGAAGGGTGAAACATCGGTAGTACTCGGCAGGCCGCGCGATGCGGTGCAGACGGTTGAAAAGGGCAAAAAACGTATCAGAGGGGGGCGTGATTATGATCAGGCTCTATTTGATCTGCTCCGCGCAACCCGCAAAGATATCGCTGATAATGCCGGTGTACCGCCATTTGTCATATTCTCAGATGCTACTCTTGCCGAGATGGCGCGCAACAAACCGACTCATTCTCGTGAGATGCTTCAGATCAGCGGTGTCGGTGAACATAAACTGCGTCAGTACGGGCATATATTTATGGAGGCTGTCTCCGGCTATTGTCGATAAACCGAAAAACAAATTCATAAGATTGCTGCTGACATACCGATTATACTGCTATGTTTTATGCTTTTTTAAGAAATACACGTTCCCAGTTAAAAATTGATTGATGTAAATGCAGATTAGGTTGTTTTTGTTGCTTGTAGGTGTGGCGATTACTTTTAAATTCTGCTACCATTCACCCTTTAAAATTTCCAGATTGCTTTAAAAGGGATATTTCCGATAACGAGGTTCTGATGAAACAGGCACGCGCAATAGTTATAACCGGTAACGGCACCAACTGCGAAATGGAGGCGGCACACGCCTGCAGACTTGGTGGTTTTGATGAAGCTGTGATCGCCCATATAGCTGATATTCTCTCTGGAGAAATCAGACTGGATGACTTTCATTTTCTAAATCTGACCGGCGGATTTTTGGATGGAGATGATCTTGGGAGCGCTAAGGCTCAGGCTAACCGTCTGAAAAACGCAACTGTTAACGGCAGCGTTGAGAAACTGGTCGAACAGTTCACCAGATTTATCAATGATGGCAAGCTGATATTGGGGGTCTGCAACGGTTTTCAGCTGATGGTAAAGATGGGAATGCTTCCTGCTCTGAACGGCGATTATCTTGATCAGACGACAACTCTTACCCATAACGATTGCGGGCGGTTTCAGGATCGGTGGTGCTATCTGAAGTGCGATACCGCATCTCCGAGTGTATTTACAAAAGGGATAGAAAAGGGGATTTATCTGCCGGTACGTCATGGTGAAGGTAAGTTTCTCTGCGACTCCGCTGATACGCTGGAACAGATAGAAGCAAGACATCTCTCAGTTTTCAAATATTCTGACGCCGCCTATGAAATACCCACTATGGAATTTCCTGCAAATCCTAACGGCTCTACCAATGCGATTGCTGCGCTGTGTGATCCGACAGGGCGACTTATGGGCCTTATGCCGCATCCGGAGGCGTTTGTTCATTATACCCAGCACCCGCGATGGACACGTGAACAGTTGCCGGAAGAGGGTGACGGCCTGATTCTTTACAAAAATGCAGCGGAGTATGTTAGACAAAATACTATCTGATGAAGAGCGGAGCTTTTAATTTATGAAACTTTCACGTCCTCAGGAAGAGTGCGGCGTTTTTGGCATTTACAACCACTCTGAAGCATCAAATCTGACCTACCTTGGTCTTTATGCGCTACAGCATCGCGGACAGGAGAGCTGCGGAATAGTTTCCTCCGACGGTGTGTCAATGCACGCCCATAAACGGATGGGGCTGGTTGCCGATGTTTTCAGCAATCCTGATGTTTTTAAAAAACTGCCGGGTCGCGCCGCCATAGGTCATGTGAGATATTCCACAGCCGGTGCATCGGTGGAGAAAAATGTTCAGCCTATTCTGGTCGATTATTCACGCGGCTCTATTGCGGTGGCGCACAACGGCAACCTGGTTAACGCTCAGATTCTGAAGGCAGAGCTGGAGGCGTACGGGTCTATCTTCCAGACGACAATGGACACGGAAATAATAATCCATCTGCTGGCTACTCATAAGGCTAACTCGTTGGAAGATCGTATTGTGGAGACCCTCAAGCGTATTCAGGGGGCTTACTGTCTCCTCTTTCTGACGGAGACACGTATGATTGCCGTGCGTGATCCGAACGGATTCCGCCCTTTATGTCTTGGAAAACTTGGTGATGCGTGGGTAGTGGCTTCCGAAAGCTGTGCGCTCGATCTTATTGAGGCTCAGTTCGTCCGTGAGATTGAACCCGGCGAGATGATCGTATGCACCAAAGACGGTGAGGTTAAGTCGCTCTTCCCGTTCAAGAAGATTGAGCCAACACCATGTATTTTTGAATTTGTCTACTTTGCCCGTCCGGACTCAACTATTTTCGGCAGGAATGTTTATCTGGCACGAAAAGAGCTGGGAAGACAGCTGGCGCGTGAGTATCCCGTTGAAGCCGATGTGGTTATTGCCGTGCCGGACTCGGGCGTACCTGCCGCTATGGGTTATGCCGAGGAGTCAGGAATTCCGTTTGAACTCGGTCTGATAAGGAATCATTACGTTGGAAGAACTTTTATCGAGCCGGCGCAGTCTATCCGCCATTTCGGGGTAAAGATAAAACTTAATCCTGTGCGTGAGTTGCTGAAGGGTAAAAGGGTGGTGGTGATTGACGATTCTATCGTGCGTGGAACAACTTCGCGCAAGATAGTTAAAATGGTACGTCAGGCAGGGGCTAAAGAGGTGCATTTACGCATATCATCCCCACCGACCAGTTTCCCCTGCTACTACGGCATTGATACTCCAAACCGTAAAGAGCTGATTTCTTCATCACACACTATTGACGAAATATGTCGCTATGTTACTGCCGATTCACTTGGATATCTCTCCGAGGGTGGGCTGATATCCTCTATCGGACATGGTAACACGGATTTCTGCAAAGCCTGTTTTGCCGGTACTTATCCGGTTGCATTCCCCAAACCTGTTGAGAGTAAACAGAAGGGACTATTTGAAGAGGAGATGAATGGACATGAGTGATCGCGAACAGCTTAAAAAAATCATCCTGGAACTATCTTACGAAAAAAGACTTGTTACCCTTGCTTCCGGACGTCAGAGCGACTTCTATTTTGACGGCAAGCAGACCACGCTTCACGCCGAAGGTGGCTTTCTGGTCGGCAAACTGTTTTATGATGCCATAAAAGACGTTGAAGGTGTTCAGGCGGTTGGCGGTATAACGCTTGGTGCAGACCCTATCGCTACTGCAACTTCAATTGCAGCGCATCTGGATGGAAAGAGTATGCACGCTTTTATCATCCGAAAAGAGCCGAAAGGTCACGGTACAGGTCAGTGGCTTGAAGGGCGCAAAAACCTCCCTGCCGGGACAAGAGTTGTAATTGTGGAAGACGTTGTTACAACAGGCGGTTCATCAATGAAGGCTGTGCGTCGTGCAGAAGAAGAGGGGTTGGTTGTACTCGGTATTGTTACCCTGGTTGATAGAGAAGAGGGGGGGCGCGAAAATATTGAGGCAGAGGGATACTGGCTGAAGGCGCTGTTCGTTAAATCGGAACTTGTAGCCTGATGGCTGAAAAGGTTCGCCTTGACAAACTGCTGATAACAAGAGGCCTGGTTTCTTCCCTTTGGAAGGCTCAGGCCTTAATTATGGCTGGTGATGTTGTTGTTGGTGATCATACCGTTGATAAGGCTGGTCAACAGATTTCTCTCAATGCGGAGATTCGGCTTAAGGGGGAGAATCTCCCTTACGTCAGTCGTGGCGGGCTTAAACTGCAGCGGGCTTTGGAAAAATTCAGTTTAGATGTGCAGGGGGTTGTTGCTGTGGATGTAGGCTCTTCGACCGGAGGCTTTACAGATTGTCTCCTGCAGGCTGGTGCTTCAAAAGTATTTGCAATTGATGTCGGTTATGGTCAGCTTGCATGGAAGCTGCAGCAGGACCCGCGTGTTGTAAGCATGGAACGGACTAATATTCGTAAGGTAACTCCGGATCAGCTTGGTGATTTACCGGAACTGGCAGTCATAGACGCATCATTCATTTCTCTGGCGAAGGTTCTGCCGGCAACTCTAAAGCTGCTTCAGCCCGGTGGACGGATAATTGCTCTTATCAAACCTCAATTTGAGGTTGAGAAGGGTGAGGTCGGGAAGGGTGGTGTTGTGCGGGATCCGACTTCTCACGAAAGAGTTATCGAAGATGTTAAAAGTACCGCTAATGATCTTGGACTGATAACTGTTGATTTGTGTGAATCTCCGATTACAGGTGCGGACGGTAATCGTGAATTTCTGATTTTACTGCAACTGCCATAGTTATAAGGGGGTAAAAGTGGAAAACTGTATTTTCTGTAAAATTATTCGTGGAGAGATACCTTCAAAAAAAGTCTTTGAGGACGAACAGATTCTGGTTGTTGAAGATGTTTCGCCACAGGCGCCGTTGCATCTGCTCTTTCTACCGAAAAAGCATTTTGAAAACTGTCTTGATATGACTATTAATAACGAGGCGGTTGTTGGTTTTATTCTTCGTAAAGCCGGGGAGATCGCTAAAGAGCTTGGGTATGCAGAATCAGGTTTCCGTGTCGTTCAGAATAACGGGGCAGGGGCAGGGCAGTCGGTTTTTCATATTCATTTTCACCTGCTTGCCGGGAGAGAGTTTGCCTGGCCGCCAGGCTAGAGAAAAAGATCGGGGAGCGTAACCTGTTGTTATACGATCCCCGATTAATACCATGTGTGACAGGTTACTTTTCTTTCTTTATTGTAAACTTGTAACCGCTGAACATACTCGATATTTCGCTTCCATGCTCCTTGATATCCATCAGCCAGGCACTGTAGATATGGTTTATTATAAATCCGAAAATAAGCCACATACTTGAGTGGTGTGCCAGTCGCATCCCCTGATTTGAGAATATGGAGTACATAGGTGACAGTGCTTTATGCATCACACCGGCGGGAGCATGCTCGGCATATAGTGAAAATCCGGTGAGAATCATCAGAATATATAGAAAAAAGAGAGCAAAATAAGCGGTTGTTGCTACTGGGTTGTGTCCGATTGATTCAGGAACCTGTTTGTCAACAAACATATAGTAACGTAGCATTTTAATCATTTTTTCCCTGCCGGCAGATGTTGTGAAAGGGAAAAATTCTTTCCATCCCGAATATTTATTTCCAATCAGAGACCAGATCATGCGTGATAGGACGCTTACCGCAAACGTGTATCCAGCGGTAAAATGAATAAATCTTATCCACCCCATCGTGAAGTCTGAAGCGGAACTGCCGAATGAGACCGGAGTGCCGATAAAAAAACCTGTTACAGCCAAAGTGAATATGGAAAGAACATTTATCCAATGACTCCAGCGTACGGGGAGTTCCCATATATAGCATTTAAATTTACAGGATTCACTCATACTTGCCCCCTTCTATGAGCCTAATGTTGTGCGGTTGTTTATATGAGAGCGTAACGATAGTCTTAACTTGTTAAGAAGGTTGCGATTTATGTAACACTAACTTTTACAACCTCATTTCCATTTACATCCATTACATGGACAGCACACGCCATACATGGGTCAAACGAGTGAATAGTCCTCAGAATTTCAAGCGGTTTATTCTGATCCGCTATCGGTGTCCCTACCAGTGCAGCTTCATAAGGTCCGCGTTGCCCTTTGGCGTCTCGCGGTGAAGAGTTCCATGTAGATGGAACAACTGCCTGATAATTCAATATTTTTTCGTCTTTTATTTTGATCCAGTGTCCAAGAGCTCCTCTTGGTGCTTCGTGAAAGCCATAACCTTTCGCCTCTTTCGGCCAGGTTGCAGGATCCCAGCTCTCGTTGTTGTGAATACGGTAGTCACCTTTTGAAATATTTCCGATCAGCTCATCGAGCCATTTAGGAGTCTGCTGGGCAATCAGCAGGCAGTCAATGCCACGGGCTGCGGTTCTCCCGAGCGTTGAGAAGAGAGCGTCGGCTCCAACCCCCAGTTTGCCAAGCACCAGATCAACTACGGCTTTTGTCTCTTTATGTCCTGAGGCGTATGCCACCAGTATTCTGGCAAGCGGACCTACCTCCATCGACTTTTCTTCATACCGTGGAGATTTGGCAAATGAGTATTTTGCGTCGGTATCAAGATTTTTATACGGCGGTTTAGGTCCGGTATAATTAGCTTCGGATTCACCGTCATAAGGGTGAAGACCTTTTCCGGCTCCGGCGCTGTTTTCAAACCACGAATGGTCAACGTATTCTGCAATTTTACCCTGATCTACCGGGATTACCTTTGATAGGTCCCTGTTCAGCAGTGCTCCTGAAGGAAACCACTGATTACCATTGGCGTCTGGGAACTCACCGTACGAAAGATAATTACCCACGCCTCCGCCTATGCCTGCCCACTCTTTGTAGAATGAGGCAACAGCAAGTAGGTCAGGAATGTAGACCTTCTCCACAAAATCCTGAGCTCTTTTAAGTAGTCGTTTTATTTCGATAAGTTTGTCGGCATTAAGTGCATTCTGGGAATCCGGATCAATCGGAATCGACATTCCTCCGACGAGGAAGGTTTGAGGGTGTGGATTTTTACTCCCAAGGATTGCGTGAATTTTTATGACATCCTTCTGCCATTCGAGAGCTTCAAGATAATGAGCGGTTGCCATTAGGTTTGCTTCCGGTGGAAGCTTATAAGCCGGATGCCCCCAGTAGGCATTGGCAAATGGACCAAGGCGACCTGAAGCGACAAACGCTTTTACTTTGTCCTGTACTCCTTTGAAGTATGTGGCAGAGTTGTTTGGCCAATCCGAAAGTGATGCAGCCAGAGATGCCGTTTTGCCCGGATCGGCTTTCAATGCGGAGGTTATATCAACCCAGTCAAGAGCGTGAAGATGATAGAAGTGGATGACATGATCCTGCACGTTCTGGATGCCGATAATGATATTGCGAATCAGCTGGGCATTCGGTGGAATTTTTATCTTAAGTGCGTCTTCAACTGCACGTATAGATGCGATTGAATGAACGGTTGTGCATACACCGCAAAAACGCTGTGTCCAGAACCAGGCATCACGAGGGTCACGCCCCTTTAGAATTTTTTCGATACCACGGAACATGGTGGCAGAACTCCATGCATCTTTTATAACTCCAGCCTCAATTTCGGCTTCAATGCGGAGATGGCCTTCAATCCTTGTAATGGGGTCTACGACAATTCTAGCCATATTTTATCCCTCCTTAGTGGTTTCTTCAGGTTCTTTGTCCTTGCGAAGCGCGTTTAGTGCGCCGTGAAGAGCAAACGCAGCACCTACTCCCGTAACCAGGCCAAGACCTATCTTGTCCGCCGTGGCTTCAATGCCGAAGCCCGGAACATTCGGCAGACGTCTGTACATAGGTGACATTGTGTCCCAAAAACCGGGTTCCGAGCATCCGGCACAACCGTGACCTGAGGCAACCGGCCAACTTGTTTTTTCGTTATACCGCTGTGTCGGACAGTTATGGAATGTTGCAGGGCCCTTGCACCCCATTTTGTAGAGACAGAACCCTTTCCGGTGCGCATCATCACCCCAATGCTCAACATACTGGCCGGCATCAAAGTGCGGTCTCCGTTCGCAGTTGTCATGGATTCGTTTGCCGTAAGCAAAAAGTGGACGCCCTTTGCCGTCCATGGCGGGTATTTTTCCGAAGACGAGATAATGAACAATTGTAGCGGTAAGATTGTCAGCGTTGCAGGGGCATCCCGGGAGATTAATAACGGTGATTCCCGGCACAGCTTCTTTTACGCCCACTGCTCCGGTCGGGTTTGGTACGGCTGCGGCAATGCCTCCGTAGGAAGCGCAAGTTCCGATTGCGATTGTAGCGAGAGCGCTGCCGCAGACCCGCCGTGCAATTTCAAGATGGGTTTTGCCGCTTGTACAGCCGTAAACACCGTCATCCTTCATTGAAATAGACCCTTCAACAACGCAGATATATTTGCCTTTGTAGTTGTTGATTGTGTTTTCCAGCGCTTCGTCAGCCTGATGTCCCGCTGCAGCCATGATGGTTTCATGATAGTCAACAGACAGAATGTCGAGTATTATCTCGCCGACAGTTGGATTGGCTGCCCTTAAAAGTGCCTCGCTGTCACCTGTGCAGTCCTGAAAGTTGAGCCAGACAAGGGTAGGTCTTTTTACCTCATCAAGAGCCTGCGCAATTGTCGGACCAAAGGTTGCTGGTAGAGACATTGCGGCCGCCATTGCAGAGCAGAATTTGAGGAAATCACGTCTTGAAACGCCCCGTTGTTTAAGAATCTCTCCAACTGAGTACTCATCTGTTTCTAAACCCTGTTTTGTGTTTTCCGATACTCTGTTTTTCTCTGTAATATCCATATATAACCCCCTTTCAGAAGCTTCTGCCCTAATTTAAAACAGCTCAAATATATCTCTGATTTGTTTCTATTATATATAGAATAGAAACCGGTTTTATCGCAATATATTTTATACTGTATACGCATACAGAGAAAAATTAGTCCCGGTTCTTTTTTATTTTCTTCTTTTTCTGACTATCTTTAACCCTCTTTTCTGCTCTGTCGATTAAAAGTCTGTGACTACCTTCGTCAAGAGCATCATCCGGTGAGCGTTGAATATAGCTGCCATCAGACTGCATATCCCAGGCTGATCTCCGGTCTGCCAGATGTGTTTCAAAGATTAACTGAATCTCTCTCCGTAGTTCCGGAGATTCTATCGGGCATAGAATTTCGACCCTTGCTTCAAGATTTCGTTTCATCGCATCTGCAGAGGCAATATAACACTCTTCAGCTCCTCCGTTGCGGAAACAGTAAATTCGTGCGTGTTCCAAAAATCTCCCGACTATACTGATTACTCTTATGTTTTCGGAAAGACCGGCTATCCCGGGACGGAGGCGGCAGGTGTCACGAATAATAAGGTCAATCTTCACTCCTGCCATCGATGCCTGGTATAAGGCTCGTACTATGTCTCCATCTTCAAGGGCATTCATTTTGAATTTAATCGAACCGTCACCCCCTGAACGATGTAATGATATTTCTCTATCAATTTTATCAAGCAGTGTTTTTTTGAGCATATTAGGTGCCGGAGCAAGTTTTGAATATTTGCGCTTGAGCATAAAACCGGTAGTTAGAAAATTAAAAAGTTCAGTAACGTCCTCTGCAATTACGTTGTCGCAGGTTAATATCCCGATATCACTGTATAACCGTGCGGTCTCTGAATGATAATTGCCTGTTCCTATATGCAGATAACGCCTCAGCCCGTTATAATCCTGACGTACAATCATTATGACCTTGCAGTGCGTTTTAAGTCCGACTACGCCGTAGGTTACATGAATTCCAGCCTCCTCCATTCTTTCCGCAAGACTGATATTTGTGGCTTCGTCAAAACGTGCTTTCAATTCGACAACAACAGCTACCTGTTTGCCATTCTGGGCTGCCAGTATGAGAGCGTCTATAATCCGGCTCTGCCTTGATGTACGATAGAGCGTCATTTTGATGCCGCGAACTTTGGAGTCAATCGCAGCCTCCCGTAAGAAGCGTTCTACTGATGTTGAAAATGATTCGTATGGATGCTGCAGTAAAATTGAACCTGCATCACGAATTATATGAAAAATGTTCCGTTGTGTAAGAAGAAGCGGGTGGTCTATTGGATGATGTGGAGTGTCGTGAAGGCGTGGAAAATCAAGTGTTGTCAACTCAAAGAGATCACGCATTGCAAGTATGCCAGGGACTTCAAATACATCGCTGCCTTCGTCCAGTTCAAGCTCTGCCGCCAGACGACCTCTATGCAGCGACTCCATCCCGCTGGCAATTTCAAGCCGAACAATTGGTGCAAACCGCCGCTCTTTTAACTCCGATTCGATCATCTCCATTAGATCGTCTGCTTCATCTTCATCTTTTTCCGTATTGGCATTTCTGGTAACGCGGAAAAATTCACATGATATGATCTCCATCCCCGGAAAAAGCATATCCAGATTGTTCATCATTAGTTCTTCAAGCCGGATAAAGTGTTCACCTTTACCGATTCTTATAAAGCGTGGAGTCCCCGCGTTCACCGGCACTTTGATGCGTACCAGAGAACTCTGCCTGGTTTTCGGGTATCTTAGAGATACGAGCAGATTAAGGGAAAGATTTGATATAAATGGAAACGGGTGAGCCGGATCGATTGATTGCGGTGTGAGGAGAGGGAAAATATTATGATAGTAAAATTCCCTCAGGAGTTTCTTCTCTTTTGGAGTCAGCTCGTCATAACGCTCGATAAGAATGTTCTTTTCTTCCAGAAGTGAGCAGATCTCTCTAAAAGCCTTCTCTTTATCCGCTTCCAGATCTCGAATAGCAGCATAACACTCTGTAACCTGTTGACGAGCTGTTCTGCCATCAAGGGTTAACTCACGCATTCCGGCTCCTATCTGCTGCTTTAAACCCCCTATGCGCTTCATGAAAAATTCGTCCAGATTATTACTTACTATTGCAATAAATTTAAGGCGTTCAAGAAGCGGTGTTCTCGAGTCTTCGGCTTCGTGAAGAACCCGGCGATTAAATGACAGCCATGTAAGCTCTCGATTTAAAAACCATTCACTGTCATTCAGGTCAAATCCAGTAGATTCTGTCAGCTGCTCCTGGTGCTCTAACTTGACATACCGCTCTTCGTGTCTGTCACCTTTTTTTGCCTTGGACTGTTCGAGTGACAGAGAGCCTTCTGCAATCTGCACGTTCTTCTTTGAGTTATGTCTGTTTTTAGCTGTAGGGACTTTCATCTCTGCTCCATTTTTAAAATTTAGCGATCGTTATTGATTCTACCGAAAATATGACTCTACACAAGCAGCTTTCTATGTTGAAGATTTAAAAACAAAATTGCCTCAGTTACCCCTTCGTGTTAAACCATAAACTATGAAAAAACTGAATTCACCTCAGCAGCTTGCTGTAAATACAATTGAAGGTCCACTGCTGATTCTTGCAGGTGCAGGATCAGGTAAAACCCAGGTCATAACAACTCGTATTGTCCACTTTTTAAAAGACCTGAAAGTTCCTGCGGAAAATATTCTGGCAGTAACCTTCACAAACAAGGCAGCTCGCGAGATGAATGAGCGGGTACTAGGTATGGCAGGTAGTCTGGCAAAAGGGATATGTATTTCTACTTTCCACTCTCTCGGGGTTCAGATCCTTCGTCGAGATATAAAGGCACTCGGGTTTAAACCTAATTTTTCCATTTACTCAACTTCCGACCAGTCAGGCGTCATACGTCAGGCTGTACGGGAGAGGGATATCGACCCCAAGAAGATAGACCCGGAGAGCATACTATGGAAAATATCTGCTCTCAAGAATCGTCTTATAGGACCTAAAGAATTCACCCCCGACAAAAACGATCCTCTGGAGATAGCGGTTGCAGCGGTATATCCACGATATCAGGAGTTGTTGAAGGGGTATAATGCAATCGATTTTGATGACATTATAATGCAGTCAGTGCGTCTGCTCCAGACAACACCGGCAATCCTCTCCCACTGGCAGCAGCGTTTCCGCTACATTATGGTAGACGAATATCAGGATACAAATGCCTCTCAATATCTCCTTATTTCGCTCCTCTCGAAAAAACATGGCAACATCTGTGTGGTTGGCGATGATGATCAGTCCATATATGGCTGGCGGGGTGCAGAGGTGCAGAATATTCTGAACTTTGCTCACGATCATCCTGGTTGTGTAACCATAAAACTTGAGCAGAATTACCGATCTACAGGTGCGATTCTGGATGCTGCGAACGCTGTAATAAAAAATAACAAAATCCGCACAGATAAGGCTCTCTGGACATCTGGGGGTAAAGGGCGCGAAATAGATCTTATTGTTGCTGAGAGTGAGGAGGACGAAGCGGTAAAAATTGTTGAACAGATTATGCTTGAACAGTATAGGGAGAAGCTGCGTTGGTCAGATATGGCAATTCTTTATCGCTCAAACGCACAGAGTCGTGCTTTTGAAGAAAAACTTCGGCTGGAACGGATACCATACGTAGTGATAGGTGGACAGCAGTTCTATGAAAGGAAAGAGGTGAAGGATGCTATCGCTTATCTGAAGGTAATAGATAATCCAAGTGATGAAGCTTCTCTGCTTCGTGTCATCAACTTTCCGCGTCGTGGTATAGGTGATACAACTCTGATAAAGCTGAATCAGTGGTCAATGAATCAGAATGTCCCTCTGTTTGAGGCACTTGGCAGGGTATTTGAGATACCTGATGTCTCACCCTCCTGTAAAAAAACGGTTCTTGCCTTCCACACAATGATGAAAGAGATTATCGGGGGTTTTACCTCTTTCAATATGGGGGCGCAGGTCAATGCACTTTTCAACAGGTTGCGTATTGAGGATGAACTTTATAGAACCTTGAATGATGTCCCACAGGCTCGTAAGAGAATTGAAAATATAGAGCAGGTCGTGAACTCACTGGCTGCTTACGAGGCAAATACTCCAAGTGCTACGCTTTCAGCCTTTCTGGAACGTATATCGTTGATGGATGAGGATAAACCGTCTGATGAAAGTAAGGAGCAGGTGGCTAACTCAGTCACGCTGATGTCGCTTCATTCAAGCAAGGGTCTTGAATTCAGTCACGTCTGGCTGGCTGGAATGGAGGAAAATCTGCTTCCGCACAAGCGTTCGATTGAAGAGGATCCGAGTGTATCAGAAGAGCGCAGACTCTGTTACGTCGGTATAACAAGGGCTAGAAGATACCTTACTATATCGCGTTGCATGACCCGTAGAAAGTATGGTGCAGTAGAAGTCTGTAAGCCGAGCCGGTTTCTGGCGGAAATACCCGGGCATTTATTAAATGGTGAATCGACTTCTTCTAAAACGGGTGATCCGGTAGACCTGGCGGCTGACTTTTTTGCACAGATGCTTGGTGAATAAACATTCTCAATAAAAAAACCGGTTATAATTTACATTCACCGATAGAGCCTTTTTTACACCTTCTACCGTCAACCCAAAGTAACGGATGAGATAATACTGGAATACATTCGCACCCAAGACATTGAAAAAGAAGACGAAGACTGGAAGTAACCGGGATGAGGTCAATCTAAGTGGGATATATCGGGAGACCGCTTAAACATTGGGATTGCGGGAAAAACATGTGTCGAGGTGATTTGTAATTGATTTGGCAGTGAAAAGTGGTGTTGAGGTTAAAACAGGAAATATTTACAAATGGTTTGGAAGTAACTTTTAAGCCGCAGATATATCTATTTTGTCATGAATTGCTGATATTTTGTACAAAACCGGCCTCCCGCCCACCGTTTCGACAAAGACATCCACCAGGTAGGCATATGAAAAAGGATCCAGAAGCATTTTCGCTTTTAACTCAGGCAGCCCGAAGATTGTTTTAACGGCTCCGACGTGGATGCTTTCTATGATTGCGCGATCACCGGTTGTAGCTGCCAGATCGTTTCTTGCCTGGTACCAATACAGGACAACCTGTTCCTGGAATCCTGATGGCGGCTCCTTCATAGCCTTTAATTCCCGCCCGACCACGTTCTGCGCTGCATTTGCTTCCAGAGCTCCGATATTTAAAACCAGATTCAGATCGCCATTAACAATAGTTGAAATATTCATCTGGGAGGCGTTGTCACGAGCGACCGGATCAACAAAGCGCATCAGGTTGATCAAATTCGGCTTTGCCATTGGTGGGCGATCGTTACTTTTTCCGGTCAGAAACGCATACGCCATTTTCATATACTTTGAGAAATCAAGAATAGTAACAGCATGTTCTGCAAAAGGGAGCCCGGCAGCCGAAAGGGCCACAAGATCAGTAATGATGCTGCCGGAGCGGATTTCCTTGATATAGAGTCGGACATCGTCAAGACAGGTAACCGTACCCTGCACCTGGACAAAACGGCGATACTCATCAGCCAGGCTCATAAAGCTGTTGGTCAGATCCAGCAGCTCCACCGGCTGGCGGTTCTGTATTTCAATAGTCAGCTTTGTCTCATTGATCATAGAGCATATATACTATATACACGCACCCATCCGCAACAGCTACTCCTCCGGCAGCGCCAACTTAACCAGTGCTTCCACATTCTTCTCCAGCGTATTCCGTCTGAACTCGGCACTTTCCAGGAAGTTTTTGCTATAGATACGTGCCAGCAACATAACCAAAGTAACTGATTTATCAGATGAAATTTCCGCCCTTCGATTACCAACCTTTCTATCAAAAATCCTCGTGATCTCTTCAAAAACATCTTCAATAACATCAAGATAGACCGCTGGCTTGTCAGAATCGATGGCTTTGCGTTCCGCCTCTGGAACCGCCGTAAAGCCCTTCATCGGGCCTTCACCGCTGGCCAACCACGCCAGGCTATAGCCGCTTACCTCCGCGATTTTGGCAAGCGTCCCCAGGTCTGGTGTCGTTTGACCTTTCAGATAATTACGAACTGCACTTTCTGATATCTCGCATTTTCTAGCGAATGAACTATTCGAGCCACTTCCCATAACCTTTTTTAGGCGATCTTTAAAATTGTCGGAAAGCATGACTAAAAACCCCTCCTTTCCGACAATTGTTCACATTTATTTCCGACAAATGTCGGAAAGCCTAACATACTGATATATCGATTAATTAAACTGATTGCTCGCATAATATAAATATTTCCTTTCCGACACGTTTTTTTAAACTTGACATCGGTTTTTTAAACGAGTATTTATAGCGTCAAGCTTTTAAATCACGAATCTTTGCTCTTGACAGCAAAAATAACCCCAAAAAAAGGAGCTCAAAATGGCCCGTCAAAAAGTACCTACCGATCCTGCAGAACGGAAAGCGTGGATCAAATATCAACTGGAAATAAATGGCAGCTCGTTTGCCGATCTTGCCCGCGCAACCGGGAATTCCCGACAGACCGTCCGTAAAGCCCTGGATATCAAATATCCCAAATGGGATAGGGCGATTGCCGCCAAAATTGGGATGACACCATCCGAAATATGGCCAGAACGTTACGCTGCATAACTGGTGTCGTGACTATACCAAACATTAAAGGCGAACGGCAATGGCAAAGAACACACAAAAAAATGTCAGCGAAATCCAGCAAATGAGTTTATTCGATCTGCTTTCTCGAGACAGGGCGGAACGGGCAGAAATTGCCCCCGGCAAAATGTGTATTTCGGCACGCCTGATGACAGCGGTAAAGCTGGCGGTGAAGCAAGCGCCAAAGTCACGGGAGACGCTGTGCGATGAGATGAGCCTGCTGGCAGGTGCCGAGATAACCATCAATATGCTGTCATCCTGGTGTGCTGACAGTCACCCGCACCGCTTGCCTGCGGAATATCTGCCCGCCCTCTGTGCCGCCACCGGCAGCACCGAGCCGATGCGGATCATGGCCGAAGCCAGCGGCCTGTTTGCTCTGCCGGGACCGGATGCCCTGCGGGCGGATATGCAGCGGGATGTAGAGCAAAAACGGGAGATTGACAAACGCATACGCCAGAAAGAGGCGTTAATCAAAGCGTTGGAGGTGGAGAAATGAGCACAAAAAGCGTCACGGTAACATTCGATATCAAAGATGACGGGAATGTTGAAGCCACCATTCACCCAGTTAGTGGTTACGCCACAACCGATGCAATTTTTAACGCGCTTATAGCGATCTCACACGGGATATTCAAAGCGGAAGATCACGCCTACACCATGAGCCGGAGGCTGGCATGAAATACACCACCACGGTTTATAAGGTGCAGGGCTAACCGCCATGGAAACCCATATCAAAACCTTGAATTTGCTGGGGTTGCCGGGAATACCAGTGTCAACGGCCAAGAAACCGGAATATCGGGTGCGGGGCATAGAACGTGCGCTGGAAAGGCAAGGCTGCCAATTCATAAAACTTCCAGAGCTGGGCGCACCCAAAGCCTGGCTGCGCTCATCCCTCCCCCACGTCACCCAGGCCGCGCTGATGCCAACCAGCAGTATGCCGGTTGGCAGCAAACCTGCCCCATTGCCAGTAGTCTCCGCCACCATCCAACCGGCCAAAGCCCCGGAGCAGCTCAAGCAATGGCAGCGCAGCATTATGGATGCCCGTGTCGCCATCATGCGTCTGATCGAGCGAGCCGCTCCGACAGTCGGAGTTAACAAGGCCATTAACATCATAGTAAAGGATTCCGTCGATAACCCTGACATGGAGCTGTACAGCACTGCCAACGCCCGCAAAGGCGCAACCCGTCACCTGTCATACGGTGGCGTGATCAAATGGTGGATGTCCTGGAAAAAGAGTGGTGGCAACAGCATGATACTGGCACCAAAAGACACCGAAAACTATCTTGAACCAGCCTGGGCGGCAACCTTCATGAAATACTGGAGCAAGGGACAGAACCCGCACCTGACTGATGTACTGGAAGAATATTACCGCAGTACGGGCACGGCGCGCCGTGCCCCTTCATACGGTCAGGCGCGTCACTATCTGGAGAAAATCGGCAAAGTACAGGCATCCAAAGGGCGCGTAACCGGAAAAGACCTGCGGGCGCTTAAACCGTTCCGGCGGCGCGACACAACCCAGATGTACCCCGGAGATGCCTACACCGCCGATGGTCACTGCTTTGATGCCGAAGTCTATCACCCCTTCACCGGCAGGGCTTTCCAGCCGGAAGTAACACCGGTGCTGGATGTTTACAGCCGCAAATGCGTCGGCTGGTCGGTAGATCTGGCAGAAAGCGGCCTTGCCGTGCTTGATGCCCTGCGCATGGCATGTGAAACTCACGGCATACCGGCCATTTTCTATACTGATAACGGCAGCGGCTACAAAAACCAGATGATGACCAATCCCGGTACCGGAATACTTGACCGGCTGGCAATCACCCCCAAATACAGCCGCCCGCGCAACCCGCAGGCGCACGGTCTGTCAGAGCGCGGTCACCAGACCATACTGATCAAAGCGGCACAACAGCTCTGTACTTATATAGGCAGCAAAATGGATGGCGACACCGCGCAGATAGTTTTCAAAAAGACCCGCAAAGCCATTGATAGCGGCGAAAAATCACCCCTGATGCTCGAATTCGACGACTTCATCAAGTATATCAATGCCGCCGTCGCAGTGTACAACAACAGGCCGCACCGTGGTCTCCCCGCCCTGCGCGATGCGATCAGCCGCAAACTAGTACACCAGAGCCCAAATCAGGCGTGGCAACTGGGGCTTGAAAGAATGCAGCGTGAACTCCCCCAGGATGAATGGCTGGTAGCATCAGGAGATCAGCCCGATCTCTATCACCCCGCCGTCGAGCGCACCTGCATCAAAGGGGAAATCCAGTTCGGCAAAATGTCCAACGGCCAGCCAAAACGCTACTTCAGCCATGATCTGGAAAACTGGACAGGTCAGCGCGTTCAAGTTGCCTACTGCCCAAGCGATCCCAGCAGGGTCTGGGTGCGTGATCTGGAGCACCAACGGCTTTTGGCCGTAGCAGAGCTGTCCGCCAACTGCAGCCCTTATTTTGCCGAATCAGAAACTGAAACAGCCCGTAAAAAGCGGGGCGTAGGGGCATTGAAACGGCTGGAGAATCATGCTGAAGCAAAAAGGTTGGAGATGTACGGGCCACAGCCGGTCATGGTGGAAAACCCTGATAGGGCGAAGCTGGAGTTAGTCAGGCAGCAGATAGAAGAGGCGGATGTTCAGCAGGCGGAGATATTCACCCTGCCGGATACCGACCGGGGCAAGGAATTTTTGTGGGAAGAGCTGGACGCAAAAGTACAGGCAGGTGAAGCAATCGAAAACAGCATAGCCCGGAACTTTTACCGAGGCTGGCAGAGCAACGAATACCATCAGTCTTGTCAATTTGTAAAAGAGGAAATGGCAGCCAATAAATAGTACCAAAAGTAGGCGCTTTTAAGCGAAAAGCCGGGAACTCGCGACCCCCGGCCTCTTAAATCACCCCGCAAAATGCGGGTATTAAAAGAAAGTGGAGGAATCATGGCAAAAAACGGACTGGATGTCAATACCGCAGGCTTAAATATCGTCATGCTGGCGATGGGATGCCTCAAACGCATCATGGAACGCCGGGAGCATCTCCCCGGCATGGCAGTACTGTACGGCTTCTCCGGCTACGGCAAAAGCACCGCCGCCGCCTACATCAGCAACAAAATGAACGCCTATTATGTTGAATGCAAAAGCGTCTGGAGCAAGCGCGCCTTTATGGAAAACGCGCTCAAGGTGATGGGGATCGTCCCCGCCAAAACCTCCAGCGACATGCTCGATCAGATCTGCGAACAGCTGGCAAAACGCCAGGGGTTTTCTTGCCTTTGTTCGAGGTAACTCGTTTTACTGCCAGTAGCTTGGCGTGGAACGAGTGGGTAAGCAGATATTGCAAGGTTTTGACCCTGTTCCATCTGCCTTCCAACGCAGCCTTTGCGATACGGATTTGCAGCCTCCTGACTTCGCGGCGGGCATGGTTCCAGTTGACCTTTCCCCATGTCTTGGCATTGTCTCTGGGCGCACCGGCTTGAGCCGTCTGTTGCTTTCCCATCTTCAGAGGTTCTCCAAATGATCTCGCAATGGAACACCAGTCGGACGTGGGCGCACCATTCACCGGAGGGGTGGAAGGAATGTCTCCGGTTTTAGTGCCAAGCCATGTTGCATGCTCTATCCGTCCCGCTACAGGACAGCATTTGCTTTTTCCGACCTCTCAATGTTGCCGCTCCATCTGCCTGCCTTACGGTTGGCTTGCCATGCATCGCGTCATGGCGGAGTGACAACTTTTCCACGTTCCGCGTGATTATCTTAACGGACAACTTAGGTGCAGCCTGAACGCCGGTGGTTCTTCAATCCCGTGCAGTGACGTTAATACACTGCAACTTGTCCACGCATGTAAGCACTGGGAAACATGCATTCAACCTGTTAACTCCCGTAGGTTGGGGCCTCTCTGACGGCGCGTCTACGACCATTCGTTTAATCTCACCATATTGTCCTGTCCTAGCCCTTAACTGGATGGAGTTTCCAGAGGGGTTATCCTGTCGCCATTCAAACCCGATTCGGTACATTGTCAGCAGGCTTCGCACCAAGTACACAGCGCGTACCCAGCACGCCGCTTAGGACGCTGAAGGGGATACTTCAGGTGCCTGATATCTGAAAACAATAACAATATCAAGTACATATAATCACGCGACATCGTGTCGCGAACAACGTGATAAGGCACACCGGCGGCGGGTTTTTGCTGACCGGTGCTGCCGTTGGTTATGCGAGTTTTCTGGTTTTCGGATTTTTGGTCTTTGACAACTTAATGTACCGTTTGGAATAAATCGGGGTGGCTGATTGGCTGGAAAGTCGCTGGATCTGAAATTAAATTCATTTGTTTTTGTTCTGTATGTTCTCCAAACTTGATACCCCTTAACGGGCGTAAATCAATTACAGCACCAAACTTATGAAAAACCGTATGAAATTTATCAAAATGCTTGCCCCAGTAAATCATTGCACAGGACATGGGCGCACCTTTACCTCCATTTTCACCGTTGACAAGAAATTTCAGGCGGGTGTCGTAGAGAAAACAAACACCAGCAGCCTTGCCAAATACAAAATTTTTCCAATGGCCGGTATTAGTTGCTACCGGGACAAGAGCAAGCACCTCTGCATTGTATTCTCTGTTTGCTGATTCACACTTAGCAAACCATTTCTTGATTGATGAGCCTCTTTCCTTGTCAATTCCATATGGCGGGTTTACGTAAATAGTGGGGTAGTCCCATCGTTCCTTGAGTCCATCTTGTTTGGGAAGTCGAAATTCAGTTTTTGCATTTACAATAGAGTAACTATTTGAACAAGGATCAAGATCAATCTGCCCACCAAAGCACTCACGTACTGCATTTACGTACTTTTCAGGTGTACCCCAATCCAGACTTAAGGTATTGAGAGTGCGCCCGGCAGTCATATATGTATCCTCTGCCAGTCTTTGTTTTTCAGTGTGTTTAGTTCTTCTTTTAATACTGCAAGCGATTTTCCGGCAGGTGCAATAATATTAAACCAGCCTTCAATCACTTTTGAATGGGATTTGAAATAAGATTGCAGTGCTACATCTGCTTCAAGAGATATTTGGACTTTTGTGAACTGATTAACGCCTTTTTCGCCTGTATAACTCACCAGAAAAGCGTTTTTTACTGGCTCCAGCTCTTTAACGGGATGAAACAATAACTCGTCGATAAACTGGGCAATTCCGTTGTCTGTCAAGAACAACAGCCAATCATACGATTGAGCAAGAACTTTTAACTCTTTGTTGTGATTTTCGGACGTAAACCAATTTCCATGATTACTAACAATTCCAATGGTCAGAATAAAACGAGAAAGTAGCTCTGGGTCATTAGATGCAATAATTTCAGCCATAAGGTCGTAATAGTCACCATGGCGGAATGAGCCATCGTTTTTTTGAATCAGTCCTCCCATGCTTCCATTGGTCAATCGGATTTTTTGTAACGCAGATACTGTCCGAGCAACATATGCACCTTGTTTAGCCTTTTCTATGGTCTGTGGTCCTTTTCGCATACCTTCTTCAACACCAACACGCTTGCACTCAAAAACTGCAAATGGGCGGCGATGAAGTTTTGCAACTGAATATTGACCTTCATCCTTATTAAGCTGATGAAGATACGCATTGATAAAACTATCCTGAAGATTGCAAACAGTGCATGAGTTGCGAAGAATGAGGTCATTACTCAACAATGAGGTAGATTTCAGCGATTCTTTAGGAATATCCAGTTTGGTAAGTGCTTCATTTTTGGCAATCTTCTTTGAGGTAATTGGTAGGGTGCTTCGGTTGAAATTAGCTGTAAAGATAGGGGTTGATGGATGCAAACTGTACTCTACATTATGGGTGATCTCGTCGTTTCCAAACTCCGGCAGTGGTCTTTCTATAGCAACATTTCGCTCAAGTCCCCAAGACTTGATAGCATAGAATGTTATAATCTCTACAAGTGTTCCGAGTGCTCGCCCTGCTGCCTTTTTGGAGTCTTTTGCATAATGAAACACCTCCTCTGTAAGAACTTTTTGCAGTTTATCGACGGATGGATATGCCATGTACTAACTTCTCCTTTTTCTTTTAATAGCGAGTTCCAACTATACACTAATTTGTTCAGATATTCAAAATTCAAAAGTAGGTTGTCAGGTGGATGGATAATTCTGTTTTTTTTGCGCCCCCTCAAGGGCGCTTGGTTCCCGGTTTTAATTTGGGTTTCGGTTTGTTGTATAACGTATCGACAACTTCTTTTATCAAATGAAGAATTGACAACTACCCACTAAAAAGGGTACAAGCAAAAAAACACCCCAAAGCCCCTCTCAGTCCCCACTGAGCGGGGCTTTCTTTTGAATCCATTCAAATAGAAAGCCCCCCGCTCATCCCGTACTATCCCCCACAGCAACAACCAAACCCGGCAGCACCGCTGATCCCAGGCGGGAGGTATCTTTATCCCCGCCCCGGTCCAGATCAGGAGTAACCCATGGCAGAATTCGAACCGGCCTTTAAGGCAATGATCAAGCATGAAGGGGGCTACGCCAACGACCCCCACGATCATGGTGGCGAAACCTATCGCGGTATCAGCCGTAAAAATTGGCGTGGCTGGGATGGCTGGCCGGATATCGACCGCATTAAAAGCGATGTTGAATGTTTAATTTTGAATGATGAATTTAATTCAAAACTCAAAATTCTCAATTCAAAATTGAATTCTAACGCCGATCTCCAGGGGCGCGTCAAAACCTTCTATAAGCGAAACTTCTGGATGCCGGTCATGGATGAAATCGCCGACCAGGCACTGGTTAACTGGCTTTTCGACAAAGGGGTCAATATGGGTGTCCGGCAGGCATTCAAAGTGCTGCAGCGAGCCCTATACGTCGATGAAGACGGCGTTATCGGCCCTCAGACCAAAGCTCACATCAAGCAGAGTGATCCGGTGGAGCTGCTGGCCGCCTGCCGCTTTGAGGCAAAACGATTCTACACCAACCTGGCACTGCGCGACCCGTCACAGAGCCGCTTTTTAAACGGCTGGCTGGCACGGGCATAAGGAGATGATATGAAAGAAACAAAAAGCTCGTTGACCGCTCCATGCAGTGATTTATACTTGTAACTGCCTGGAGTAGATAGGCTATAGGCTGGATGATTGTGTGGGGCTTTGACCCTGAAAAGGAG
>JAQUHA010000059.1 GCA_028683855.1 Desulfuromonadaceae bacterium
CCAAAGCAACCTTTGCCTTGAATTCGGATGTGCGTTTCGTTCTCATGCTTGCCATCATAGATTACCTCCGTAATCAGGGGCAAACCAAACTTAACTACCTGTCCGAAAAACCGTAAGCATTATAGTCAGCATGCAGGTTACGTTATGGAGCTTATCAGCGCACGTAACCAGCTTGATCTCCTGGGAGGCTAACGCCAGATAATCAATGGTATGCTGCTTCCTTTCCTTCCACTCCAATTCCTTGTCATGCTCAGAACATCCCGCGACAATCTCAGCAACTTTATCGCCAAATTGCATGCGAATATCGTCAAGGGTTAGTGCCGTGTCCTCAACAGTGTCATGCAGTATTCCTGCGATGACTGCATCTTCTGAGCACCCTGACTGAGCCAACAGCATGCCTACTGCATAAGGGTGGCTGATATAAGGTGTTTTCGTTCCTTTGCGGAGCTGGTCCTTGTGTGCGTTTGCCGCAATCTGAATAGCTAGATTGAGTCGCTGAATATTCATCATCGACTTAAGAGGGTGGATTGCCATAGAATCAAGAGCTGATTGTCTTGGTGGTTTAGGCGACATACTTAAATCTAATTCTATCTGCTCTGTTCGCATCCTAGTGTTTTTGACTTCTGGTAATATCGGGTGCTCTTTCGCTTTATTCTCGTTGATGTTCCAGCAGAGAGCCACTGAGATTTCCACTCTGCTCTCCGCCCCCCTCCTGATTCTCTCCGCGAATTCCGGGCTTATCTCGTTCGACGGGGTGGGTTTTTCTGGTCTTGAGGGTTCCATAGTAGTCACCTCGTTCTGCAGCGGAATTACATTTTGTTCCGACATCGCTTCGTTGTCCTTGAAGTCGTTGTCCAAGTTTTCCACTATCCCCGCCATCAGGCGTTTGCTGCTCGCCTCGAATGCTGCCAGTCGTTCCGGGTCCGGTGGGTAACGGCGTCGGAACTCTGCCATCTGTTCCACGTCCGTCGCTCCCGGCATATCGCGCCAACTCGGCTTGGTATTAGTCATATTGTTTACCTCCTTCTAAAAACTGGTTGTAATTGAGGTTGATGCTGCGTTTGCTTGCGGAATGTATACTTTGGTTTGGTATGAGGGATTGCTTCAAGACTAATTCGGGACTTCAGAGAGGAAAAAACTGCATTTATTGCGGATTGTAAAACTAGAGGATAAATCATATCCGTCCAAAATAAATTTCTGAAACGTTGAAGGGGAATGCACCCCTGAGGTAAGTTTAGGTTACGAGCCAAAAACGAGCCAAAGGAGGATTCCCCGTGAACAAGTTTAGCAGTATCTTCGGCCAGATTCTACAGATCTTTGACAAGCGCGATTTTTTGCAAGCAGTACGTGACACCAGAGCTGAACGAGCAGCCAAGGGCTTTACCTGCTGGGATCAGTTTGTTGCCATGCTCTTTTGCCAGCTTGGCCAGGCTCAATCTCTGCGTGAGATCTGCGGTGGCCTCGCTACCTGTCTCGGTAAGTTGAAACACCTTGGGATTGACGATGCCCCCAAGCGTTCCACGCTGTCATACGCCAATGAACACCGGCCATGGCAGTTGTATCAGTTGATGTTCTACCGGCTTCTGGAGAAGTGCCAAACAATGGCACGATTTCAGAAGCGTAAGTTCCGGTTCAAAAACAAGCTGTTCAGCCTTGATGCTTCAGTCATTGAACTCTGCCTGTCCCTGTTCGATTGGGCCTCGTTCCGGCAGACCAAGGGTGCGGTAAAGCTCCATCTCCTGTTGGACCATGACGGTTATCTTCCAACATTCGCTACGGTGACTGAAGGCGATGTCCATGAAGTCAACGTTGCATGGGAACTCAAACTTCCCAAGGGTTCCATATTGGCTGTTGACATGGGATATACCGACTATGCCCTGTTTGCGAAATGGATTCTTGAAGGCATCTTCTTCGTTACCCGACAAAAAGGTAATGCGGCTTATCGTGTGGTTGAGGAGCGCAAGGTTCCCCAAAACCGGAATATTCTCAAAGACCAGATTATCGAGTTTACTGGTTACTACGCCAAGAAGGACTGTCCTCATCTACTTCGCAGGATCGAAGTGTGGGATGAGGAATTCAATCGGATCCTGGTTCTTCTCACCAATCACCTGAAGTTCGGAGCGACCACGGTGTCCGCCATCTACAAGGAGCGTTGGCAGATCGAGATATTCTTCAAGGCGATCAAGCAGAACCTAAAGATAAAGACCTTTGTCGGAACCAGCAAGAACGCGCTACTCATACAGATTTGGACAGCACTGACTGTGATTCTGCTCCTGAAGTATCTCAAATTCCGATCGAGCATGAGCTGGTCGTTGTCGAATCTGGTGGCAATGCTCAGATACAACCTCTTCACCTACCGGGACTTATGGCTGTGGCTCGACAACCCGTTCGAGGTGCCGGCAATCGTACCAGGTGAGCACCAACTGTTATTGGCTTTCCGGTAATTGGACAGCATCCGAAAAATGACAACCTGATTTTGAAAAGAATGAATCTGTCCGTCCAACATCTTAAAATATCAACACCGGAAATTCAGATCCGGATTATCTTGGACAGCAATGAGGATAAATACAAATTCTTGCAGAAAACGGGGGACTGCTGTTTGGAACATTCTTGCTACAAAAAATTATGGGGAGTGTTGCGACAAACGAACGAGGTGGTTTTTTTGAGGGAATTACTGGAGACAACTTCATAATACGGAATTAATAATATTTAGTAAAGGTAAATCTTCATTTGTTACTAAAAATCTAGCGTGAACAGCTTCAGTTTCAGCTAAAAAGTATATTCCACTTTTGTTGCGCAGCATGTGTTTTCAATGTACCGCTATTGCAATTAATCCTGTTAAGCCAGAAACAGTAGCACAAATCAGATACTTATAAGCAAAAATATAAAAATAGCTTCCGACTTTAGCTCTGCTGACTTCAAAATCACTATTTTCTCTTATTGCTTTTGCTTTGGGCGAGAAATAAAATTTGAGTGTCGCGTAAAGTGCAATAATGCACGGAAATACCAGTAGCTTACCTAACCATCCCTTTACAAATAAACCAACTATGACGCTGAATAGAGCTAGTTCAAACATTTCAGAGAATTCCTAATCTGCCGTTGGATATATGTTACGTCTTGATATGATTATCCGAGTTATACACTTTTAATTTGCATTTATCAAATATTTTACTATCAATCGGTGCGGTATTTTGACGAGACTGGCTTTGTTATTATGCCGGCATGCCAACAGAGATCGTAACAACCAGAGAAATTGGAGTAATCATAAGAAATCGCCGGAAGGAGCTTGGCCTTTCACAGGAACAGCTATCAGAAAAGGTAGGGGTTTCGTATCAGCAGATACAGCGATATGAAAACGGCGGGAGTATGTTGAATGTTGAAAATGTGCAGCGTGTTGCAAGAGCTCTTTCAATTCCCGTCACCTTGTTTTTTGAAGATACCAAGAAACCAGTAGCAGTTAATGACTCTATCGTTATTAGTTCAACTGATGAAAAGACCCTTCTCAAACATTTCAAACAGATTGAAAGTAATCCTGATCGTCTGGCAGTCATCCAGGTTGCTCGCAGACTGGCTGTTAAAGGTATCACTTAGATATCTGTTCGGATGTTTTTTGAGGAGGGTTGGCTCCGAACCTTTTTATGACCTCTCATTTCCATAATTATTTTACTGTGACGAGATCTTTTGTTTTACCATCAACAAGGTCTAGCAAGAATGTCGTAATTTCAAAAGAGTGATTAAGAATCACGTCCATGTCTTCCATCAAATCAGGAAGATCAAGCTTTACACGAATTGCCTGCAAGTAGTCCCGATAAGATTGACTCTCCAACCATTCCAGTTTCTCTTTTTCGGAAATTGCTGGATCTAATAGAGGTGTATCCCTATGGTGGATGTTGGCACCCTTCTCTAACCGCTCTAGGCGGATACCTAAACGGCTCATAATATTACCCCCCGAGAATGCAATACCTGACGAGGGGCTTCTTCTCCCTCGAAGCTATAGACTATAACTCCACTCATAATATTCTTCGCTCTGGTCGACTCCAATCTCTGCCCCCTAATATTCAAGCGTGACATTCTTTACCTCCAGAAGTTAAAGGACAGATTTGAATGATATGAACGCCTTTGCCCAGCACTGAATACACCGCCGCTGCCTCTTCGTCGCTGAACACTAACCTCACATGAGAATACTCCCCCTTGCCGGTGAACTTTTCCAGCTTGTCTAAACGTTGCTTGAAATTACTCATATTCTGCCACCCTTTTTTTCAATTCGCTCTTCAAGCGCTTTGATACGGTTATCAAGGTTCGTTGCCTCTTCTATCCGGATTTGACCAGCTAGAATAGACATAAGACTTGATGCTTCATCAGAACTGATTTTACCCTTTGCTGCTGCCTTGAATATAGCTTGCCCTTGTTCAGCAAGTGAACCGGTTGTGGGAATACCCGTTTCAACAGGCTCTGCTGTTGCCTTTATCGTCGGGCATATCCTATCTAGGCACATTCTCAGTGCAGCCTGGTCACCACTAAGGGCAAGATTTACAGCAGTCTGCATGAGGTCGGCAGCGTGTGGTCTAAGCAACTCCCTGAGTTCGACTCTTCTATCCTTGATACCAGGTGGGCGCCCTGCCTTGTTGCCGGATTCACCAGGTTTAAATTTTTTTGTCGGCATAATGTCTCCCTGTGATCCGATTCTGTTCAGATCAGGTTTTAAAATGTTGTATGTGTCTATCTTCCCCGGCGACTGTTGCCAGTCACCGGGAAGATAACAGTAATAGTTACCAGCTCAATCCGGTGGTACTAATCTCTTCCTTGCCATCTCCAGCAATCCGCTTGATCTGTTCAGCAAGCGAGAAGATACGCTCTCCAGCCTCAATACCGATTTCGTTACAGATGAGGGCTTTCAGGTGTGTCGCCATGCCCTCTATGAGGGTAAAGGTTTCATAGCTGAATACCAGCGGAGCAATAAACCCGGTGGTGTCATGTTCTGGTTCTGTCTGTTTTTCTGTTTTCAACATGGTGAATCTCCTATGAAAGAATTCTACTCCTCTTGATTTTGGTGTTACTTTTATGCATCTTTTATTACGAAGTTTGAGAAGTCCTCAAACACCCATCTGTTCTTCAACGTCAGGTAGATGATGCCCAGTAGT
>JAQUHA010000039.1 GCA_028683855.1 Desulfuromonadaceae bacterium
TTTTGCCATGAGAAAGGCCCTCCTGAGTTACGAATATAGTTTGATTAACCTTTTACTTTTGCAACTATCTCTTCAGAAACCGATTTAGGTACCGGCTCATAATGATCAAATGTCATTGCATATGTTGCTCGCCCCTGTGTAGCGGAACGCAAATCAGTTGAATATCCAAACATAGATGCCAAGGGTACCATTGCACTAACGACTTGGGCTCCCGCTCTTGAATCCATCCCCATAATACGCCCACGCTTGGAGTTAAGATCACCAATTACATCGCCCATATATTCCTCTGGCACAACAACTTCAACGGACATGATTGGTTCAAGAATAATCGGTGACGCTTTTGCACAACCCTCTTTAAAGCCCATTGAACCGGCAATTTTAAATGCCATCTCGGACGAGTCAACCTCATGATAGGAACCATCAACCAAAGTTACTTTTATATCAACAACCGGGAATCCAGCCATTACACCGTTGTCAGTCGCCTCTAAAGCGCCCTTACCGACAGCTGGAATATATTCACGCGGAACAACTCCGCCCTTAATAGCATCAACAAATTCGAAGCCTTTGCCAGCTTCCTGAGGCTCAATTTCGAGCCATACATGACCATACTGACCTCGACCTCCGGATTGACGAACAAACTTGCCTTCAACTTTTACTTTTTTAGTTATAGTTTCACGATAAGCAACCTGAGGCTTACCAACATTTGCCTCAACTTTGAACTCGCGCTTAAGCCGATCTACAATAATTTCCAGATGCAACTCACCCATTCCTGAAATGATCGTCTGACCAGTTTCTTCATCCGTTTTCACTCTAAATGAAGGATCCTCACTAGCCAGTTTCTGGAGACCAAACCCAAGTTTTTCCTGCTCAGCTTTTGTTTTAGGTTCAATTGCAATCGATATTACGGGTTCAGGAAACTCGATAGACTCAAGAATTACCTGATTTTCTTCATTACACAAAGTATCACCGGTTGTAGTGTACTTCAGACCAACCGCAGCTGCAATATCTCCGGCATAAACCTCTTTAACTTCTTCACGCTTATTAGCATGCATTTTAAGAATACGGCCAAGACGCTCTTTCTTACCTTTTGTGGAGTTATAAATATATGACCCGGCAGTAACAACACCGGAATAAACACGGAAGAATGTCAGCTGACCAACGAACGGATCAGTCATAATTTTGAAACCCAACGCAGAAAATGGCTCAGAATCAGAGGCCTTGCGCTCAGTCTCTTCGTTCGTATCAACGTCTATACCCTTTATTGCAGGTATATCAAGAGGAGATGGCATATAGTCAACAACTGCATCAAGCAAATTCTGGACGCCCTTATTTTTAAAGGAGGAACCGCAGATGACTGGACAGAACTTAATGGCTATTGTACCTGAACGAATCGCAGACATAACCTCTTGTTCAGTCAACGACTCTCCACTCAGATATTTCTCCATAAGAGCATCATCATGACTGGAAATCTCCTCTATCATCTTTTCACGATACTCTGTAGCCTCATCGAGCAGCTCAGCCGGAATTTCAATTTCGCTATAATCAGCACCAAGAGATTCGTCCGTCCAGATAATTGCCTTCATACGAACAAGATCTACAACGCCCTTGAAATTTTCTTCTTTACCAACAGGAATCTGTATAGGAAGAGGGTTAGCCTTAAGACGATCCTTAATCATCTGAACGCCGCGAAAGAAGTCTGCTCCAACACGATCCATCTTGTTAATAAAAGCAAGACGGGGAACGCCATATTTATCAGCCTGACGCCAAACAGTTTCTGATTGTGGCTCAACACCACCAACAGAACAGAACACAGCAACCGCACCGTCAAGAACACGCAACGAGCGTTCAACCTCAATTGTAAAGTCAACATGACCAGGAGTATCTATAATATTGATATTATAATCTCTCCAACTACAAGTAGTTGCAGCGGAAGTTATTGTAATACCGCGTTCCTGTTCCTGTTCCATCCAATCCATTGTTGCCGTACCCTCATGAACCTCACCGATTTTATGAGAAACACCGGTGTAGTAGAGTATACGCTCTGTTGTAGTTGTTTTACCGGCATCAATATGCGCCATGATGCCAATATTTCTATACATATTTAAAGGTGCTAAACGGGGCACTGAAATCCTCCAAAAAAACTATATATCTTTAGTTACCAGCGATAGTGAGCAAAAGCACGATTTGCCTCTGCCATTTTATGAACATCCTCACGCTTCTTAACAGCAGAACCACGATTGTTAAATGCATCAAGAATCTCACCGGCCAACTTATCTTTCATTGTTTTTTCGCTACGTGCTGCAGAATACTTTATCAACCAACGCATAGCCAAAGACATCCGACGCTCCGGACGAACCTCAATAGGCACCTGATAAGTGGATCCACCGACACGACGAGATTTAACTTCAAGCATGGGTTTAATATTATCCAAGCTCTTTTTAAGAACTTTTACAGCTTCATCATTAGCCCTCTGCGCCACAAGATCAAGCGCACCATACATAATTGACTCTGCCACACTCTTCTTGCCTGCAAGCATCAATGAATTAATAAGCTTTGCAACAACTTTGTCGTTAAACTTTGGATCTGGAAGAATAACTCTTTTAGGCACTTCTCTTCTTCTTGGCATACATTTCCCCTCAATAAAACAGGTTAAGAATTATTTTGGACGCTTTGCGCCGTACTTCGAACGACTCTGCAGACGACCCTTCACACCAACCGAATCCAGCGTTCCACGAACTATATGGTAACGCACACCCGGTAAGTCCTTAACCCTGCCACCCCTTATAAGAACTACTGAGTGCTCCTGCAGATTGTGACCAACACCGGGGATATACGATGTAACTTCAAGACCATTCGTCAAACGAACCCTTGCAACTTTACGAAGAGCCGAGTTTGGTTTTTTGGGAGTAGTCGTATACACCCTCGTACAGACACCACGCTTCTGAGGACAGGACTTCAGAGCCGGAGCTGTCGATTTATCCTTTTTACTTTCTCTACCTGACCTGATCAACTGGTTAATTGTTGGCATAATCGTCAAATTCTCCAGACACAAAAATATCAAACTACTCCAAACAGGAGCGAATCCGCAAGCTAACAAAAACAAACTATCTTTGTCAATCTTTTTTATTTAATTTTGAACTAAATTTGTGTTTTGGCTTTTAGCCGGTTTGATGCAATAAACTTCTCTTTACCACCGAACTCTTACTGAAACCGGACGCCCTGATGTTTTAGGATGGGAATGGAATAGTTAGTAGGGTCGGAATTTCACCGACATCTCCATTCAAATCAGCAGCGTTTAACACCCTCATCTGGAGGGGATTGGAGTTATACTCTTTATATTATTTATATGTCAACACAAAAATAACATTTATTTTTTATTTTTTATATCACCCATAAAATTAACACCTAATGTTTAATGCCTGAATGTTTTAAACGACCTTTTTCCAGATCTCTTGTTTTCATCATGACAAAAATTACAGGCGTCATTATAAGTACATGAACCGCAGACGATATCATACCCCCAATCATAGGAGCTGCTATTGGCTTCATAACATCTGCTCCTGCACCATCAGACCACAATATCGGCAATAGTCCAATTAATGCGACCGCCACAGTCATTAATTTAGGACGGAGTCGCAATACAGCACCCTCAAATGTCGCCTCATAAATATCTTTTTTAGTGCAAGGGCCATTGATTAGTTTTTTATCAAGTGCTTCGTGGAGGTAAATCACCATTACTACGCCTGTTTCTACTGCAATTCCATATAAAGCTATAAAACCGACCCATACAGCAACTGAGAGATTATATCCAAGTATTGAAACCAGGTACACGCCGCCTATCAGGGCGAAAGGCACCGACAGCATTACCATACCAGCCTCAAGCAGTGAGTGAAATGTAAAATAAAGAAGTATGAATATTATTATAATTCCGATTGGTATAAGTAACTGCAACCTTTCCTTTGCTCTTATTTGATTTTCCCATTGCCCCGACCATGCCAGATAATATCCTGCTGGAAGTTTAAGCTCCTTTTCCAGACTTTTTTTTGCTTCTTTTACAAAGCTACCCATATCTCTTCCACGTACATTCAAAAAGACTATGGAGCGTAGCAGTCCACCCTCACTATTTATTTCCGGCGCACCAGTTGAGACTTTAAGCTTAGTCACAAGAGAAAGTGGTATCTGCGCTCCATTCATTCCACTTACGAGTATTTTCCGTATAGCCGGAATATTATCCCTGTAATCGCGCAAATATCTTACTCTGATAGGAAAACGGTTACGACCTTCTACAAAAGTTGAGAGATTCTCTCCACCAAGAGATGTTTCGATAACATCTTGTATATCCCCCACGCTCACGCCATAACGTGCCGCAGCTTCGCGGTCTATATCTATATCTATATAACTCCCACCGGTAACACGTTCTGCAACTACATCAGCTGCACCATTTATAGGTTTCAATATTTCTTCTGCCTGTATTGCCAAATCTTTCAGGATATTAAGATCATTACCGAATATTTTAACCCCCAAGTCCGTTCTTATACCAGTTGAGAGCATATTTATTCTATTAATGATAGGCTGTGTCCAACCATTTCTTACACCTATCTGCTGTAGCTTGCTATCCAACTCAGAAACAATGTCTGCTTTTCTAATGCCAGTACGCCATTGGTCCTTAGGTTTAAGTATTACAATACTCTCAAACATCGATACCGGTGCTGGATCTGTCGAAGTCTCTGCACGCCCAACCTTACCGAGAACATGCTCAACCTCCGGCACGCTCATTATAATTTTGTCCTGCACCTGAATAAGCCTTTTTGCCTCGGTTATCGAGATATTTGGTAGAGTGACAGGCATATAGAGAAGAGACCCCTCGTCAAGCGGTGGCATAAATTCAGAACCGAGCTTCATAAACATTGGAACGGCTATAGCCAACGCCAGGAGATTAAGCCCGATTGTAGTTTTTTTCCACACCAGAACCCATCGTATAACCGGAGAATAGAGCTTTATGAATAGTGAAGAGACAGGATTCGCACTTTCAGGGGGCATCTTTCCACGCATAAAATAGTACATGAGTACCGGCACAAGCGTAATAGCAATTATCGCTGACCCCATGATTGAGAATGTCTTGGTAAACGCCAGAGGGTGAAACAGCTTACCCTCCTGCCCTTCGAGCATAAAAACCGGCACAAAGGAGAGCACAATAATTCCAAGAGAGAAAAATATAGCTCTACCGACCTGTTTTGCAGAAGCGATGACCGTTTGCAGTCGCTTTTCATTCCTCTCCTCAGCCGACATCTCTGAAAGATGACGATAACAATTTTCAACCATTATAATACCTGCATCAACAAGTACTCCAACAGCAATGGCTATTCCCCCCAGTGACATTATATTCGACGTAACCCCCATAAGCTTCATCGTTATAAATGCGATAAGCACAGAAATCGGTAAAGCAAGAACGATTACCAGGGCACTCTGAAAATGAAGGAGAAAAAGCAGAACCACCATGGAGACGACTATGGATTCCTCCAGAAGGTTCTTCTTCAGAGTATCCACTGCACGCATTATCAGATCTGATCTATCGTACGAAACCGATATCTTTACTCCAGGAGGCAACCCTTTCTCTAACTCCTTTATTTTGAGTTTGACACGATCGATAACATCTTTTGCATTCTCACCATATCGCATTATGACAATGCCGCCCACAGCCTCACCATCACCATTTATATCCAGCAGACCTCGCCGGATTGCTCCACCCATCTGCACTTTACCAAGATTTTTAAGCAGTATAGGAGTCCCGCGCATATCAACACCAACTGCAATATTCTCGAGATCCCCCCTTGATTTCAGATATCCGCGCCCCCTGATAAGAAATTCTGCGTCACCCTGTTCGATCAGCCTGCCACCCACATCCTTATTTGATAGCTTCACTGCATCAATAACATTTGAAACTTTTACATTGTAGGCGAGCAATTTGTCGGGATCGAGGTCAACCTGATACTCACGAACCACTCCACCTATTGATGCGACCTCCGAAACACCCTGAACCGTATTCAGCTGATACCTCACAAACCAGTCCTGTAGTGTGCGAAGCTGTTCAAGATCATACCCCTTCCCCTCAATTATGTACCAAAAAATATGTCCCACACCAGTACCATCCGGTCCAAGAGTCGGTGTTACACCGGGTGGCAACAGGGATGCAGCGTAATTCAAGCGTTCGAGAACACGGGTCCTTGCCCAGTAAATATCGGCTTTATCGTTAAAAATGACATAAATCATCGAGAAACCGAAGGCTGATGAAGCTCGAACGGCACGAACCTGAGGGAGACCTTGTAGATTTGTAGCAAGCGGATAAGTTACCTGATCTTCTACTACCTGTGGAGAACGCCCTGGATAAGAAGTGAAAACAATCACCTGATTATCTGACAGATCAGGAATTGCATCTACAGGTGTATTGTATAGTGACCAGACACCCCAGAGGACTGTCAGAGCAAAGATCATTAGAACAACGATCCTGTTTTGAGCCGAATATTCTATAATTTTCTCAATCATCCCTAAAAGCCTCGTAAACAGAAAGTATTAATGCAATATTTACCTACTAATACCAACTTCTCAGCACACATTATACCAACTGTTAACCACCCAATATCATTAGCTTATTTATTTGCAGGCTTTTAGTTTTGCCGACTATTCCACAATTGTGTAGAATAGTCCTCCATTTCCAGGCTTCAAAGCTTCAATTTATTATCTGACATTCCTGCAAAACAAAGATTTCCGGAGAATTATTATGAAGTCGATCAGAAGGCTAATTGTATACGCTCTAACTGTAGCGATTACGCTCGTTACAACCGGGTGCAGCCCATTCGTTAATCTCCCGGGCAATAAGACAAATCATCCAAAAATAGAGCATGATAAATTTATCACACACGACGGTCTGTTATTGCCACTACGTGAGTGGATACCTAAAAAATCCGCGATTAGAGCCATCGTAATTGCACTCCACGGTTTCAACGATTACAGCAATTTTTTCACATCATCAGGAGAGTACCTTAGCGAATATGGCATAGCAAGTTATGCATATGATCAGCGCGGTTTTGGAAACACAGCAGGTCGCGGAATGTGGGCTGGAGTGAAAGCATATACCGAAGACCTATCCGCTTTTACTCATGAGATTCGTAAGCTTCACCCTGGTATACCTGTATATATTCTGGGAGAGAGCATGGGGGGAGCAGTAGTTATTGCAGCCATGACAGGCAAAAATCCTCCAAACATCGACGGCGTAATTCTTGTCGCACCAGCAGTATGGGCAAGAGAGACCATGCCTTGGTACCAGAGATGGTTACTCGCTATCTCTTCGCACACAGTCCCATGGTTGAAATTAACAGGCAAAGGGCTTCACATCACACCGTCAGACAACATAGAGATGCTCCGTGCACTTGGCAACGACCCTCTGGTTATAAAAGAGACGCGTATTGATGCTATCTACGGTCTGACAAACCTTATGGACGAGGCTTTAAAACAAGGAGAAATGCTACTGTTCCCCACTCTCGTAATGTACGGAGAGAAAGATAAAATAATTCCAAAAAAACCAATAATGCTTATGCTTGATAAAATGTCGGGAAATACAAAAAGAGCCTTCTATAAAGATGGTTACCATATGTTGCTTAGAGATCTCCATGGAGAAAAGCCGCTGACTGACATAGTCTCATGGATATTTGACCGTGATGTCCCTCTGCAATACGGCAACGAGACATTGCAATAGAAGCCGACGGTTACATCTTCATGTCATCCATTTTTAACGTATTTGACCTCTCCGGAGCGGTTACAGGTTTTGATACAGGATTAGTATTAGCCGCCCGTTTGGCACGGCTTGTCACGCTCACGCCTTTCAGTTGTGACTCAGAATCAATCAGATACGCCCCGGATGCTGCGACCTTCTCACCTACTTTTATACCATCCAGGATCTGAACCTTATCACCCTCACGCTGCCCGACCTGAACCTCACGCGGTTCAAACATACCCGGCTTACTTTCAACCCAAACGGTCTGGTGTTTACCGGAGTCGATTACTGCAGTTACCGGAACGACAATTGACGAAGCAATCGGAATTTCTATTATCGCCTTAACAAACATCTCCGGCTTAAGCTTCATTCCATGATTTACCATCTCCACACGAGCCTTCACTGTTCTTGTTTTTGGATCAAGAAACGGATAGATAAAGGAGATTTTACCAGCAAATATTTTATCTGGATAAGATTGCGAAGTAATCTTCACCTGCTGACCAAGCTTGAGATTGGCGAACTCATTTTCAAAAATTTCTATTTCAACCCACACACGGGAAAGATCTGCAACATTAAAAAGTACATCGCCAACATTTACATATTGACCCTCCTGAACCATTTTATCTATTACGATACCTGAAAGCGGTGTGTAAATGGGTAATCGGATATTCGGGGCAGCTGCTCTTTCAAGTTCTGCAATCTGATTATCCTTTACCCCAAACAGCTTAAGGCGCTCTTTGGCTGATGAGACAAGAGACTCTCCACTCTCCGAAATTGAAGGAACAGAGGAATTCTTAAGCTGTTCACGACTCTTGACTGCCAGAAGATATTCCTGCTGAGTCGCAACGAGTTCAGGAGAATAAAGCTCGGCAACCGGCTTCTCCCTGTTCACAACTGCACCAACTGTATTTACATTAAGCTTATCAATGCGCCCTGCAATCCAGGACGTAACTTTTGCCTGCCGGGATTGATCGTATTGAACAACACCGACAGCAGTGATCGTCTTACTTAAAGGAAGCACTTTTGCCGCAACCGTTTCCACATTTGCCATTGTGCGCTGAGTACCGGAGACAAAGACATTATCAGACAAATCTTGTTGTTGTGATTTAGATACTCCTGTTTCAGCGACTGAAACAGGAGATGCGTCATTTTTTTTAATTAGTTCCATACCGCATATTGGGCAGAGTCCGGGTTTATCCTTGACAATAAAAGGGTGCATAGAGCAGGTCCAAAGTTGTACTTTATGCTCCAGCCTCGAGTGTCCGTCACCGTCATCACGTAACCATCCATTTTTATATGACAAAGCAAAAAGAGTCGCGACAACAGTAGTAGCCATGATCGATGATATTAATATTCTCCTGTTGACTGTCATAGCACCCTCAGTGTTAAATTTTATCTTCTGAAATCAGACTTTTCATCCAAAACTCACACGACAGATCAGGCAACCGACTCTTAGTGTAACTCGACCCCGACTGCTGCCTCCAGGCTAGCTAGAGAAATCATATACTCTGCCTCAGAGGCATACAGCTCTCTTTCATAATTAAGCAGATTCATCTGCCCATCCAGTAAAGCAAGTATATCTATCCTTCCAACGCGATAGCTGATAACAGCCGACTCCAATGACTGTTCCGCCTGCGGAATTATGCCATTTTTATAGAGTTGAATCTGATTCCGGTATCGCTCCAACCTGGCAACAGTGTCGCTGATGGTATAAGAAATTTGACTCTTCAAGGCATTAAAATCAGAATCTGCCATATTTGTTTCAGAATTTGACTCCGCAAGCATTGCATGACGCCTCTCCTTCTGAAGAGGGAGGTTAAACGTCACCCCTACGGTGAACATATTGTCACCTGAAGCACCCATTGCTGCCTGACGAAACATATATTCAAAAGAAAGATTGAAATCCGGATAATACTCTTTCTCTGCCAACGCACGCCCCACATTACCTTTTTTTTCCAACACCTTCAGAGCCTTCAGCTCTGGACGATTTTCCAAAGACAAAGCATTTAGTATATCAGCAGCAACTGACTTTTCAGGCAGTTCAAAATCCGGTGGTGTGGCAATTTGAGTACCGCCCGGTCTATTAAGAAGGTAATTCAGCCCTGCCGCCAGACTCATCCGCTGCTGCCTTAAGACAATCTGTTTATCGAGCAACTTCGACCTTTCCAATCCAGCCTTATAGATATCCTGTTGCACACCCTGCCCCACTGAATATCTTGACTCAGCTATGGATATAAAATCTGATATTATTTTCAGGTTTTTCTCTATAAGCTGAAGTGATTTATCCAGACTCCAGATCTGATAGTAAGTTTCCGTAAGCATCCGCCTCAATTGAAGTTTCTGCTCTTCAAAGCGCCAGCGATAGGATTCGGCTTCCAGAGTCGCAATCTCCTCTCTGTTCGCCCGTTTCCCCCAGAAAGGGAGTTGCTGAGAAACACCGATTACTTTGGCTGTTGCCGGGTCATTGCCACCGAGCGAAAAAGGTTTTCGAGCCAGAAGGTTCTGAAGTTTAAACATTACCATTGGATCTTCAAGAGCTGATGCCTGACTGACTCTATCAGTATAGACCTGCCAGCGAGCCCTTGATGATTTAAGCTCGGGATTGTTTGCCAGAGCCTGCTCAAAGAGTTCGGGCAGAGTATCCGCAGGCTTTATTAAATCTGCAGATACAGCCGTCCTGCCTGTTGCAAATAACAGAGCAAATAATATGAAATATGATTTCATTGCATCCCCATCTTATCTTTTACTACTTTACAGTGTACCAGAATTTAGCCTGACGAGTTTTGCCATCTTTAAGTTGAAATTTACACATTACTCCGTATTTTCCTTTTTTTGACAACTCAAAGTCTGATCCGAAATGCCCCTGCATTGCAACAAGTTCTTTTGTGTTATAGCTTTCATCAGGATTTTGCACTTTGACCATAACAGCCCCATCCGCAATCTTTTTGCCACTCTTAAGATCTACAAAAAATACAGAAATGTGATGAGTCTCCTTCATGCCTTTTGGCATACTCATTCCCATTGCCTGCATCGCATCAGCCATAGTCCGCACATTAAATACAGCCTTCACACCATCAATTGTCTCTTCATGAGCAGACAGGTTCTTATCCTCCATCGAATGCTCACTATGGTTCATTGCTGAGTGATCCATTGCAGATACGGCTACCGGGGCATAAAGTACAAATGCTGTTGCAACTGCTGTGATTAGATTTTTCATTAGTAAAGTTCTCCTTTATGTTGTTGAGCATCTGAAACATTACCAAGCAGATACCATACCAAGATACAACATACTGATAATATTAGATTATTCAATTTACCGACTACAGCCCTGCAGACTATTCTACAGTATCCGCAGGATATTCTCCAACGTCCTTAGACATTTTACACAGCATATCCTTCTACTTCATATTCGCTCCAGATTAGCAAACAAGAAAATGCTATTAAGTAATTGAATATAGGATTTATTTCTGTTTGCATAATATTTATAAAAACTGTATACAAATCAAAATATAAAATTATAATAGCCCAACAAAATAATGTGTGCTTTGTCAAACGGAGGGCTTTACTTTGACTGCATCACCAGCAAACACAACTATACAGTTGGTCACCTTTCTTCTTAATGGGGAGGAGTACGGAATTGATGTCATGAAAGTGAGGGAAATCTCAAGCATGGCGGAGATAACCAGGACTGCCAACTCACCAAGTTTTGTAAAGGGGGTCATAAATCTCCGCGGTGCAATTGTGCCTATAATATCTCTCCGTAATCGCCTTGGTTTTCCAGACATTTCCGACGAGAGTAGTTGTTGTATAGCCATAATGGATTTTAAAGGGGAGCTGACTGGATTTGTGATAGATGAAATTTCTGATGTAATCCGCATAAACATAAGCGACATCCAGCCGCCACCGATTGACAACACTTCACAGCCATGGATTGAAGGCATTTTAAACGTCAATAACAAACTGATAGTATTTCTGAATCTTATGCACCTCATATAAGACATAGGAGTTTTGAATGGAGATAAGCGATAAGAGATTGGCACTTCAGGATGCCATGGTTTTTCTAGGTGCGATAGCATCTGGTACTGAGCAGGCTATTGGTGAGTCGGCAAACAGCATATCCTATCTTGCGGGAGTAAATCTCGGCAAAAAAATGTCTGAGGGGGTCGCTCATACAAGCGATATTCAGGAAGCTCTGGAGTTGACAAGGATGGTGCTTGAGAAAAACGACTATCTGTGGCTTTTTGAGACTTTCAAACCACATGATCAGGAAAGTATAGTTAAAGAGAATGAAGCAGGCACGGAGGTTATGCTTGTATTCCGGGACTGCATGATCCGTCAATCGCTCTTTCGTTTTGGACATGTGCAGAAGGGTTCACTCTGCAATATGATGTACGGATTCTTCGCCGGTGCTCTTCAGAATATTATGAGCAGAGAATCATCTCTGGAAATTATCCATGCCGGTGAAAATGCATGCTACAAAAAACTTATAGTGAGGAGGGCTGAATGAGTGATGTCACGGTAAACATAGAGTGGCTGAGTGACTGCTCTGGCTGTCAAATCGCTATTGTAGACCTGCATGAAAAGATCCTTAATGTTCTGCAAGCTGTCAAGATCCAAAGATGCCCGGTTCTTACTGATATAAAAGACTATCCCCACGCAACCATTGGACTGGTATCAGGCGCAATACGCAACGAACACGACCGCCATGCGGCAATGGAGATGCGAAAGTCGTGTGATATTTTAATTGCATGGGGTTCATGCGCAGTTTTCGGTGGACCCGCAGGAGCTGGCAACATCCATACTCCAGAAGAAATAGTAAAAGCCGTATATCTGGAAAACAAAACAACTACGCCTGCCCCCCCTCCCAGTTTTGAAGTCTCTCCGCTGGAGTCGGTTGTTTCACCGCTTGACTCTGTAATTGAAGTTGATATGTACCTGCCTGGATGTCCACCCCATCCAGCATTTATCTTTGAGTCACTGACAGCTCTTGTAGAGGGTAGACAACCCGAGGTCAACCTCCGCTCAGTATGTGCCAAGTGTAAACGCAAAATGGAAAAGACCGACGTTGCCAAAATAAAAACAAATTCAGACGGTCTGCCGAATGCAGATCAATGTTTCTTAAGCCAGGGATACACCTGCATGGGATCCGTCACAATAGATCGCTGCCTGGCTCCCTGCCCCACAAACGGAATGCCTTGCACAGGATGTGCTGGTGCGACAATGCAGATACTCACGGAACCTAACAGGGATATAAGAACTGAAATTGCAGAAAGGATGTCACGCCTTACCAAAATTGATCGAGAAAAGATTGTTCTTTCGCTTGAGCGCGCATCAAAATCACACTATTCATACACAATGGCAACCTCAATGATCGGCAGCAAACCAACCTTTCACATAAAAAAGTGGATCGAAGACGAAAATGATGATTACGAAGCAGGAGTTACAGCATGAAAAAAACCATACGAATTGACCCGGTTACCCGTATAGAGGGGCACGCCAAGGTATTTATCAATCTGAATGATGACGGCACTCTTTATAATGCAGGACTGGTGGTAAACGAATTACGTGGCTTTGAAAAAATCCTGATAGGGATGGAAGCGGATCGTATGCCTCATATTACCGCTCGAATCTGTGGAGTCTGCCCGACGGCACATCATATTGCTGCTTCAAATGCCTTGGACTATGCTGCTGGTGTAAAAGCCCCACCGGCAGCTATGCTCTTAAGGGAACTTATGTATATGGGTCACATTATCCACTCCCACAGCCTATCAATCTTTGTCCTGCAAGGGCCGGATCTAGTCATGGGACTGGATGCAGACCCCGGCATACGAAATGTTGTTGGCATTGTACAGGCGAACCCTGAACTTGCCAGAACCGCCCTCAGGCTTAGGACAATTGGTCAGAAGATAAATGAAATGGTTGGTGGAAGAGGAACTCATCCAGTTACATCTGTTGCCGGCGGAATAACATTTGTACTCGATCAAGAGAAAAAGAAGATAATTCAGGATTGGGTAGATGAGGCGCGAGCCATGCTCCCTACCCTGCTTCCAGCTGTCAAAGGTCTTCTGCTGAACGCACTTGACAAGCATCCTGCAATGCTTAACGAATGGATTGCACCATCGTGGGGGCTTGGAACAGTACTGAACGATCGTGTCTCTCTGATTGAAGGCAGATTGCGAGCAATTGATGAAACGGGGGCAACAAAGATAGAGTTTGATGTCGAAGATTACGACAAATACCTACTTGAGTCTGTTGTTGACTGGTCTTACATGAAAAAGGTTCATTTCAATCTGGACGGCATTCACGAATACCGGGTCGGACCGATGGCAAGAATGAACGCAATGAGACGATTTGGAACTGAGATGGCTGATGCCGAATATGAGGAGTTTACAAAACTTGGCGGTACCCCTTGCCATCTGACGGTATTCCAGACGTATGCAAAACTTGTAGAGATGATATGGGCTATTGAGCGCTCTGATGAAATCCTTAATGACAGTAAAATTTGGGGGGAAACAAGAGTTCCCGTCAAATTTAAAGGCGGTAGAGGGGTCGGGCATTCCGAAGCTCCGCGCGGAACTCTGATTCATGACTACGAAATAGACGAAAACGGGATCATCAGGGCAGCAAATCTGATAGTAGCAACACAGCAGAATTATGCAATAATCAACCGTTCAATCGAACAGGCTGCACAATCTCATGTAATTGGCAAAACTGATGATTCGGCACTTCTGAATGCTGTAGAATTCAGCATACGCTGTTATGATCCATGCCTCTCCTGCGCAACCCACGCTGTCGGGCAGATGCCGCTGGAAATTGATGTCACAAGAGGCGGTGAAATAGTCAAGAGTATTCGGAGGTAGTCGCCATGTCACTGGAATTGACAGTTAACGAACAATCATGCCGCGGATGCGAACTATGCATAGACATCTGCCCGACTAAAGTATTTGATCTTGATTCTGAAAAACGCCTCTGTGTGATCAAACACCCTGAAGACTGCATAGCCTGTCTCTCTTGTGCTTATATCTGCCCCTCAAACGCGATCACACATACAGATTATCACGCAGTCAAGAACTTCTACCGCGACGCCGAATTTTGCAAAAGGATGGGTAAGTATCTATGAATACTTCTGATTCAAAGTACACACTTGATCTCTCTGAGGAAGATTATCAAAAGGCTACCGTTGAAGTTGCCTTTCTCCTTGACGCTTTTGCAAGCACAATTGACAACATCATGGGGGGGAATACAGCGCCGGTAGGCAGAATTGCCGGCAGGGACACTGCCAGCAAACTTCCGGTTAATATTTCTGATCCGACACTTCAGAGTATTATTCATGAACTGCAGAAACTTATGCATTCAGGGTTTGATTTCACACTTGATGATTCAGGATTGAGATTTAAGGGGTGCATAATAAGGGATATGTGCAATCTCAGAAAGATTGAAACAGGTGGGGCTCTTTGCCGCCTATTTCATTCCTACTTTGACGGCATCGTCAATGGGCTACTATACAGACCCGTCAAATCTGCGATTATATCCACTGGTGATGAATGTCGAATTCAGACTGCCATACAATAATCGTCTGTATAGGAAACGAGCTGATTGCGGATGATGCGGCAGGGTTTGAAATATACACTCGACTTCAAGAGCTGTTTGAAAATGAAGTTTCCGAACGGATCATTCGCCTGGAATTTTGCGGTCTTGGCGGAATTGATATATTCCCTCTTATGGAGGGGGAAACGGACATGATTGTCGTAGACGCTGTTCAGTTTGGTAACGCTCCGGGTACAATCCACATCATTCCTTGGGATTCTCTACCACTTGCCGGTAGCGCTATATCCGCGCATGGTCTCGGACTGCGTGAAACTATAGAAATAGGGAAAATTCTTCACCCGGAGAAAATGCCGGAACGAATTACTCTCGTAGGCATTGAAGGGCGCTGTTTTAATCGTACTAGAGAATACATGACAGATGAAGTACGGACAGCGATCGGTTCTGCGGTTACAACAATAGTGGAAATAGTCTCAAGGGGGCAAAATTATGAGTGCATCACTGTATGAGGCAATAAAACAATTATCAGACGCGATGGTTGCCGGAAAACTGGACTCTCGCGGAGATACTGCGGGACTTAAAGACAGGGATGCTGAAACCATATTGCTTATTAATGCCATGATAGACGCGCTTATTTCACCTATGCGGCTTGCAGGGAATGCTCTGGACGAAATTGCTCACGGCAGACTACCTCCGTTTGTCATTGACGATTACCAAGGTGAATACAATAAAATAAAGCAGAACATCAACACGCTGCTGGCGATCCTTTACGGTCTGCATGGAGAAACAGAGCATCTGATTAACAGCGTCAGTCAGGGCAAACTGAAAACACGAGGTAACGACTGGGATTATGAAGGGATCTGGAAAGAGTTGATAAACGGAATGAATACCACGCTGGATGTCGTTATCGCACCTATAAACGAAGCAGGCGCTGTACTTGACAGACTCGCTCATTACGACCTGAACGCCAGAATGAACGGAAAATACAGGGGTGAACACGCAACTATCAGAAAAGCAATGAACAGCACCGCTGAGTCTCTGCACGAATCTATATCTCAAGTCTCTGAAACCGTTGGTCTTGTGTCGGAAGTTGGCAAACAGATCACGCGCATAAGTTCGGTCGTAACAAAGGGGGCGGAGGAGCAGAGCGTACAGCTGAACGAGGCTTCAATGAGTCTAGCCTCCCTTTCCGATAGTGCCAGCCATAGTGCTAAGAGCACAGCCGAGGCACATAACAACGCAAAACTTGCAACAGATGCAATTTTAAAGGCAAAAGAATCTATGAATAGAATGCTTGCCTCAATGAATGACATAAGTGGTGCTGCCAAAGATACGACCTCTATAGCAAATGAGATAGATGGAATTGCCAAGGAGACCGGCACACTTGCCGGAGGTGCAGTTGAAAAAGCTGTCAGGATGCGTATTTCTGCAGGTGGATTTGGCGTTGTAGCACAGGAGATACGAAAGCTCTCACGCCAATGTTCAGAGACAGCAAACGCGATGAAGGCATTCGAGAAAAAAATGAGTGAAGATCAACGGGAGGAGTTTGGAGAATTGATTACCAACCTCATGAGTATCGCCCGTTTCTCAAATCTTCTAGGGGTTAATGCAGCCATAGAAGCGGCTCATGTTGAAGGGGCTGGGAATGAATTCAAGCTGATGACAGATGAAATTCACAATCTGGCGGTAAGGTCGGCAGATTCGGCTAACAAGACAAGCGCCCTCACAAAATCATCGGCAACACTTTCTAAAAATGGAGTTCAGCTATCACAGGAAATTGCTCGACAACTGGAAGAGGCAGTGCAGGGAGCACACGCGCTTAGTGTTTTCTCAGACGATATTTCTGCAAGCATCCACGAACAGACAGCCGGCCTGGAGCAGATAAGTCAGACCGCATCACAGATAAGCATCGTAACTGATAAAAATGCCGAGGGAGCTGCTGAATCGCTTGATGCGGCTAAAAATCTGGAAAAACAAGTCGATAAATTAACTAAAATGGTTAGTAGATTCAGTTTTTGACAAGACCACACTTTCTAAGCGGGTTTATCTGGTGGCAGAATTCCATATTTTTCCATCCGGTAAAGAACTGTATGCCTTGGTATTCTGAGGAATTTTGCAGCTGCAGTCTGATTCCAGCCGTTTCTCTCAAGTGCTTCTATAACGACCTCGCGCTCAAGTTGCTCAAGCGAATACCCATCTTGAGGCAGCTTGAACAGAGATGTAGGTTTTGTCGGCAAACTGCGTTGAATATCTCCGCTGCATATTTTATCAGGCAGCTCTTCATAGGTTATTATATCTCCGCCCCTCATTATCAGAAGACGTTCTACAAGATTTTCGAGTTCACGTACATTACCTGGCCAACGGTAAGCCTTAAGAGCAGCAATTGAACTCCTGTCAAAACTTACGTTCCCAAAACCATGCTTTACACAAAAATAGCGAATCAGCAGGGGGATATCCTCGAGCCGGTCTCTTAAGGGGGGCAAATGTATCGGAATTACCGCCAGACGATAATAGAGGTCCTCACGAAACGTATTATCAGCAAGAGCCTTATCTATATCAAGATTTGTGGCTGCAACCACACGCACATCCAGCCTTTCAACCTTAGATCCTCCAACAGGCTCGACCTCCCTCTCCTGTAGTGCACGCAACAGCTTTGGCTGTAGTTCAAACGGCAGGTCGCCAACCTCATCAAGGAAAAGTGTGCCACCATCAGCCTGTTGAAACTTACCCGTTTTATCCTTTATTGCACCGGTAAAAGCACCTTTTACATGACCAAAAAGCTCACTTTCCAGCAGTTCCCTCGGAATGGCAGCACAATTTATTGCAATAAAAGGAGAGCCTGAGCGACTGCTGTGGTGATGAATTGAACGTGCGACCAACTCCTTGCCGGTACCTGATTCACCCGTAATAAGAACTGATACTTCAGTATCAGCAACCTTGCGAACCACCTCAAATACACGCTCCATACCCTTAGACGAACCAATAACAGTTCGATAATCAGACTTGTCGCTCAACTCACTCTTTAGACGCCTGTTCTCCTCGGAAAGTTTTCTTAACTGCAGTGCTCTGGCAACAGTCAGTCTCAATTCATCACGGTTAAAAGGTTTCGTAATATAATCGTACGCCCCCGCTTTCATCGCCTCTACAGCAACATCAACGGATCCAAACGCGGTAATCATAATTACCATAGTATCGGGGGATCGCTCCTTGACAGCTTTCAGAAGCTCCATTCCGTCCATCCCCGGCATTTTCATATCCGTAATTACAAGCACAGGAGAAATAGAATCAAAAGTCTGGAGAGCCTCTTCAGCTGCAGACGCCGTATACACAGCATAACCTGCCTCCTGAAGATTGTATTCAAGAACACGTCGAAGGGATACATCATCATCTATAAGTAGAATTTTATGTTTCATACTTCATACAATCCTTTAAACATGATTCAGAGGCAGAATTATATTGACTGCAGTCCCATTACCATCCAGACAGTCAAGCTGTATAGTTCCGCCATGCCCCTCAATGATTTTTTTAGTTATTGGCAATCCCAAACCGGTTCCCTCAATCTTTGTTGTATAAAATGGTTCAAATATGTGCAGAGCATCCTCAGGAGCAATGCCAGAACCGCTGTCTATAAAGGATACTTCAAGGGAAGATGTAGAGGCATCAACAGTTATAGTGACTCTGCCGCCCGACGGTGTTGCCTGCAAAGCATTTATGACTATATTAAGAAATGCCTGACGTAGTTTTTCACCATCCCCAATAAAAAGAGGTAATGTGTCGGGTGCGTTAAATTTGACCGTAATATGGCGTTGCGCGGCATCATCGGCAACGAGGGAAATAACAGTTTGTAATTCGTTTATAATATCACAGGAGATCTTCTCCATTACTTGCGGTTTTGACATACGCAGAAAATCCTCTACGACGCGATTAAGTCGCTCAGTTTCTCTTATCTGAATATCAATGAACTCATATTTTGGACTGTCAGGAGGAAAATCATCTCTGAGAATCTCTGCTGTTCCCCTGATGGAACCAAGCGGATTCCGTATTTCATGCGCAAGCACAGCCGCCATTTCGCCTAAAGTAGAAAGTCTTTCGGCATTACGAAGGTTTTTCTCTACGGTAATGAGCTGTTCAGACTGTTCCTGGAGCTTTCGGTACGACTGTTCAAGACCATCTGCAGTCTTCTGCAACTGGACGCTACGCTCCCGTTCGCGCTGCGAAAGGAGACCGGTAATCCCTCCGACTACATTATAAAGAACAATTTCAAGATACTTTTCCATCTCCAGAGTCAGATGCCCTCCCCATTGGAAAAGAATATGAGGAGCGTATAAAAGGCTCACAATCAATGAGCAGGCAAGCCCTCCCCTCAAACCATACCATATTGCAGAAAGAATTATCGGCAGATAGTAAAGACGTTGAAAGATGTCGTGCAGATAATGAAGATGTAGCGGAGTTGTATAATGAAGCGCACTTATCCCTACAATAATGAGAATCAGGAAAAATATACGTATGCTTATAGGTTTTTTCATATATATTCGGATTATAGCTTACAAGTAGTGAAATACAATAACAAAAGTCAGAGGCTGTAAACAGTTTGAATAGATAAAAATACAAACAACATCTTGATTTCTAAAAGATCTGTTGCTATAGTTTAGCAGTCATAGCAACAGAGTGCTAATAAACGTCCAAAAACATGGAGAGGAATAATGCTAGCCCAAACGCCAGTTATAGCCGACAGTCTTCGTCTTTATGTAAGTGAAATTCGCAAATTCCCCCTTCTTAGCGAAGAGGAGGAACATATATATGCCGTTTCTTTTTTTGAAGCGAAAGATCTTGCCGCCGCTCACACCCTAATCACGTCAAACCTGAGATTTGTAGTTAAGGTCGCATACGAATTTCGTCACTATGGACTTAAGATGCTGGATCTTATTCAAGAAGGCAACATAGGACTTATGATGGCTGTAAGAAAGTTTAACCCCTACAAGGGCGTTCGCCTTATTTCCTATGCAGTATGGTGGATCAAAGCTTATATACAAAATCACATAATTTCATCATGGAGTCTTCTAAAAATAGGTACCACTCAGGCACAGAGGAAATTATTCTTCAAACTTCGTCAGACAAAAAACGCCAGAGCTTTAATTATAGATGATGAAGATATTATGTCTGACGCGGAATCCCTGCAGGTTACGGAACAAGAATTTTCCGAAATGGAACAGCGAATGCGGGGAGACCTGTCACTAAATGCTGAAATACCAGGCGGTGACGGCACTACAACAGCCTTGGAATCGCTGGCGGACGACCGATTGAATCAGGAAGAACTCCTCGCCGAATGCCAGGAGAGTCTTGATCTTAAGCAAAAAGTTGCCCAAGTTGTAAAACACTTAAATGAAAAAGAGCGATATATCATAGAAAATAGAATTACAGCCGATGAGCCTCTGACCCTACAGGAAATTGCGAGTCATTTTTCAATATCAAGAGAGCGGGTCAGACAGATAGAAGAGGGGGCTTTAAGAAAGACAAAACAGGCATTACTGCCGTTGTTAGCAGCTTGAAACAAAATTTATCAGAATCTTTATATCCGGGCAAATACAACCTTTTTTTAAACAAGCCTTTTTATTCTGAAATAAAGCTTGACATTGTCAGATCTTTTCTTTAAATACACAAGTTCCGTTTTGTGTGTTATTTAAAAATCAATTAGCCCCGTTAGCTCATACTGGTAGAGCAGCTGACTTGTAATCAGCAGGTGATCCGTTCGATTCGGATACGGGGCTCCATTTTAAACAAGCAAGATGCGGTATTGCCATCCCTGGAGGGATTCCCGAGCGGCCAAAGGGAACAGACTGTAAATCTGTCGTCAGCGACTTCGGAGGTTCGAATCCTCCTCCCTCCACCATAAAATCATCGAAATGCAATGTACTGCTGATTATGCAGGAGACTCTGGTCGATTGAACTGTTAATTAGCTTGATCAGTGCGTTTCACAAGTCTTCGTCTGGTAGCGCGGGAATAGCTCAGTTGGCTAGAGCGTCAGCCTTCCAAGCTGAGGGTCGCGGGTTCGAGTCCCGTTTCCCGCTCCAGTTTTGCCCACATAGCTCAGGAGGTAGAGCACTTCCTTGGTAAGGAAGAGGTCTCCGGTTCGAGTCCGGATGTGGGCTCCACTGAACTAGACTGAAATCACATCTTAAACAGAAGTAAAACAATAAAAGCAATTATCAGGGGGGCTTTTCTCATGGCGAAG
>JAQUHA010000060.1 GCA_028683855.1 Desulfuromonadaceae bacterium
ACGGCTCAAGGCGTTCCCACTGATCGTCTCGTAAAATGATTCTATCCATCTGCAACCCTCCGAGAAATGGTTTTTAACCACTTATCGGAAAGTGTAAGGGAAACATTAATTGAGAACGCTACCTAGCGCTCTGTTCAGAAATAAGGGGCATAAACATTACAAGGAGTGCGGCGACCAGTTTCTACGTAATTTCCTGCAGGGGTTGACAATCCGTAACAGAGGTGCAGCTGCTTAACGGTAATGCAGGAGTTGTTGCGTTTAGGTTATTTACGTTTTCTGTAGCGGCGGCGCACCTTAATCATAAAGCCTGTAAAAGGCTGTTTGCGCGGGTACACAGTAACCTCCCCCATATCGCCTATAGCACCACCCGTCGGAACCTGAAACTGACCGCTCTTCTGTATTCCAAGTATCTGACTTGGATAAATACTTCGATAACCTGCAATCAAAAAACTGACCATACAGGCTATCGCTGCAAACGGAGCAATCTGCGGACCAAATATCTCCATTGCCATTACCGATGCCGCTATCGGAGTATTGGCTGCTCCAGCCAGCAGAGCAACCATTCCGATAGCCGAAAAGGCAGCGATGTACTGCGGATTAAACATCTGTGCGAACAGATTTCCCAATGAAGAACCGATAAAAAAGATCGGTGTAAGAACACCGCCGCTGCCACCGCAGCTCAATGTTATTGAGGTTGTAATAATCTTCCAGAAAACCGCCCCGGCAGGAATTACAGCTCCGTTAAGAGCTGAATCCATCGTTTCCAAACCAAGCCCCAGATAACTTTGGGAAATAAGCCCCCCTATTGATGCCAGCAGCACCCCGCCCAGAACAGCCTTTAGTGTCCAGTGCCATTCAAGACGCCCGAACATGGAGTGCACGAGTTTCATGACCTCTATAAAAAGGAGAGCCGCCAGACCGCAGCAGACACCAAGTGCAATGACCTCAAAAAAACTCCATCCGGAGAGTTTGGGGAGCATACTGGCAGACTGGTGCGGGTAACTGACGCCGAGCGCAATGGCGACATGATAACCAACAATTCCGGCAACAAAAGAGGGAAAGAGCACCTCATACATCATCTGTCCGAGAACCAGCACCTCAACACCAAATAGCGCACCGGCAATCGGAGTACCAAATACTGTCGCAAAACCTGCTCCGATTCCGCAGATAACCAGTTTACGGCGATCCTCTCCGGAAACCCTTATCAGATCTGCAAAAGCCGACGCAAGCCCACCACCTATCTGAGCACAAGGCCCCTCCTTACCTGCAGAACCACCACTTGCCAGGGTTATAACAGTAGCTACAAGCTTTACCGGCACAACAGCAAAGGGGATTTTCCCCATACGCTTATGAACAGCCTCTATAACTTTCTCAGTACCGTGACCTGCAGCATCAGGTGCCAGCCAGCGGACAAGACCCGCACTGACGAGCAGCGTAAGGGGGAGAAAAATATAATAATACGGATAACCTTCAACCTTTTTTGACGTAAGCGCAAGAATGCTTAAAAAGCCGGAAGTTCCAACTCCAACAAGAGCACCTACTATTGAAGCGTAAAGAGTCCATTTTACAACCGAGGCGAACAGCGTCACCTGTTCGGTAATATGTTTTTTCATTTTTTCTCCAGGTTTATTTTTTCAGCAGGCTTTGCACAAAACAGTGGAAAGCAGATAAACTGTGTAACCAATATATGCCGACAGTAACAAAATCCCTTTAAATCTGTTTATTCGCCCCTGCTCCCCCCTAAAGCCGTAACAGAAGAGAAAAAGAGAGATCGTAAGTAGTGTCATAAACATCATATCGCGGTTGAAAATTTCTGCATCAACTGCTAAAGGGTGAATACTCCCCGCAATTCCGATTACCGCAAGTGTGTTGAACATATTTGAACCGATTACATTACCCAATGCTATATCGTGCTCATTTTTCTTAATTGCTGCAATAGAGGATGCCAGTTCAGGGAGAGATGTACCCACAGCAACGACTGTAAGACCGATTATGAGATCACTGACCCCGAAATATTGTGCAATGTTCACAGACCCCCATACCAACATTCTGGAGCTTGCAACAAGAACTAAAAGTCCGGTTATAAGAGTGATAATGGCTCTGCTGAGTGACATTTCATTTTCTATAAGTTCCGCTTTTGTCTCTTCACCAAGCGCATCTCCATTTTTTCCAGAACCAAACAGAATACTCAACCCGATTAAAACGGCAAAAAGAGTGAGATGTAAAAAAGCATCCATTCTACTAAGTTTATTGTCACCTATTAGAAAAAGAACAAAAGCGGTAACAGCCAGAAGAATTGGCAACTCTTTTCTCAGAACCCTTGAATGAACAACAATCGGACTTATTATCGCTGTAAGTCCAAGAACAAGTGAAATATTAGTGATATTTGAACCATAAGCATTGCCCATAGCAATACCTGGATTCCCCTGCCACGAAGCAATTGCTGAAACGACCATTTCAGGCGCTGATGTACCAAACCCTACAATCACCATACCGATGAGTAAAGGCGGAACATTAAAGTGATTTGCCGCAGCAGCTGCACCATCAACAAATCTATCAGCGCTCAACACGAGCAGTACCAACCCAGCAAGCAGTGCAATAATCGAAAGTACCATAATCCACCAGAGTAATTTAGTTTTTGTCTACTTCTTCTGAGCAGCACCTGAATCGAGAGTAATACGGTATTTATTTCCTTTGGGTGAAAGGGTTATCCAGCGGGGTGGAACAGCAAGCTCCTTAATCATGTAACTCCTCAGCATTTCAGCTTTTTTCAGATTATCAGCTTTAAACCTGCGCCCACCGGCAGGATAGTTGAGTGTAACATTTACAGCTATTTTCTTAACTGTAAACCCCTTTAGAATTTCCAGTTCCTTTTTGCCGGACTCATCCGGAACTCCATTTTCATCAAGCATAAATTCTGAAAAAAGTGGAGATGTTGAAGTTTTCAAGACGACCGAATCAGCAAGTTTTTTATTAACAGCCAGAGCCAGCCACCGCTCCTCCTGCTCGTTAAGTGGAAAGTCCCGCCCGACGGTTATACGAAGAGTCGCAGGAACTGTACCGTCACTAAACGTCACAGCGCAACCCTTAATCGGCCATGGTGCAAGAAAAACCGCTGTTTCGTCGCAGGCTTCCCTTATCAGCCCCATACTCTTCAGATGTAATGATGCCAAAGTCTCTTTCGGAGGTGGCGGCGGAGTTACCTGCAGAATATTTGCGGAGAGGAGAGTATCTTTCGGCTGGATTGCACCCGCCTTTACAAGCACCTGCTCAAGCTCAAGGAGAACAGGTCCGGACGACAATTCGGAAAGAGCGGTTACAATTCGTTTTTCGGTAATCGAATCTATCCCCTCGATAGTATTGACGGAAGCCAGAACCTTTGTTTTATCACCATCCCTGTTAATCGAAAAACCGGTCAGCCTTGAATGCCCTTCAAGATTCAGCTGACTTTTAAGCGTCTGTTCAATCCGTTTTGAAAACTTGAGAGACCTGAGATCAGTTACCAGAGTCGTTATAAGTGGAATAGCAATAACAGCAAGAGTAACGCCAAGTATCTTTAACCGAAGCCTAAGCGGATATCTGCTCTCTTCAACCATTGAAGAACGAAAACGTAGCAGCAGGAAAACAATATCCGAGCTTATAACTATAGCAACAAGGTTTGTAAAAAACAGCAGAAAGCCACCCATTGCCATAGAAAACTGGAGAGTTCCGATACCATAACCTACAACACTCAGAGGGGGGATAACCGCCGTGGCAATAGCGATACCTGAAGTCGTGAACAGATAGTTTTTTCTCGTACAGAGAGCTATTGCCCCTATAGCACCGGCAAGAGTCGCAATAAGAAGATCATAAATATTGGGGCGCGTACGAGAGAGGATCTCCTGCGTTGCCTCCTTGAGCGGCGAGATGATAGTTAGAAAAGCTGCTGCAACAACAGTTATCAGAACGCTTATAGCAATTATCTTTGCCGCTTTGCGTGCCAGCGTCAAATGCCCCATGGCAAACGACAATCCAAGCGAAAAAATCGGCCCCATCAATGGAGAAATAAGCATCGCACCGATAACAACAGCAACGCTGTTCGAGAGGAGTCCAAGGAGAGCAATAAGATTTGCAAAAATTAGTGCCGCAGTATAACTACCTGTAATCTCGGTACGACTGTACAGCTCTTTTATGACATCCCTGTGATCAACATCGGTCGATTTTTCATCAAGATATTTTCCAATGGTCAATCTCAGATTCTGCAGAACTTCGCGCAACGGCGTGCTCTTAACGGGAATCTGCTGCATAACTCTCTCCTGACTTCCGGACAGGCTGGCTGACACCATTATCGCCATAATTTCCGTTAGTTATCGTATTTATTATCTCCAGAATCATTTCATACATCTCATTCTGACTTTCAAGGTACAAACCTGCAGAAGAGTACTCACTCTTACCGACACAAACTCCGAGAATCCGGGGATCTGCTAGTTTGAAAACATCCTCATCAGTCTCATCATCTCCGACAAAAACCGCCCGTTAACACACTAAAAACGCCATTACACTCTTCAATGCACTCCCTTTATGCGGCGCGTACTCCAAGGGCAACAGCCAGTGGCAGAATAAAGCGTAAAGATAGTTTTAGTGATCTGAAACCTATAATGCTTACGGTTTTTCGGACAGGTAGTTAAGTTTGGTTTGCCCCTGATTACGGAGGTAATCTATGATGGCAAGCATGAGAACGAAACGCACATCCGAATTCAAGGCAAAGGTTGCTTTGGC
>JAQUHA010000021.1 GCA_028683855.1 Desulfuromonadaceae bacterium
TCTATAACCGCCAAAGGCGACATTCTCGTCTTGGCTATCTTTCACCGGCAGTATTTGAGCAGAATTACAACCAATTGCAAAAAGTTACTTGAGTTGGAGGTGTCTACTGTTGACAGGACAGGTCAAATACCGCATCGCTCGAAATTTATAACAGATCAAATGTTAAATGCGCTATATTGTGCGAAATTTCGGCACTCGCGGAAGGTGGTCTCAAGATGTTCAAACTTACAATTATAGTAGTTACGGCAGTTTTAATAGTCTCAAAGTTGGCGGCAGATTGTTATGCAGCTTCGGCAACCCCAGTACTGCAGACAGCTGCGAAAGTCGATATTGCACGTTACATGGGTCTCTGGCATGAAATCGCCAGACTTGAACACCGATTTCAAAAAAACTGTGTGGGGAGTATGGCTAAATACACACTTAGGTCTGATGGCGAGATTGACGTAGTCAACAGCTGTATCAATGAAAATAACGGCAAACGCACTGAAGCAAAGGGGGTAGCCTGGTCTGTTGATCCGGTTGATAACTCACGCCTGAAAGTATCTTTTTTCTGGCCTTTCAGGGGGGATTACTGGATTGTCGAACTGGGAGAAAAGTACGATTATGCTGTTGTCGGATCTCCTAACCGCAAATATCTCTGGATTCTTTCCCGTGAGCCGGAAATGTCTGAATCACTTTACGACGTTATTGTAAGCCGTCTCCGGAGTCAGGGGTTTCCTGTCGATGCCCTTGTCCGTCGTCCACTTGGGAAAACTGTTTCCGGAGACGGCTCAATCACAAATTAAAGGGAAAATAAATGGATCGTTCTGAACTATTCAAGGATTATGCTGTCGGTATGACTAATGGCGTTCGGTTCCGTCATGTCGAAACTGTAAAACCGATCTCGATTTCATGCGTTTAGGACTCTGTTGTCTGTTCAAAAAAGAGCAGGTCTCGTTTCGCACAACGACAGCCAAAGCTCTTTCGGCAATGCCTCGAGGTGAACAACTGGTTAAGCTGTCGGGGATCTGCACCCACAATACCAAAAACCTTTTACTCGCTCTCAAGACGGTAAGCAGGCTCGGCATAGGCTCTTTTCGTATTATGTCACCACTTTTCCCCCGGATGACGCACCCCGTGGTTGGGTATCAACTGGGCGATCTGCCAGAGAACCGGCTTATTACAGAAACATTCGAACAGGTTCGTAGATTTTCTTTAAACTGCGATATTCGTCTCAGCTTCCATCCGGATCAGTTTGTCGTCCTCTCATCTCCCCATGCTGCGGTAGTTGATAATTCGATCATGGAGTTGAATTATCAGGCTATGCTTGCCGAATCGGTTGGAGCTGAAGTCATAAATATTCATGTCGGCGGAGTCTATGGGGATAAACTGTCTGCTCTGGAGAGATTCTGCTCGGTCTTTCAATCTCTTCCGCTTGCTGTTCGCAGTCGTCTGACGCTGGAAAATGACGATATCAGTTATACTGTCAGGGATCTGCTCCCGGTTTGCGAAAAACTGTCTATCCCGCTGGTCTATGACGTGCATCATCATCGCTGCAACCCCGATGGGCTGACTGTGGAAGAGGCTACCATACTGGCAGGAGAGACGTGGGAAAGAGTCGGTAGAGAGCAGTACTGCCATATCTCTTCACCGAAGAGCGGCTGGGGGGGAGGTAATCTGAAGCCGCACGCGGATTATATAGATACTGCCGACCTGCCGGAATGTTGGTTGGGGCGTGAGATGACGGTAGATGTCGAGGCTAAGGAGAAAGAGCTGGCAGTAGTGAAGCTGCTGACATATCTGCAGGGTACGGATTGATAACACAATGTTTTTTCAGGTGTTTTTGCCTCGCCTGACAGAAATTCTTACGATGTTTTTTGTCAGGCGTTTTCCAGTTGTTTTTCGGTAGACCATCGCAAGAAAGCGAATAGTCACTATTTTATGCAGATATGCCTGTGTGAGTCGATAAAGCCATCTTCTCCAGGCTGATGGCTGGCTGCTCCCCAGGATAAGCGGGCAGTAGTCTGAGAGTTTCAATGTTGCTCTGATTCCACCTGTTGCTGATTCGACTATAAAATCAAGCTGCCCTCGATAACACTCTTTCGGTTGCACAAGCACCCCGCCGGAAATGCAGAGGGTGGTTTTCTGGCTGTTACCATCCTCTGCGAATAGTTCCGGGGAGAATTTTATGACTGCGGCGTCTGTCCAGTTAAGGCGGAATATAATTCCGTCAGAACTCTTTTCCGGTTGAATGAGTCCGAGGGTAGATTGTCTTATATACTCAAGGTACATAGTGAGCAGTTCAGTAGAAGTCAACTTCCCGTATGTTCCGAACGGAATTACGATGGATTGGATAGAGAAAACGGAATGATTGCTCTCCAGAATCTGCTGGAAAGCGATTTTATCAGCTTCTGTTTCTGGGATTCTGTCGCTGTGCATATGGTTACTTTAGCATCTATTTCTTCTGCTGTCGCCAGGAAGTATCAACCAAGAGAAAAAGTGGTGTTGGTTACTCTCCAGAGGGGTTTAAAATGAACAGGAAAATTTTGCTTACCGGTGCTTCCGGATTTATCGGCTCGCGTCTCGCGAGAGCGCTGCTTCAGGAAGGCACGAGCCTGAGATGTCTTTTGCGCCGACCGCTGCCGCTCCCTGAGGGCGCTGAGACTGTCATAGGTGATCTGCTAAAGCCTGAAACGCTCCCTGCAGCTATGGAAGGCATTGACACTGCCTACTACCTTGTCCACTCCATGGCTGGAGGTCGCTCGGGCTTTGAAGTCAGGGATCGCGCGGCAGCTGTTAATTTTACGAGAGCGGCAACTTCAGCAGGAGTGAGAAGGGTCATATATTTAGGTGGTCTTGGAGATGCGGACGGAGAGCTGTCCGAGCATCTCAAGAGCAGGCTTGAGATCGGCGGGATTCTCGGTTCTGCAAACTTTGCCACAACTTTCCTTAGAGCTGCAGTAATTTTCGGTTCAGGCGGATCATCCTTTGAGATCATTCACTCGCTGGTAAAACATCTGCCGATTATGATTACTCCACGCTGGGTCAGCACCAGATGTCAACCGATTGCTGTGGACGATGTCATCAGCTATCTTGTCGGCTGCCTCCATGACGAGAGAACTGCAGGGAATACATTTGATATCGGCGGACCTGAAATTCTTACCTACCGCGATATGATGGAGCGGTTTGCCGCAGTAGAAGGGCGACGGCTCTTTATTATACCTGTACCGGTGCTGACCCCAAAACTCTCATCCTACTGGATCGGTTTTATAACCCCTGTTAAACCATCCATTGCCATGCCGCTGATAGAAGGGTTGTCAAATGAAGTTATCTGTCGTGACAACCGGATTCGTGAACTGCTGCCTTTCCGTTTGACTCCATATAATGAGGCTGTGAAAATTGCCCTTGCAGAAGAATACGGGAATTTGAAGGCTGCCGAATTAACTACTAAATAATATTAATAAGTTGAAGCAATTACCCCGCATTTTAAAGCCTACATAAATTATTTGAGTGATCCCCAACCTTTGGTTGAGGGACACAAAATTTTACAGTTCCTGCCGTTGCTTTGACGTTCTCATCGTTTTGCCGTAGCATTCAATGTGAGTACTATGACAAGTGGTCTGTATTTCAGGCCTTTGAAAAACCTCCACAAAAGTGAGCCACCAGGGGAATTAAAGCCCCTGAGAAAGCCTCTTCTGCCTGTCCTTGATTATCCTTCCACAACCTTTTTCAGCACATCCCGCAACTGATTAAACCGTTACGTCTTGTTGACCTTCTCAATTATCCAACACTTCCCTTACCTTAGCCGCCATATTTGGCAGCGAGAACGGTTTCTGGATAAAATGTACCCCCTCCTCCAGCATACCGTGAGTGGCAATAACATCGGCGGTATACCCCGACATAAACAGCCGCTTCATACGGGGATAGATGGAAAGCACGTTTTTAGCCAGTTCCCGGCCGTTCATCTCCGGCATGATCACATCGGTCATGAGCAGCTGAATATCTCCTATATGCTCACGGGCCAGTCGAATTGCCTCGCCGGGGGTGTCTGCCTGCAACACTGTATAGCCCTGCTTTTCAAGCATCATGGATGCAATATTCAGGATGGCCGGCTCGTCTTCCACCAGCAGGATGGTTTCCTGTCCGCGCGGTACCGTAGTTGCACCTGCTCCTGAAGCTGACTGACGCTCCCGACCACTCTCATCATGAGGCAGATAGATCGTGAAGGTTGTTCCCTGTCCCGGTTCGCTGTAGATGTTGATAAAGCCGTTGTTCTGCTTCACCGCGCCATAGACTGTTGCCAGCCCCAGTCCGGTCCCCTTGCCCAACTCCTTGGTGGTGAAAAACGGTTCAAAAATGTGGGTCTGTGTTTCCTTATCCATGCCGCAGCCGGAATCGCTGACAGAAAGACAGACATATTCTCCGGGCGCTGCCTCCGGGTTGTTGTCACAGTAATCTGCATCTATGGTTCTGTTTGCCGTCTCAATAGTGATCCGGCCGTTCCCTTCAATGGCATCCCGGGCGTTGACACAGAGATTGGCCATGATCTGGTCGATCTGGGACGGATCCATCCGAACCTGCCAGAGATCGAACGCCGGCTGCCAGGTGAGCGTGATATCCTCGCCGATCAGCCGCTGCAGCATTTTGAGCATAGTGGTGATGGTTTCGTTCAGGTCGATGACTTTGGGTGATACGGTCTGCTTGCGGGCAAAAGCCAGTAGCTGCCGGGTCAAGTCGGCCGAGCGTTCGGCGGTTTTGCTGATTTCTTTCAAGTCGGCACAGACCCGGTGAGTCGGCTCGAGATGCATCAGGCCCAGTTCGGCATGCCCGAGGATGACACTCAGCATATTGTTAAAGTCGTGAGCCACGCCCCCCGCCAGACGGCCAACAGACTCCATCTTCTGGGCCTGTTGCAGCTGATCTTCAAGTTTTTTCTTCTCATCGGCAGCATTTTTCGCATCGGTTACATCATAGTTGACACCGATCATTCTTTCTGCCGTACCATCTGCTCCCCTTAGTACCAGGGCTTTGCCCCTGACATGCTTTACCGTACCGTCCGGATGCAGAATACGAAAATCGGTATCGAACTCTTTTTCTCCGTTCAGCGCCGCCTGACATTCGGCAATTGCAGTCTCCCTGTCTTCAGGATGCAGAGCGTTCAGCCAGCCATCCGCGCTGTTCGGGAAGGTCTCACGGGTAATCCCGAATAACGCCAGCATCCGGTCATCCCATACCAGTATATTATCACGGACATTCCAGTCCCAAATGCCCAGATGGGCAGATGACGTGGCTAGCTGAAGACGTTCATTCAGGCTTTTTAGCTGAATTTCACTCTGCTTGATTTCAGTAATGTCGTTTACAAAAACAGCAAACTGGCCACCTTCGAGCGGCAGGTGCGTTACACTGACTGCAACATGAAAAATACTCCTATCTTTTCGCCTATGCTGGGATTCGAAACGAACTTTGCCGAATTCTGCAATCTGTCTGGCGTGGTCAACGATTTTTTCTTCGTCTTCCTTGGCTTCCAATTCTTTGATATGAAGACCACACAGTTCCTGATTGCTATAGCCACTCATCTGACAGTATGCGTCATTAACTGTCAGAATACGCATGTCGGCGGCTAACAGCCAGAAACCCTCCATTGTTGTTTGCAGGACAGTGCGGTGAAATTGCTCGCTCTTATGTAGCTCAGCCGTCCGCTCCTCAACCCGCTGTTCCAGTTCATCATGCGCTTTTGACAATTCTTCTTCAGCCAGAGTCCGTTCATAAATTTCTTCTTCCAATTCAATATTTGCATTACTGAGATCCTCATACGCCTGTTTAAGCTCGGCATAGCCCTGTATCTCGCTATTCAGCTTCAATGCAATAAAATTGAAAACCGGCGTCAGCCCTTGATTTATATCGCGCATGGCAATAGAAACGTTTTCCATTTTCAGCACACCGACAACGTCTGCGTCTGCCATCAAGGGACACACCCATGTATACGCTTTGCTGAATTCCGGTGTCAGCATCCTGCTCTCGATAAAATCATGTTCAAGCTCAATCGGCTCATGGGTCGTCATAACTGTTTGCACAAGCTCATCGTCGATAGCAGCCAGCAGTGTTCTCACACCCATGACATCAGCATAATGAAGTGTGTTATCTATGCGGTAGTACAGGATGATGTTTGTGCCGCCAATAACATTGAGGATATTGCCGAGAAATGCTTCAATTGTATTTTCCACACCCTTGACCGAACCGATCTTGATCAGCAACTGCATGATCAACTGCAGGTATGCCTTCTCTCTGGCCAATTTTTTGGCACGTTCCTCCAGATATGTTAGTTTACCTGCAGGTATGGTTACGGTATCAGACATGGAGTTCTCCATTTAGTGATAAAGCGTTCTGCAGGACCGTTTCCAGATGGTCAAGCGGTACGTCAGCCCAGCGCAGCGGTAATCCCACTAGCCTGCCGGCCGCTTCGGCCTCGGCTTTAAAATTCCTGGAGCAGGGGGTCTTAAGGCAGAGAATACTGTTGCGGTCGCCCTGAAATATATCCCTTATTATGCGTTTATTGGTGCCAAAAGTTTTGGTGATCATATACTCCCAGCGCTGAGCCCACTCTTCCAAAAGAAAGTATGCGCCGTTGGCCAGCTCTTCGTTGAAACGGTCATGTCCCAGCAGCATCTCTACGCAGTTTTGTCCTGCGGTGCGGAAATTGCCCGCCTCTTCCAGCATCTGCTCCATCTGTGGATGGCAGGCACCGTAAAAAACAACCGTGCGCCTGGCTGCATGTCTGGCCATATTCGTTTTTAAAGACGTGGCAAGGGCTGTGAAATCAACGTGGAGGATCGAGTCGAGAAACAGGGTGTCCAGTGGCCAGCCGTTCCTTTCGATCAACAAGTGGATTTCCTTTTTCAGGATGCCGCAGCCAAGCAGGAGCACCCTGTCGTTGTTATCCAAGGGCACCTCAGTTTTCAAAGCTGCCATACTCATAAGCCGCCTCCAGCATGGCCCGGATGTTTTCCTCCGGGATGGCAAAGGGCATGACCAGCGTTCCGAAAAGAAACTTTCCGCCCGGCTTGCCGGCCCCAATAATCCGTTTGACCTCCTGTCGCACCCGGTCAGGCTGCCAATCGATCATTTCAATGTCGTTGATGATGCCGCAACAGAGTCCACGGCCGGCTATCAGCCGCTTTCCCTCGGCCACATCGTCCAATGGGCTCAGGTACCAGACGCCGATACCGGTGCGTTGCTGAACAATGTCGATAACACGGTTGAAACGGGCGCTGCCGCAATAATAAACCATCCCTTCCGTACCGACCGCCTTGATATCTTTTTCTATCCAGGGGAGGGTATGCTCCATAAAATACTTCATCGAGACAAAATCGGTTGAGCCGAACGGGTTGGAATAGACCAGCACATCCGCACCTGCCGCACGGTAGGCCTGAACTTCTTTGACAAAAAACTCGTGGCATTTTGCCAGTAACTCGTCACGCAGATCTGCCGGACCGCACAGGAGCATCTCCAGCCACTTTTCCATCCCCATCAGGAGTGAGGGGAGGGTCATGGTTGAAGTGATGTAGGCACAAACGGGATACTTGCCGCCGGCCTCGCGCCGCAGGATGGAGAGGCATTTCAGCTCCTCGGCAAACGCGGGGTGGGACGTGATGTCGTCAGGTACGCGAATCCCGGCGATATCATCATAGGTCTTGATAATCATTTCACCGACGTTAGGGGGGCCATCAGCAGCAAAGACCATGTGCCGGCAGCCGAGCAGTTCTGCCTCTTTGCCCACGTAGAACAGGCTCCACAGGTTGTCGTAGCCGTACTTCTCCCGCATCCTGAGCTGGCCGGTGGCGACATGTTCTCCGTTGGAATAATATTCCCTGATCGACATACCAAGTTCTGCGGCACCCTGATCCAGCAGGTTACAAAAGACCGGAATCCGGTCGGCGGGTGTGCCGTTAATGGCGGCTGCGAGTCGTTCCATTCCGTTCATCATGGGCGCACCTCCTGCAAGAGATCAGCGATCACCGACCCCGCAGCAATACCGTTTTCAGCCCAGGCATCGGCACCGACCTCCTTAAAAAGCCGGGCATCGAAGCGGTAGGGAGCACCTCCCACGATAATCCTTATTTTGCCCTCCAGTCCACGTTCCCTCAAAATCTGCCGCACCATTCGGCAGCCGTTCTCCCCGCGTGCCGTATGGACCATCATCGATGAAATGCCGATAACACCTGCCCCGTGCGCGACCGCTTCATCCACGAACCGTTCCGGGGCAACGTTTAGCCCCAGATCGATGGTTTCGATCATGTGCGCCTTGAGGCAGCCGATGACGATCCGTTTGCCGAGACCGTGAAAATCTCCCGGTGAAGTACCGATGACTATTGTGCCGCACGCTTCGGGGGCCTGCCTGAAGCGGGGGAGCATTTCTTCGACAACCTCGGCGGCGATTTGCGACGTCAGGAAATGCTGAGCCAGGTTGGCGTTCATCTGTTCGCTGACCGATGCGAGCATCAGTTCGATGGCCGGCATGACCAGCTTGAAGACAATATCTTCCGGAGACATCCCGTCCTGCTCGGCCTGACGAACTACCTGGAGCGCCCTGTCCCTATCGGTATCAAAAATTGCCTCGTTATACGCCGTTATAATCTGGTCATACATATTGGGACCTCCTGACCATAAAGTCAGTTTTAACGATCACGGTCAGATATTCCGGGGACGCAACAGCACCTGGCCAATTAATACCAATTTCAAATCAAAGATGAAATCAGGTGGCAAGGATTGAGGCGCCGAAGACGAGCCAACGATAATGGCGCTTTGATTAGAAATTGGAATATCTGGTATTTCCCGATTCCTGAAAATCAGGAGTTCTGGGCATAGCTTGTTCCTTCCACAACCTTTTTCAACACATCCCGCAACTGATCAAGCCGATACGGCTTGCTGGCCAGTCCGGCTATTTCTTCAGCGGGAATCCGTGTGGTAACCACCGTATCGCCAAAGCCACTGGAAATGATTATCGGCAGGTCATGCTTCAACAGCTTTAGTTCCCGAAACAGCGCGTAGCCATCCATAATCGGCATACCGTTGTCAGTCAGAACCAGTGTGATGTCCGAAATAACCTCCACATCCTGCTGGGTGTAACCCGTGGTCTTGTTGCCAATCCCCATAATGGCGACGATTTTATCGTGGCGGAAGATTGGCACCACCAATTCACGAATAACAGCAGCATGCCCGTCTGGCAGCCCTTTCTTGTGCGGAAGCGATGCATAGTCATTGTGGATGACCGGGCGACGCTCATGGATACAGTCAACCCAGACACCGGCCTGTGAAACAGGATAATGGCTGCCCGTACCCTCTGCCTTGCAGAATATGGTAGCTGTTTTGGTGGACCAGGCTTGCAGGGTCAACGTTTGTGAATCGGGGTCTTTAAAATGATAGAAGCCTATACAACTTCCGGTGAGAGCTTCTGCCTCGTCCAATGTCTGTCGTAACAATTCGCCTAGTGAATGAGTGAGCGAAAATTCAATCAGCCTCAGACGTGCGGCCATGATCTCACGGGTATGTTTTTGACTGGAAATGTCCCGGATGAAGGAAAAGATCGAACCGCCATACGAAGCGGAATAATTTGCGCTGACCTCGACATCAATGATGCTGCCGTCTTTGTGCAGATGTTTTGTCTCAAACCGCAACGAGCCGTTCTTGATGATCAGTTCAAAACGCCTGGCAACGTCATCCCTGTTGTCAATAGCATCAATCAGGGTGACTTGCAGTTTGAGAAGCTCATCGCGTGAGTACCCGACCATCTGACAGTAGCTGTCATTGGTTTCCAGGATGTCACCGTTCAGGCCCACCAACAGAATTCCGTCTATGGACGTGGCGATGATTGTGTGGAAATCATCAGGTGTTATCGAACTGCGGCGATCGGTATCCATAGGATAAATCTCCTATCACAAAATAAAAAACCGGCACACAGGAATAACCGATGCGCCGGTTTGAAAAGGAACAATCATTGTTGTTGACAGAAGTATCCGTCAGGAGGAGATTTTTCTGTCTTTGCAATAGTGCGGCCACTTACTACCTCTTTTTGAAACTGATAATTGCTGAAACTATACCGTAGTTTTTGAGGTTTGCCACAGCTTAAAAATACAACACAACACTGCAAATTGCCATTCATATCTGGTAATGTTTTGGGCCACATTTTAGGGGGAGCCCCCAGGGGGCGGAAGGGAAGGCAGTCAGACGTGGGGGCTGGCGCTTCCGGGCGCACAAAACCTGACGCCTTGGCTTCTGTAAGCAATACGGGGCTTCATCCCGATTTGCGCAGCGTCTTTCAGTCTGCGGGCGAAATACAGCGCAAGCAAGAGACGTGAACGGGTGATCCTTCCGGGCGCGGCTCTTGTCCAGTGGCGTATTGCGCTTGCCTCTGTCCTGCAAGGTGTAGTCTCATCGCACTTTGCGGGGCGTCGTAGGTTTGGTGAACATGACGGCGCTGGAATGAAACGAAGGGCGCTCAGGCGGGGCGCGGTTGTATGCGCGTCGCCGTGGCAACCGTAGTGGAATGGAACGCGTTGTGATGTGAATGCCTTTATTCCTGCACTAGCAAATATGCTGACGGTGCAGGTAATATGAGGCCTTACAGGCTTTTTACTCTGTCACGATCAAGGGAGGGAGTGGAGAGCCCGCGCAAGGTTTTTTGCGGGCGAATAACTGGTGGTAAATTGTGCTTGTTACTCTATATCTTGTACCTGCTTCAAACTTTTACCACCTGCTTGGTCACGGTTTCACTACCTGATGAGACTGGAAAAAGTTCTGAACTCGTCAACCGCCAAAACACCTGCGAGGCGACGGTTTTAACAACAAAAAATACGTGTACAAATTATCCGGTTATGCTTAAACTGATACCTGTTTAAAGAATGATTTAACGGGAGTAAGAGTGAAATTTTTAGACGGACTGGATCGTGACCTCAAAGAAATGCTGCTCGCTAACCTTCGGGTGCAGTGGTCACATTCATCAACCGCGATTGAAGGGAATACGCTAACTCTCGGGGAAACTTTTATGGTTCTCTCCGAAGGTTTGACTATATCCAGTAAACCGCTGAAAGATCATCTGGAGGTTGTAGGACACGCAAAAGCAGTAGATCTGGTATATCATCTGCTCGACACAGAACCAATTACGAAAGATCATCTGTTCAAACTACATACAGCTGTTCAGACAGAAAATCTATTCGATGTTTACAAGCCGATTGGTGAATGGAAAAATGACCTGAACAGCACAGCGTTCACCTTCAACGAAAAAGTCAAATACCATGTTTATCCGAATCAATCTCAAATTCCGCAGTTGATGGAATCATGGCTGGAGCGCTTTAATCAACTCTGTGCCGGTGTAGTCACTGAAGACACCGCTGTAGAGGTGTACTCTGCGCTGCATACCTCTTTCGTAAATATACATCCGTTTGCTGACGGAAACGGGCGTATGGCCAGATTACTCGCGAACATTCCATTGCTTCGGGCGGGTCAACCTCCCTTGATAATCCCGGCAGAGAAACGCATAGAATATCTGACGTTGTGCGCGGGGTACTCATTTGAAACCCCGCTGCCAACTTCGGAACGTCTGATTACATCTCCTGAAAAGCTTGTACAGCTTACAGAGTTTTTCAAATCTGCATGGCTGGCAACACTACAGATTATCGAAGAAATCCGTGAACATCAGGAATCCCGGAAGTTTGAAGTTCCTCAACAAGCGATGAAATAATAGACTGCATTGAACTGATATTTAAACGCAGTTCACAATGTTAAACCTCTTGCCGAGTTCCGTCCTCATCATCTCCTGTTTGGCTTCTGATTATTCCGCACCGATCACAAAAGGGAAAAAATAATCTCAAATATATTCTTCTGATACTGCTCAATAGCACCATACCAGTATTGCAAACTCTCCGTTGACGCAATTCCCTCTGCCAAAAAGCTTGCCAGGTATTCCATTTTTCGACGTGAAAAAGCGTGCCATATTACCTCGCCCTGCAAATCAAAAAGCTTGCCATAAAACTAGCTAACTATCTGAAATAAAAGCGAACTAACCCACTACCGTCTGGAAGGCGGTAGGTTTACAATGATGTCGGCTGAAAGCCCGACTGACAAGCTCAGATCAGGGTGATATCTTGAAGTCTTAGTCTTCTTTTTCAATGTCTTGGGTGCGAATGTATTCCAGTATTATCTCATCCGTTACATTCCCTGATGTTGCTGCAAAGAACCCGCGTGCCCAAAGATGGCGGCCCCAACACTGCTTCCGCAAATGCTGAAACTCCATCAGCAACTTGCGGGAACTTTTTCCTTTGATCTTTTGCATCAGTTCGCTCGCCAATATGTGTGGCGGTACTGACACAAACAGGTGTACATGATCTTTACTTACATGACCCTTCAGTATCTCAACTTCGTGCTCCGCACATACCTGTAGTGTGACCTCTCGTAACCTTACAGCTACCTCTCCTGTGAGATGCGGCTTGCGGTACTTCGTTATCCAGACAAAATGAAACTTGATGTCGAACTTTGTGTGGGATGTCGTACGATAATTTTCCATCCGCCTATATATACTGAAGTTGTCGCCTATAAGGCGAGGGTTTTTATATCCCAATGTGAGACAATAAATACTTATAATGTGCTATTCGTCGAATAAAGCTGTTGCACACGCATGGCAAATAAATTACAGTAACCACCATTACCATGAAAGTATTGACGGTGGTGTGGGCCTATGAAATTCTACAATCGTGTCAGCGAACTTGAAGAGCTGGCTAACCTCCATGAGCAGTCGGCATCATCCGGCAGAATGACCGTCATCACCGGTCGCCGTAGGGTTGGCAAGACGATCCTGGCTCTTGAATCGGCAAAATCAGCCAAGCACCTCTACCTGTTTGTCTCCCGCAAGGCGGAATCCCTTCTCTGCCAGGAGTACCTAGAAGAGATCCGCCGTATCGGAACCCTGCCGGTCATCGGCGAGATCCGTAATTTCCGCGATATTTTCACCCTGTTGATCGAGCTTTCCCGCACCGAGCGCATCACCCTGATCATTGACGAGTTTCAGGAGTTTTTCAGCATCAATCCGGCTGTCTACTCCGAAATACAGGGGATCTGGGACCGTAACAAGGCAACCTGCAAACTGAACCTGATCTGCATCGGTTCGGTTCACTCTCTCATGCACCGCATCTTCCAGGATGCCAAGGAACCGCTCTTCGGTCGGGCCGACCGGATCATCTTTCTCAAACCCTTCAGCATTGCTGCTATCCATGAAGTCCTGACTGATCATGGTCACAGTGATACCCCGTCCCTGTTCGACAGCTACGCCATAACCGGCGGCCTCCCCAAATATCTGGAGATACTGGCCGAGAACAAGTCACTGACGCATAAGAAGATGCTCGACTTTATTCTCAAGCAGCATTCACCCTTTCTTGCCGAGGGGAAGAACCTGTTGGTGGAAGAGTTCGGCAGAGAGTATGGTACTTACTTCTCCATTCTTGAGCTGATTAGCGTCGGCAAAACTGCCCGCAGCGAAATCGAATCGGTGCTGGAAATCCACAGCGGCGCATACCTAGCCAAGCTGGAAGACGAATACGCCCTGATTGCCAAGCACCGCCCGATCAACGCCAAGCCGGGAGGCAGGCTGCAGAAGTATTATCTTCGCGATAATTTCCTGAGTTTTTGGTTCCGCTTTATCTACCGCAACCTGTCAGCAATCGAGACCGGCAACTTCGGTTATGTCCGCGAGATCATCGAACGCGATTACGCCACCTGGTCAGGCAAGATCCTGGAGCGCTTCTTTCACGATCTGTTTGCTGCCAGCGGCAAGTATAACCGGATCGGCAGCTACTGGGAGCGCGGCAACAAAAACGAGATTGACCTGGTGGCGGTGAACGACCTGCGCAAAGAGCTGGTTATTGCCGAGATCAAACGGAACAAGTCCCGCATCAGTCTGCCGGCTCTACAGCATAAGGCCGAGCGACTGCTGCAGGAATATCAGGGCTATCAGGTGGAGTACCGTGCTCTGGGGCTGGAAGATACGATGGAGTTTTTACCGTCGGGAGTGAACAGTAACCACTGAAATGACGTATGCTGTCATACGCTTATGCTATTCTGATTGAGTGGCATCAGAACTTAATTAATCGTAAGGTTTAGATAATTAACAACTCCGAAATGTGCTCCTGTAATTGTCAGACAAAGTTTTCCAACAACATGATATTTCCAAGTTGATTGGCTCTGCGGTAATAGGCGACATCCGCAGTAATGAGAGTGGCTTTCTTATCAAGAGCCACAGCATGATAAACTGCATCATAGAAAGTCACTTTGCATTCCTTAATTATGTTCAGCGTGGCGGTAGAGAGATTGGTATTCATCGGACATTCATCAAAACGATAGTCGAGAAAAATATCCATGATTTCTTTGGCGTTATCGGGTGCTTTTAACCCCAGCACGTTGCCGCATTCATATACCCACAAACTTGGGAGAACAAAAGAACAGTTTCCCGCCAGCCAAAGCGAAAGAAGGTCAAGAGCCTTGTCAGCATCCTGCTCATCAGGAGAACGAAAAGCCCATTTAATAATGACAGAAGCATCGGGAACAAAAAAATAGGGTGTAGACATACTACCCCCTATTACGGTCATCACTGACCGCTTCAACTATTTCGGCAGTTGAAAGTTTTGGCGTCATATTACGTAACGCCATCAACCTTTCGGTCAGCACATTCCTTCGGAACAGGGCAAGTTCTTTAACAATAGCACCGTTCACCAATTTGCTTCTCTGCCCTTGCGGGACAAGGGTTTCCAACTCAACAGCAACTTCATTTTTAATCATGAAATTTAATTTTCGAGCTGCGTGCGCCATATTACACATCCATTACAGTAATTTATTATGTATAGATACTACTCCTTTTTTTGGGATAATTCAAGATTGAAATTATACGACGCACCAGCGAATAGTGAAGAGTGGCTGCCTATCTGTGCGTTGCGACATCTGCTTTTCCAGCATAATAAATCCGTGGTGGCGGACAAAACTGAGGATCGGGTGATCCCGAAAATCGACTGATGTAAAGGAGGCTCAGAATTTATCATGGAAAATAATCGAGACGATAAGAAAGAAGAAGATCCAGTCAGCCGGGAGCAACTGTCGGATTGGTTGAGTGGACGGCATAGCCCGTTCAAGAAGAACAGGGAGAAGATGGAGCTTTTTCTGGAAAACCAGGAGATATAGTGCCTGACATAGCTGAAACATTCAGAAATCATCACTGACCTTCATCTCTCTGCGAACTCGCTTTGGTAACAGGAGAAGCCATAAATCACTTTTTGATATTATCGTAGTCACTGAATTGACTCGTGACACATTCACGAATTTTAGTGACTTCATGTTATCTTGTATTAAAATGCATCAGCTTTTTTTAAGAGAATCAATCGGAGGCAATATGAGCCGTAAAGGTTTCTTGCGGATTAACGATATACTGCGGGATGATTATTCCTCTCCTGATGGATGGAAGGAGAATCTGCTGTTTTCAGAGATGTCAAATTTTGATCTTGGCAGATTAACCGGCGGCCAATTCATAATAAGAGACTCGGAACGCACACATCCTGTTTTTCTGCTCAGAAAAGTCGAGCGGAATTCATTCGAGTTTTGTCCCTGTTCGAGTAAGAAATACAACAATGATAAAGCCAGCTATATCCATAAGGGATCTATAACACCACCGGCAAGAATCCCTACCGATAAAGACAGCTATATTCTGCATTTTATGTCCTTCAATCTGAACAGCACCAGCCGGGAAATTGACCGATTGCCGCTTCGTGGTCTTGTTTCATCTGATGACATTATCGGTAATTTTCATACAAGGGGGAGTCAGGGATGAATGACTTTTTTCAGGCCTGGGTCTCCAGTAAGGAGTGTTATGAGTTTCTCAAATCGTCAGCACGTCAGATTGTCAAGCGGGCCGAACGCCTCTCGTTGCAACTTGACGATCCATATCTCAACCGAAATGATTACCTGGATGCGGTCACAAACCAGCTCTGGGATTTCATCAAGGAACGGGCTGATAAGATAGCCCAGAAAGCAACAACTCTTCTTATCTCGGGTGATGATGATGAATTCATGGCATTCCTGTCGCAGGAGTTTATAGATTTCTGCTTGGACAAACGCAGGGATACCAGTCCATTCCATGCCTATTACCGTCACGTCCGAACCGTCCTCTCTGAAGAGAAGAGTATCCGCTCTGAATCGAAAGGGAGGAAAGGTTCTTATTACGCCTATTCAGATTCCCCTACGCTGGATTTCCTCCCGGACAACATGATCGTGCAAAGCTTTGCTGGATGGCCAACTCCAGATGTGTCGTTTTGTGAAATACACGGTAAACCGGCAATTCTTAGCTTGTCCCGGCATTTCTGGGATGAATCTCTCAAAGTAATTCTTGCTGAACATCTTCTGCCGGTGCGTGAGTTGGTACGATACGTTACGACGGTCTATCCCCTGTTAGTGTCCGAATCCCCGGAATCAACGTTTGATGCAGCGGAAGACGAAGATGGCACAACACTATCTCTCGGGGATAGATTGATTTCATCAGGCGACAGCCGTAATGACGATGCCTGGAAACGCCAGATTCCTGTACTGGAGCTGGATATTATCGATTCTCAACTTGGTGACCTTGCTCGTGATTGTGCCTGCGAGTTGACTGACAAGCAGAAGATGTTGATCCTGATGAAGGTAGAAGATGAGATGACATACGAGGATATATGTTCCCGCATTGGCGAAAGTAGCCCGAGTAAACTTCACTACCACGTCAAAAACGGGCTTGAAGTAATAAGGCAGAAATGGAGCCTATGGGGGCCACCGTCGCGCAAGCAGTTTGCTGAGGTGGAAGAGGAAGAGTTTTTTATGTTCTATGAAAAAGTGATTACGTTTTGTAAAAATGACGAAGCGTGCCGTGATAGTAGGAAAGGGATAAATGTATGAGCAATCATAATGACGATATAAAACTTAAACTGGCTTGGCAGACCGCTTTTGAACTGCGTACTTGCCCTGACAACAAAACTCTTCACGCTGCCGATCTGGATGAAAATCTAAGCAGGCATTTGGCAATTTGTCACGTCTGCCGTGATAAGCGCGAGATGCAGCAGGATGAGCGAGATGCCTGGAAAACTTTGAAGGAAAAGTTCGCTACTTTAACCATGAAGCCGGGAATAGGTACTGATAAGAAAGCCGGGCAGGTCTGGACAATCAATCGTGAGTTCGGCGGCTGGCGTGTTGATGGTCGATACATCAAACCGCCGAGTGTCATGCTATTGGAAAAGGTCGATGGGACTTCTGGTTGGCGTGTGGCGCAACTTTACAGTGACACTCGGTTAATGGGAAGCGGCGACGTTACTCTTGATGAACGGTATGGATTTGCAGAAACCTGGAATTGTTATTCGTTAAAGGAAGATCGTTTTGACAAGTGCCTTGGTGGAGTGAAACCGGACGAGTTGAAGCAGGCGATTACTGCATCCGTTACTGCTCATGAGCCAGCACCGGAAGGTTCGATCCTCTCGTTCTTTCGCAGTATGGAGATAGAGGTGGGTGCGTTTGTGGCAGTGCCTGCGGTGGCGGAATTGGTTGAGGAATGGGAAGCTAAATTAGCTAATAATGAGGTTTTCCTCCAGAATATTATCGGCTCATTGGCGGATGCATATCAAAAACTTGCTGGATTCAAACTTCCAGAGTTTGCAGAATCTCTGATCGATTTGCTTTCTGGGGCTACAGATCCACATGGTATTTTACCCGTTGTCGCATCTACCAGCGTCCCTTTATCGGTAAATATTGTTATTAAACATATGGACGGGGCAATTACCATACGAACGGTTGGCGCAACCCTTACTGATAATAATTGGGAAGATGGCGATTATTACGTTGCCGGAAAACTCAATGAAATACAAAATGAAGAGCTCTTTCTTGTTGCATCACTCAACGTCAATGGAAAAGTTGTATGCGAATGTCAAAGTAATATTGAGAAAGATTCGCCTTACTTTGACATAGTATTCAGTGATGTTGCGAAAGATGCAGGGGCAATAGAAAATCTAAAATTTATATTGGTGCGACCATGATTGAGTTTAACTGGGAACTAACACAGATTCCAACGGCAATTAAGAAAGGTTTGCTTGAAAAGCAAATAGCGAAATTTATTCGACCACATGATGCAATATGGGGTGATGCTGCCGATAGCTTTGTAGTATTGGCTGAAAGCATTTATGAATTGTTGCCATCCCCACATATGCAGCGTCAGTTTCTTTCTGTTTGTCTTGGAAGCTACCTTCTAGACCCCAGAAAGGCACCTGTCACAGTTCCTGCTTGGATACAGAAAAGAACGTCTATAACTGATCTCATAGGCATTGACGTATCGTTTGAAGAACTTTGTTCGTGGCGCTGGGATCGGGCTGCGTTTCCGGTATTGGATGAAAATGAAAACGGGAAAAACGACACCATTTACTATGCCTTGGTTGCCAGTTACAAAACCGATTCGTACCCACTTTGTCCTTCGTGGATTTTGGATGTTTTGAATGTTGAGGCGTTAGACTCCGTAAAAATCGCATCTGAACTTGCCTGCAAATCACAATCTGACTGTCAATTTTTCTTCTGGCCCTTTATTAATCCAAAAAAACCTACCCATGACAGATCCCTTGGACTTCCCATTTATTTGTCGTTTCTTTCGTTGGTGAAAGAGAAGCCAATACCTCCGATTATTGCCACAGGTGAGCTGAATCGATTTGGAGAGCTTCATTCAATACAAGGCGTGCTGAATAAATGCGACAAAGCGTTTGAGAAAAAATTCAAATTATTCATTTATCCTGAGGATGGTTCTCGCTTGGAGCAGCAAAGGGAGTATAAGCCTGTTGGTGTCGCTACCCTTGCACAAGCTGAATATGAATGGGGTGTCGGTAAATCAGCTAGTGTTTCTTCGCAACGCGACTCATCAATGTCAATTCCTTTTGTAAACGCACCTGAAGTACTCAAACAACAAAACAACGTCCAAGGTGGGAGTGCTGAAAACGCTCCTTCGCTCCCGACACTCACAGAGACTCAGGCTGAGGCAGTCAACGCAATAATCCGTTTTATCAATTCTCCTACAGACTGTTTTATTTTAAGAGGTGGTGCAGGCACTGGAAAGACAACGCTATTAAAGGTGTTGATTCATACACTCATGGAAAACAATCGTTGCTGCATGCTACTTGCGCCCACTGGTCGTGCTGCCCGTATACTTGGTAATAAGACAGAACACCCTGCTTGCACCATTCATTCTAAAATATATTCATTTGCTGATTTTGAAGTTTTTGAGCATGCAGTAGCAGTTAATGACCCTGGTACTCGGCTTCACTTTGAACTGAAAACAGACGATCCTGGCGATAACATCTTTATTGTTGATGAATCTTCAATGGTTGCTGATATCGAAAGCGAGCCGGATGATGTGCGGTTCGGGTCTGGTCGACTGCTTGCTGATCTAATGGAATATACCCGGATTGGTAGACCTGGTCGCGACCCTGGCGGATCAAAAATTATTTTTGTTGGCGATCCTTGCCAATTACCACCGGTCAAACAGGATATTTCGCCGGCACTATCATCTGACTATATGACGAAGAACCACGGTCTTACCTGTGCTGAATTCGAAATCAGAGGGATAGTGCGCCAGAAGTCCGATAGTGAGATTCTTGAAAAAGCTAATTGTCTGCGTGATGGTATTGAAAAGGGCGTATTCAATACTTTAGATCTGTCCTCATCATCTGGTGAAATTGCTAAAATGTCATCAAGTGAGGCGGTCTCATTAGTCGCTGAATCTGGCAACAAAGCTGTTTTGATAACCTATAGCAACCAACAGGCTCTTGAACTAAATCGAGAAGTGCGCGCCTTGCTATGGGGAAATGAAAACCTGCCAGTTCAAGTGTCAGATACTTTATTGGTGAATAAAAACGCCATAAAACATCGACTTTTTAACGGTGATCTGGTGAAGGTTACAAAGGTTTCTGAAAACGTTGAAGAAAAACATGTATTCAAAAATACCAATACGCCTGTGTATCTAAAATTCAGACAGATACAAGTTGCATATCCATCTTCTACCGGGAAAGACGTCTACATAGATTGCTTTATCCTTGAAAACATACTTGACTCTCGTGAACGCACTCTCAGTCCGTTAGTGCAACGGGCACTTTTTGTAGATTTCAAGATTAGAAATTCTAGGCTGAAAATTGGAACAGCGGAATTTAGAAATGCTTTGATGGAAGATGAATATTTCAATGCTCTTCAGGTAAAGTATGGCTACGCAATGACTTGCCACAAAGCTCAAGGTGGCGAATGGGATAGTCGAACATATTCACCAAAATCTCATAGCTACACACCTTCAACGCACCGTATTCCATCATCACCAAAGAGATATACCAACAACCCAAAATCATACAGTCCTGGTGGTGTCAAAAGAACAGATGATGGCAAGATTGCCAGAAATATGTCAACACGGCATGATTTTCTAAAAGATCGTGGTTTGTCAAAGGTTCCAAAAGGGTATCAAGTTGACCACAAAAAGCCGCTCTATGCTGGTGGCGCTGATACACCATCCAATATGCAATTACTTACTATTACTGAGCATCGGGCGAAAACAAAAAATGATTACAGGCGGTATGGCAGATAGAAATACAGACTTCATTGAAAAAAGAAGAAATGCGGTGGGTGCCAACAGAACCTTTTCTGACGTGACTTTCTCGTAATTCGAGGTACCAAGGCTAAGAATAAACATTAAGAGGTTTTTGAACAACATTTTCATTGAGGAACAAATGGCAAGAGTCGATTTTACTACATTTCAGGAAGCATCCGATTTTTCCAGGAATATTTCTATTACTCTCAGGAGAGCGACTGCAATCCACCGGGAAAGTAATATCTGGTGGGTAAATGATCCGAGTAATGAAGATGTCAATTCAAATCTGGCAACAAAACCTGCTGAACGTTCTTTGGACAAGCAAACCTACCTATTCGATAAGTCAGGTTCCCTCGTTTCAATTTTGGATGCCAATCAGATTGAACTGCCAAAATACTCATTAAAAGTGTTATCAAAACAGGATGTAGTTACAGGAAGATTTACAACGGGCGAAAACAAAAAATCTTTCAAGGAACGACTCAAACATCTCCAGGAGTATCTCGGCAAACGCGTAATCGGTCAGGATGACTCAATTGATTCTATCTGTAGAAGACTGCGGATAGCATACTCCGGATTTTCTCATCGAAGCGGTCCAGTTGCCGTCTTTTTGTGTATAGGTCCTTCCGGGGTGGGTAAAACCGAACTGGCAAAAGCGCTCGCATCGGATCTCATGGGTGGAGAACAGTTTCTTATCCGCCTTGATATGTCTGAATACATGGAAGCGCACAGCGTATCCAAGCTGATAGGCTCACCTCCAGGCTATGTCGGCTATGATGAAGAAGGGCAATTAACTGGAAAGTTGCGCGCAAATCCTCGTTCGGTGCTGCTTCTGGATGAAGTTGAGAAAGCGCATCCACGGGTTATGGACATGTTTTTGCAACTATTTGGTGAGGGTCGCATCACTGACTCAAAAGGGGAGACGGTTGACGCCGGCAATGTGATTGTGGTGATGACTTCGAACATCAGAATTAAGGAGAACAGCAGAATCGGCTTTGCCACCGGAGACCAAAGAACAACTGAGATCCAACTTGATTCCTTGAAGAAATTCTTTCGCACCGAGCTTGTCAACAGGATTGATAAAGTAGTCATCTTTAACAGGCTTGAACATGACAGCATCCGGAAGATTATCAAACCCATGCTGGCCGAGATACGGACAAACCTTTTAAAACTTCATGGGGCCAATCTGTCAGTCAGCGACGATCTGATAGAATTCCTGATTAACGAAGGATATGACCCTGAATTTGGCGTACGTGAATTGAAGCGAACCGTTGAGCACTTTATCCTGGGGGGATTAGGTGAACTGATGCTACACGAGGAACTCAAAGCTGGAAATACAATCTCTGCCTATATGTCCGATGCCGCCATCGCTTTTTCTTTAGATAAAAGTTGTAAGGCTCAGCCTTAGCTGTAGGGAGTATGTGAATATCGGTGAATAAAAAAGGAGATGACAATGGATATCCGAGTTGTCGTGAACTACGCTCGCCAAAAGTAAAATACCCCGCAGAAATTATTTTTTTGAAATCAGTCACCTCAGTGCCGTGTCTCATATCAGAAGCCGAAATCATTGGCAAACTGATCCAGGAGGCACGACATGTTCCCATCTCACAACCCCGCACAGCAGGTATTCAACTGGCACTGCCGCAAAAATAACATCTCTGAATCCAACTTCGCCAATGCCGCTGTTGATATGCAAAAACATGTATCCCGAATCCGCAAGCTGTATAAACAGCCTATTGGCCGCTCAATTCCTTATGACGATGCTGACTTCCGCGCAGCATATACGGTCAATCAGATGTGGGCTGACCGCGTGCTCAGTCAGCAAGTCAATCTTAACCCCCAGGAGTTCAGAAAGTTCACGTTCTATTCGAATGACACCGAGGAGACTTTTCTGCTCTTTGAACCAAACCATAAGATCCAGATCGCTGTCGGGACCGGCTTCATTACGGGCATAAGAACCAAAAACACCGATTTTTTCTGCACCGTGCTGGCGCATGAAACTAATTATCTTGTCATCGAACCTAGTGACCTGAGCCATAATTATTCCTCTTCTCTGTATAGAGCTTTGATATCTTCTGAGTTGCTTTTAACTGGGCTTCCGATCCAGACTCCGGTACTGGATCGCCTCAGCGATATGCTGTTCGTGGATGGTGGTGCTGCCGTCAAGGTCGGCAATGGTGCGAGCTACTTTGAGGATGCGGGTGTAGGTTCGGGCAGAGAAGCCGAGACGGTCGGTGACCAGTTCCAGCATACGGTTGCCGGAGGCGTCCAGTTCGCAATATTTCTTGATGAAGCGTGGCGTCATTTGGGCGTTACAGTGAATTTTGGTACCTTTGTAACGCTCCAACTGAAGCTCTCGTGAATGTTCGACCCGCTTGGCTATGGCGGCGGAACTTTCCGCTTCACCACGATCGGCAAGGTCACGATATTTGACCGCAGGTACTTCGATGTGGATATCGATGCGGTCGAGGAGCGGTCCGGAGATGCGGGAACGGTAGCGATGAATAGCAACCGGGGTGCAGGTGCATGGGTGGGTCGGGTCGGACAGATACCCGCAGGGGCAGGGGTGTGTTAACCTTTCTCTACTATACCCACTTAAAACGGCACTCGTTCTCAATTCAAATTCCCCTCGAAAAACAGCATCTTCCCGGTTATCCAGAATTTCCCATCACCGTCGGTGAACACATCCGCAAGAAACGAATGGATCTTGGGCTCCTCCAGAGAGAAGTTGCCGAGATCATCGGCGTCACCGAGTCCTCTATCTGGAACTGGGAACATGGCACTGAACCAGAACTGCAATATAATCCAAGAATTATCAAATTTCTAGGTTATATTCCGTTCGACTGTCCAGATGACACAGTGGGGCGGCTTGCGTGGTACAAGAGAGCAATGGGGATGAACCTGGATCATCTGGGTGAGGCGATGGGGCGTGATCCGGAGCAGTTATCAGATTGGTTGAGTGGGCGGCATAATCCGTTCCGGAAGAACCGGGAGAAGATCGAACGGTTCCTAGAAAACCAGAGAACCTTCCTTCTGCCAGAGAAAAAATAGAAGTTATTTTCTTCCGAGAAGAGCAGCTTTCCACCACATTTGACCGCTCGTTGTACTTTGCATGCTAACGGGATCTCCAATTACCGGGGTCAAGACCGGGATTCTTTGTACGCTGCCCAGAGTGACAATCCTGTCAAACGGATCAGACCAAGAGTGCATCGACAGATCAAAGGTTCCATTATGGATAGGAAGCAGATTCTTGCCTTTCAGATCTATATGGGCCTGAATACTTTCCTCAGGATGCATATGGACTTCCGGCCAGTTTTCATTGTAGGCACCGGTTTCCAGTAAGGTCAGGTCAAAAGGACCATATTTAGCCCCAATCTTTTTGAACCCGTCGAAGTAGCCCGAGTCTCCACTGAAGAACACTCGCTGATCATTAGCCCGGAATACCCACGATGCCCACTGGGTCCGATTCTTATTGAACAGGCCACGGCCTGAAAAGTGACGAGCGGGTGTAGCAACAAGGTGTAAACCGCCCACCTCCGTTTCCTGCCACCAGTCGAGTTGCTTCACCTTTGAGGACGGCACCCCCCAACCAACAATAATGTCTCCAACGCCAAGCGGCGTCAGAAAATACTCCGTCTTGACAGCCAACTTAATGATGGAATCCTGGTCAAGGTGGTCGTAGTGGTCGTGCGAAATAATGACCGCCTTAATCGGCGGCAGATCGTCAATGGATATCGGCGGCTGATGAAATCTCTGCGGCCCGGCAAACTGTACCGGTGACGCCCGATCGGAGAACATCGGATCGGTTATCCAGAATGCGTCATTCAGTTTCAGTAGGACGGTGGAGTGACCAAGGCGGTACACCGTATTGTTCGGGGCGGCCAGCAACTGCTGTCGTGTCAACGTCTGTAAGGGAATTTTACCGGCGGGTCGAGTGTCGTTCGGCTTGTTGAAGAAAAAATCCCACATGATGCGAGCTTGTTCGAGTGCCCCGCCTTTTGTCACATTGACTGGATTTTTTTGATCACTTTCGAGCGACAATGGTGACCGTGCAAGGGCGGTATTGCCGTTATTGTTGAAAAGCGTGGTTGCCATAACTGTAAGGACTCCCAATATTACGATGAAAAATAGAATTCGTTTCATTGTTGCCGCCGTCCAAGGAGTGACAGTGTGCCAATCACCACAACACTAGACATTCTTACCCATTTCATATGCCTGGTTCATTGCGGGGCTTTTCTTGATGTCTCCCTTGTTCCATGCCCCAGTCCCGTAGATGATGCCCTTCTCCTTGGCTCCAGTCAGACAGGCAGCGAACCCCCGAAGTGATTCGAGTGTCCGTTCCAGCATTTCTTTATTGCCGACTGCCGCGGTCATGATGAAATACATCTCCTTATTGCTGACTGCGGTATAGCGTGCATAGGTCCGATCTATCACGGTCTTCATCTGGGCATTCATGGTGTAGAAATAGACCGGTGTGGCCATGACTATCACGTCAGCGCTGATCATCTTATCAAGGAGCTCAGCCATATCGTCATTCTGGACGCAACTGCCGCCATTACCCTGGCAGGCGTCACAGGCGGTACAGTAATTGATGGCCTTGTCACATACGAATATCTTTTCTACATGATTTCCTGTTTCTGTAACCCCACGAATGAACTGGTCACATAAAAGCTCAGAGTTCCCGCCTTTCCTGGGGCTGCCGGAGAGTACCACTACCTTCTTTGCCATAATCATATTCCTTTCAATGCATCTCACTGAGATTTTCTGTCGATCAAAACCTTGCCGAATACTTCACTGGCATTTTCGCCTTCTTTCTTGCCTACCTTGGCTCTGATAACGGAGATCAGGCTCTTCATCTGCGCCTCGGTCAGGCCGGTATTAAGTCCAACGTTGAAATGAGCCTGCAGTTGGGGATTGACGCCATCCATGCTGGCCAGCGCCGATATGGTAGCTATCTCTCTGCTCTGGAAGTCAAGGTTGTCACGCCCGAAAATATCGCCAAACAGGTGGCCTTTCAGAAACTGATCGATGGCGGGCGCAAAGGTATAGATTGCCCCGCTGACAGGCTTGCCTACAAGTTTCGTCTGAATGTCCGTGCCAAGTTCGACCGAGCTTTTGTTGGCAGGAAGGGGGCTTGTCTCCCTGCCTACCTCATCCTTGATCCCTTTCTTCTGCCGCTCTTCCATGACACCCATGAAGGTTCCGATACCGTTCAGGCTACGCGGAAAACCGGTATACGCATACAATTGCACCAGGATTTCCTTGATCTCATTGACGGTCAGGCCGGCATCAAGCCCTTCATTCAGGGAGACCTTCAGTTTTTCCAGATCTCCCTTGGCGGTAAAAGCGGCGATGGGGATAATACATTGCTGTTTTGAACTCAGTACCAATTTTTTCTCCATGGGTCGCGCCTCCGCAATGGCTGCGATGATAAACATCATGGCAAAAATAATTGTCAGGAACTCGGTTACCAGTCTATTCATGCTTGCCACCCGGTTTACCGTTGTACTGCTCGTCGCTGACCTTTTCCAGCCACTCCACATTCTTACCGTTGATTGTCCCGGTGAGGGCGATATGTGTCATGGCGGTGGTGGGTGAGGCACCATGCCAATGCTTTATCTTCGGCGGGCACCAGATCACGTCACCAGCCTTGATCTCTTCGACCGGGCCACCCCATTCCCCGGTTCGACCGACACCGGCGGTAACGAGCAGGCGTTGTCCGGTCGGGTGAATGTGCCAGGCAGATCTGGCGCCCGGTTCAAAGGTGACATAAGCACCGGAGTATGGTGCCGCGTCGTTGGCAGCAAACAGGGGATCGACCCGAACAGTGCCGGTAAAGTATTCGGCAGGCCCCTTGTAGGAAGCCTGAGTGCCGGCCCGGGTTATGGTTTGCGATAGTTTGATTTCTTCGGCGGCCAGTGCCTGACTGGCAAAAGCACCCATTGAAACGAGCAGGGATAGTGATAACAGGATCGATGTAATTTTCATGGTTACTCCTCAACGCAGATCAGTGGTTCCAGATTCTCTTGGGCATCGCTTTATTTCAGATATTTAGTGAAAAAGGATGTGAGCTTGTCAAAGGGAATAAGATTCACCCGGTCGTACAGATCCACATGCCCGGCCCCCGGAACAATGTAGAGTTCCTTCGGTTCGGCGGCTAGCTTGTAGGCGTCCTCGCTGAACTCGCGGGAGTGAGCGGTCTCTCCGGTGATGAAGAGCATGGGGCGAGGAGAAATCGTCTCGATATCATTAAACGGGTAGAAATTTACGAACTTGACGACACTGGTGAGTGTCGGGTGCGTTGTGAGTGCAGGTGACGAACTCTTGGGAGTGAATTCTCCTCGCGGAGTGCGGTAGAAATCATAAAACTCACGCTGAATTGGGTCGGTGTCCGCAGTTAGTTGATGTGCCGTCCCGCCGACGTATTTGGTTTCACCGCCCGTGAATTCGACATAGCGCTGCTCGGCTGCTGCCGAAATGATTTGCTTCCGCTGCTCGACAGTCTGCGAGTGCCCAAGTCCGCTACGGACAGCAGCGCCCATATCGTACATGCTGACGGTCGCAATGGCTTTCATGCGCGGGTCGATCTTGGCTGCACTGATGACAAAGCTTCCGCTTCCACAAATCCCGATAGCACCAATCCGATTCCTGTCAACAAACGGCCGGGTACCCAGGAAATCCACCGCAGCGCTGAAATCCTCGGCATAGATATCCGGCGCGACAACGTTGCGGGGCTGCCCCTCACTCTCTCCCCAGAAAGACAAATCCAGGGATAGAGTTACGAATCCCTGTTCAGCCATTTTAGTGGCATACAGATTGGCACTTTGTTCTTTTACTGCGCCCATAGGATGCCCGACAATGATCGCGGGGTTTTTGCTGTTCTGCTTCAAGCCTTTGGGCATAAACAGATTCCCGGCAACATTCATGTTGTATTGATTTTTAAATGTAACCTTCTCCATGGTTACCTTGTCACTCTTGTAAAAGTTATCTGCCCCTTTGGACTTGTCTGCCGCGGATACAACGCCAACGCCAGTAAAGACCAGCGTCATCACAGTGAGGATAAGTAAACTACAAGTAATAAAGCCATTTTTGTTCATTTTGAACTCCCATGAAGTGGCCCTCTGTCAAGTAGATAGTGAGGACGCACTTGTAGTCTTGATTTGCCCACTATGGGCAAGATGGTTCGTTAACCTCCCATTCGAGCTCTGATGCTCATCATTCCGGTTCAAGTCTGGCGTCCCAATCTCCAAAACGGATTCTTTATGAACCCAAGGCTTATGCGGGCTTACCAGACTTCATGAAACCATCCGTGCATCGGAACTGAACCTGCTACTTCTTGCAACTGATTACGCTCTATTCGGTGACAGCATTTTCGGATCGAAGTATGTTTCTGCTTTCAATACGCCGTAAGCAATGGTCAGCAGCTTTCTTGCCAGGGCAACTACTGCGATTTTCTTTCCTCGACGCTTGTGGATTCTTTCAAAGAACTCTCGCAACGGTTTTGATTCGAAGTTTTTCATTCGCGCTACCGTGTGAGCACATTGCAAAAGAACCCGGCGGATTTCATGGCGACCGTTACGACCGATATGCCCCAAGTGTGTTACGTTGCCGCTCTGGTAGATCGTCGGTGTCAGTGCACCGTATTTGGCGGCAGCTTTCTTGTTGTCAAAGCGACTGGCTTCGTCCAGAGCACCGAGCAATGTCCGCGAACTCAGTTTTCCAATACCAGGTATCGATTCCAGACGTTTTATCCGCTCATCACGGATCGCTATCACTTTTGTTTCCAGTTCGTCTTCGGCAGAAGCTAAGCCTTCAATTGCCTTCATATACGCGGCAATGATGAGTTTGGTTGCTTCGCTGATTGAGACCTTTGCCAGTCGGTCATGCCAGTCGGTACGGCTGAAGAACTTTTCCGGAAGCTTGATCCCTTCCTGCAGCATCATGGCACGGATACCGTTGATCAGGGCAACCCGTTTGCTTTGCAATACCTGACGAGCACTCAACAGTTCACGCAATTCGCGAACAGTACCTTCAACTATGTGAACCTTGCGAGGCAGAAGGTCACCACGCGCCAGCTCAGCCATCTTTCTCGCATCAACCTTGTCAGTTTTACCGTTGCACTGACTGATCCACTTCAACTCGTTCGGGTGGACAACATGGAGCGTTACATCCTCAACCTTCAATAGCGTCTGGGCGATCCATTTCATCTGGTTGCCGGCTTCAAAGACCACGTACTTCGGTTCGTCACTCAATTCTTTTAAAAACTTCAGCAAAGATCGCTTCTCAGGGAGTATCTCACCTTTGAAAATAACCTTTTTACGACCGTCTATCGCGTGAATAACAAAACTCTTGCTGCTGACATCAATTCCGATGTAAATCATGACCCAGCCCCCTTCTTGTATGATGTTTGTGCCTCGAGCACGTTGGCTACGCGCCCTAGTTTAACATCTACTTGATCGGGGCTACTTCATAGAATCTCCTTTCAGTAAGCAGGTTGGCCCTGCAGGTTTTATGGTCTCACTTTTGCTGAGTGAACAGATCGTTACTTGATAAGCTCAATTGTCACCTTTACTGGTCCAGCTACATTTAAAGACTCCACACCGGAATCAATTTTGCCGATGACGATGATGCCAGGGTTGGGTATCCTCTCGCCGTCCTGGCGATAGTAGATGGCTACGTCAGGACCGGGAGACCAGTAAACGATATCGCCGACCGCATATGTAAAGGATCGTTTCCCTGCAGTCGAGATTGCTTTCGGCAGATGGGCGTATTTTTCTCTGCTGAGCAGATCGTTCATGTTCAGTGTCAGCGGCAGCAGGGAAATAAACTCCCGAGTGGTTTTGCTGTCGATCATCGTGGCCGTGATGATCTTGTCATTGACTCTCAAACGTATATTCATACTCTCCGACTTTTTCTCACTCTCATTTTTCATGGTCTGCGCATTCGCAATGGTTGCAACACTGAGTATTGAAATAAAGATACAGGCTAAAATCATCTGGAGTTTTTTCATCATAATTTTGTATCCGTTCAATTTGTCCTCTTAAAGTAAAGACGCCTGCCTCCTGTCATTCGAGCGGCTTGATGCGATCGCCATCGCCGATGATCAAGGATGCAAGTGCCAGAAGAATCGCACCACCGATGAATGTTGCGGCGATAGAAACATGATCCAGGAGTAAACCACCGAATGCGGCCCCCAGCATGATAGAAAGCTGGATTGCCGCTACAATCAGCCCGCCACCGCTTTCAGGTTCATCGCTGATGCCTTTGCTCAGCCAGGTGGACCAGCAAACCGGAATAGCTGAGTTCAAAGCACCCCAGGCAATCATCATAACTGCCACTCCCCAGAGGATATGACCAGCCGCCAAAAGTCCAAGTGTCACCACACTTAATGCCATTGGCAGCCACCTGAGCAAGGAATACATGTGGCGACCAAGAAGCATACCGGCTCCGTATGTGCCCGCAAATCCAGCCCCTCCCAGCCCAAGCAGGAGCATGGACAGCTGGGGCACACTCACTAGGGTGTAGGTTTCAAGGAAAGGACGCAGATAGGTGAAGGTGGCAAAGGCGCCGGCAAATGTGAGCATCACACCCAGCATGGCGAAGGCAACATTACGTCGTTTCAGCAGGCCAAAGACCTTGGCGACAGGTTGAGCGGCCTGTGGGGGCATGGCCGGCAGACTGATCCATTGCCAGATCAGATTGACTACGACGATGGGGGTAAGTGCCCAGAAAACACCACGCCAGCCGATTATCGCCCCAAGATAGCTGCCAATGGGCGCAGCAAAGGTTGTAGCTAAAGCGTTGCCGGTATACATGACCCCCAACGCCTTTGGAACGGATTCCTCCGGAACTAGGCGCATGATCGTCGCCGTGGCCAGAGCCCAAAATCCACCTATCGTTACCCCCAGAAGCGCCCGGGCAACCATTAACATGGCAAAGTTGGATGCCTCGGCAATTAGAATCAACGACGCCAGCATCAGCCCAGTCAGCCCCATCAGTACATGGCGGCGGTCGATGCGCCCTGCTATGGTTGCTATAAACAGACTGGTTACCACCGCAAAGAGACCGGAAATAGAGATCGCCTGGCCTGCCATGCCGCTGGTCGCCCGCAAGTCTTCTGCTATCGGTGTCAACAGGCTGACCGGCATGAATTCCGAAGCGATCAGCATCGCCACACACAGTGTCATTGAACCGACCGCGCTCCAGAGCTGCCACCCGGTAAAAGCTGCCTGTGTCGTTTTTGACGTGGCTTCAGCATCCTCATAGCCGTCTGGCATCAATTCATCTAAAACAACGTGTGCAGCATTCTCATAAGTGCCTGTTAGCACCGCTGCAGAACCTGTATCGGTAATAATTCCAACTGTATCATCACAAGTAAAACTCATGTAAAACCTATCTCTTTCGTTATGACCGTATATCAGTAGATCACAGCGCCGACCGCAGCACAGCGACAATATCCGCCTCGCTCATCGGCGGCTGACCAGGCAAAAGCCCCTTGTCATCATGGATGATACGGACCGTTTCCTTGGCATACTCTGTCAGCAACGCGTCACCGATGCCGAGTTCAGACAGGCGGGTGGGGCAACCGATGGATTTGAGGAATGCTTCAAAGCGGTCAATGCCTTCAAGGGCACAGTCCAGATCGATGCTGTTCTTTGCATCGAGACCGAAAATGCGTTCGGCAAACTGCACGAACTTTTCCGGCCTGTGCCTGGCGGCAAAGCGCATCCAGGCCGGATTGACCACAGCCAGACCTGCCCCGTGGGTGATGTCGTGATAGGCGGACAAGGTATGCTCGATCATGTGCACGGGGAATCCCCCGTTGGTGCCCGCATTAACCCAGCCGTTGAGTGCGACGATCGAAGCCCACTGCACCTGGGCGCGAGCTTCCAGGTTGTTTCCATCTTCAAGCGCTTTCAGACCGTATTCCATGGCGGTGATGATGACGCCTTCGGCAAAGCGGTCCTGAATGGGGGTGCCAGCAACGCCGTTAAAATATCCTTCAGTCACATGGGTGATTATATCGCAGATGCCGTACGCGGTCTGATCCTGAGGCACACTCATCGTGAGTTCGGGGTCCACCAACGCGACAACGGGATACAGACATTGGGCCTGGACAAAAGACTTTTCCTTCGTCTCTTCGTTGGATATAACCGCACCCATGTTCATCTCGGAACCGGTAGCCGCCAGGGTCGGCACGGTTATGATAGGCAGCGCACGGGTCGGGACATACGGCACGGTCTGACCATGGAAGATCATATCCCAGGGATCGCCGTCATAGTAAAACGCGGCTGCCATAACCTTCGCTGCATCCATGGCGCTGCCGCCGCCCAGGGCGATGATAACATCGCAGCCTTCGTTCCGAGCGATCTTGGCACCTCGTCTGACGGTGGTGATTCTCGGGTTGGGCTCGACGCCGGAGCATTCCACCGTTGAGACGCCGGCAAGCTTTAGGCTTGCGACTGCGCGATCATAAACACCACTGCGCTTGACACTGCCGCCGCCGGTAACCAACAGGGCGCGTTTGCCATGCTGGCTGGCAACCTCTCCCAGACGTGCGAGTGCTCCGGCAGCAAAGATGAGGCGGGTTGGGTTGTAGTACTCAAATTCCATGTAATTCTCCCTGAAATAAGTCTTTTGGTTTGAAATATTTGATCCTGATGGTTTTTATCGTACCGCTTAACGGTATAAGGCGGTAGAACGATCCTACACGTTTATTGCCTGATCCTACAAAGCGTTCTAAAAACATTGTAATAGAAAAAACGACTTGCTATGATTCAATCAGGGTTGCTTCGACAAAATACTGTATAAACAACTAATTAGGAGATTCTATGAACGGCAAAATAAAATCGTCGCGAGAAGCCTTGCGGGAGAGTATTGCCCGATGGACGAATAACAGTGATCTGTATGCAAGCGCAATTCAGGGGTTATTTTTTTTCAGACAGGACGAAATGACCGAACCGATGAGCGTCATCTATGAACCAAGTATCTGTATGGTCGTGCAGGGTTCCAAGCGTGTGCTGCTGGGGAATGAACCGTATGTGTATGACGAGAATCATTATCTGATCACGTCCGTGAACCTGCCTACATTCGTCCAGGCCATTGAGGCAAGCAAAGAAAGGCCGCTACTGGGGCTCAAGTTGACGTTTGACATACAAGAGGTTTCTCAGTTGCTGGTTGACAGTAATTTCCCCCATCATCGTTCGCAACAATCCGGTCATGGTATGGTGACGAGTGAGGTAACACTGCCACTGCTCACTGCCTTTCAGCGCTTGATCGACCTGCTTGATGAAGAGCAGGAGATACCGATCCTGGCACCGATCATCCGGAAGGAGATCATTTACCGCTTACTTGTGGGTGAACAGGGGGCGCGTCTACGCCAGATTGCGTCGGCGGGAAGTCAGAGTCAACAGATAGCACGGGCGATCGAATGGCTGAAAAACAACTTCTCACAGCCGCTGCGTGTTGATGATCTGGCTGCCCAGGCTCGCATGAGCACTTCTTCATTTCATAACCACTTTCGGTCTATGACCGCGCTCAGTCCGCTGCAATACCAAAAGCACCTGCGCATGTACGAAGCCAGGCGTTTAATGCTGGCGGAGTCACTTGATGCTGCAAATGCTGCGTTCCAGGTCGGTTACGAAAGCCCTTCGCAGTTCAGTCGAGAATACAACCGGATGTTCGGCGCTCCGCCGTTACGGGACATTACGAAGCTTCGTATGATGACTGCTAAAGAATAGCCGGAAAGGACGACATCTCGACATGATTAACGGAAAGACCAAGCTTTATGCCATTATCGCCGACCCCATTTCCCACGTACGCACCCCAGAGGTGTTTAACGAGCTTTTCTCACTGAACTGCTGTGATGCGGTTCTTGTTCCAATACAGGTAGCTCCAGAGGGGCTTAAGGCTGTCTTGGCTGCTTTTCGTGCCATGAAAAATCTAGGCGGTTTTGTCACGACGGTTCCGCACAAGACTGCGGTTGCCGCCCTCTGTGATGAACTTGGCGATGCCGGGCGTGCAATCGGTGCAGTTAACGCGGTGCGGCGGGAAACGGACGGGAGGCTGATTGGTAACATGTTTGACGGCGCCGGTTTTGTAGCCGGGTTGCGCTCCCAGGGGTACGATCCGGTTGGTCGCCGGGCACTGCTTGTAGGTGCTGGCGGTGCAGCCGCAGCCATCGCTTTTGCTCTGGTAGAGGCGGGAGTAGCATCCCTGACGGTTGCCAACCGCACCCGTTCGAAGGCTGAAGAGATTGCGGTGAGAATAGCCAAATATTTTCCAGATCGGCCAATCGTGGCGGGAAATGCCGATCCGGCCGGCCACGATCTGGTGATAAACGCCACATCGCTCGGCCTGAAAGCAGATGATCCGCTGCCGATTGATACCACAAGGTTGACACCCGCCATGACCGTTGCCGAAATCATTATGAAGCCAGAAACCACCCAACTTCTGGCCGCAGCGAAAGCAAGGGGGTGCACCATTCATTACGGACGCCACATGCTTGATGAACAGGTTCGCCTGATAGCTGATTTTATCGGAGCGATGGGCTCTTGACCGTGATAAAAGAAAACTTACTCAGGATGATAGGTACAGCAGGAAGCAAATGATTGTCGTAGCTAACAATGGCGTACAGGAGAACATAATGGCTCAGCTGTTTGAATTTACCGACATAAAAAGTCTCACCCTCAGAAACCGCTTTATCAGATCTGCAACTTGGGAAGGCATGGCTGATGATTGCGGAGCCTGCACTCCACAACTGACAGACTTTTTTTGCACGCTCGCTCGTGGCGAAGTCGGGTTGATTATAACTGGCCATGCCTATGTAAACAAGGCAGGACAGGCAAGGCCCCTGCAATTGGGCGCTCATAAGGACAGTCTGCTCCCGGAACTGGAAAAGATGGTCCAAAGTGTTCATGACAACGGCGGCAAAATCGCCCTGCAGCTATCCCATGCAGGTTGCTATGCGGCCACCGAAATTACCGGACTTGACGTTTATGCCCCATCATCAGGTGAGCATGAGACCGGTCAGATCATCAGAGAAATGACACATGAGGAGATACGGCAGGTAGTAGTCGATTTTTCCGAGAGCGCAGCAAGAGCCCAAAAAGCCGGGTTCGATGCAGTACAGATCCACGCAGCCCACGGGTATCTCCTCAGCCAATTTCTCTCACCTACGTATAATAAGAGGAAAGATGAATATGGCGGTGACCTCAAGAATCGTGCACGTATCCTGCTTGAAGTGGTGACAAGCGTTCGACAGGCTGTTGGAGCCGAGTATCCGATCTTAATCAAGATCAACTCGGAAGATTTTGAGGAAGGTGGTTTCACGAAGGAAGAGATGCTTCAGGTGGCAATCTCACTCGAAAAAGCAGGAGTCGATGCCATGGAATTAAGTGGAGGGACCAGAAACTCTGGCCGAAATATCCCCTTCCGACTCGGCCGATTGGATAATGAAGAGGATGAAGTCTATTATCGAGAAGCTGCAAAGCTTTACAAGGAGAAAATCAGTGTGCCGCTAATACTGGTTGGCGGGTTTCGCTCCTACTCGGTTGCGGAAATGCTGGTGACAGAGAGGTTGACTGATTACGTATCCTTGTCTCGCCCTCTGGTCCGCGAACCTGATCTAATTCAGCGTTGGAAAGCTGGTGATAAACGAAAAGCGACCTGCATATCGTGCAATCTATGCTACAAACCAGCCCTTGAGGGAAAGGGCATCAGATGCGTTGTTGAAGATGCGCTGAAAAGTAAACAAATTTGAATCCTGTATAATGCGAAAAGGGGGCAGGCTACTTTATTTAAAAGCAGCCTGCCGCTTTTTTCCCAATTCCATTCTCCCTTTTGCTTACAATAACAAATCAAGTTTTTTCAGCCAGCTTGCTAAATCCTTGTCTATTCTGCCGATAGAGTTGTTCAGGTTGCATTCTAGGTCCGGTTGCTCAAAGACCTCAGCCAAGTAGTGATGGAGTCATTTTCTGAAGTTGGAAAGCTTCACACCCCGTCGGAGTGTAACAGCCTGTTATTTAAGGGCTACCCGGCAAATTCAGGGGTGTGTTAACCTTTCTCTACTATACCCACTTGAAACGGCACTCGTTCTCAATTCAAATTCCCCTCGAAAAACAGCAGCTTCCCGGTTATCCAGAATTCCCCATCACAATCGGCGAACACATCCGCAAGAAACGAATGGATCTTGGTCTCCTCCAGAGAGAAGTCGCAGAGATCATCGGAGTCACCGAATCCTCTGTCTGGAACTGGGAACATGGCACCGAACCAGAACTGCAATATAATCCAAGTATTATCAAATTTCTAGGTTATATTCCGTTCGACTGCCCGGATGACACGGTGGGGCGGCTTGCATGGTACAAGAGAGCGATGGGAATGAACTTTGATCTTCTGGGCGAAGCAATGGGCCGCGATCCCGAACAACTTTCAGACTGGTTGAGTGGTCGGCACAATCCGTTCAGGAAGAACCGGGAGAAGATCGAACTGTTCCTGGAAAACCAGGAAATATTATATTTGTCGGGGCAGTAACACTAAAAGCCATATCGAAAGACAGATTGTACCCATTAACACAATAAACTCAAGCACTGCGTATTCGTCAGGGTCAGTGTCCTTACTATACACCCATTGCTATAGCGATAATTGATGTAGTGATCGTCCCGAAGTACAGTAAGAAGGTGCTTTATGTCCGCCTCCGTTGCGAAGTTGGAAAGATCATCCGTCAGTTGTGTCTCCAGGAGGAAGTGGAGCTTATCGAGGGTCACGCCATGCCCGACCACATCCACTTAGATCCATCGAAGTTCAGTATTGCAATGGTGTTGGGGTATTTGAAAGGTAATTCAGTTATCCACTTCCATCGTGCAATACATGGCATCAAGCAAAGTTTTACCGGAAGGCACTTTTGGTCTTGCGGGTATTGCGTCAGCACGCTAGGCTTGGATGAAGGTATGATCGTGCCTATGTGAGAGATTAAGAGCACTTGGATAAACAATAAGAGTTGGACTTTACCAAAACTTTTAGGGGCTTTTCTCAAGCCAAACGTTCTCCGGATGGGTCATGACTCAAGAATGACTTTGGAATCAACAGTTCAATCAACTTTTATTTCCAACGTGTTTACCCCACCAGTGAAATTTTGCCCCTTGTATGGTCGAAGATTTCTCCTGCTATAGATAGGAGTCACGGTAACGAAGTTTTCTCCAGAACCTAATTCCACCTCCTTTTCCACAATCACATCATCTACTGGAAGCGCAATTGTCAGCCTACGTTTTCCCGGAGCAAGTGCAATCCGCTTGCTGAACTGATACTTCCAGCCAATGCCGCTTTCGGGCACTTTCGAATCAACCGGTGATCTGTCCTCCAGGTTCGGTTCAGCATCAAGTACAGTAACTTGTCCATCGATATTCAAATGTACGCGGTAAGGAGGTTCAGTATGCTTGCCATACGTACCCATGAGGTAATAGGAATTGCTCTTAACCGCAAACGAGAAATCGATTATGGCCTTTTCAGTTTGAACGTCTGAGTTGACTACCTCGTTAAATACATCACTCCTGTTCGCAATCGAAGTTTTGGCGATTAGATCCCGGTTATTTGCACAACCGCTCGCACCAACACAGAGCATTAAAGCCGCACCAGCCAAACACACACTCAGTTTCATTTTACCCACCCTTCATATTTATCTAACTCGATTAGGTTCTCAAGCTTCCCCGATATAATGTTGTGAATGACACAGATGAGCATTCGAAATATTCGACGTAAGTAAAGAATGCGTGAGAGGGAACTATGGAGTTCCCTCTCACCGGTTAATTCAGGCCTACAGACAGTTACATGGTTCAAGGTTCATGCTTGCTGCAACGGTCCTTATCTTTGCTTTGATTTCCTTTAAATCACCTTCAAGTTCATCAACTCGCCGCATATCAATACTGTCATACGCATTGAGCTCACGCAGCTCCAGATCCTTTGCCTTAAGTTGGTCCCTTAAATCAACCGTCTGCTGCCTGAATTTATTCAACGTATCGGCACTGATTGCCTTCACGCTTACCTGGCCGGTTTCGGCAAAGGCCACACCACCAAAAGCCAAAACTGCTACTACAAGCACCAATGCCATAATTTTGTTCTTCATCGTATATTCTCCTTGAAAAAATAGTATTAAATCGGATTTCGTTGAGCTAAACAATCTGTCTCGCGAACGCAGAAAAAGCACTTTGTGGTCTTGGAGGATGAAAAATCTCGCTAACATACGGATCTGGGATTGATCCCATAATATCCAGGTAGTCGAACTCAACCACCTGTAAGTTAGTATTGATTTCAATCGGATGGGCAGTATCGGCAATAGCACATATACATAAGGGGCAGAGAGGCGTGGTGCAAGGGAGCGGACAGCTTTGCGCTCCGTCGGGGTTGCAATGATTATTAACTGCGTCAATTGCTACCGGAGACTCGGCAGTTGCAATGAGAGTTACCCCTGAGAACATCGTAACGAAGGAGAGCAAAACAATTGCACTGATTATTTGAAGTATAAAAAGTCGCATACATTACTCGTTGGAGTCACAAACTAAGGATATTGTTTACTTGCGCAGCAAACGCAAACCATTTCCCACGACAATGAGACTCGCACCCATGTCGGCAAACACCGCCATCCACATGGTGGCATGGCCCATGAGTGTGAGCACGAGGAAGACGACTTTTATTCCCAGCGCCAAGGCGATGTTCTGCTTTAATATCGCCGACGTGGTACGTGAGAGTTGAACAAAGACCGCCACCTTGCGCAGGTCATCGTCCATCAGGGCAACATCTGCGGTCTCGATGGCTGTATCCGTGCCGGCAGCGCCCATGGCGAAACCCACGTCGGCACGCGCCAGGGCCGGCGCATCATTGATGCCGTCGCCCACCATACCGACGGAACCGCCGTTGTCCTGAAGTGTTTCGATTATTTTCAATTTGTCTTCAGGAAGCAGCCCAGCCCGGATCTCGTCAATACCGACTGACCGGGCGATTGCTTCGGCGGTATGTTGGTTATCACCCGAGAGCATCATGGTGCGAACACCAAGTCGGTGCAGGTCGGCGATGGCCTCGCGGCTTGATTCCTTGATCGTGTCGGCAACGCCGAACAACGCCAGCGGTCGGGTTTCGTCCGTCAGCAGGACCACACTCTTCCCTTGGCGTTCAAGGGTCATAATTTTGGATGAAATGTTGGGCTCTGCGAAGCCGTTTTCTGTAATGAGCCGGGAGTTTCCAAGATAATACACGCGGCCTCCGATACGACCGGTGACACCGCGTCCGACCAAAGCAGCAAAATCAGTAACTTCTTGTGGGAAGATATCCTCTGATTCTGCAGACACGGCAATGGCGTGCGAAACCGGATGATCGGAGCGACTGGCCAGGCTTGCGGCAAGACAACGTACATCTTGTGGATCAATTCCGTTCAACGGCTCAAAGTCGGTCTGCGCCGGTTTACCATGGGTGATGGTGCCGGTCTTGTCCAACGCCAGCCAGGCGAGCTTGCGTCCTTCCTCCAGATAAACTCCGCCCTTGATCAGGATGCCGCGTCGTGCGGCGGCGGCAAGGCCGCTGACAATGGTGATCGGCGTTGAAATCACCAGCGCACAGGGGCAGGCAATGACCAGCAGCACCAATGATTTATATACCCACTCCATCCACAAATCGCCAAAGGCCAGCGGCGGAATGACCGCCACCGCCAGCGCCACGGCGAACACCGCTGGGGTATACACCTTTGCAAACTGGTCGACAAAACGCTGGGTTGGCGCGCGGCTCCCCTGCGCCGCCTCGACCGCATGAATGATGCGGGTTAGCGTAGAATCGGTTGCAACGGCCGTGACCCGGAACTGGAATGATCCTGCCTGATTGATCGTTCCAGCAAAGACCGGTTCACCCGGTCCCTTCTCCACCGGTAGACTTTCGCCGGTGATCGGGGCCTGATCAATCGTTGAATTTCCTTCAACCACAACCCCGTCCAGGGCGATCCGCTCTCCAGGCCGGACGCGTACAAGAATGTCCAGCACAACATCCTTGGCTGAAACCTCACCCCATGAACCATCGGGGAGTTGTACCGTAGCATTTTCCGGGGTCATGGCCATCAAGCCACGAATAGCGTTGCGAGCGCGGTCGAGGGACTTGGCTTCAATCACTTCGGCCAGGGCGAAGAGGAACATGACCATGGCCGCCTCCGGCCACTGGCGGATGAACAACGCGCCGGTCACGGCGATGGACATAAGCGCATTAATGTTCAGGTTGCGATTGCGTAGTGCAATCCACCCCTTTTTGTATGTCTTCAGGCCACCGGTCAGAATGGCTATAAGTGCCAGTAGCAGCGTCAACCAGTGATGGCCGGCACTCGCTAATTCAATGATTTCAGCACTCAAAGCAGCAAGTCCCGATACAATCAACGGCCACCAATTGGTCTTCTCAACCTCAGGTAATTCGTCCTGCACCTCCACCCCACCAACCTGCATGCCGATGGTCTTCAGGGCCGCTATCACGGATTCGAGCGATGGCAGCGTATGGGATATGACGAGGTTTCTCTGCAAAAGGTTGAATTCGAGTCCCGACACTCCGGGAAACCCCTTCAATTTGTTTCGAATCAGCGCCTCTTCGGTCGGACAGTCCATGTTTTCAATGTGCAGTATGTCCTGGCGCCCCGTCGTAATGCCGGGCTGTTGCTGTTGAGTTATGTTTGCCGTCTCAACAACAGAATCTTCGTAGTCACTGGCTACAACTGCATATCCAGCGTCTTCGATCTTTTCACGGATCGCGGTCGGAGTTGTTTTTACCGGATCGTAAAGAATTACCGCCTGCTGCTCAACAAGCAGCATCGTCACCTTGGTAACACCAATGATTCCTTTTATGACGGTTTCCAGATGCCCGGAGCAGCTCGGGCAATCCAATCCGGTAATATTCAGTTCAAGGGTTGCATGTTGCGGGGTCATCGCTAGTCCTTTTCATTCAGCAGAAACTGAACGAGTATGTAATCGTATTATTGAGGCATACACTCCATGGGCATCACAAAGTGGCCCCATCAGTTAAAGGGCTTTCGGAAGGTCAGCCCGTAATGGTACGGTGGCAGGTTGTAATGGTTGTGGTCGCTAAAACAGAATCCAGCCTCATGCCCCCACACGATGCACTGTTCCGGTCGGGGACGAATCTCCATGGCTGGCCCGCGGGGCGTGGTGGGGTCGTAGTTCCAGTGAATGACGGCCAGCATACCGTTCGGTTTGAGTATGCGAATGGCTTCTTTCATCATGGCTATAGGCTCTTCGTGATGCAGGATGTTGAAGAGCAGGGCAGCATCCATGGAGTTGTCGTTTAGTCCGGTCCCGTCGGCCACAAAATCTCGCACCAATGCTCGGACATTGGTGATCCCCGCTTCGGCGCATTTTCGCCGGACAACATCCACCATCTCCGATTCAATGTCCAATGCGTGAACGGTTCCTGAAGCAATACCGGCGGCAGCCAGCGTAAAGGTTCCATAACCGCAGCCAAATTCCACCACGTCCTGTACTCCCCGGCAAAGACCTAAAACTTCAAGAACCCTGGATGGATCAAAAAAGCCGGTCCACATCTCTTCATCGGGCATGCCGCTGTCACGAACCTTCATCGACTTCTCCTATGTTTGGCACGAATAAAAGCTGCTATGACTACCCACCGTAACTATGAAGTCCAGAGAGGAGCAGATTCACGCCGAGATAGCAGAAGATGGTAGCGGCAAAGCCGATAATCGAAAGCCAGGCCGCGCGCCGTCCGGCCCAGCCGCGGGTAATGCGGGCATGGAGAAATGCAGCATAGATGAACCAGACAATAAGCGACCAGGTTTCCTTCGGGTCCCAGCTCCAGTAAGTTCCCCAAGCATAATTTGCCCAGACGGCGCCGGTGATTATTCCCAGGGTCAGGAGCGGAAAGCCGATCATGATCGACTTGTAGTTCAGGTCGTCAAGGACCCTACTTGTTGGAAATATGGCGACAATGCTCTGGTCGTTGGCAGGTGTGGACCGCTCATGCCGCTCCCTGATCAGGTACATGATGGAAATGCCGCAGGCGACGGCAAAGGCGGCATAGCCCAGGAAACAGGTGATGACATGATAGATGAGCCAGTTGCTCTGCAAGGCCGGCACTAGCGGTTCGATACCGCTGTTCAGCCCCAGTTGTGCCCAGGCCATTCCTAGCAGGGCAAAGGGCATGACAAACGCGCCAATGACACGGTACCTGTACTTCAGGTCAAGCAGGCCGTAGATGAGGACGATCGTCCAGGAAAAGAAAACGACCGACTCATAGAGGTTTGCGAGCGGGGCATGGCCGGCGCCAAGAATGTAAGACTCCTTCCAGCGCAGGCCGATGGCGATTGTTTGCAGAAGCAGACCGCCAAAGGCAATGACGCTACCTGCCGTGCCGAACGCTTTGGCACGGTTAGCGATGAAGGCAAAGAATGCCAGCATGGAAGCGAGATAGAGTAATGTGGTTATATTGAACAGGAGTGAACTGGTCATTTGTTATCCTCCATGGGAAGTTGCTTCTTGATCTTTGTCAACAGCTGCTCCATGAAAAGCTGAAAACCTCCCTGATTTTTGCTGGCATTGCCGCCGATTGTCACGGTTCCATTATTTACCCGTACCCAGATGCGACGGTGGGACATGAAAAAGGCGGCATAGATTCCCACCATCATCAGAATGCAGCCTACCCAAACGATCCACACACCAGGGTCTTTTGCCACTTGAAGGCCAGTGTACATTTTTTTATTGGCCCCCTTATATTGCAGCACCAGTCCACCATTATGCTCTTTGGCATGCTGAATATTCAGTTCAGGGTGATTGGCATACACGATTACCTTCTCGCTTCCTCCCCGTGGGTCATGAATTTCAACTTGAACGGCTGGTCCAGTAAGATTGGGCACAAATTTGGAGACATCATCGGTTTCTTCGATGATGTGCATGCTGCTTCCGTCAGGGAGCGTGACCGATGAGTTGCGGTCAACCTGGAACGTAACGCCATCCTTGCCGCTCAGGTCGCTTGCGGTAAAGAAGTATTCACCGGCATTACCGTAACTGGATTGGTAGAATGTAATTCCCTTGTAGGTCAGGGGATCGTTCACGATGACGCGGACGTTGGTATAGTTCGGCACCGGCCTGCCGTTCTCCAGCACAGTAATGATGCTCTTGAATTCTTTGGGTGCGCCGGTGGAATAATGGGCAACACTGAACTGCTCGCAGCGCAGGGCAAAGCCGAGGTCGATCTCCTTGTCAGAACGGGACATGACATTCGATATAGTTTGCCCCTCAATAATATTTACGAACCCTTTGTAGCCGAAAAGCGAACCGATGATTGCGCCGATGAAAATGACAAGCACGCTCAAGTGGACGGCATACACGGCCAGCCTGGACCAGGGTGATTTCTGGGCGAACAAATGGAAAGCGCCGTCGTTTTCAGTGATTACCGGATCAGCGAATTCCGCCTTCAGAACATTGGCAACCCGATCCTTGAGTGTGGCCGCATCTCCGAGTGTTATAATGGTCGTGCAGTTTGACAGCGTTTTTTCAAGGCTGTCGCTCATTACCATTACAGGCTGGGTGATCGTCTTCCAGATATGAGGAAGACGCTTGATGGAGCATGCAATAAGATTTATGGATAGAAGGGAGAGCAGCAGAATGAACCACCATGAGTGGTACATGTTGAAAAAACCGAGAGACTGGTAGAACGCCAGCTTGGCCGGACTGATGGTCTGTAAATACTCGGGTGGCGGCGTACCTTGTGGAATGACCGTCCCGATGATTGAGAGCACCGCCAGTGTTATGAAGGTAAACATGGTTAGTTTGAGCGAGCAGAAAAAATCCCAGATGGATTTGGATATTGTTTTATTAGAAGTTGAAGTACTTGATGTCACGAGAATGCTCCTTGGCTATAAGTTTCGGCAGATGGTCTGTACGCATAACGCTTTCCCCCGAACACGCGACCGAAAAATATGCTGTTACACTTCGGCATGGTGTCAAGACTTACGACCTTACTTAATAGACTTTTGCTGCAACAAAGCCAACTTGTCGGCAAGTTTTTGCGCCTCTGAACGAGGCTTGCGGCGGAGGGTCTGGAGATGAAACCCAGGAAACATCGGTGTCGGATTTTTCATGGCGCATTATGCCATTTTTAGCCAATATTTTCAGCCGTTTTGCTATGGTAAAAGGTCTTAAACTAGCGCCATTCTGGACTGTCCCCAGGGATTGATTTATGTAGTCTGTGGGGCTTCCCCAGGATAAAGACAAACTATTTCCCGAGATCGTTTATTTCACCTCTGCCATTGAGAGATTTATCAAGTGTTAAAATGCTGCCGTCTGGCGTTATGACATTGGCATCAATCACCTTTCCAGAATTTACTCGAATGTTGAAAGAAGAGTGTTCCCGGCCATTCCAGTGATATTTGTCACCGGGTATCTTGAAGTAATTACTGCCGACCTTCACTCCTTGGACGCCAACTATTCGGACAAGCTGTTCATACGACTGCACATCCTTGACTGACTGCAAAAATGCTTTGTCAAAAACCTTGTCTGCCTGTCCTGGTTTGGCTTTATCAACGTCTGCATACAAATTGACAACAACGATAAACAAATATGAGACAACTGCCATTACGAGTACAAATTTGCTTGTATTGGCCCTCATGCCATTGGCTTTATCAGATGCTATCATTTTTACCTCCTGTTAATTCAAGGCGTGTCGCGGTGCAAACATGATAATTGCCATGCCTATCAAGCAAATTAAAACCCCGAAAACATCCCATATCGAAGGGCGAATACCATCAACGAGCCAAAGCCAGCAGAGGGCAACGCTAATATAGACACCTCCGTAAGCGGCATATACACGGCCTGCCGGCTGTGGGTGCAGTGACAGGAGCCAGGCAAATGAAAATAGTGCAACTCCCGCAGGTAGTAGGAGCCAAGCTGATGAGCCTTTCTTCAACCAAAGATACGGCAGATAGCAACCAATGATTTCAGCAAGTGCAGTCAATGTGAACAGAAACAATGTTTTTAAGACCATCATTAACCTTTCTCAAAACTCTGAAATGGTGATTGCTTTCGCTATGAGCCTTTTTTCGTCATGCTCAGGACTGAAACTGCAATTGGCTGCCGTACTGTTTATCTTCCCGGCTTTTGCAACACCCTCATCGTCTCGTTGTCTTCTTTCATTTTACGTTTGAGCTTGTTCAATTCTTCAAACGAGTAGACCTTTTCACCTTTTGCAATTTCCTTATTCAACTTTGTTATCCGTTCAGGCAAACTATCAAGCGCGTTCGGACAGTTCTTGTTATACAGGAGACTGTCGTCTTTACCCTCTGGTGGCACAGAAGCAAATGCCGGAATAACGGCCAAAGCGAGAGCGACAGCACAAACAGATGCGGTGATGTTCTTCATAATTCCATCTCCTTTTGGTTTTCTAGATTGTCTTTCCAGAACCTTCTTAGAGAACTACGGTTTAAACTACGCTTAACGAGTAACTTATAAATATAGTTTGGACTAAGAGAAATTCCTTCAAGCATAAGCAGTCCAGAGAGCTTTTTTGCCCCATGTTTCGGGTTGTTATAGACCTGAGCCAATATTATCTTCGAATAAAAATCATGTATCTCTGATAAATATTCATGAGGCTTTTTAACGCGTGAAAACACTGCAGCTAGCTCTGTTCTGGTATTTCGTTTACGTTTAATGGTACGTTCTGCAATCATTGAGATTCATTACCCACTCTAAATTTCCCGACCATTCAATATCAATCTGATCGTTCTGATGCCTTCCATAAAACTGGGAGTACTACGCATTTCGAGTCGCCTCTTTCCTGTTTTTGTGCTGTATATGGGCTCTAGGGCCAAACTGTTCGCATTCCCTTCGACAAGAGTTATTTCCCGTTCAATAGCAATCCCGTCATCGGGAAGCGCCACTACAATTCTGTGGGTACCGGACTTAAGCCGGAGATTCTTGCTGAATCTATACCTGATTCCGTCGCCGACTTCCGGGTCCACTAGCCCCCTTGACTCACTGTTCTCATTTTGCAAATTTCCGCGCAATAACACCGCCTGACCGTCAATATTCAACAGCAGCTTGTAATCCGGCGTTCCGTGAATATCTTTAGCGGAATAGATGCCCGGCTTATGTGTCTTTAACGTGGCGGTAACGCGCAAATCAACAAACCCTTGTGGCACAGTCGCCCCATTCGTCAATTCCTCATAAATATCGGTGCGTAAACTGGTGCTGTTCGCCTTGATCAACGCCGAGTTTTCGGCACATCCACTCAACACCATGAGTGACAGCATTAATATCAGACTTGTTTTTTTCATCACAAGCTCCTTTCGAGTCAAACTGCCGCCTCGCCGCGTTCATTAGTCCTAACTCTCACGGCCTCAACGACATCAAGTACATATATTTTTCCTTCCCCATATTCACCACTCCATGCCTCTTGGCGGATGGTGTCCACCACATTCCAGACAATGTCGTCGGTAACCATGATCTCAATACGAACATTTCTACTGAAACGGGTGATCTGGCTGTCGACTCTTTTACAGTTTGCACCTTTACCACGACCGAAACCGTTGTTTTCCATTGCACTCATCCCAGTCAGTCCCACCACATTTCTGAGACCTTCAGTAACAAGTTCAAGTGCAGAGGTCTTGATGTAGGCGATTACTTGCTTCATTTAGCAATCTCCTTCGGTTAGACGGCACTTGGGCCTCTTTCGTTGGTTCGTATCTTCACGATGTCGTCCACCGTTGACACAAATATCTTTCCGTCACCGGTATTGCCGGTATGGGCGTACTTTTGGATCACTTTGACAACTTCAGAAACCATCTCATCATTGACGACGACTTCAAGCTGAATGCGGGGAACAAACTCAACCATTTCATATATAACCTTATCTTTGGCGTTTTTGGCTCTGCCTTTACCGAATCCTCTGATTTCTGATATGGTCACACCAGGCAATCCATCGATTTCATGAAGCTCCTCGGTTACTTCCAATAATTTTGCTGGCCGTATGATTGCTTTTATTTCTTTCATAGAATTCTCCTTTGGATAGTTAATCACCCCGCCGCAAGCAGCGGGGTGTCTAAAAGCTTATGTGTTTTAATTCAATCGACACAAGTGGCGGGGGATATGATCCTCCCTTACATCTCTTCCTCAACTTTTCTCTTTTCAAACCAACTGTATACTGCTGGAATAATGAGCAATGTCAGCAGGGTTGACGTCACCAATCCACCCACAACAACCGTCGCCAATGGTTTCTGTATTTCAGACCCGGCTCCGCCGGCAATCAGCATCGGGATCAAGCTGAAAATTGATATTGATGCGGTCATCAAAACCGGGCGCAGCCGGTCGAGGGTTCCTTTTCTGATAGCCTCCTGCAATTCAAACCCTTCATCACGTAATTGCGAGATGCGTGACACCAGCACGAGTCCGTTCAGCACCGCCACGCCAAACAGCACAACGAACCCTACCGACGCCGGAACGGAGAGATATTGCCCGGAGATGTAAAGCGCAAATACCCCGCCGATCAACGCGAATGGCAGGTTGGAAATGACCAGCAACGCCAGACGGATCGACCGGAAGGTTACGTACAAGAGAAGAAGGATCAAGCCGATAGCCACCGGTCCGATGATCATCAGTTTTTTCATGGCCCGCTGCTGGTTCTCGAACTGACCACCCCAGGTGAGGTAGTAGCCCGGAGGCAACTTGACCTGCTCCTTGATCTTCTGTTTCGCCTCGGCAACAAAACCGCCGATATCCCGGCCGGTGATATTCATCTCGATGCCGATTCTTCTGTTCCCGTCCTGGCGGCTGATCTGTGCCGGCCCTTCGATCATTTTAACCTCGGCCAACTGTTCGAGCGGAACATTGATCCCGGTTTTGGTCGTGATCATCAGATTTTTGATCGCTTCCAGGGAATTCCGTTTTTCTTCCGGCAGACGAACGGTGATGTCGAAGCTGCGGTTTTCTTCGTACAGCTGCGATGCAGCTTTACCGGCTACGGCAATTTCAATCACCTTCTGTACATCACTGATATTCAGGCCATAACGGGCAATCTTCGACCGGTCAATATTGACGGTCAGGTACGGCTGCCCCGAAACCTTTTCCGCTGCCAGATCGGTCCCGCCCCGGACGGTGGAAAGCACCTTGGCTATTTCGGTCGATTTTTGACTGAGCACATCGATATCTTCGCCAAAGAGCTTTACGATCAGCTGGGCACGGGTTCCGGCCACCAGTTCATCAATGCGGCATTGGATCGGCTGGCTGAAACCGACTTGAATTCCCGCAACCGACTCCAAAGCCTTACGCATCTCGTTGGTAACTTCTTCTTTGGTGATGTCTCGCTTCCATTCGCTTTTTGGCTTGAAAACACCGACATAGCCGGTTTTATCAGAGCCCCTGGTGTCCATGGCGACGCCGGTCTGCCCGGTCCGACCTACAATAGTATCCAATTCTTGAAACTGCTTCAGCTTTGCCGCGGCCAATTGGTTTACTTCCATTGCCTTGGCCAGGGAAACACCGGGGAGCAGGGAAACGTCCATATCAAACGACCCTTCATCCATGACCGGGATAAATTCCGTCCCGAGTCGGGTTACCAGGAAGAGTGAAACAACCAGAAGAATCGCGGCAACACTCAAGACCACGCGCTTCGTGTTCATGGCATAATTGAGCAGCGGCAGATACAGCCTGGTTGCGTGCTTCATGATGAAGCTTTCTTTTTCCGGGTGCGGTTTCAGGAAGAGGATGCAGAGCACCGGAATGACAAAGATGGAGAGAAACAGCGAAGCCAACAGGGCAATGGCCACGGTAATCGCCAGCGGTCCGAACATCTTCCCTTCGATCCCTTCCAGGGAGAGGATCGGGATGAATGTGAGGGCAATGATCAACTCACCGAAGATACTCGGCTTTCTGACCTCCATAACCGCCTTCAGCACCGTCAATAATTTGGGGTGTTTCCCCCCCTCTTCGCTCAAATGGCGCTGGACGTTTTCCACCTGGATAATGGTGGTGTCGATGATCATACCGATGGAAATCGCCAGGCCACCAAGGGACATCAGGTTGGCGGTGAGCCCCGAAAGTTTCATGACGATGAAGGTGGCCAGGAGCGACAGTGGCAGGGCAATCAGCACCACGATACTGCCCCGGATGCTGTTCAGCAGCAGGTATAGTACGATCAGGACGAGGATAGAGCCCTCGATCAGCGCCTTGTTGACTGTTGAAACACTCGCTTTGACAATGTCGCTGCGGTCGTAATAGGAAACGAGCTTGATCCCTTCGGGGAGCACGTTGTTTTCATTCATTTCCTTGACTTTTGCCGCCACCCGTCGCACAACGTCACGGCTGTTTTCGCCGCGTAGCATCATGACGATGCCACCCACCGCCTCATCTTTACCATCCTTCATGGCGGCGCCCATCCGGACCGCCTCGCCGACCTTTACCTGGGCCACGTCGCGGATATAGGTCGGCGTGCCGCCTGCGGATTTCAGGACGATATTTTCTATGTCATTGACGTCTTTTATCAGGCCAACACCTCGAACGATGTACTGGTCAGTGCCCCGTTCGAGGAGGTTACCGCCGACGTTCTCATTATTGCTGCCGATGGCGGTATAGACGTCATCCACGGTTACGGCGTATTTCACCAGTTTCTCCGGCGAGACAAGCACCTGGTACTGCTTGAAATACCCGCCGAAGGAGTTGATCTCGTTGACTCCGGCGACACTCTTCAGCTGAGGCGTGATAATCCATTCCTGAATGGTGCGCAGGTTGGTCAGGTAGGCAATCTTCCCCTGCGGGTCAGTCGGCATCTTTCCTTCGAGGGTATATTGGTAGATTTCCCCCATGGCGGTACCGATCGGCCCCATGGCCACCTCTACCCCCTTGGGCACCTTTTCCCGAGCCTCGGCCAGACGTTCAAAGACCAACTGGCGGGCAAAATAGATGTCCACATTGTCCTTGAAGACAATCGTGACGATCGACAGGCCAAACTTGGTTACCGAGCGCATCTGCTCGATGTCCGGCAAGCCGCGCATGGACATTTCAATCGGATAGGTTACGTTGCGCTCAATTTCTATTGCCGAAAGGCCATCGGCATGACTTACCACTTCAACCTGAATGTTCGTTACATCCGGAAAGGCATCAATCGGCAGCTTCAGATATGAATATGTGCCGAAGACGATTATCAGCAGCGCAAGGAATATGACCATCCCTTTCTGCCGCAACGTATAGGCAATCAATTTTTCTAGCATCGGTGTCTCGCTCCCGTTAGTTCTAGTATGTAAGAAGATCTCTGTTACTTGCCATGGCCATGCTCGTCGGTCATTTCGCCCTTCTTCACTTCCGACTTGAGGATGAACGAGCCCTTGATCGCGTAGTTCTCGCCTTCTTTCAGGCCGGAAATGATCTCAACCATGCCGGCTGCCGTTCTGCCTGACTGAACCGGCCGCGCCGCGAACTCAGTTTCATTTTCCGCAACAAAGACAACCTTTTTGCCATCCAGATCCTGCAGTGCCTCTTCGGGAACCGCCAGCACCGGCGGCGCATCAGCTGCCAGTGCCAGCTCTACCGTGGCGAACATCTCTGGCTTCAGATTCCGGCCCGGATTGGCAACTTCGATCCGCGCCTTGACCGTGCGGGTAGCCTCGTCAACCAAATCGGCGATATAGGTTATGCGGCCCTTGAGTTTCTTGTCCGGGAAAGCGCCAACGGTAACGATTGCCCCTTGCCCTTTACGAACCTTGGCCAGATCTTTCTCGCTTATATCCACCAACACCCAGACTGAGGAGAGGTCCGCCACGGTGTATAGACTTTTAGAAGGATCGGAAAGTTCACCCACAATGGCGTGCTTTTCAGTGATGGTGCCGCTGATGGGTGAGCGAACCGGCAAGAGCGGTTTTTTGTGGTTGTCGCCTTTCAGATCAGCAGCTGCAACACCATACAGTGACAGACGTTCTTCGTCGGTGTGAAGTTCCGTTTGAGCGGTCTTGTAATCGGTTTCAGCCTGAAGGATGTCCTTGCGGGCTGCAATCTTCTTATCCACCAGACTCTTGATTCGATCCATGTTGGACTGGGCCAGGGCCAGCTTGGTCTTAGACTGATGGTAGCGGCCCAGGGCTTCGCCAAGCTCTACGCTGTCCAGGGTAGCCAAAGACTGCCCGGCGGAGACGCTGTCCCCCAGAGAGGCCCTGACTGCGACGATCTTGCCGGAAATGCGGGGTGATACGTGGGCAATCTTGTCTGCATTGGCTTCCACCTTACCGGTTACATTGATCACACCAGCCAGGCGCTGTTTTTTTGCCGCAGCGACAACCACACCATTCTGTTTCTGCACATCGGCAGTCATTTTGACACTGCCTGACTCGTCGTGCCCCTCATGGCCTTCTTTCTCTTCCTTATGTTCGCCTTCTTCTTTATGGACGCCTTCTTTTTCTTCCTTATGGCCTTCTGCCTTTTCGTCCTTATGTTCCGCCTGCTTTACACCGCTGTTCCCGGTCTGGGTGAAACGATAGAGAAAGCCGCCACCAATTGCTACGGCAAGGATAAGTCCGATAATGATTACTTTTTTGTTCACTTAACACCTCCGATGAGTTCTGTTGCTACTGCTGATTCGAGTTTTACGAGTGCCAGTTGCCGAGCATGGAGCGCCGTCAGGTAGCCGTCGCTGACCTCGAAGAATTTTTTCTGTTCCTGAATGACCGAGAGAATCCCGACCTCGCCCAGACGGTAAGACTCTTGAGTCAATTTCAGGTTTTCTTCAAGCTGGGGGATAATGTTTGACTTATAAAGCGACTGCACCTTCTCGGCATTCAGAACACTGGTGTAGGAGGTCTCTACGTCCCGCTCCACATTCCTGGTGGCAGCGGTCAAACGGCTTTCGGTGCTGCTTCGCTTGGCCCGGGCTTCTTGAACGCCGGCCTGATTCCTGTCAAACAGCGGGATCGGCATCGACAGCCTTAAGCCAATGGTGTAGGCGGTATCCTTGCCTTCAACTCCGCCGATTTCCATGCCGGTCGTGTCGCGCCGGAATGCAAAACCGGCTGTAAGGTTCGGGATAGTTTCGGACCGGGCCAGAGCGATATCCGCGTCTCCCCTCGATTTTTCGGCATCCAGGGCCTTCAGGTCCGGACGTTTTCCGAGCGCCATCTGCTTAAGGTCCGCCAGATTTTTGTTGAGAGAGAAACCGTCATCCAGGGTTCCGGAAATCGCCGGTGTTTCACCGGCAGGGAGACCCATGAAGGTGAAAAGTCTGGCTCTTGTTTGCAGAAGTGCCCGCTCGATTTCGATTCTGGCACCTTCACTGCGGGTCAATTCCACTTTCGCCAGATTCATCTCCAGTTCGGGAATGTCACCGGCGGCCAAACGATCTTTGGTAACCTCAAGAAGCTGCCGGTTGAGTTCAATGGATCGGTCCGTCAATTTGAGCCGTTGCTCGGCAAGCATGGCGTCATAGAATACGGCCTTTACCTCTTCGCGTAATGTTCGTTCGCGATCGGCCAACTGCCAGCGGTAGGCTTCCAACTCCCGCTCGGCAACGGTCAGACGCTTGCCACGCTTGCCTGCAAGCAGAAATTCCTGGGAGACCCCAATCGCCATGTTGTTTTCAGCGCTGCTGCCGGTCAGGGCACCCGTCCCTCCTTCCAGGTCAAGAGTTGGGTTGGGCAGCAGTCCTGCCCGAGTTTTGCCGGCATCGCGAATGCCTTTTTCTTCACGAAATGATTTGAGGTCGCCATTATTTTGCAGCGAAACCTCGACTACCTGCGGCAGTGCCAGCTGTTGTGTTTCTGCGAATACCGGTGCAGATGAAAGTATACAGAGGATGCCGGGTACAAGGAGCCGTGCTCCTTTTCCAAATACAGTTGTTCCCAAAGGAATAACCTCCTTTATTCAGTTTTAGTGTGATAATTCGAAATGGATTACGGACGTACCACGACGATAATGCGGACGCAATTGCCCCTGAATCAGGTCAAACTACTGCCGTCGCGGTGTTTTAGGCTTGTATTTGCGGGGGGATAAACTTGGAAAGATAGACTTCAGGTAAAAACTTGAAGGGGTCTGAAAAGTGAAGTGTCAGAACAGATGGATTGTAACTGATTTGTAAGGTTTCGTTGTTTAGTGGCGCATGACAAGTGCAGTTAACGCATGTGTCGCAACCATCGTAATCTTTATGTTGTTCGAGAGGGGCACAGGGGCATTGTTGAGGTGCGGAAATATCCGAATATGAAGCTTGTTCGCTTGCAGATGCCACGTGACTCTGCATGGAATGAGCACTTTCGTGAACGCCATTGATCGCCATGGTCAGCATGACCAGAAGCATAAGCTTAGAAATAAATTTTAGGGAGGATAGTTTTCGCATAATATATTGTTTTAAACAATAATCAATTAGCACAAGCATTGTCAAGAAACAAAATAGGAACAAAATAGGGAATTCAATAAAAACTAGGGAGATGTTCCTTGGCATTTGCTAGCTGATATTTTCAAGGCAAGTCTTTCGTGCGCCAAGAACCAACATCTCCCCGAGATGGCTACATATTTTTTATTTGTTGTTGTCGTATAGCCGAGCCCGTACTCTGTGATAATAAACAGCGGAGCCCTGGGGCTATCACCCAGCTTCTGACGTATGTTCTTGATGTGGCTGTCGATATTCCGCTCATAACCGTCGAAGTGGTAGCCCATAGCCTTATCAACCAGTTCTTCACGGGTAAAGGTCTTGCCGGGAGTCGCTGCAAGCGTGAAAAGGATCTTGAATTCCACTGCCGTCAACCGGATGGCATCACCCTTGAGAATGACCGCGTGGTTGCGGTCATCGAGAACAAGGTGACCCTGGTTAAAACTGAGTCGCAGGCCGCTCTCGGTTGTTCCTGACCGTTTGAGAACCGCCTGGACCCTGGCCACGAGCTCACGCGGGCTGAATGGTTTCACAATGTAGTCGTCAGCGCCCAGGGCAAATCCTGCCAAACGTTCTTCTTCCGATGCCTTGGCGGTCAAAATCACTACCGGTATATCTGCACGCTCTTTCAACTCCCGGCAGACTGCCTCTCCGCTCACGTCGGGCAGCATGAGGTCGAGGACCACCAGTGTCGGCGGCTCGGTCGAGATGTTGTTAATAGCCTCCCTGCCTGATGAAACATGCTTCACCCTGAATCCGGCCTGCTCCAGATACGCAATCGCGACTTCTGCAATTCTGGCGTCATCTTCTACGAGAAGAATCGTGCTGGTCATTTTTAGTCACACTCCACGACTGCTGTGCTGCTGCAACTGCATGAGCAGGACATGCCATTTGCCTTGCCGAATGACTCCCGTCCCTCTTTGAAGGTAAGCCAGGCGATCAACAGTGCGCCGATGGAGTCGAGACTACCGATGCCGGTCACCTGGAAGCTGACACTGGCGACCAACAACACAACTGACAGATACACGCAGGCCCTGGAGCAGGCCGCATCAGCCAGAATCGCCGGAGATTTCAATGCCTTGCCTACCTTGGTCTTGTAGTGTATCAGAAGCCACATGAACGACATGGACACCAGTGAGACGACGATACCCCATATCGTAGTTTCGGGCTTGTGCTGCGCAACAATGTTCAGGATCGCCATGGCAAGCAGACCGGCGGTCAGAAGATAAAAGGCTCCGCCAGTAATTATGAGCGCCCGTTGTTCGAAGGCGTCTTTTGTTTCTCCATTATTGGCACGGATTCGTTTGATCATGTGCCAGACACCGACAGCAGAAATGACTTCTATGAATGAGTCAACCCCGGAGCCAAAGAGTGTCAGAGTTTCATCTGCAGTCCCCAGAGCCATGGATACAAAACCTTCCACCAGGTTGTAGCCGATGGTCAGCATGGCGAGAAGATTGGCACGGGCGAGGAGCCTGTCGCGTTTCGATAGTTGCCATTTCAGGGAGTTCCCTTCCGATACCACAATGCTGCTACAATACCGTAGATGCAGTTCAGCCCTATGACGACCAGTGGCGTAACTGCACCGAAGCCAAGCCCAAACATCCCTTTGCCCATCTCCGGCAATACCATAAAGAGCATCATGGCCGAGGGGAGCAGACTGAAAAGACAACCTCGCAGGACAACCTTTTTCTTGAGCAGCGGCAGCAGGAGCAGCAGCATCCAGATACCACCCCAAACCATCCGCTGATAGAGCCAAGGAGCTGAAAATTCAGGCTTCATACTCAAACCTATCAGGTCACTGATTCCAACCTTCCCCAAGAACCAGATGTTGAAACTGTCGACAAAACCACCCAGAGCGCCACCGGCAAATGCAACGCTTACCTTACGAATCATGGTGAGACTCCTTGTGAACTGATATGGCTGAGTCCTTCGCGCAGGAGATTTCCCACGTGACTGTCATCCAGCGAATAGTAGACGATCCGGCCATCCTTCCGGTATTTGACCACCCGCAGTGAACGAAGAAGTCGCAACTGATGAGAGACCGCAGATTTGGTGGTTCCAAGGAGGCTGGCAATATCGCACACGCAGAGTTCTTCAAGAGATAGTGCATGGAGAATACGAACACGGGTGGGATCACCGAGCACCCGGAAGGTCTCGGCTAGACGGAACAAGGTTTCTTCTTCAGGTGTGGCGTTCTTGACAGCAGTGACTTTTGCTTCATTGATCAAACTGATCGTGCAGACAGCCCTTTCATTCATTCGTTACCTCGATAGTTGAGCAATAATTCAACTATACGTTACGAAATCTAGGCGCTATCTGTCAATGTATAGTTTTCAGGAGAATCACTAAGCTAGTCACGAGAGTCAACTTGGCTCTTTTCTTGTATAATCTCCCGTAAATTGTTAGTGTTACACCTTCTTTTGGAGGTTCCCGTATGAGCATCAACAGACCCTTTCTTGCTGTATTGTTGATAGTCAGCCTAATATTGTCCGTTCCAGTAATGGCAGCTCAAACCGGTTGCCCAGAACACTTTGTTAACGGACAAGCCCCTGATTTCATCAGTCAGAAGCTCACCGTCAAAACCCGTGAAATCTGCTATTCGGGTTTTGCGGTCAAGCATTCCGGTGTGACCAGGACGCCGCTCTATGCAGCTGAGCACTTGACGCGTGATCGGATTTTTCAAGGTAAAGGTCTAAAACGGCAGAGCAAGTTCCACCCCGACGAGAATATCCCGCGTTCGGAACGGGCTGAACTGCATCACTATGCCAGATCTGACTATGACCGTGGCCACATAGCACCATCTGCTGACATGTTCGACATTAAATCACAGTATGAATGCTTTTCCTTGGCGAATATGGTTCCCCAGATACCCGAAAATAACCGCGGGCCATGGGGGGGCATAGAATCTGCTGTGAGGATGATGGCGAAGAGGTCAGGTGATCTGTATGTAGTGACTGGCCCAATTTTTCAGGGTGGCGATGTTCAACAAATCGGTGGCGCCGTAATGGTCCCTACAAAATTGTTTAAAGCTGTGTACGACCCACTGAGAAAAGAAGCCGGTGCATACCTTATTGACAACGCTGCTGATGCCCAACCCCAAAAAATCTCGATAACAGAGTTAGAAAAAGTGGCGGGTATCAGTATTTTCCCGTCAGTTGAAGAAAATGTGAAATCAAGACTCATGCGTCTTCCTAATCCCAGATCATTCAAAGATCGTAAACGTAAAGGAGGGCGAGGTGGACAATAAAGTTATCAGCCCATTCAAGAACGAAAGTGAATGCCTTCAGATAGGCTCCCTTACTGTTGAGAATCGTTTGGACCGGTTGTCCATCTTTGGCAGCATAGATATTACTCGGGATAAAGAGGGGTTAGCTGTTGCGCGAGAACTGAAGAGTATTTTGGATCTGACCCTGACGGAACTGGAAAGCGCCGAGCTTCCTGACAAAGTGACACTGAAACCGGCCAAGACCGTTAATAACTCCTTTGAGTAGGCAGATCACAGCATGGAGCATGGAATTGCCGAAATCCATTGAAGTGACCATCGAACCTGATGATAACTACCCCAATCAACTTCAACCCGAACATGACGAGGATGGGGTAGATGTTCCTTGGAACAGCATCAACCTGGAAACACTACGCAACCTAATTTCCGAATTCGTCACCCGGGAATGGCCAGACACGGAATACTCCCTCGAAACGAAAATTGATCAAGTGCTGAAGCAGTTCCGCACCGGGCAGGCGAAAATAGTTTTCGACCTGGTATCCAAAACCTGTAACATCATCCCGAGCAGGTGACCACATCGATGGAGAAACGATTCTTCCCCCTCTCCGCTATCACAAAGCGGATCAATGAACTGCTGGAACCTGCCATCAGCAAGCAGTTCTGGGTCAAGGCCGAGATATCCACTGGCCGGGAACGAGGTGGAGCTTTTTACTGTGATCTGGTTGAAATGGATGGCGGCGGAAAAATCGTCGCAAAGATAGCCTGCACCATCTGGCAGAGAGAACTCGCCACCATAAAAGAACTGTTTAAAGCCAGGAACATGGATCTTGTGCTGACAAATGGCACGGTGGTTGGCTTTCTCTGTTCTCTTCAGTTTAGTCCCCAGTATGGCTTGTCCCTCAGAGTAATCGATGCCGATCCATCGATTGCGTTGGGTGAAATGGAACTGAAAAAGAGAGAGATCATCGAGCGCCTGCAAAAGGAAGGGCTGTTCGAGACGAACAAGGAACGCTTCGTACCGATCCTCCCGATAAGGCTTGGCCTGATTACCAGTGCCGGGAGCGCGGCATACAATGACTTCATCCAGACCCTCACGGCGTCAGGCTACGGCTTCAAGATTTACCTGGCCGATGCTATGGTCCAGGGAGATCAGACAGAGAAATCGGTCCTTCGAGCCTTGGATGCCCTTACCGGACTCGATGTCGACCTTGTGCTTATCCTCCGGGGTGGCGGCAGCAAGACTGATCTCTACTTCCTGGATAATGAGGCCATTGCCAGGAAAATTGCCGGATACCCCAAGCCGGTGTGGACCGGCATCGGCCACGAAATCGATACGAGTATCCTGGACTATATCGCCAATCGCTCTTTTAAGACACCGACGGCGGCAGCAGAGGAACTGGTGGCCCGCTTTGTCCAGATGCACCGGCAGTTGGACGAGGCAACCAACACCTTGAAGACTGTCTGGGCCTACCGGTTGAAAATCGACCAGGACTATCTGGCAAGGGCGGTGACCGGCATCCAGCAGGGGCCGAGAAAACTGCTTGATGTGACAGCAAGTTGCTTGAGGGAGCAGGCACAAGAACTGCGTGCCCGGGTACAGCGTCGGTTGTCAACTGAGCAGATTGGAATAGGGAGAAGAAGGGAAAAATTACGTTCTCTCCCACTGACACTGACCAAAAATCACTTGGAACGCCTGGCAGCAAAACGGCAAGAACTCTCATCGGGAGTAACTCACTGTCTTAACCGAACAGGAGAGACTCTGTCAGGACTGAAGCAACGCTTTGAAAAGGAGCGCTTTCTGCGGCGCCTGGCAGTTGAGCGTGAGCGCAACGAGAAAAACCGGCAGCAATTGAAAGCCCGGTTTTTTTCGGCATTCAAAATGAAATCGATGCTTCTCGCGAATATCAAGGGTCGGCTCAAGCAAGAGCGGGTTTTGCAGAGGATTGCTTTGGCTCGTACCAGCCTGAATGACAAAATGGCCACCTTGAAAGCTATTGACCCGCAGACTGTTCTGAAGCGTGGCTTTGCCCTTGTCTACAGCCAACAGGGCACTCTTGTCAGATCCATTGCGGATGTCGCTGAAAAGCAGATAATTCAAACCCGCTTAGCTGATGGTTCTCTGATCAGCGAAGTTACTGCAAAGGAGATAAACCATGAGTGACACTACCGAACCTACTTATGAGCAGAAAGTTGAAAAACTGGACGAGATCCTGACGAAGCTTGACAATTCAGAGACCCCTATCGACAAACTTGCAGAAGATGTCAAGGAAGGAACCCGGTTAATCAGGGAACTGGACAAAAAGCTCAAGCAGGTCGAGACTGAAGTGCTTGATGCCTTTAAGGAACTGGAAAGCGACTGATATTAATAGAGGACACAGCAAATGACCAAAGCAGATATTGTTGAAAGAATCCATACCAGTACGGGTATGACCCAGAAGGAGTCGGCAGAAATGGTGGAGGCAGTCTTTTCCATCATGAAATCGACCCTTGAAACCGGCGAGACTTTGAAAATCTCTGGCTTCGGCAGTTTTGTGGTGAAACAGAAAAACGACCGGCGGGGCCGCAATCCTCAGACGGGCGAAGCAATCACCATTGAGGCGCGGCGTATATTAACCTTTAAGCCAAGCACTGTGCTGCGCGATGCAATCAACAAGTAGAGATTACAGTGTCAGCGAGGATGTGACCTCATGAAGTTTGGAATTCGTACACCATCTCTGACGAAAAGGATTGCTGCACGGACATCATTGAAGAGATACGTCCGGCAGTCGTTGGGTCTCAAAGCCCCGAGAGGATGGGGTTGGCTGACAAATCCCAAGAAGGCAGCCTACAACAGAGTCTACAATCGGACGTCTGTTGGTTGCTTGATTCCGTTGACAGTAATTTTCGTAATTATTTCACTTGCAGTATTCGCTCTGGCAAAGATTTGATAAAAGAAGGATTCCGTTGGAAAAGACAGCCAAAGACATACCTATGAATCCGATTGAAGCAGAGATCGCCGTAACAGGTCTTCATGCGACTGGCAATTACAAGGTGCTGCGCAGAATTAACCTGAGCCAGGACAACCGTTTTGCCGGCAAGGTTATAGCCAACCCCAGGATCGGCCTCTGCCTCGACACGGAAACAACCGGATTGAACCCTGCTTGCGACAAGATAATTGAGCTTGGGATCGTGGCCTTTCTGTATGACCCGCTGACGGCAGAAATCATAAAAGTCGTCGACAGGTATGCCGGATTTGAAGACCCAGGATTTCCACTTTCGGCAGAAACGACAGCAATTACCGGCATCACCGACGACATGGTGTCTGGCAAGTCCTTTGATGGTGACTATGTCTGCCGGCTTGCTGGTCAAGCAAGCCTGGTGATTGCTCATAACGCCGCGTTTGATCGCAAGTTCGCAGAAGCCCGCTACCCTTTCTTCTCCGGAATGCCTTGGGCATGTTCAATTACACAGATCGACTGGCATGCGGAGAGGATAACAACCCGGGTCTTGGAATACCTGCTTTTTAAATTTGGCTGGTTCATCAATGCCCATCGCGCCTTGGACGATGCCGAAGGTTTGCTTGGTCTTCTCCTGGAAACATTGCCAGTTAGTGGCGCTCCTGTTTTCAAAGTACTTGCGGACAAATATGAGGATATCACCGCGAAAATCTGTGCCGTAGGTGCCCCCTTTGACAAGAAAGATGTACTGAAACAGAGAGGATACCGCTGGAACGATGGGGCCCAAGGTGGGTGCAAGGCATGGTGGACAAGTGTTTCCGGGGATATGGAAAGAGAGGAACTTACCTGGCTTGCCAACGAAGTTTATCCCGGTGGTATAACGGACAGCGTCGAAATAACCAGAGTCAACGCACTTGATCGCTTCTCTATTCGGGAGAGATAAACATATATGTGGAATGTCTCATGGCGATAACCGAGCAAATATTGACTGGTTCTGCCGTTGAAGACAGTCTCAACGATATAGCATCACTTCGAATCGAGATTTTTCGAGAATTCCCCTACCTGTACGATGGCCGCCGTGAGGACGAACTCAACTATCTGAAGCTTTACTCCGTAACCCCTGATTCATTCGTGATCATCGTCAAAGAGGAGGAAAAGGTTGCAGGTGCGGCCACCGGGATGCCGCTGCGACATGAGGCAACGGAACTGGTTGAGCCGTTCAGCGGCACAGCATATCCTGTCGACGAGATCTTCTATGTGGGTGAACTGCTCTTTTACCCCGAACATCGCAATCACGGTATGGGGATGCAGGTAGTGCGAATGGTCGAGGAGCAGGTTCGTTCCTACAGTACCTACCGGTACCTGACCTGTGCCACTGTGGTTCGGCCAGACGACCACCCGCTGCGTCCGTCAGACTATATCCCCATTGATAGGTTTCTCGCACACACCGGTTTCAATCCCCTGCCTGGAATAACGACGAGCTTCACCTGGCTGGAAACAGATGGTGTCAGGCGCTCCCACCCCATGAACTTCTGGATCAAGGAGTTGCAAGCATGACCTGGCAATTGTGGCGTCAGGACGATAACGGCGTCAGGTACCTGGTCGGGACGTACAGCTTGAAGGAAGCGGCGCAAGAGAAGATAACAGAACTGACCAGGTGTCACCATAAGCAGACCTACTGGGTCAGTGAAGCAATAGAAACTACAACAGGTGCCGAATCATGAGGAAGCCGACGATAACCACAGAAAGCGGTAGGTATTTCCTGACAGACCGGATCAGGGAAGAGGTCAATTTCTATTGCACCCCGCAGTCTGAAGGGGTCGATCCACCTCCCGTGCAGAAACCGGCGCAACCTGGCAGCCGAATCATCCCTCTACCAACCCGACAAGAATGGTCGATTACTGCGTATGAGCTACAGACAGCAATCGCCGATCGTGAGAGCCACCGCCGCTTTACGGGCGAGCACCTTTCCCTCGATGAATTGGCCTTTCTCCTCTGGTCAACCCAGGGTGTTCGTGCCGTGATCCACGAAGCTGCAGTTCTACGCACAGTCCCTTCCGCCGGTTGCCGTCACCCCTTTGAGACCTATCTTGGTGTGCTCAAGGTCGCCGGTCTTGACCCGGGTCTGTATCGCTACCTTCCTCTTGATAACGCTCTTGTACATGAACGGGATCTCCCGAACCTGCCAGCCTATCTCACAGCCGCATGCCGCGGCCAGGCATTTGCCGGGCAAGCAGCCGTTACCTTCATCTGGACGGCGGTAATGGCTCGGACCGAGTGGCGCTACGCCGAAGCATCCTACAAAGTCATCGCACTTGATGCCGGCCATGTCTGCCAGAACCTGTACCTAGCCTGCGAAGCGATCGGCTGCGGCACCTGCGCCATCGCTGCCTATAATCAGGGTCTGGCGGATGAACTGGTTGCCGTCGATGGTAATGAGGAATTCACTGTCTATATCGCACCGGTAGGCAAAGTAGCCAGAAAATGAACGGGAAAGCCACCACATCAGATGTCCCGGTCGAACGGCTTTCCGGTTCCGTCGAGAGAGTAACCTTCCACAGCGAGGAATCAGGTTTCTGCGTCATCCGGATCAAGGTAAAGGGAAAGCGTGAACTGGTCACGGTCATCGGGAGTGCTGCAACTATAACCCCCGGTGAATTCGTCGAGTGCGTTGGCACCTGGCATAACGACAAGACCCACGGCCTGCAGTTCAAGACTACTCACCTGAAAACAGTCCCGCCGAGCACTCTGGAAGGCATCGAAAAGTACCTTGGCTCTGGGATGGTCAAAGGGATTGGCCCCCATTTTGCCAAAGTACTGGTGAAGGCATTCGGTGTCGACGTGTTCACCGTTATCGAGGAAACCCCTGAGAGAATGCTGTCACTCCCAGGCATTGGCAAGAAAAGGACGGATAAAGTTACCGCTGCCTGGGCTGAGCAGAAAGCGATCCGGGAGATTATGGTTTTCCTTCAGTCCCATGGCGTCGGCACCGGACGGGCGGTCAGGATCTACAAGACCTATGGCGATGAGGCCATCATCAAGGTGTCTGAGAATCCCTACCGCTTGGCTCTCGACATTCACGGAATCGGGTTCAAGACCGCTGACGTCATTGCCGGCAGGTTGGGTATTGCACCGGACTCACTGATCCGGGCTCAGGCCGGCGTGCGTCATGTATTGCAGGAGTTGTCCGGCGACGGTCATTGTGCCGCACCCCACGACACCCTGATCAAGGAGTCGGTCAAACTCCTGGAGATTGACGAGGCGATCCTGGAAGAAGCGATCCGGGAGGAAGTCACCCAGGAAAACCTGGTGCCGGAAGAGATCGACGGCGTTCCCTGTCTGTTTCTGACCCCGCTTCACCGGGCTGAACAGGGAGTGGCGAACAGCGTCAGGAGAATACTGATTGGAGCGCCGCCATGGGGCAAGATCGATGCGGAAAAGGCGCTCCCCTGGGTGGAAGAGAAGACGGGCCTTTCGCTCTCCCAGTCTCAGCAGGACGCTGTATGCCTTGCTTTAACCAGCAAAACACTCGTCATCACCGGTGGCCCGGGCACCGGCAAGACGACCCTGGTCAATAGTATTCTGAAAATCCTCGCGGCCAAACAGCTCGACATCCTGCTTGCCGCCCCGACCGGACGCGCGGCCAAGCGGATGACCGAGACCACCGGACGGGAAGCCAAGACAATTCATCGCCTCCTGGAGTTTGATCCCCAGAGTTTCGGTTTTAAACGCGGTCGGGATAACCCTCTCGAAGCAGACCTCATCGTCATTGACGAATCATCAATGGTCGATTTGGTGCTGATGAACAAGCTCTTGGCGGCAGTCCCCGACAGCGCGGCTCTGATGATCGTGGGTGATGTGGATCAGTTGCCTTCTGTCGGGCCTGGCGCCGTACTTGCCGACATCATCGCATCCGGTTCTGTCCCGACTGTCAGACTGACCGAGATCTTCCGCCAGGCAGCCACTTCAAAGATCATCGTCAATGCCCACCGGATCAACAAGGGAGAGTTGCCGCTGAGAAATGAAACGGAAGAACTATCCGACTTCTACTTCATACCGGCGGAAACTCCGGAAGAAATCCACGCCAAGCTATTACAGGTCGTTACCGAACGCATTCCGAAGCGCTTCGGCCTGCATCCGGTCAAAGATGTCCAGGTTCTCACCCCCATGAACCGAGGTGGACTGGGCGCTCATGCCTTGAACGCGGAACTCCAGAAAGTGCTCAATGGGAACAGCGAGCCCAAGATAACCCGCTTTGGAACGACGTACTCGCCGGGTGACAAGATCATCCAGACGGTGAATAACTACGACAAGGAAGTCTTCAACGGGGATATCGGCCAGATTCTTGAAATCGATACCGAGGAAAGCTCACTCAAAGCTGATTACGACGGCAGAATAGTCGAGTATGAATTTGGTGAACTGGACGAGGTGTCGCTGGCCTATGCCACCAGCATCCATAAGAGCCAGGGTTCAGAGTACCCAGCTGTCGTGATTCCACTGGCAATGCAGCATTACATGCTGCTGGAGAGGAATCTGATCTATACGGCCGTCACGCGGGGGAAAAAACTGGTGACGATCATCGGCCAGCCCAAGGCATTGGGTATGGCGGTGAAGAATAAAAATGCCACAAAGCGTTTGACGAATTTGACAGCGAGGCTGCGTTCCGCATGACCGACCTGATCCTTGATCATCCAACTCTCACGGCACGTTACTTCTACCCCTGGCCGAATCGGTTTGACGATCCTTTCTACGTGCAGGGGGATGGTTTCCGTCTGGGGTGTCACAATCGGCACATCTCAGATGACCTGCCGACGATTATCCATTTCCACGGAAACGGAGAGACCGTAGCAGACTACCTTGGCGACTTCGAAGATCGGATCACTGATTTGGGAGCCAATTTGCTACTGGCAGAGTACCGTGGCTACGGGATGTCCGACGGCGAACCGGGACTGGCCGCCATGCTGGACGATGTCCGACTGATCACGGAGGCCAGCGGAGTGCCACCGGAGAAAATTATCTTCTTCGGGAGGTCCCTGGGATCGCTTTACGCGGTCCACGGTGTGTTCCTCTATCCACAGGCAGCCGGTCTCATCGTGGAAAGCGGTCTGGCAGAGCCGCTGGAAAGAATCCTGGTACGGATCGAACCGCAGCATATCGGTGCTACCATGGATTCACTCAAGGAAGCTGTGGCCCGCCATCTTAATCAGAAGCGGAAGATCGCCTCGTTCCAGGGACGGCTGTTGATTCTGCATACTCAGAACGACGATCTGGTTAGTGTTTCACATGCCGAGAATTTGTACGAATGGGCGCAGGAGCCGAAAGAATTGCTGATTTTCGAGCGGGGGGACCACAACGATATCATGGCGGTGAACACGGAGTCATATTTCAGAGCAGTAGCGAGGTTCCTCAGCGCATGAACTGGTGCGTTTATGTCATCCTTTGTTCCGACAACACTCTCTACACAGGGATCACCACTGATATTGAGCGCCGTTTCCTGCAACATGCCTCTGGGATCGGCGCAAAATACTTCCGGGGACGGCAACCATTACGGGTTGTTTATCTTGAAAATGGCCATAGCCGATCTTCTGCTTCCAGGAGAGAATATCAACTCAAGACTATGGACAGGGCTGACAAAATGCAGTTGGCAGGGGTGTAAATTCAGCCGCTTCTTACTGAAATGCATATTCCGGATGAATTTGACCAACGTTCCGGCGTGAATCCATGATAAAGTGGCAATGTTTGGTCAGAAACAGAACGTTTGATAGATTCCTCTCAAAAATAAATTATCGGAAGTGAACAGGCTCAGAGTTGATAATCAGAGGACATGCCATGACTGAGAGAAAAGAACAGCAAATAAATAGTGAGGAGTTGCGCCGCCGGTCAGAAGAGCGGGATGAGTCGCTGAGGCTCCACCACGAATTGCAGGAACATCAATTTGAGCTGGAGAGGCAGAATGCGGAACTCCGCAAAGCTAAGGACGAGCTGGAAACGACTTTGGAACAGTACACCGACCTCTACGATTTCGCACCTGTAGGCTACTTTACTCTCGACCGCACAGGAACTATCAGTAGAGTTAACCTCACGGGCGCTGGTTTCTTGGGGGTCGAGCGCTCCCGACTGGTCAGTAAGCGCTTGGAAGATTTCGTCACCGTCGAAGCCCGTCCCGCCTTCAACGTTTTCCTCGAAATAGTCTTTATGAGTCCGGCCAAAGAGGCATGCGAGGTGGCTGTTCTGAAAGAAGAAAATGGGCCGCTCTTCGTGCAGGTCGAGGGAGTGGCCACACCATCTGGACAGGAGTGTCGCATTGCTTTAACTGACATCACCGAGAAGAAGCTGGCCGAGTTAGCGCTTCGAAAAATGGAAGAGGCAGCCGAGTTGGCGCTTCGAAAAATGGAAGAGGCAGCCGAGGTGGCGCTTAGAAAGGTTGAAGGTACTGTATACAAGGCTCTTGAAAATGCGGATGCGGTAGAAGCACTACCTCAAACAATAGCAGATGCCGCCAATGAGGCGCGTAAAATAGTTGAAGATGCAACCAAGGAGGCGCGTAGAAAGGTAATAGAGGCAGCAAAGATAGCAGAGGCACTTCGACTAAAGCAGGGGGTAACCGATGTAACGTTTAAAAAAGGGGAACAGGCAGCAGGAAAAGCCCGACAAAAGGTTGAAGATGCGACGGTAACGGCGCGTCAAAAGATAGGCGCGAGAACACATGTGCATCAAACCTGGGCAGAGTCTTCAGACAAACTTCGGCAGGAGAAAGTGTCCGCCGAGGCGGCCTCCCAGGCCAAGAGCCAGTGCCTCGCCAACGTTAGCCACGAACTCCTAGAAATCACCGCAAGTCTTAAATTAATGGCTGTAGGTAAGAGAAGCCCAGAAGATGATTTGCGTTTGCAAACTGGTTTTAGGGAAGAGGTGGTGGCATTACTTGACCGACTCCAGAAGAGCACTAGTATAGGTGCAATTCCTGACTTTGATATCCATCAAGTTCCATTTGTGAAAGTTGACATTGTTAAATAAGAGCCTCTTTGCAGGAATGCTGGAGCACCAAACAGGACGACGACGCTGTAATTGCTGCGGTCGCAGCAACCGGCTTTATTGATTATTTCAAACTAGAATCTTACCTTGCGACTCCAGCATACCTTGGTCGCTTTCGCCGGAACGTTGGTCGGATTCACTGTGGAACGTCGGTCGCCATCACGTCTGTTTCTTTGGTCAGTTTCACCAGAACAGGCACTGAAATTCTTCACTTGTAGAATTCATCGATAATCTCATCCGGTAAAAGGTCAAAATCATCAGACATCTTTATCTGCCCCTTGGCAGTGCCAAGTATTCTGATGGGGGCAATGCAATCAGCAGAATCGTTTTTCGGGCTATTGACTATTGGAGAGACGGGATAGGCATTCAGGATATCTGAAGGACAAGGCCGACAAAGCTCCTTCAGCAGCACGCCATCTGTCAGCTTGGTGTTGAGCCACGCCGCATGGTCTTCATGGCTCAGAATAACCGGCATCCTGTCATGTATGGGTGCCATCAGCTCATTCGCGCTGGTTGTCAGGATGGAACAGGACTCTATTACCTGGCCATCGCTCCCTTGCCAATGTTCCCACAACCCAGCAATCGATACGGGACTTCCATCGGGCATCCGAAAATACCACGGCTGTTTTCTTTTCCCATCCTGCCGCTGCCATTCGTAAAACCCTCCTGCTGGAATGACACAGCGACGGCGCTTGAATGCTGACCGGAATGACGGTTTCTCCGCAGCGGTTTCCGCCCGCGCATTGATCAGGCTGTTACCGATGGAAATGTCTTTTGCCCAGGAAGGGATGAGTCCCCATCGAACGAAGGTCAGCTCCCGACTACCTTCCACATCCTCCCTGACAATGGGTATTGTCTGGGATGGGACCACGTTGTATCTGGGGTTAAGCTCCCGGTCGATTTTTTTGATGATGCCATAAATTTCGGTGATCATTTCCGGTGACAGATCGATTACCAGACGTCCGCACATGGGTTACCTCACCTGTACATTTCTGATCCCCTCCGGCTTCCAGGCCGGCGAGATCACATGTGAACCTTTCTCCTCATTGTTGCCCAAAAGACTGCCATACGTCACGGTAAAATCGCCGAACCGATCATTCACCGTATCCATTGCGTTGATCATGAAGGCCTTCCGGCGTTCCTCCTCAAACAAGGGCAACTGTTCGCGCTGGTAACAGAGATTGGTTATTCTTACACCCAGGAGGCGAACGGGCTGTTCCAGTTCAATGCTATCCAGGATCTTAATTGCGCCCTGGTAAATATCATCACTCTGGTTGACATGACAGGAAAGGGTTTCCTGTTTCCCGAAGGTGCTGAAGTCGGCATAACGAATGGTCAGATGAACCGTCTTGCCGGCAACCCCGTAGCGCCGAGCCCGACGCCCAACCATTTCCGAGAGCTGCAGCAGGTAGCGCAGGATCTCGTTTCGACTGCTGATATCCCTTTTGAGGGTCATTGAATGCCCGACGGATTTAACCTCCTCTGCATCTTCTGCCGGGATTACCGGGGAATCGTCAATCCCTTGGCCCATCTGCTTCAACCGGCTACCGATGATGCCGAACTTTCTCTTCAACCGACCCTCATCGCAACGCCCCAGATCCCCGCAGGTATAGATGCTCATCATATTGAGATGGCGCTCCATTTTTTTACCAATGCCGCACAGTTCCTTGATCGGCATATGCTCCAGAGTAGAACTGACTTTATCGGGCGCGATGATGGTAAGCCCGTCAGGTTTCATCATTTCCGAGGCAAGCTTTGCCAGCAGCTTGTTCGGAGCAATGCCGACAGAACAGGTAATATCGAAATGGTGCTTGATCCGTGCTTTGAGCAGATAGGAGATGTTTTCAGCACTGTTGAAGATCGACAGAGAATGGGTCACGTCCAAGAATGCTTCGTCTATGCTGAAAACTTCCACCAGGGGAGTGTAGTCCAGCATCATCTTCATGATTTGAGCGGAGGTGTGGGTATATTTCCGGTTGTCAGCCGGTACCATGATGACTTCCGGGCAGAGTCGTTTGGCTTCGTGCAGCATCATGCCGGTCTTGACCCCGAATTTCCTGGCCTCATAGCTGGCCGTGAGGATAACCGTTCGCTGCTGCGAACCAGTGACCACGATCGGTTTCCCTTTGAGGTCGGGGTTATACGACTGTTCAACGGAGGCAAAAAAGCTATTCATGTCGGCGT
>JAQUHA010000022.1 GCA_028683855.1 Desulfuromonadaceae bacterium
TACTGTGGCTCCTAACGTAATGGATTCACAGTATTGATCGGCATTTACAGGGCTTTTATTAATATATTGTTGCGATTGAGCAAAACAAATTGCTCAGAATCATGGGAAATTATAAGCAATCGCCCTGGGCAGGGCTAATAGTTGATCCTGGCGTATGGCGAGCGTTTAGATGCCAGAATTGCATCGTTAAGGGTAATGATTCCTTTGGCTTCGAGAAGCGGTATCATTTTAAGCAGCACTTCTGCGGTTACAATGGCATCGCCGAGTGCGGTATGTCGACCGATATTAGTCAGGCTCAGTCTTGCGGCAATTTCGTCAAGCGAATGCGACTCCTGATGAGGGTGGATAAGCGTGGAAAGAAGCAGTGTATCCAGCACAGGATTATCAAACTTTACAGCCGCTTGACTCTCCTTAATCTGCAGACAGCGCATATCGAAAGCTGCGTTGTGTGCCACAAGGACAGCTCCATCCGCAAAACTATGAAAATGGGGCAGTAATTGCTCAATAGTCGGCTGGTTGGCTACCATTCCGCGTGTAATGCCGTGAATAGCCGTTGACGCCTCAGGAATTGAGCGTTTCGGATCGATCAGTTGATCAATTATCTCTCCCGATATTATCTTGCCGTTAACAATGCGTACAGCGCCCAGCTGAATTATTTCGTCCCCACGGGACGGCTCAAGACCTGTAGTTTCCGTATCGAAGGCGACATAAGTGAGAAGTCGCAATGACTCCTTCCCTAACTCATGGGACTCGCGGTGATTAAAGAGATCAAACTCATAAAATACAGGGCGCGGAGCAGCGCTGGAGATTAATCTATCACGCGCTGGCTGATTTTCCTCTCCCGACTGTTTATCAGCTTTTTTAATATCGCTCTCTGAAGGCTTATTGCTGACAGTAAGAACAAAGCCTGATATGCGGCGACGATTGCACTCTACGCATTCATCATGCTGCTCGCAGTGAAAACTGAATACCGGAGCCATGGAAATACTAAGGAGACGTCCATCTTCGAGGTCAAGCGGAAACCGCATATTCGGGGCAGACTCCCCGGCATCTACAGCAAGCTGCAACCGTTCGATACTCTCCGTTATCAGGGTTCTCGGAATCACTCCAAATAGTGAACGCCCTAGCCCGATCAATCCGTTTCCGGTTGATCTCCCAGTAAATCTGCCATTATCCGATCTCTGAAAAAGTGCCTGAGCCTGTTTGTTGTAGAGGAGAATCTGCCCGTGGAGATTGCACGCCAATACTCCGATCGGCAGCTCTGACATCAGTACGGCAAAGCGGTTTCGCTCTTCAAGAAGATCTGCCCTTGAATTGTATATTGCATCCTCTACCTCCTGCTGCAGTTTCTGATATGCATCTGCGGAGGAGTTTATTATACGGGCTAGATGCGCAACCTCCTGCGCACCGATTTCCGGAACCCTGTGGTTTGGATTGGCGAGAGTTATCAGCTGGGTTGATTCAGCTATTTTCATAATTGGGATAATGTAATATCGGAAAAGAAGACTTACCATGCCACCCAGCACTAGAAAGAGAACAAAGCCTCCGATGATCGGAAAGGGGATGATCTTCTCTCTCAGCCCAAGCAGGAGGAGCTGTTCGTGTTGTGCGAGATTCAGCCAGGAGCCGAGCACACTGGCAAGAATATCGCCAAAGATGGCGCATGCCATACCGAGAAGAAATATCCAGTATTTAAGGGAAGGTCTCATTTGTGAGGAATTATATACCAATAAATAGCAGGAACCAAATATAAGTATTAGGAATACTACTCTTCTGTAGAGCTCGATTAGCTCCGCTTACATCCGGAGATAGTGAAAGATCTTGTTTGAGAACCCTTGCTACTCTTTTATCACAGGCAGCTGCAGCAGAAACGTCGCCACCCCGAATCCGGTTATAATAAGTCCGATGATCATTGCCGCTACCCCGTCCCAGCCGAAGTGCTGCCAGAACAGCCCACCCACAGTGTCTGAGATACTTGATCCGAGATAGTAGGCAAACAGATAGATTGACGACGCCTGCGCCTTGGCTGTCTGGGCCTGAAGTGGAGGCAGGGTTTCTCTACGCCCGGGTCGAGCCGGTGGCTGACATTCTCCCCTTCATCGCTCCTCACTTCGCCGGGCGGGTCGGCGACCGCCCATGGATGATCCACGACCTGCAACGCAGGCAGGCGGCGCTGTATGATCTCGCCTCATGGCGTCTGGTCAGGGATATTGAGCTGGCTGCCGAACCGGATCTTACCGCGTCCGAACATGATTATGCCGCCCTGTGGCAGCGCTATTTTCAGCTCCACGCCATCCCGGAGCGGCATAATCCCAAACTGCTGCAGCAGCACGTACCGCTGCGCTACCGCAAACATCTCACCGAATTTGGATCAACACCACCTGAAGTCACAAGCCGGTAATTTTGTAATCTTGCGGGTGCAACTCCGGGATGCTCCCGATCTTTTGTGTCATTCTCGCACTTGCTCTTGCATTTACCCCTTGCAGAAGCGAAAAATATGACCTATATTTTGACCATATTTAATATCTTGAAAGAGGTTATTTATGGATAGAATATATGCCCGCGCATCCGTCAGTATTAGCGACCTGAAGAAAAATCCCTCTCGTATTATCAATGAAGCAGAGGGGTCACCGGTTGCCATCCTCAACCATAACAAACCGAGTGCTTACATAATACCGGCAGAAGCATTTGAAGCGTTGATGGAAAAATTTGAGGATTATGAGCTTTCCCGCCTGGTCAAGGCGAGAGAGGACGAGCCAACCGTCAAGGTGTCTCTTAATGCCTTATAGCCTCGAATTCAAAGAGTCCGCCATCAAGGAGTGGCAGAAACTTGATGGCACAATCCGCGCACAGTTTAAGAAAAAATTGGCTGAACGCCTGGAGCAACCGCGTGTCGTGTCAGCTCGACTTTCCGGTATGGCTGACTGCTACAAAATCAAACTTAAAAACGCCGGCTACCGACTTGTCTATCAGGTTGACAACAAACGCATAGTGGTAATTGTTGTGGCCGTCGGTAAACGTGAAAATCTTGCTGTTTACCGTTCGGCAGCGGGCAGGCTGAATGAGTGATGTTGTTTTGCTCAATATGCAAGGCTGGAAACATGATTAGCAAATACAGCCTGATAGAATACCAAAAAATTTTCACGTTAAGTTGTGACGGATGTGCTGGTATTCAGGAATATGTCGCGTTGACTTGAGATGAGATAAGAGTAATATATTTTCGGATTTTGTATTCGTTGGATAAATGTTCCATTTGGGTAGATCACCGGTTCACGCGTGCGCGCGTGAACCGGTCAACGAGTTGTCAAAGGCAGAATAAATCAAGGATGGAGATAACTGCGGAGACTCGAAAATGGGTAATAGTGATTCCTTGATTTCTGGAGAGACTATCGATTTTACGACAGAAGTAAATGCAATGGATGAAAATTCATTTCAAGCACTACTTGACGGTAAAAGCTCAAATACTACAATTCCATATATGCTTAGAGCAAAAGAATTAATCATTCGCGGTTTACTTACAAGAGGTTCTGATGCCAAGTCACTTAATGACAATCAGGAACTTATTGGTGGATCGTACCGAACCACCTCTGGTCTTTCTCAAGGTCGGATTTTTCTGGTGAAGGAAAATCTGGCCACATTGCTCTGGGTTGGTCCAAGCAAGGACTTCCGAGTTACTTGGATGAAGATACGAGACGAGCGTGCCGGAAATGTCCCTTATAGACTTTATGGAAGAGCATCTTCAGCACAAGAAAAAGCCGCTACTGCAACTAATTTCACCAGAAAGACGTGCGGAGCCCATATCAGCGGAAACGCTACAAGGGCTGACACAAAACCACCTACAGACAAATTTACTGAAAAGGACATCGAGAATATTTATGCAAAATATCATGAGTTGATAGAGCCGGATCTCAAATTACTTGCAAGACAAAAGAACGTTGCGGGGAAGGCTATTGACCTTTTGTTTGAAGATAAAAATGGGCAAAAATTAATAGTAGAAATAAAGAAAGGTACAGCGCAGCGTAGTGATATAGGTCAGCTGATCGACTACCTTGGATATTTCGTCGCTGAGTCAGGGCCGCCACAACGAGCCATGCTTATCGCTCATACTATTCCATCAAATTTCAAAAAATCACTTGAACATTTTGGTATTGAGTATCTCTGTTTTACCATTCCAGCATTACGAGAGGAAATGCGCAATCGAGGTGATTTACCGCTTCTTTCGCAGATTTCCAATTAAATTGACTGAAAATCGATTATCCAACCAAAAAGAAAGAATGAATGTCTCAATTGACTACAATTTCAAGAATGTATAGACTGATGATCAAAGACAAAGGAGAATAGCATATGCCAATAATTTCGATGTTTTACGGGATCATTATCCGAATGTATCTTATCGACAACAAGAACCACAACCTGCCGCATTTTCACGCTAAATACGCTGAGTATGAAGTTTCTATCAGCATTGAAGATGGTGAAGTTTTAGCGGGAGAACTACCACGGAAACAGTTGCGACTGGTGCAAGCATGGATAGAACTGCACCGAGACGAACTACAGGCGGATTGGGAACTGGCTGTTTCTGGTGAAAATCCATACAAAATTACTCCACTGTGAGGTTACTATGTACTGGGATGTTAAAACTGTAAAACCAATGCCAGACTATCGTATCTATGTTGAAGTTGAGGACGGCCGCAAAGGTATATTTGATCTCAAACCCTATCTTGAACGAGGCGTCTTTCGCGAACTAAAAGACATTCACTACTTCAATCGTGTCGGCGTCCTGTTTGGGGCTGTAACGTGGCCAAACGAACAGGACATCGCACCTGAAACCCTCCTTGCTGAAATGCTCCCTGTTGACCAGAATATTTGAGAAGATAGGAAATCAAGCGCTGAAAGCGAAGTTTCCAACCAACGGCAGCACCGGTCAGCGGGAAAAAGCCCCCGCCGAGCCGGTGTGCCTTATCACGTTATTTTTCGTTTACTAGTTCCCCCTGTCCTTAGAACCGCACCTGTACCTTCGTATCCTTGATTTCTGATCCCCTCGCACCAATCAAACCGGAAACATGAAATAGATTTGAGTCCTTACCTTTAATGAGGTATATACGCTGTACATTCTGTGCAATCATGACAAAGAGAGAAGGGCACGATGAAGCAGCTTATTATACTAATTTCAGTATTCTTCCTTTCACTTATGGTCTCCTCCGCATGCACCCCCAAAAAAGAGAAAGCTAAAACAAAACTGCCGGTGCCTGTAAAAACTGCCGTTGCTCAGCAGAAGGATGTTCCCGTCCAGCTCAGGGCTATCGGGAGTGTTGAGGCGACCGGCAGCGTCGAAATCAAGTCACAGGTGAGTGGGCAGATTGCGCGGGTACATTTTGTTGAGGGGAGCGATGTGGAGAAGGGGGCACTGCTAATCAGTATCGATCCGCAACCTTTTCAGGCGCTGCTCAATCAGGCGGAAGCCACTCTCGCCAAAGACCTGACGCAGGCTAAATATGCCAATGAACAGGCGTTGCGGTATGAGGGGCTGGTGAAAGAGGGGATTGTCACCAGTGACCAGTATTCACTTCTCCGTGCCAACGCAGATTCTCTGGCGGCGACCGTCGTGGCGGATCGCGCCGCTGTCAACAACGCAAAAATCCAGCTGGGGTACTGCTCCATCCGCTCCCCGATTTCCGGACGAACCGGGGTGATTCTGATTCAGGCCGGGAATCTGGTCAAGGCGAACGACTTGCCTATCGTAACGATCAATCAGATCTCTCCGATCAATGTGACTTTTTCGATTCCGGAGAAGAGGCTTTCGGAAATCAGACAGGGGATGAATGCCGGCAAGCTGAAGCTTGAAGCTCTGATCCCCGGAAATCCGCTCTCGTCAGAAGCCGGAACGGTCAGTTTTCTGGATAATGCCGTTAACGCTGCCACCGGAACGATCAAGTTGAAAGGGGTTTTTGCCAACAAAACCCGTAAGCTCTGGCCGGGACAGTTTGCCGATCTGCTGTTAACTCTCGCCATTCGCAAAAATGCCGTGGTCGTCCCGGTTCAGGCGGTTCAGGCAGGACAGCAGGGGGAATATGTCTATGTGGTTGGTGGCGATAAAAAGGTAGAAATGCGTCAGGTCACTTCAATTTCTGCTGGTGATGAGGCGGTCATCGACAAGGGGCTGGCTGCCGGTGAGGTGGTGATAACTGATGGCCAGCTGCGCCTTACTCCGGGTGCGGTTGTTGACGTTGCCGGGAAAAACGGAGGGGAGAAGGCGAAATGAATATCGCAGCTCTCTTTATCAGACGGCCAGTCATGACTTCGCTGGTCATGATCGCCATCTTCATTTTCGGCGTGGTCTCCTATCGTCTGCTGCCGGTTAATGACCTGCCGAACGTGGATTTTCCGACCATCCAGATTAATGCCAATCTGCCGGGTGCCAATCCTGATACCATGGCTTCCGCCGTTGCGACACCACTGGAAAATCAGCTCTCGACCATTCCGGGGGTCGATTCCATGACCTCGACGAATGGCGTCGGCACGACCAGGATAACTCTCCAGTTTACTCTGGATCGTGATATCGATGCTGCCGCTCAGGATGTTCAGGCGGCGATATCTCTCGCGGTTCGCTTGCTCCCCCGGGATATGAAAACCCCGCCATCCTTCCGGAAAGTTAACCCTGCTGATCAGCCGGTGCTGTATCTTGCGCTCAGCTCGGAGACGCTCCCCCTCTCAGCCGTTGATGAATACGCCCAGACCCTGATTGCGCGGCGTATCTCAACCATCAGCGGCGTGGCGCAGGTGAATGTCTACGGTTCTCAAAAATATGCCGTGCGGGCTCAGCTTGACCCGAAGGCTCTTGCTTCACGCAGAATCGGTATCGATGAGGTGGCAACGGCGATTGACGAGGCGAACGTCAACCTCCCGACCGGTACTCTGGACGGCAGTGAACATGCGTACACCATAGAGACCAACGGGCAGCTGTTCAGGGCGTCAGAGTACGGTAAGCTGGTGGTTGCTTACCGGGATGGTTCGCCGGTTCGTCTGGAAGAGCTCGGCAGGGTACTCGACTCAGTGGAGGATACCAAGCGGGCGGCCTGGTACAACGGGAAGAGGGGTGTTGTTCTTGCCGTTCAGCGACAGCCCGGGACAAACACTATCGAGGTGGTCGATAACGTCAAGAAGCTGCTCCCGGAATTTGAAAACAAGATGCCCGGTTCTGTCGAGCTGAACGTGCTGTTTGACCGTTCAACCATGATCCGTGAGTCGATGCATGACGTCAAGTTCACGCTTGTTCTGACCATTGCCCTCGTTATAATGGTGATCTTCATTTTTCTCCGTAATCTGTCGGCAACCGTTATTCCGTCACTGGCGGTTCCGATGTCGATTGTCGGCACCTTTACGGTGATGCACCTGCTCGGTTTCTCTCTGAACAATATCTCAATGATGGCTCTTACCCTTGCCGTCGGGTTTGTCGTGGATGACGCCATTGTCATGCTCGAGAATATCGTCCGCCATATGGAGAAGGGCGAAAGCGCAATGGACGCCGCTTTCAAAGGGTCAAAAGAGGTTGGTTTCACCATACTCTCTATGACGATATCGCTGGTAGCGGTCTTTATCCCGGTTCTCTTTATGGGGGGAATTCTGGGACGTCTGCTGCACGAATTTGCCGTCACCATAAGTGTGGCGATCCTGGTCTCATGTCTTGTTTCGCTGACGCTGACACCAATGCTCTGCAGCCGTTTTCTGAAACCGGCTGGCATCAGAAAGCATGGCCGGCTCTTTCTCTTTATGGAGCGTTTTTTTGACGGCATGCTCAGTCTCTACGAGCGGTCATTGAAGCAGGTGCTGAAATACCGGCGGAGTACGATGGTGGTTATTCTGCTTATTACACTTCTGACTGTCTGGCTGTTCAGGGTTATCCCGATGGGCTTTCTCCCGACGGAGGATACCGGAAGAATCAACGCCGATATCGAGACAGCCCAGGGGACATCATTTGCCAGTATGCAAAATCATCAGGAGGCGGTCGCGGCTATCATAGCAGCTGACCCGAACATTGACGGGATGATGTCTGCAATAGGCGGCACCGGCGGTACGAATACCGGCCGTTTTTTCATGCGCCTCAAACCGCGAAACGAGCGAAAACTGTCAGCTGATGAGATCATTCAGAAGCTTCGTCCAAAACTGGCAAAAGTGCCCGGCGTCAAGGTGTTCCTCAAAAATGTCCCTTCGATTCAGATCGGTGGCACCAGCTCGAAAAGCCAGTATCAGTTCACCCTTCAGGGGCAGGACACTGCTGAGCTCTACCGGTCGGCAGGTGAATTCGAAACAAGGCTACATGATATTCCAGAGCTTCAGGACGTGACCAGTGATCTGCAGATCAGAAATCCGCAGGTTCGACTGGAGCTGGATCGCGACAGGATTGCGGCGCTCGGGCTCTCGGTGCTGCAGGTAGAAGATGCCCTTGCCTATGCTTACGGGGCGCGACAGGTCTCCTCGATCTTTGCCCCGACCAATCAGTATCAGGTGATTCTCGAACTTGATCCGTTGTATCAGGAGAATCCGGCGGCGCTCGGATTGCTCTACGTCCGGGCAAAAACAGGTCAGCTGATTCCGCTTGAATCAATCGCGACAATTTCAAAGACCATCGGTCCGTTGGCAGTCAACCACCTCGGACAGCTCCCGGCCGTCACGATATCATTCAACCTGCGCCCCGGAGTTGCACTCGGGGATGCGATGAAGCTCGTCGACAGACTTGCCGTTACGACACTCCCCGCAACGGTCAGCACCAGTTTTCAGGGGACTGCGCAGGCTTTCCAGTCCTCATTCAGCGGATTATGGATACTGCTGATCATGGCGATTTTCGTCATCTACGTTGTTCTCGGCGTGCTCTATGAAAGCTACATTCATCCGATCACCATCCTCTCCGGTCTTCCAGCCGCCGGTTTCGGCGCTCTGATCACCCTGATGATTTTCAAGAGTGATCTTAATATTTACGGCTTTGTCGGCATCATAATGCTCCTTGGTATTGTGAAGAAGAATGCCATCATGATGATTGATTTTGCTCTGGAAGCCGAGAGGACAGAGGGGAAAAAGCCGCTGGAGGCAATTTACGAAGGAGCTGTTGTCCGTTTCCGGCCGATCATGATGACGACTATGGCGGCACTGATGGGCACCCTGCCAATTGCCGCCGGTTTCGGGGCGGGGGGTGAGTCGAGGCAGCCGCTCGGGCTTGCCGTAGTTGGTGGCCTTCTTACCTCGCAGCTGCTGACGCTCTACATCACACCGGTGGTCTATTACTATATGGATATAATCTTGAAAAGAGTCAGAGGTATAAGGGGATAAATGAAATCGAACAATCGTTGTGCGTGGACAGGAGCTGACCCTCTATATCAGGAATATCATGACAAGGAGTGGGGTGTCCCGATCTTTGACGATCGCCTGCTTTTTGAATTTTTAACACTTGAGGGGGCGCAGGCGGGTCTCTCGTGGATAACAATTTTGAGGAAACGTCAAGCATACAGAGCTGCGTTCGCAAATTTTGACCCGGAAATTGTTGCGCTTTTTGATCACGAACGGGAACTGAAACTTCTTGCAAATCCGAGTATAGTGCGAAATCGACTGAAAATATCATCAACAGTTACAAATGCACGGGCATTTCTGAAGGTGCAGGAGGAATTTGGTTCATTCAGTGCTTACCAACTCGGTTTTACAGGTGGCATTCAACTGCAGAATTCCTGGAGTGATAAGAGTGAAGTGCCTGCCAGCACACCGCTATCCGACGCTTTTAGCCGCGATCTTAAAAAGCGTGGTTTCCGTTTCGTAGGTTCAACTATCTGTTATGCATATATGCAGGCAGTTGGAATGGTTAATGATCATACTGTTGACTGTTTTCGCTGGCGGGAGCTAAGATGACCGGACAGGTTAAGAAACAGGAGAGTTTAAAATGACAGTATGGTTATTGTATATCGCTCTCGGAGCCATAGCGGGAATTCTTGCAGGCCTGCTCGGTCTTGGGGGCGGAATTATTATTGTGCCGGTACTGACATTTATTTTTACCTCTCAGCATCTGCCCGAGACACATATACTTCATCTGGCACTGGGTACTTCTCTTGCCAGTATAATTTTTACATCTGTCTCCAGCCTCAGGGCTCACCACAAACGAGGCGTAGTTGATTGGTCTGTAGTTAAACTCATCAGCCCCGGAATTGTGCTTGGCACATTTATAGGGTCATGGGTTGCTGCACAACTTTCAAGCCGTATTCTAAAAGTATCGTTTGTAATATTTCTCTTTTATGTTGCAACGCAGATGCTGCTGAATATAAAACCAAAACCTCACCGTCAGCTACCGGGACAAGGTGCTCTTCTCGGTTCAGGTGCTGTTATTGGTGCTGTTTCAAGCCTTATAGGAATAGGGGGGGGAAGTATGTCAGTCCCTTTTTTTATCTGGTGCAATGTCGCAATGCACAGGGCGATAGGGACTTCCGCCGCAATCGGATTTCCAATTGCTCTGGCTGGAACCGCCGGATATATTTTTAATGGTATGTCGGTTAATCTCCCCCCTTACAGTCTCGGTTTTGTCTACCTTCCGGCACTTATCGGTGTGTCAGGAACAAGCATTCTGACCGCCCCTTTAGGTGCAAAACTGGCACATAATCTACCTGTTGCGCGATTAAAGAAGATATTCGCACTTCTACTGCTGGCAATGGGGATCAAAATGCTGTTAAGCCTTTTTTAGACCACTTATGTTAGAAACTGAATAAGCTTAAATTTTACTTAATAGACGGTGGGAGTAAAGGTGAATAATCTGCAGACGGAACGCTATTCGCGCCATATTATGCTGAAAGAGGTTGGTGAAAACGGACAGCAGACTCTGTTTAACGGAAGGGTGCTGATAATCGGTGTAGGGGGACTCGGCTCACCGGCTGCTCTTTATCTGGCTGCTGCGGGTGTGGGAACCATAGGAATAGTAGATGATGATGCGGTTGACCTATCCAATCTGCAGCGCCAGGTAATCCACTCAACCCCTGATATAGGGAGGTTAAAAGTTGAATCGGCACGCGAAAAGATGCTGCAGATCAACCCTGATGTGAATGTTGTCGCTCACAGAGGAAGAGTCACAGCATCCAATATTTTAAGCATAATATCAGATTACGACTTCATAATAGACTGTACCGATAATTTTACCGCCAAATTTTTGATCAATGATGCTGCCGTTTTGGCAAACAAGAGCTATTCTCATGGAGGCATTCTTCGATTTGACGGACAGACAATGACAGTTAAGCCCCGGGAATCAGCCTGTTATCGCTGTATTTTTCCGGAGCCACCACCTATTGATATCATGCCCTCATGTTCTCAGGCTGGTGTTATTGGGGTTCTGCCCGGCGTTATAGGGACACTGCAGGCAACAGAGGCTGTCAAGTTTCTGCTTGGAATAGGTGAACTGCTAACGGATCGCCTGCTGACATACAATGCTTTGAAAATAAAGTTCCGTGAGGTTGCAGTAAAAAGGGACGAAAACTGCCCGATATGCGGCAGAAATCCGTCAATAACGGAACCGGAGAACATCTGCTGATGAAAGCCGATGAGGCAGGCATAGCTATTTCACTCTTCCCCCGGCTCCGCACCTTTTCGCATATAAGTCAATAACTCTTGAATATCCTCCGGCGGCTCTGTAGTAAATTCCATATACTCTCCGCTTACAGGGTGAATAAAACCTAGACAGCGAGCATGGAGAGCCTGACGACCGAGACGGTTTATAATGCCACGCAGCTTACTGTCAGTAATGTTATTTGATCGCCCTCCGTCCGGATATAGCGGATCACCAAGCAGAGGAAAACCTGCTTCTGTCAGATGTACTCTGATCTGGTGGGTTCGACCCGTTTCGAGACGAAGCTCAATTAATGAAATTCTGGAGTATCGCTCCTTTACCTTCCATCGCGTAACCGCTCTTTTCCCGTTTTTTGCCTTGCCTGACATCCTAAGCCGCTCGGTTGGATGCCGACCGATTATCCCCTCTATTTTGCCGGTGTCTTCAGATGGTGTTCCATAGATTAGAGCCTGATATATACGTTTAACAGAGTGGACGCTGAACTGTTCTGAAAGCAGCTGATGTGCACGATCATTTTTTGCAGCTACGAGAACGCCTGATGTCCCCTTGTCAAGCCGGTGGACGATCCCCGGACGTAGCTCCCCTCCGATCCCGGCAAGGTCAGTGCAATGAGCCAGCAGGGCGTTGACAAGCGTTCCGCTTGTGTTCCCGGCACCGGGATGAACTACCATTCCAGCCGGCTTATTGATGACAATCAGGTCGCTGTCTTCATAAAGTATTTCGAGAGGAATAGCCTCAGCCAGCGGTTGCGCGGGAAGTGGCGGTGGAATATCAACCTCTACCCTCTCCCCCCCTTTAAGCTTTAGAGAAGTCCGCACAGACTTGCCGTTTACAAGCACATACCCGTTCTCAACTAGCCTTTGAATAGCCATCCGTGATTCAGAGGCAAGTTCACGACTTAGAAAGAGATCAATCCTGGTCGGTTCGCTTTCTTCTGGAAATATAAGTAATAGATGATTCATGGATGGCCTCAGCCTTTACAGGCAGCAGTTTTGTACTGTTTTTGAAATTACGTAGATGTGCTCTACTGAAAAAACAAAGGCGCACCGGAGTCGGTACGCCTTGCAAGGAGATCTGTATTGAATGACTGCTACCAGATTGAAGACTCTATCTTGCCGGCTCGTTTGATGAGTACATCTACAACGGCGGTATCATATATTATTTCAGGATTTACATCCGTCGAAACTCTTGAAAGAAAATGTTGACGACCTTCGTCCAGCTCCTCGCTCAGCACATCAAAAATATTGTCATTTTTGATGCCGTTCTCCACTTTTTCCTTATTATACATGGCTACGTCGGAAAGGATGGCTCTGGCTAGCCGTTTTGCCTGATCCGGATTGTCAATCATGTTCATGGTAAATGTGTCCCCCATGGGTCTAAAGTTTTGACACCATAGCATTATTTTATGCGTAATGCAAAGTAGATACTTGACTCTCCCCGCCGAACCAGAATTGTCAGACTCCCACCCCTTCCTGTCTGCTGAATGACACGGTTGTACATCGAAGTATTGGCAACCCTTTTCCTGTTTACCGAGACTACAACATCTCCCCTCTTAATGCCGGCTTCTGCCGCCGGACTGTCCGGTAGAACATTTGTTACAGTAACCCCTCCAATATCAGTCGCGGCATCCTCAACAATCAGTCCTAACAGATCCGCTTCCCCCTCGTCGTAACGGTTGGCATCATTTCTCTGTTTCTGACGCTGTTTCGGGGCAGTGTCCGCATTCGCAAGAGCAATGGTCAGCTCCACCTCCCTCCCTTCACGAAAGAGAGTCGCCTTCGAGCTTTTGCCTATTTCAGCCTCTGCAACAGCCCGTTGCAGATGTGATGGGTCTTTTATCTCTTTGCCGTTAAATGAGATAATTACATCTCCCTGCCTTATGCCGGCTTTGTCAGCCGGACTCCCCTTGACTACGTCATTAACAAGAGCGCCTTTAGCCTGTTTGAGACCAAAAGAGAGCGCCAGATCTTCAGTAACAGGCTGTATGGTAACGCCCATATAACCACGGCTGACACTCCCCTTCTGAATTAACTGTGAAAAAACAGGTTTAGCCATATTAACCGGAATAGCAAATCCTATCCCCTGACCGGCGGCAACAATAGCAGTGTTTATACCGATTACTTCACCGTAGATATTAAGAAGCGGACCACCGGAATTTCCCGGATTTATAGATGCATCTGTCTGAATAAAGTTCTCGTAAGTTTCAATCCCCATATTGGATCGACCTGTTGCGGAGATTACACCGACAGTCATGGTTCTATCCAGACCAAAGGGGTTACCGATAGCCACAGCCCACTGACCGACCTCTAGCTTATCGGAATCTCCAAGCACCGCAGCAGGGAGGTCCTTAGCGTCGATTTTTATAACCGCTATATCACTTTTCTGGTCACCTCCAACGACCTTCGCATCATAAACCTTGTCATTAGACAGCTTGACCTGAATGCTCTCTGCGTCACGAACTACATGGTCGTTAGTTACTATAAAGCCATCATTACTGATCAAAAAACCTGAGCCAAGGCTTTTATCACGACGGGCCTGAGGTGCTCCGAAAAAATCCTCAAAGAATGGGTTGGTTTCAAAAAAAGGCTGAATAATTTTTTTTCTGCTCACAGTAGAGATATTTACGACTGAAGGTGTAACTTTTTTCGATACGTTGCTGAAAGCTCTTTGAGTTGAAAGGATATCGTTTGGCACATTCTGTACAGGCGCTTCGGCTCTGCCTACTGTGCGACTGGACTCCAGAAAGATAGGATTTTCATTTTTTTTGTCGCATCCAGTGAATAATGGAAGCATCAGAGTGAGAGTTAAAATCGGCAGCATACTGTGGCGTCGTAAATTCATTGGAATCAGCACCTTATGTAATTGTGAGATGAGCTAACTTACCGAAACAGTAATCATAATATTACCAGCTGTCAAGATATCCAGCAGCTCTTTCACGTCAACAACCGGTGTTTTATTCACTATAATTATGTTATTGAATCATCGGCTTAGTTTGTGTAAAAGTAGAATCACTTCAAATTAAATTGCGGGAGACATCTGATGACTGACATAAAGGAGCAGATCAAAGAGTTCCGTATAGGCGAGAAGATCAGGAACCTTCGACAGCAGAAACGACTGACTCTTCAGGAGTTGTCAGAGCTGACCACTCTCTCTAAACCGCTGTTGTCGCAGATCGAAAATCAGCAGGTAATTCCCCCCCTTGCAACCCTGCTTAAAATTGCAAAAGGGCTGAAGGTTGATATCCACTTCTTCTTTGCCGATGCTGACAATAGCCAGAAATATGTGTTGACGAGGCGGGAGGATATTCGTGAGGATGAGAGAGTTCCCCGTATTTCCTCAAACGAAATTGTACGCCCCTACACCTACCACTCTCTGGCTCAGGGTCTCAGACACAAACATATGGAGCCGTTTCTGGTTGAGTTTGAAAACAGGGCGTGGGATGACTCGCTTTTTTTCAAGCATGACGGTGATGAAGAGTTTATCTACATAGTCTCAGGAGAGCTCGATTTTCATTACAACAACGAAGTGCTCCGTATGAGAGAGGGGGACAGTATTTACTATGATTCCGGTCAACCGCATGGCTGGGTTGCTGTCGGCAAAGGGAATGCAAAAGCAGTAGCTGTAATGTACACAAGAGAGTAGTTTTCGTAACTGAGCAGATACTCATTTATATGTTTGGGAATTTTGTATGAAAAGCATATATACACAATCCTCCCCCGATTAACTTTACCAAAACAGCATTCGGATAACTCATGCATCTGGAAGAACTACAGGCTTTTGTGCTTTCAAGCTCAGATTACGGCGAAAGCGATCGGATAGTTTCGCTTTTTACACTTGAACATGGAAGGATAAAAGGATTTGCAAGAGGGGCGCGCAAGAGTCGTAAACGCTTTGGACCGGCTCTTGAACCATTCGCGAGGGTAAATATCCAGCTGTTTCTAAAGAACGGGTTATCCTCTTTACGAAGTGCAGATATAATTGATTTGTATTCAGGGGTTCGTAATAACCTTGAAGCCATTGCACACGCGATTTACGCCTGCGAACTGCTTGAACTTCTAACACCTGAGGGGGTGTCACTGCCACGCCTGTTCAGATTATTCTCCGCGTATATCTCATCTCTTGATACCGGGGAACGCGGTATGGCAGGCCGTCGGTTTTTCGAGGCAAATCTCCTTAATATTCTTGGCTATCGCCCTTCATTGTATGCCTGCAGTCGTTGTGGAGCTGAGTTCGATATGCGAGGCGCACTTGTTCTGTATGGAGGTGAGGTTCTCTGTTTTTCATGTACCGGTTCCGGTCGCCGCATATCAATCAATGCGCTTAGAAAACTGGACTCATGCCTTTCCACAGGAAAATTCGGGGCAATAATTTTCCAGAAGGGGGAACTGGGTGAAATCGCACTTCTTCTGGATGAGCTGTTAATGGCTCATTCCGGTAGAAAAATTAAAAGCCTCGATTTTCTGAATCAGGTCTCCGACTGACAGTAAAAATCGATCAACTTGACATTTTCTAAATCGTTATTATTCTTGTTTCAGTTGCTTGACTGTCAAAACAGAAGACGAGGGGGAATATTATGGCACTCGTAAAGTACAATCAGCTTCGTGATTTGCGAATCATGCAGGAGCAGATGAGCAGACTTCTCAGCCTTTCGTGGAATCACGACATTCCGAGTGAAGATATCAATGAAGGGCTTTGGCAGCCGGCGGTTGACATTTACGAAACAGCCGACTCCATAGTTATAAAAGCCGAACTTCCAGCCGTTGACCAGAAGGATATTGAAGTCAGAATCGAAGACAGTACGCTGATTCTAAAGGGTGAGCGTAAGCACGAAGATGAAGTTAAAAAAGAAAATTATCATCGTATTGAGAGGTATTTTGGTTCGTTTCAGCGAAGTTTCAGCCTTCCCATAACAGTAGATCAGGAGAGAGTTGATGCTGTATGCGAAAAGGGTGTATTAACTATAACACTGCCCAAAAAGAAGGAGACCAGACCTAAACAGATAAATGTTAAAGTTAAGTAAAAAAAATCAGGAGTTGAGAGTTTCTTTCTTGCTAGGTGTTTTTACTGTTGTATCAATAGGTTCGCTGATTTCAGCATCAGACTTTATCTGTGTGCCCACCCCATTTTCCGTCTCTTCAGCTCTGTTTGCTTCATCCCTTACTGATTGTTGAAACCCTTCAGAAGCTTTCTTGAATTCAGCCAGCCCCTTTCCTAATGATTTGGCTAATTCAGGCAGCTTGTGTGGCCCTATCACAATAAGGGCTATTACCAGAATAATTATTATTTCAGGCATACCGAATCCAAACATTTCAATTCTCCTTTTCCCGACAACTTATGTTTCGACATTAAAAACGTAAATCTACCTGTTGGCAATAAAAATCTGTTATTTGCTCTTGCCATTTATTTTTGCTGTGCTATCATGCCCAAAATTTAGGCAGATAATAACCGTTTTTCTCCCTCCCGGTTCGTATCGTTAGTGTGTATCATGCTAAAACCATTAACAATTGGCTCTCTAGTTCTAAAGCACAACGTCGTGCTTGCCCCCTTGGCGGGAATTACAAATCTACCATTTCGACTGATCTGTCGTGAAGCAGGCGCGTCGCTCGCCTTTACGGAAATGGTAAGTGTTAACGGTCTCGTGCGTGAAGGGACAAAGACTCTGGCACTGCTGAAGAGCTGTTCGGATGACAGACCGCTCGGCATACAGCTCTTTGGTGACAAACCTTCTGATCTTGCCGAGGCGGCGCGAATGGTTGAAGGATACGGAGAGCTGCTCGATATAAATATGGGATGTCCAGTACGCAAAGTTGTGGGAACCGGAGCAGGAAGTGCTTTACTGCAGGAGCCGCTCAAAATAGCCGCCATAATAAGAGCCGTTCGAGCGGCAACCAAGATGCCCCTTACTATCAAAATAAGATCCGGGTGGCACTGCGGAGACAATGTTTTTAAGGAGGTCGGACGCATAGCAGAGCTTGAAGGGTGTGATGCAATCACTCTACACCCACGCAGTCGCAGCCTTATGTTTACCGGAGAGGCTGATTGGTCACACCTTGCCGAACTGAAAAGTTTATTGTCTATTCCGGTTCTTGGGAGTGGCGACCTGTTTACACCGGAGGATTGTCTTAGAATGTTTGCTGAAACCGGATGTGACGGAATAATGATTGCTCGCGGGGCATTAGGCAATCCATGGATTTTCACCCAGCTAAAGGAACTTTACAATACTGGAGGTCACACACTAGCAACAACTTTTCAACGAGCTGACTTAATTGAGAAACATTTGAATCTATTCGTATCTGAATGGGGCGAAACGATTGCAGTACGCGAAATAAAGAAACATATAGGATGGTACGCCAAGGGCTTTCCAGGCGCTTCAGAAATTCGCCGGGGAGCCAATCATGCAGCTTCAATTGATGAAATAACAACCTTAACAGACAAAATTCGGCAGACAACTGCCTCTCAGGTACATTTCTCAAATGCAGACGACTAGCAAACATGGAACACAAAACAGAGATGACTATTACGCAACAGTAATAGATAGTGTAGGTGACGGCGTTATTGTCGTCTCCAGCGACGGCATAATTACGCTTTGCAATCCTGCTGCTCAGCAGATAACCGGTTTTTCGCAGAGACAGGCTTTAGGAACAGAATTCGCTAAACTGTTCTCTCTTGAGGCAACCCTCATAGAAATGCTGGATAAAACCATGCAGACTGGAATAACAATATCGGATAATGAGGATGTAGTTGTTCGGGCAACCGGGCGGGTCACGCCTGTTGCAGTTACCTGCTACCCTCTTGTTGAGGATAATGGTGAAAATATCGGGGCAATCCTTACGCTTAAGGATATTACTTACATACGTGAACTTGAAGCAGCAGTTCGGCAGGCAGACCGCCTTTCAACACTTGGGACGCTGGCTGCAGGATTAGCCCATGAGGTAAAAAATCCTTTGGGCGGCATTAAAGGAGCCGCTCAGCTTTTAGAACGTGAATTTACCCCTGATAGCGGGATGCTTGAATATACCAGAGTGGTAATTCGTGAAACAGAGCGGATTGACCATATTATCCGAGAACTGCTGGATCTTGCCTCACCTCGTGTTCTGAAGCTTGCACCAGTCAACCTGCATAAGGTGCTTGGCGATATTCTTCTACTACAGAAAGAGGCTGTTGCCTCACAGGATATCGCGTTTATTCAGAATCTTGATCCAAGCATTCCTGATATTTTTGCGGATGAAGAGATGTTGACCCGGCTTTTTCTTAATCTGATTAGGAACTCCATTGATGCAATGGGCAGCGATGGACGGCTGACCGTCTCCAGCCGTGTTCTCTCGGATTATCGTATGACGCAGAATCAGAAAAATTCCAGAATGGTTGCTATCGAGATTGCGGATGACGGTCCCGGAATCCCTCAGGAAGATCTGGAGAGTATATGGACCCCGTTTTTTAGTACAAAATCAACCGGGACGGGTCTCGGACTGACCATCTGTCATAAAATAGTCTCGGAACATCGAGGTATGATTAAAGCTGAATCTGATCCGGGGCATGGCACCAAGTTTACGGTGCTGCTACCGTTAGTACGTTAAAAGTAAAAACAAATTTCACAAAAAGAGGGTGAATATGCCACTTAACAGAATATTGGTAGCTGATGACGAAGAGAGTATCAGATGGGTACTTTCAAAAGCACTGAAACAGAAAGGTTTTACTGTTGATATTGCTCACGACGGGCGTCAGGCTCTCGAACTTATAAAAGATAACTGTTATGACCTTGCAATTCTTGACATTAAGATGCCCGGCATTAACGGTCTTGATCTGCTTGACAAAGTCCGTGAGATGAACAGCGATCTACTTATGGTTATCATGACTGCCGAAGCAAGTATGAAAAATGCCGTTGAAGCCATGAAGAGGGGGGCTTACGACTATATTACGAAGCCGTTTGACCTGGATGTAATTGATGCGATTATTGAAAAGGTTGCAAGAGCCCGTGACATAGCTGTGCAGGTAACTTCGTTGAAGGAGGAGCTGAAAGGTCGTTATCAGGTTGAGAAAAATATAGTCGGTAATTCGGTTGCTATGCAGGAGGTTTACAAAACGATCGGCAAAGTTGCGGGCAGCGATGTCACTATTCTTATTCAGGGAGAATCGGGTACCGGCAAGGAACTGGTTGCCAGAGCTGTACATTTCAACTCAGAACGCATAGGCAAGCCGTTCATTGCAATCAACTGTGCAGCAATACCGCGCGATCTTCTTGAAAGCGAGCTGTTTGGTCTTGAGAAAGGTTCTTTTACCGGTGCAGGGGAGCGGAAACTGGGCAAATTTGAACAGGCAAACCACGGGACTCTCTTCCTTGATGAAATAGGTGATATGCCGCTTGAGCTGCAGGCAAAAATACTGAGGGTTCTGCAGGAACACGAAGTTACAAGGATAGGTGGAAACCAGAATATCTCGGTGAATGTAAGAATAGTGGCTGCAACAAACCAGTCATTGATTGAAAAGGTACGGGCTAAGGATTTCCGCGAAGATCTTTACTATCGCCTTAATGTTGTACCGATAACTCTGGCCCCGTTGCGTGACCGTCGGGACGACATCCCTGATTTAGCGAATTATCTCCTTTCCCGTGCCTGTGCAGAAATGTCGGTTTCGCCCAAACAGCTATCAGCTGATGCACTGACACTTCTTAACTCATACTCATGGCCGGGAAATGTCCGCGAACTTGAAAATGCTATTAAAAGAGCTGTCATCCTCTCAAATGATCCGCTATTGACTGCGGCTGATTTTGGAGGTTTGCTTTCAACAAAAGAGACTCCCCAGAGTGGAGCTCAGGAAACTTCTCTGGAAGAGCTGGTTGATTTGAAACTTCGCTCCTCCATGAACGGCATAGAAGGGCTTGAGAAGGGAGACATTTTTGCAATGGTACTGGAACAGGTTGAGCGACCTCTGATTCGCCTGATTCTTGAAAAATGCCGATGGAACCAGGTTAAGGCTGCAGATGTGCTAGGCATTAACCGAAATACCCTAAGAAAGAAAATTTCAGAGCTTAATATTGAAATCAAAAGGGGCTGATATCAGCCCCTGATGAGTTTAAAACAGTTTAAGATTTTCCAGCCCCTTAAGCGGCTGATTTTTAAATGTCTGGCGTCCATCTCCTGCATCGGTTTTCTCGTTAGCTTCAGAAACCAGCGGTACGCATAACTCATCCTGAACGCAAACCGTTTCTTCTTCCCCCGCCTCCATTCCATTATTCTTAAAGAAGTAACGATCGTACAGTCGGTGATGAGCGGTCCAACTGGATGACGACGCGGTCTCTTTTGCTATATGAGTACGGATCCCGTTGATTTTGGAATCCATATCGTCCAGATAGTTAAGTATGGTTGCCTCGATAGTCTTGGGGCGTTTTGGTGATCCGTACTCGTACTGCCCGTGATGAGACAGGAGCATATGTTTTAGGAGCATTCCCAACTCATGCGGAAAACCGTCAACCAACCTGATCTTCTCATCAACCAGTTCAACCCCTATTGTTATGTGTCCGAGTAATTTCCCCGCATCCGTGTAATCAAATACCCGCTCGTAACTCATCTCATAAATCTTACCGACATCATGCAGCAGTGCTCCGGTTATCAGCAGATCCTCGTTTATTCCGCCGTAAAGCGGCACAATAGTTTTTGCAAGTTTTACCAGCGCAAGTGAATGTTCCAGAAGTCCGCTGATATAGACATGATGCATCGCTTTTGCAGCCGGTGCATGGGAGTACATTTTCATAAACTCCTCATCAGACAGAAATACACCCATAAGGGTGCGGAGATAACTGTTTGTGAGAGAAGAGACTACTATTTTCAGCTCCTCTAGCATCTCATCAAGCGGACGTGGTGAAACAGGCAAAAAATCGGCAAGAGTAACTTCCTCCTCCTGAACTTTAAGAATCTCGGCAATAACAATCTGCATTTTGTTCATATATACAGAAGCTTTCCCCCTGACTTTGACAAAATCATCCTTGTCAAACTGTTTATCCAACTGCTCCGTGTTATCCCATATTTTTGCTTCAATTTCCCCGCTCTTATCCATCAGTCGCAGGTTCATATACGATTTGCCATTCTTAGCCATTGCCATAATTTTGTCCTTGACAAGAAACTCGGCATTAACTGTTTCACGATCTTTAATCTGACTTATAAACTGTTTTGACACAGGAGACTCCTGGCTGAAAGGGAATTATATCAGTGTAAACCTAGCACGATAGATGTTTCTTGTACAGAGGCAGATGTTTTTAATAATAGAGCAGAAAACATCTCTTAAAATAATTACTTGCATTTATTATACAGTACGGCTATATTGCACGATTGTTGAACAGTATAAAACGAATCAACGGTATGGTGTCCGTTGTTTCTCTTTTGATCATCGCATTCTGCCCCCCCCTGCGCCTTCAATCCCTATTGAAACAAGCAGACCGTTCGGCAGGCGAAGATTTATTGTCTGCCCGCACGTTTCTGTCTTTAACTGTCCTGGAGTCATCCGCTTGATTCCACGGTTCGTGTGTGCTTCTCTCTTTACACCGCTCCCATAAAAGGAATCATTATGACATTTGCAGAACTCGGCCTTAATCCGGCTATCCTCTCGGCTATTACCGCTTGCGGTTACACCGTACCAACCCCCATCCAGGAGCAATCAATTCCTCTTGTACTCTCCGGAAGTGATCTGATCGCAACAGCCCAGACCGGCACAGGTAAAACTGCCGCCTTTGTGCTACCGGCTCTTGAGCTCCTGACAAAAAAATCTACACTACCGGGCAAAGGGCCACGCATTCTGGTTCTCGCCCCTACACGTGAACTTGCAGGACAGGTTATGGAATCCGCCCGCAACTACGGTCGTGGAATACGCCCTCGCTGCGGCACGCTCCTCGGCGGTATGCCTTATCGTGAACAGTTGCGACTCCTGTCGGCGCCTGTTGACATTATAGTGGCAACTCCAGGCCGCCTTGTGGATCATATTGAGCGCGGAAGTATCCGTCTTGACCGCCTTGAAATGCTGGTTCTTGACGAAGCTGACCGTATGCTGGACATGGGCTTCAGCGAGGACATCAACAAAATCGTTGAACGCACACCATCCAATCGGCAAACCTTAATGTTTACCGCCACCATGGAGGGTGACATTGCAAGACTGGCTGAAAAGATGATGCGTGAGCCTAAACGTATTCAGCTGGCTGTAAGCACATCATCACACGCACTTATTGAACAGCGCCTTCACGTCACAGACAGCCTGAACCACAAGAAAGAGCTACTTGATCACCTCGTAAGAGATGTTGAGCTAACCCGCGCGATCATATTCTCTGCAACAAAACGTGATGCCGACGAGTTGTCCCGCGAGCTTTCACGTAACGGCTTTCCGGCAGCAGCACTTCACGGGGATATGACCCAGATGGCTCGTAACAAGACTATTGACCGTATGCGTCGCGGCGGCATCCGTCTTCTGGTTGCAACCGACGTCGCTGCACGAGGACTTGACGTAAACGGCATCAGCCACGTAATCAACTTTGACCTCCCACGTTTCGCGGAAGACTATGTCCACCGCATAGGTCGAACCGGCCGTGCCGGAGCTAACGGGATTGCAATCTCATTCGCATCGGCTGGTGAGCGCAATTATCTGGAGCGTATTGAACGGTTTATCGGCAAGAAGCTTCCTGAAGCTATGATTGACGGTCTTGAGCCGAAAACCTCCATCAGAAAACCAGTTGGTCGTAGTGGCAGCCCACGCAAGAGCGGTTCAGGCGGAGCGCCAGGTGGACGCTTCGGCAAACCAGCCGGTGGACGTGACGCTCATGCCAAGCCTTGGAGCAAATCGGCTAAACCAGCCGGAAGCGCACCACGCAAGGCTCCGGTCGCAAGACATGAACCGGTGATCGAATACCGCTCACGCCGTCCACAGGTTTAAATTCAAAACTTAATAACCATAACCACTAAGAGCGACAGAAATGTCGCTCTTTCTTTTTCTGTTACACCGTTACATGATTATCCACTTATTATCTAATCCGCAACAAAAAGAGTAACTCCTTACACTTAGAATCAGGGGTAATGCACAAAAAGAGAAGCCCCGATAAACGGGGCTTCTCTAGTACTGCTTTTATTCAGATTTATGAGACAGACTAGTACATCCCGCCGCCCATACCACCCATTCCGCCCATGCCACCAGGCATTCCGCCGCCCATGCCGGCACCAGCTGAATCATCCTTAGGCTTCTCAGCAATCAAAGCTTCTGTTGTAAGCATCAATCCTGCTATGGAAGCTGCATTCTGAAGTGCACTGCGGGAAACTTTAGTAGGATCGATAATACCGGCTGCGATCATATCGACATATTCATCATTTGCTGCGTCGTATCCAAAGGCATCTTTGCCGTTCTTGACCTTGTCAACTACGATCGAAGCATCGATCCCTGCATTTTCTGCTATCTGACGAATCGGCGCTTCAAGAGAAGCCTTGATAACGCTGACGCCGAACTGCTGCTCGCTACCCAGCTTAAGAGCCTCGAGTGCCACCATAGAGCGAACATAAGCTACGCCACCTCCAGGGACAATGCCTTCATCAACTGCTGCACGGGTTGCGTGCAAAGCATCTTCAACGCGGGCTTTTTTCTCTTTCATTTCAACTTCAGTCGCAGCACCTACCTTGATAACAGCTACGCCGCCAACAAGTTTAGCGAGACGCTCCTGGAGTTTTTCCTTATCATAATCGCTTGAAGACTCTTCAGCCTGAGCACGAATCATCTTTACGCGACCCTGGATAGCTTCTTCATTTCCGTTGCCATCAATGATTGTGGTATTGTCTTTGTCGACAGTAATACGTTTTGCCTGACCAAGCATATCAATTGTTGTCTGGTCGAGTTTAAAACCGACCTCTTCGGATATAACCTGTCCACCTGTCAAAATTGCGATATCTTCAAGCATTGCCTTACGACGGTCGCCGAAGCCCGGCGCCTTTACAGCGCAGACATTCAGAACACCACGCAGTTTATTAACAACAAGGGTTGCCAATGCTTCACCATCGATATCTTCTGCTATGATCAACAGCGGACGACCTGTTTTTGCGCTGGCTTCAAGAACCGGAAGAAGATCTTTCATGTTGGAGATTTTCTTGTCATGGATCAGAATCATGGCGTTCTCAATTGAACATTCCATTCGCTCAGGATCAGTTACAAAATAAGGGGAGAGGTAGCCACGATCAAACTGCATACCTTCTACAGTTTCAAGGCTTGTTTCCATTGACTTTGCCTCTTCAACTGTAATAACGCCCTCTTTACCGACTTTTTCCATCGCTTCCGCAATAATGTCACCGATTGTTTTGTCGTTGTTCGCTGAGATTGTACCAACCTGAGCGATCTCCTTATGATCCTTAATCGGCTTTGAGATACTTTTTAATTCTGCTACGATAGCCTCAACAGCCTTATCTATACCGCGCTTGATTTCCATAGGGTTATGACCGGCTGCAACCAACTTGGAGCCCTGGCGGTAAATAGCCTGTGCAAGCACAGTTGCAGTAGTGGTACCGTCACCGGCGATATCGGAAGTCTTTGAAGCAACCTCCTTCACCAGTTGTGCGCCCATGTTTTCAAACTTGTCTTCAAGTTCGATCTCTTTAGCAACGGTTACACCGTCTTTTGTAATCAGCGGAGAGCCATAGGATTTGTCGATAACGACATTGCGCCCCTTAGGTCCGAGAGTAACCTTAACTGTGTCGGCTAGTACATTCACGCCTTTCAGGATTGCGTTACGACCATCTTGATCAAATTTGATAATCTTTGCTGCCATTGTTTACTCCTCCGTATTGATTTTAGATTTGTAGAGGCGAACCGCATTCGCCCAAAACTGAATGTATATTTTATTCTACAACGGCGAGAATGTCGTCTTCACGCATCATAAGATAATCTTCGCCATCAACCTTTACTTCTGTACCGGCATATTTACCAAAAAGGACAATATCACCGATTTTCACATCCAGTGGCAGTACTTTGCCGTCTTCAGTCTTCTTACCGTTGCCTGCGGCAACTATTTCGCCGCGCTGCGGTTTCTCTTTAGCTGTTTCAGGGATAAAAAGCCCCCCTGCTGTTTTAGTCTCTTCTTCGACACGCTTGACAATGATACGATCCTGCAGTGGTCTCAAATTCATCTGTACTTCTCCTTTCTATCTTTGTGTGGTGTTGATAAATTGAAATTAGCACTCGCAGACCTAGAGTGCTAACACTTCCGAAATATAAACAGCACCTGACTAAAAATCAAGGGGTAACTAAAATATTTATGGAAGCAGAACAAAAATCACTTGACCGGCCACCCTTTTTCATACCCTTCAGGGAAAAAATTTTCTCTGGTCCTATTGTAATAACCAAACTGCAGGCGGGGAAATTCCTTCTTCAGAAGCTCCAGCAGACGATACATGCCGATCCCCTTCCCGGCTCCCCCAATTTCACGGTTATAGTAATCCGGATCTATCGACAGGTTTCGCATCTGAATCATATCAACGCCGGTATCCGCAACAAATTTCAACAGTGCATCAACTTCATCCGGAGAATCAGTTACTCCGGGAGATACCAGGTAGTTGATCGAGGTAAAGCGACCAGCCTCTTTCGAGATGTTAACTGAACGGAGTACATCGGCAAACCCGTACCCTTTCGGCCGGTAATAACGGTTGTATGCGTCTTCCCGCACCGAATTCATGGAAAAGCGGAAAGAATCCATTCCAGCGTCACAAAGTAGCTTCACCCGCTCAGGAATCGAGCCGTTTGAGTTGAAATTTACCGTACCTCTGGCGCATCTCCTCTTCATCTCCCTTGTTGCTTCCGCAATGGCATCAGCCTGCAGGATCGGATCCCCTTCGCATCCTTGACCGTACGAGACAATCGCCTGTTCGGCATTTTCCAGATGTGGCACGGCAAGCTCGCACAGCTCTTCCGGAGTCGGCACAAATCCTATTCGGTCATGATTCGAGGGGCAGCATTCGGAAGCCTGCAGACTGATGCAGCCGAGACAGGCGGAGTTACAGACCGGGGAAGTCGGCAGAGGTGCCTCCCAGCGGCGGTAGAAGAGATTTTTTGCGGCAAAACAGTGGTAGTCAACCGCACAGCGCGATAACTGTTCCAGCAGACGGTTATCCGGCATCTGTTTCAGCATCTCGCGCACAAGCGGATCAAGCGTACGATCATCATAATTGACCGGATTCCAGTTGCTGTTGCCGTCAACTTTGGTAGCGGCCACAACAAAGCAGTCGCGCTCCTCATCCCAGCCAACAGCGGTATATGACCAGAGCGGCAGCAGACCGGACTTGGCAGAATAATCACAGGCAGGCAGCAGAGTCCGCATATAGCCGGGAGCCATAAATGCTGATACCGCCTGAATTCTCTGGCTCCGTTTCCCCTCTCGCAGAGTGTCAACAGTAATAAATTTCTTCTTCCGGTAATCCCACGCAACAGGTGGCATTGATGGCATGGTGAAAAGTCTGCTGTCCTCTGGAAGCGGTATCAACTCGACATCGTTCGGCAGAACCGGAACATTTCCACTCATCCCTGCCATACAGAGATCCGGATGATCAAAAATATTTCCTTTATGATCGGCATACAACATTTTCGGAAGGTGTCGTGCCACTATTCTACTCCTGCTGGACTTAAGATGATGTGGAGAAAAGACAGACTACCGCTATAATTTTTCATGTCAAGCCTGAATGTTTTCTGATTGCATTTCGCCGCCCGATGTTTGAGAATTCAGATGGAGACAGCAGAAAAATGTACGGACCAGGAGCGAACGACATGAAAACAGTCTTGGCAATATTGCTTACCGGAATTGCCGCAATCTCAACTTCTGCTTTTGCAGCTCCTGCACAACCGGAAACGGTGGAGAACCTCGGAAAAACCTACGCTGCCCGCTACGCGGGCGTCGCACCGAAACAGTGGGGAGAGCGGGTTACCGGCGTTCGGACACGCCTTGATACAGATCAGAAAGTAATTGCCCTGACTCTTGACGCCTGCGGCAGTGCATATGGCAAAGGTGTGGATTTAAAACTTATGGAATTTCTCAACCAAGAGCAGATTCCGGCAACGCTCTTCATCAACGGACGCTGGATCGATGCAAATCCGGAGCTGTTCCGAAAGCTTGCGGCAAATCCGCTCTTCGAAATTGCCAATCATGGGATTCTTCATAAACCGGCTTCGGTCACCGGGCGTTCGGTCTACGGCATAAACGGAACCCAAAGTGTCACCGAACTGGTAGAGGAGGTAGAACTTAATGCGCGGAAAATCGAAGCTGTTACCGGAAAACGACCGAAACTGTATCGTTCCGGAACGGCATATTATGATGAGATTGCTGTCGAGATATCGAACGGACTGGGACAGCAAGTGGCCGGTTTTTCAATCCTTGGCGACGCCGGTGCGACCTTCACGGCTGAGCAGGTGAAAGCCGCACTTCTCAAGGCGGCTCCGGGCGACATCGCCCTCCTGCACATGAACCATCCGGAAGCAGGAACCGGTGCCGGAATTATTGCGGTGGTGCCAGAGCTTAAAAAACGGGGATTCCGCTTTGCCCGGATGTCCGACTATCCTTTGCAGTAGAGAGGAGCTTCAATTCTCCGGCAAAATTTCCGATAACTTTATTATCAGGAAAGGAGACACAATATGATTACCACACTGACAGCTTACAAAGAGATGCTCATGTCATCAGCCGGACAGAAACCGCCCACCCTTCCGGGCACAAAGCAGCCTGAAACCGGAGTTTCTGCCGGTTCTAAAGAACTCCCGACCGGAACATCCGGAGTTTCTAACGCCGATTCCGTTGAACTATCCGCTTCTCACGACGTATTCACCGCCGTGGACAATTTTTTCAATATGGGAAGAAGCGGACGTTTTGACGCATTCCATTCCCTCTCGCCTGAAGACAAGGAGCAGTTCGTCAAGATTGTGGCGGAGCTGGCAAAATCCGGCTACATGGGCTACGAAGAGCTTATTGTAAACAAAAAGGTAGAGCGCCACGAACTCTCATCCCAGATCGGAGACAACCGGCTGGAGAAGGCAAAAATTTACGACAGTAACAGAGAACCTCACCACTAGACTTCACGTTACAGAAATGACAGCCCCGTCCATTCAGACACGGGGCTGTCTGTTGCAACCACAAAATATATTAATCGATTATTTTTTCTCTTCAGCTTTGTTCACAACAGCCATTGCATCTCTTAACAACTTAACCCCTGCTTTTGATGCTGCAATTGACCCTGTAAGGCTTTCGCGTGCGAGATCAGGGTTGTGGAAACCGTCGGAGTTTTCAGCCGTCCAGTATTCCCAGAGCACATGAGCCTCTTCATGTTTTTCGCGAGCCTGAGTCAGGACGCTTTCGACCACTCCAAGACGTTTGGCGGTTGCATAAGCATCAATTAACTCTCCAAGCCAGTATTCGGCTTTTCGCATCTTTCCTTTGCTGTAGCCCTGTATAGCCTCTATTTCATACAGCTTCTGCTCAACTGTAGATTTCGGATGGCAACCAAGACACGATTCCTTTATATGATTTTTTGGGCGAATCACACCATGAGTAGAGAAGGTCTTGCCATTTTTAGCTTTCTGCTTTGGCATATGGCACTGGTGGCACTGAACACCAGCCTTATCATGCACACTGCCGGAATAGGTTTCGGCTTCCGGATGCTGGAATTTTATCAACCTGGCTCCTGTAACTGTATGCTTGAAATCAAAGAAATCAAGTTCTTTGTAATGCGCCAGGAGCTGTGTTGCATTTTTTAACGGGAAGTGATTAGTGCGTTGGTCAGCGTAAACAACCTTGGCACCGTCACTCCACTGACTGCCACCGCCACAGTTATACTCAACATGGCACTGGGCACACATCATACGGGAGTCAGTTTTAGACATTAAACCTATTTTTCTGAACCCTCGGAAATCAACAACTTTCAGATCAGTCTTTCCGTTTTTAGAGAATATATTTGCAGTTGGATCCTTTTCGACCGCCTGAATCAGCCCATCGCGCACGACACGTGGCTGAGTGCCATGAGGATCGTGACAATGAATGCAACCTACCGGATTATTTGTATCCTTGGCAACATCGACAACATTTGAAGTCCTGTCCCATTTAGCCTTGGGGTCTTTGTCACCCATGAATTTCCACTTTAAAATATGATCGGAGGTTTTGCACTGAATGCAGGTCGGATTTCCAGCCATTGCCGACTCCTTCAGCTTAAAATCTTTTCCGTTGTCTTTCAGGACATCCCAGGTTTTACCTGACTTATCAATCCCCTTCCAGCCTTCCTTGAACTGGAAACGACCACCCTGAAAACGATCAACTGCAAACTGGTCTATAACCATAAAAGCATGACCTCGCGGTTCGTTATGCTCAAAAGTAAATCCGTAGGGCTCCAAAAGCTTGTCCTGCATCGGAGAACGACCGGTCGGCATGCCTTTCTCCCTTCGGGCACTTGCTTCGTAGCTTGTTTTGTAAAAGCTGTCGTACTGCTCTTTGTGGCATTTTCCACATAGAGCTTGATCTATAAGTGTTACAGGCTTGTTTCTCTCAGGGTCTTCTACATGAGCATCCAGCTTGTCATGACAACTTTTGCAGGAAAGTTTTGCGTGCTTAGACCCCTCCTTCATGGCTTTGATCTCGTCGTGACAGTCGTAACATTTTGCTCGACCATCATTGGCTACTTTGGTAGCCGGTTTGTTGACCGCTGTAGTTATGGCGGGAAGAGACAGTAGCACTCCGGTTAAGCCTGTTACTACAGCCACAATAGCCAGTTTACTCTTTTGCATGGTGATTCTCCTTTCACAGGTGATGTTAACAAGCGATGAGTGGGTTAAAAACTTAATTTTTCAGATACCAACCATTTGAGTCTATGACGCAATACACTGTTGTCAACTCTGTACGCGCAATAAATCCCACAAATAACCGTTGAATAATTTGACCAATGTCAAATATCTCTTCTATATATGTTTCTGAATGTATTTCGCTTTTTTACATTGACATTTTGTTTCAATACGCTAAAGTGGACATAAATAGTCTTTTTTGATTTTAAGGAGGTTACGCTTATGGCGCTCGAAGGTAGAATTGCTCCGGCATTTACGCTGGATGGGAGTGATGGTAAAAAACACTCCCTAAGTGATTACAAAGGTAAAACCGTTGTTATTTACTTTTACCCTAAAGACAACACGCCCGGTTGCACGAAAGAGGCGTGCGGATTCAGAGACAATTACAAGGAGCTTGCAGACCTGGGAGTTGTGATTTTCGGAGTCAGTAAAGACAGCCTGGCGGCACATAATAAATTCGTAACTAACTACAGCCTCCCTTTCCTGCTGTTAACAGACCCAGACCAAACCATGATGCAGCTTTATGAAGCGTACGGCGAGAAGGTAATGTATGGAAAGAAGTCACTTGGAACCATTCGCTCCACAGTCGTAGTAAGCCCTGATGGAATAGTTCAGAAACAGTGGGCAAAGGTTGCCAAAGCCGAACAGCATCCGGCTCAGGTGCTGGCGTATCTAAGGGGATAAAACCAACCCAACTGTGAGAAAAGCGTGAAACCTGTAAGCCACCTTGACTACAGCGTGAGTTGCTACAGGAAACTAACAACAGCTGTTTTTCTTGGCGCTTATGGATGTACATATTACTATTGACGCAGAACTTCTCAAGCAGTAACATCGCCAGCGGGTTATTCGCAGCGATTATCGTTACCTATCTGTGTAAATGCCCAGCAACATTTAAAATTATTTATGGAGGTATAGTTTAAATGGAATTTGTAACACTTGAAGAAGTAATAAAGTTTGCGGTTGAAAGAGAAGAGACCGCCTATAACCTCTACAAAAGAGCTGCAGAGCTTTCAACAAATATCGCTTCAAAGAAAATGTTTGAGGAGCTTGCAAAGGAAGAGGCTACCCATAAGGATGTTTTTATAAAGATTGATGAGGACAAGGCTGAAAGTCATAAACTATGTACTTTACCGGAGTCAAGCATTGCAAAGTACCTGGTTGAGGTTTCTTTCCGCCCTGACATGAACTATAGCCAGATAATTTCCAGCGCGCTGAAAACTGAAGAGAATGCATACCAGCTCTATAAAGCCGCCGCAGGGATGACTGACGACCCTAAACTGCAGAAGATATTGATGAATTTCGCTGATGTAGAACTTGGACATCGCCGTAGACTTGAGGCTATCTATGACGAACGTGTCCTGACAGAAGGGTAAACGACTTATTTGAACGACTGTATTAAATATAGCGCACTCTGTCACGTTACGGAGTGCGCTTTTTTATTCTGCAGTCGCCGGACACCACAAAAGATCATCTATCTGTTTAAACTGGCTGATCATAAGAAAGCTGTGATTAAACAATATGTCAAAACTCTCCCACATAGGTAAACAGGCTTCGCGGTTGGCTTCACTGGAGATATTCCGCTATATAGGTCCAGGCTTCTTTGTCACTGTAGGGTTCATAGATCCGGGCAACTGGGTAACAAACGTAGCCGCCGGGTCGCAATTTGGATATCAACTGTTATGGGTCGTCACTCTCTCCACTCTTATGCTGATCGTTCTCCAGCACAATGCCGCTCATCTCGGAATTGTCACCGGACTCTGCCTTTCTGAAGCAGCCTCTACCTATTTTAATAAATGGCTGAAATTCCTTATGCTCGGTAGCGCAATGCTGGCCTGCATTTCAACAGCTCTCGCCGAGCTTCTTGGTGGTGCAATAGGACTGCAAATGCTAACCAGGCTCCCGTTGCCGGCAGGAGCTGTTATGTCTGGAGCATTTGCAATATATATGCTCTTTTCCAAAAACTATAAACGGCTTGAAAAATGGATAATGGGCTTTGTATCTCTCATCGGACTGGCATTTCTTTTTGAATTAACGATTGCAAAGCTCTCATGGGGTGCTGCAATGAAGGGATGGGTGACCCCAGACGTACCAATTGGCGCTTTACCTGTAATAGTCGGTGTTCTCGGAGCAGTCGTAATGCCGCACAATATTTTTCTGCATTCAGAGGTAATACAGAGCAGACAGGTGCATGAGCAGGGGGATGATGCTATACGCAAGGGGCTGAAGTACGAATTTCTGGATACACTTGCAGGGATGGGAGCAGGCTGGGCTATAAATAGCGCGATGATAATAATGGCTGCTGCCGTTTTTTACACGAGGGGGATACAGGTAAACGATCTGCCACAGGTAACAGCAACACTTACACCTGTTTTCGGTAATCTTTCAGCAACTGTTTTTGCTCTGGGACTTATTTTTGCCGGCCTTGCCTCCTCAGTTACCGCTGCTATGGCTGGAGGGAGCATATTTGCGGGTATTTACCGTGAACCATTTGATATTGCAGACATTCATTCGCGAATCGGAGTCCTTGCCACCGTTCTTGGAGGGGTTCTGATTATTTTGCTGCTAAAAGATCCGTTTAAAGGGATTCTCTGGAGTCAGGTGGCTCTCTCTCTTCAACTACCGTTTACAGTTATTCCGATGATATGGCTTACCTCTTCAAAGAGAGTGATGGGGGAGTATGCTAATAAGCCGTACGGCGCTGCACTTCTCTGGCTGGTTGGAATAATTGTAATCGCCTTGAACCTGGCGCTTCTGATTGACATGGCGTCTTAATTATTGATTGGCAAAAACGGGAACAAATCCATCTTGCCTGAGCAACTCTATTCTGTTATTTTTCAGCAGCTGACACAGAAGGTTGACTGATATGAAAATTACAATTTTGGGGAGCGGCACGTCAACCGGAGTGCCAATGGTAGGCTGCAGCTGCGATATATGCAGATCTGCAGACCAGCGGGACAAACGGACAAGAGCATCTCTGCTGATTGAGTATGACAACCACACCGTATTAGTCGACACCTCATCTGATCTGAGACAGCAGGCGCTCCGCGAAGATATCCGGCGGGTTGATGCCGTGCTTTTCACTCATGCTCACGCTGATCATGTCAACGGCATAGACGATCTTCGTGGATTTCATTTTATCCATAAAGAGATTATCCCCTGCTATGCCGAGAAAAGCACCCTTGACACATTAAAAAGATGCTTCAGCTATATATTCAACCAGCATGACGGTTCCGGCTATACGCCTCTGCTTGCAGCCAATGAAATAGTCGCCCCATTTAAACTTTTTGGTCAGTCAGTTGTCCCCATTCCGCTTGAGCATGGCAGAACTTTTTCAACTGGATATCGGATCGGGGATTTTGCTTACCTGACTGACTGCAGTGCCATTTCAGAGCAATCAATCACACTGCTTGCCGGTGTGAAGGTCTTGATTATCGACGGGCTCAGATGGGCGGAGCATCCGTTTCACTTCAACATTTCTGGTGCAATTGCTGCAATAAGGGGGCTGAATGTTCAGCGTACCATTCTAACCCACCTTACCCATCAGATAGCGCATTCTGAAGAAAACAAACTGCCGGTTGGCGTAGAATTGGCTTACGACGGCATGAAGATTGATCTGTTTAACTGCAAGGAGAAGATAGATGCATAAGGACATTCGGCTGCACGGCATGATGGGGGAGCAGACAGAGTATTTTGTCATGGTAGCCGGCAACGATGCCTACCAGCACTATTTTTTCAACATAGTTCAGGAAGAGGATCAACTCCGTATTTTTTCCCCTGGGAACGAGATGATAATCTCACCGGACGGGATAACTTATCAAGGCAACGGCGGCAGCTTTTGCGAATATATGTTCGGAGTAGACCAGCCTTCGTCAGACCTCTCAAAGCCTGAAATAATAAATCGACTCGTTATGTATGGAGCACGCTCAGATGAAGACGGAGCAGTAAGATTTAGTGACCGTACATCCGGCACGGACAGTTTTGACAACATATTCTTTGAAGGAAATGCCGTCTGCAACTACTTCTATTTTGTACATTCAAACCTGCTCTCGCGCAAATTGAAAAACCAGCAGGAAGAGCTTGTGAAACGCCTCGGCAAATGCATAAAACGCTCAGAAGCCGTCGGAGACGAACGCGACGACATTCTTATTTCAGAGTTATACCCCTTACTTAATGACGAATCATCACAACTATTTGTAGTAAAGCTCATAAACCGTTATCACAGGGAGTACAGAGATCTGTTCCGCAGCTTCTATTTCAGAAACAAAAAGATTTCTGACGAGGACTTCGGAAAGCTTGTCTCTCTTGCTGCAACGTACAAAATCGACCGTTACCAACAGGAACGGATAAGAATTGACGCGATGTACCGCAGTCCATCTAACAAACGCATAGTTGACGAATACCGGAATATCCTGCTGGCGTGTAATGCAAAGGGCGAAATCAGCAACCTTGACAATGCGCGACTGACAAGGCTGAAGACCCTCTCTGTCAGGAACAAAATTCCGGGCGCACTCTTTTATACGCTCGACGATATGCTCAAAAAGGGGCGTAACCTGAAAAAAAATCAGGAACATGATTATGTAGCCTCAACCCGCGAAATACTGGAAGGTATTTTTTTCAGGGAGATACAGATCGAGAGCCGTATCGACAGAGAGGATATGCTTAAGCTTATAAAAGCCAAGAAAAAGGCTATGGAGAATAGAGACCACTCATTCGACCAGCTTATGCTTGATGCCAGCAAGGAGTGTGATGAAAAAATTCGTGATGGTGCAGACTCTTTATTGCTGGATGGTTTTTCATATGTAATCACCTATCTCGACCGTTTTGATACGGTCTCAAATCTTATAAGTCAGTTGGCTTTCATGGAAAATGTAAAGGTCAACGAAGAGATGCTGCGTGGTCTACTGGAACACAAGGCAGCATTTGACAATCTGCATGAGGACTGTTTTCAAGACCTTTTTATCCGCGAACTCTTTACCAACGCCTATCTGGGAAGCTTTGGCCGCAGCAAAGTAAAAACGCTTATGGATGGATTAATCGCAATAGAGGCGAGAAAATCATCAATCGAAGATCTCTACAACCGACTAACGGAGATTGACCAGGAAGAGCGAATCGCAATAGTTCTTCTCGAGCACGTCCGCGATCGTATCAGAAATTTCTACTCCAGATTCACTACAAAAGCCGATCAGGAGGCTCTGAGAAGGGAAGTAATTGAAGAACTTAAAACTAAAAAGCGTATAAGCTCTGACATTCCGGACCATCTCTTTACAGAGACCATATTTACCATAAAGAAAGAGGCTATGTACCTTCACTCTCTGCTTCCGCAGATAATTGCGGAACGTAACGTAGGTTTGCGAGAGGATTTTCTTGAGAACTCCGGCCTGGATCGTTTCTATGTTGAAGAGTTGGAAAGAGAATATTATGAGAAGAACGGACTTGACATTGAAGAGCTGTATCAGATCAGAAAGGGGCTGAGTTGAAGTTGTACTAAAGTTTTAACAGCACTCTGCCGATACCCCTAACAGTACGATGACGCATCTCAGCAAAGTGGAGTCCATTATGAAAATAGATGATCGCGTTTCAAGCTATATGGCTCTATTGAACAGTGAAACGACAAAACCTGCCAGACAACCTCTGAATGCACCGGCAGATCAGGCTGAAACCGGCGGTGCAACAGTAGCTGTTGATCTTTCAGAGAGTGCTATACAGCTTGCCGATGATGAAGCGAGACGCCTGCGCCTTGACAGCATTCGTCAGCAACTGACCGAAGGCTCATACAACATCAGTGGTAAAGATGTTGCGAATAAGATACTGAGCGTACTGAAAGGCTGAACATACCTTTTCCCTCTTGACCTCCCCCGCTTCACAAGATACATTCCTGCTGTGTTAATTTTGTACTCACAAAAGCAACACAAAAAACAGAGCAGGAGAACTGATGCAAACCCCGTCCAGTTTAAAAGAATTCCAGAAAGCTATACTTTCATACGGCAAGGAAAATCTCGGCGAACTGCTTTATGCTCTTACCGAGAAAGCCAAACAGCTATCAGGCTGTGAACAGACGCGCATATACCTGGAGGACCTGACCAGGGGCGCTCTTACCTGCTCTCATGCATCCGGTGCGTTGGGAAAAGAGCTGACAGAGACATCATTCCCTATCTTTTCGCAGACCGCAGTGGTTTCGAGCGTTTTTGTCAGTCAGCAGCCAGAGGATTTCAAGCTCTCAAACGCTGATAAAAATTGCGTAGATAGAGAGTATGCCCTCCGCTTTAAATTCCGTTCAAGCTATATAATGCCGATTGTAAGTAGCGGCAAGTCCATTGGAGTCCTTTGCATAGACCAGGATCATCCGGGAGAAGTGCTTAACCGCTCTGCAAAAACAGAGTTGGCAGAACTTGCTGCGATAGCAGCGGTTCATCTGGATGAAGCCAGAATCTACCACCAACAAGTCCATCTTGCTCGATGTCTGGAGGGGTACAAGATCAGGGAAGCTGCCGGCATGATGGTAAGATCGGCGGTAAAACTGATTGAAAAGGTATCTCTTGCGGCGGTGCTTGTACCGGCAAATCAGAGTGGTATTCCAGGTGCTCTTGAAAATCTTGCCAGTTTTTCAGCCGACATGAATCTGAAAATTAAATATGATCAGCTTGGAGCACTCGATCTCAGGAAGGGTATGTCCCTGATTTCTAACTACATCAACGACCAGGGCGTTATTGCAGACGAACGGATGATGCAGCCTCTCTTTATAGCTGACTTAACGAAGCATAATCTCCAGAAACGTGCATTGACAGAGTCGATGGAGCTTAGATCTCTCTACGTTGTTCCGCGCTACAACCCTGAAACTAAACGTATCATCTGCCTTCTTAATTACTACTCACACGACCTCTATCAATTCAGTGATTTTGAAATGGGGCTCTTGCAGACACATGCTGAAATGGTTGAAAAGGTTATAAGTGAAGTCGCTGGGGAGCATCTTGAAATACGGGTTCTCTCCGAGATAAGTGATCTGCTGAATGAGCGAACCGACTCACTGCAGCCTTTTTTGACAAGAGTACTCTCAAAGGCTACAGAACTTATTGGCGCCGACACAGGCAGTATTGCTGTGGTTGTAGAGCTTGACGGCGTAAAATGGCTAGTAGTTGAAGATGAAAACGGCATTATTACCGGCGCAAAGAACAAGGAGTGGTTAAAAAAATACATCCCCCCACTTATGGTTGGCGGCAGCGAACTGCCAAGTGAAAAAAGGAGCTTGACCGGATATGTTGCTTTTACAAAACAGCCTAAAATAACTGCTCGCGTTGAAGCAGAGTTACAGGGGGATGGGTTTCACCGTTCGATGAGCCCCCTCCTTAAGAGTGAGATAGCGGTCCCTATTATATGTGATGACGAGGTAATCGCGGTTATATGCCTTAATTCGCTTGAGTACGATTACTTCAGAGAAGAACATCGTCGCATACTCCAGATAATAGGAACACTGACAGCGCGGCACATATCTGATCTACAGAGAATAGAACGCCTTCAGGGTCAGGTTAACAGACTTACAACCGATATAGCCTACAAGGATCCTCATGTATCTTCATACAGACTCGGAAATATAATCGGAAACAGCCCAAAATCGCAGGAGATCGTTGACTTTATCAATACAGTCTCACCGCCACTGTTTAATCGTATAATATACTGGTCACGAAACATACTACAGGAAGCCACAATTGGGCTGCCCTCCATTTTGGTAACCGGACAGACAGGCTCCGGCAAGGAGTTTTTCTTCAACAATCTCTACAACAAGCTGAATGAACTATACCGCCGCGAAATAAACTCTGGCAGTGAGCTTCCGGTCAAAAAAACTAATATCGCCGCGTATGCAGGTGATTTAACCTATTCAGAGCTGTTTGGACACAAGAAAGGTGCTTTCACAGGGGCTTATAACGACAGACGCGGCATTTTAGAGGAAAATATCGGCGGCATAGTTTTTCTTGATGAAATCGGCGACGCAGATCCGAAAACACAGGTTCAGTTACTGCGTTTTCTTGATAATGGCGGCTTCATGAGGCTGGGCGAGAACACTGAACGGTACAGCAGAGTGCTTCTGGTCGCAGCAACAAACAAGAATCTTTCCGAAGAGATCGCTGCAGGTCGCTTTCGCGAAGACCTCTACCACAGACTATCAGAATTATCGATACGTCTGCCATCTCTTAACGAACGGCGGGAAGATATTCCAGACCTTTCGGTTCACTTTCTGGGGAAACTATATCGAACCTACCGTGCAGAAGGTGAAACTGAGGAGGTACCCCCATCTTTGACAAAAGAAGCTAAAGGTATACTTATGCGCCATAATTACAAAGGCAACATTCGTGAACTGCGAAGCATTCTTTTGCGTGCACTATTTTTCCGACACCAAGACGTAATAACAGGCGATGCAATCAGCAAAGCTATTGCCGGAACAATGAGACTTGAAGAGAAAACATCCTCAACGCCTATAAGCGATCTCGACAATCAGTTGGCAGCAGAAATTATAAATAGAATTATAGCCGGAGGAACTTTCTGGTCAGAGGTTTACGAGCCTTTTTCTCGAAATGACATCTCACGAGAGTCGGTTCGCCTTGTTATTGAAAGCAGTAGAAACAGAGCCGGCAAAACATTGCCAGCAGTAGCTCGTTTTTTGAAAGCAGTTGATGAGGGTTTGGGCAAGGACGATGAACAGAGACAGCTCTTCCGCTTTAAGAATTTTTTGTATAAGACTGTAAAAATATAGGCTTCAAAACAAAGGGCTCTGTAATAGAGAAAAGAGCGTCTTATGGCTCTTTTTAAACAGATGCAGCTTAGGTTTTTTGCACTTAATATAGATACGGTCAGCAGATAAGCCTAAAGTTTTTCAGAACCTGAATAAGCTTTGTGTTGCTTACAGGCTTAACCAGATAGGATGTTGCTCCGTTCTGGTAACACTCCAAAATTGTTTTCGGATCATCCAGTGAGGTCAGCATTATTATTTTGGCGATTTTACTAGCCTCTATGCCACAACCCTTTTCGTGAGCCCTTATTTTAGCAAGTGCAGTATGTCCATCGCAACCAGGCATGACTATATCCATCAGTATCAAATCGTAAGGACGCATCGCGTCCATCGCGTTCAAATACAGCTTGAAGGCTTCTTCTCCATCTGATGCGATATCACAGTCATAGTTAGAAGCGAGCATCTCTTTCAGTACCACACGAGAAAGCTCATCATCATCAACAACAAGGCTCTTCATTGTTAAAATCTCCTTAACAATATATCTGAATTCGAGGCAAGACTACCACAAAATTTTCAGAATGACACATCAAAATAAAACAGCCCGGCAGGATACTCTCCTGTCGGGCTGCATTTTGTACACAAAAACCAGATCAGTACAGTGACCAGAGCGGAGTAGTAAAATAGTGACAGCTTATATTGGAACAGGTTTTAGCATCTGCCGCTGAAGATGTGCCTGGAAGACCGCTGTACTGGGGCGCTACAGAGCCAAACTGATATGTCGAACCAACTGATACATCAACTGTGCTGCCAGCACCAACATTGTGAGTTCCGCCGGCATGGCAGATTCCGCATACATTTGTCCACGCAGCTGTAGTTCCGCCATATGTATCATTCAACGGATCCAGCGTAACTGTAAACAACTTCGTTGTCAGATAAGTTATATGCGCCTCGTGAGCCCCTTTCCCCTCAATATTTATTGTTGGTGCGGTTTCCCATGTACCAACGCCATACCCGTGACATCCGACACACCCACCAGCACCACCGCTTCCCCACTTAAACCCGTCTATATGCTGCCTACCGACTGAACCGCCTGCTCCGCCTTCATGAGAGTGGCATGGAGTACACGGAGTTGTTATAGTGTAGGAGGAGTGGTTCATTGTTGAAGAAATTACCCGAGAACCGTTTGGAGACAAATGGCACTGATTGCAATTAGCATCAGTCTTAAGTGGTCCATCAGTGATATAAGCTGCGTCAGTCCATGTAGGAGAGATGTTGTTTCCAGCGTTTGCTGCAGCCAAAGTACCACCACTCCCTGCCGGATTATGGCAGTAAGTATTCGAGCAGGCACCAGTAGTAGCGTTAAAATCAGATCCCGGTGACATGGTATTATTATGAGTAGCCAAACCACTGAATGTAGAGGTGGGATCAGATGTCGACACACTGAATAATGATGCCATATGTTGTGATGCCGTTGGAAGCGGAGAACCGTGGCAGGACTCACAACGATAATCAACAGTGCTGTAGTTGCTGAAACCGTTGAAGAATCGCAGATGAGTCTGATGCGCGCCGGTTTTCGGGTTGGTGCTCACCTGTCCTGTGTCAGTGGCGGCGGGATCAGCCGGAGCAACCAGATAACGGTTCGAAGAATTTATTGTACCAGCTGCTGTTGGAGTACCGTGACATTTTGTACAACTATCAATCCCGGTCATGGCACTTCCCCACTGAGGAGAAGGGATAGAACCATGGCATATCGCTGTTGAGCAGAAGCCATAACCGTTCCCACGCTGTCCATCAACTGAATAACCTACTGTCGAGTCTACATCAATCAGACCATTTACATGATTGGCAGAAACATAACTCAAATCCGTATTAGCGCCGGAATGACAGTAGCTGCAGCTGTTATCCACTGCAAGATGCGCTGCATGACTTCCTGTAGACAGTGTCGTCGAATCTCCATGACAAATCCCGCAATTTGTACTCCCATCCCAGGCAGGCGTTGTCACATAAACCGGAGTTGCAAGTGTGCCGTCTGCAGACTGCCCGGAGCTGTGACAATAGACTGACGAGCAGGTTCCGTAGTTGTGAGCCTGCGATGGCAGATAATCAATTGATGAGTCAGAATAAGAACCGCTGCCAGCGCCCGGGGTAATGGCAAATGATACTTCTATTGCCCTTTTGCCAGCGCTGGTCGCATGAGAAAATGGTTTGGCATCAACGGTATGATCTGAGTGACACTGAGCACAGGTGTATTTTGCCGTGTGCTTTGAGTGCCCCGCCGTAGATATGATTGAGTACGCATGACATTTGTCGCAATCAACCGGAGAGGTAAATGCAGCGGTTCCCCAGGCAGGAGTTACGGTTTCGAAGTGACAGTTGACATTTGAGCAGCTGCCCAACGGCACCGGCGGGATAGAAGTCTGATTAAAGAAAACCCTACCGTAGCTCGCCCCGGCCGGAGAGGCATTGATATTGCCCTGCATCTGAATCAGCTTGTCTCTATGGTAGGTTAAAGTCAATTCTGCACCGTGACACTTTACACATGTCGAGGCAGTTGAGCCTGCATGAGTCTGGTGATTTCCTTTAACTGCACCTGTATCGGGTTGACGTGCGCCGGTGGCTGAATCAAGGGGGGGCATCTGGTGGCATGAGACACAAGTGAGGTCATATTGAGATGCAGCCTGTGCCGTCACTTGAGCGAACAGAACCATTCCGACAGCAACAATGAGCGCTAACACGCAAGCGCCGAACCAACCATGCCTGTGGCAGTTCTTCATATCCCACCCCTTTATCTTTAACAGCAGACTATTATTCATTTTGTATATCCATCCAGTGAGAACTTGTTTTTACTCACCCTGTCAATTTTCAAACCACACTATTAAAGCAGTGTTATCTTTCTGTGCTCCATTTTAAAGTGGTCGCAAAGTGGCAACTCACGTTAAAGCAGCTTCCTGATCTGTTCGCGCCTGCACTCAGCAGTTTCGCAGTCGTGTAGATCGCAAACACATCGTTGCTGAAACGCAATTGCTGGTCAACAGACACTGTAATGTTTTCCACATGGTTTCTGATCGGGAGAACCTTTGCGTGACGGGATGCTCCACCTTTATGGCATGGAGTACAGTTCGCCCAACCGTCAGAAGCCTTGGCAGTCGCTGGAATATGTGCACCGACTATATGCGCACCGCCACCTCCGGAATAATCTTCAAAGCGGGCTGACGACCATTTTCCCTGCAAACCGAACTCAAGACCGGCAACATTTCTGGGAGCTGGCGGGTAACCGTGACACGCATCACAATTTCCCGGAGCTGTAAATGCGCGGTCGCCATTGGTGGGGTTATGCAGATGGCAGGTCAGACAGTTTGTCGTGCTGTCCATATGGGTCTGAGGTGGTGTGATGCCTGCTTTTGTAAAGTACTGGGTAGTTGTATGACAGGTTTGACATACACCGGTCTGCCCCGCATTGGCAAATGTACTTGTGCCGGAATAACTGACCGCAGTGCCGTTAATTATTGAGCTCACCATCTTGGCATTACTGGTTCCGTGAGGGTCGTGGCAGTCCGAACAGCGGCTTCCCAACCCGGATGCCTGGTGGACTCTCATGTTCTGCTTGCTTGCAGTCGTAACAATACCGCTATCGGAGTGACACGAATTACACCCGGCTCCCGCCGTAGTACTGCTGTATACGTCGAACAGTCGTTTGGTGCCGCCAACTACACCGATATGCTGGCTGTTGTTATTGTGACATGCGGTACAAGCCTGAGCAATTCCTGCCATCCCGTGACCGCTTGTAGAGGCAAAAGGTTTATCCGGCGCCGATTTACCATTAATCACAGAGGGTGACCCGCTGTTGTGACAACTCTCGCATACCAGTCTGCTGCCACCGGCAGCCGCCGAATTCTTCCACTCAGTGGACTGATTGTGGCAGGTAGAGCACTGAGCAGTCAAACCGCTGTTGCCAATTGCAAGATTAAGAGAACCAACTGTTATATTTGTAACTTTTGTGCCATCAAGATTGATGGTCTGGTTATCATGATTTGCAGAGAGAATGTCTGTAAATGCATGACAGGTAGCACAACCATTTGCTGTTGCGCCAATAGTTATGTTAGGACCGTAAGTGCCGCCAAAGTGAACATTATGAAGTGCCTGATCACCCGTATAGTACTGACTGAAATTAGTCGCAAACGGAGGGCCTACACTGTGGCAGGTTCCACAGACGGTAACTCCACCCGGATTCCCCCAAACAGGTGATGTCCCGTTATGACAAACAGTAGCGCAGGTTTTATCTGCATTAAAAGTTGAAACAATTCCACCACCCACATTGATAGAGTTATTTACATGCGGTGCCCCGGCCTTTATTCCGGTGCTTCCACTTGCGGTTGCAGTATGACAGTCTTCACAGGTAATTCCAGCTTTCGAAAGGTGCTGAGTATGCGAACCGCCAACAGATGAGGTGGGTATATTATGGCATCCTGCACAATCTAAAGTAGCCCCCCACTGTGCAGACGGCACGTTAACTACTATTCCGTTACCGCTGTGACAACTGATGTCAGAGCAGGTTTTATTGGCCTGCTTGCCAAATGTTTTGCCGTTACCTGAAGTGTAGTTGATAAAACCGTTGGTATGCTGGCTGCCGGCAATAATTGCAAGGCCGGTATTGGTTGTTCTGGAGTGACAATTGACACATGTATCAGCAGCAGTGGCATGTTTTGCATGACTGTTTGCATTAGCAAGGCCTGCCCCTCCGTTTGCGTAATCTGGCGCACCAAATGCGTTTCCGGTTCCATGGCATCCGTTGCAACCCAGTGAGGTCGCCTGCGTCCATGTCACGGGACGTTGAACCGATTTACCGTCCCAGTGACAGGAAGAAGAGGCGCAGGTCGGACCGGTTGTTACAGTGACACTCCCCACCTTCGTACCGGCAACATCAATAGTGCCATTTACGTGTTTAGTTACATCACTTATGGTTGAGTTATCACTGACCGTTGCTGAGTGACACTCTACGCATCCGTAGTTAGTCCCAAGAACCGCCGCATTGTTGACATGGCTGGCGTGCTTGCCGGAGAGAGAAGCAGCAGTCGCAGCGGTTCCGTGACAATCAGCACAGGTTGCCGAGCCGCCCCAGGACGGAGTAGCTGTAACGTTTGCCCCACCTGCTTGACCGTTGCTGTGGCAATAGATATTGGAGCATTGATTTGCCGCGAATGTGCCGGAACTATTTGACGGGGCTGAGAAATGGACATCAATATTTCTTCCGGCGCTCGTGGCGTGCTGGAATGGCCGCGCCTCAACGGTGTGGTCTGTGTGGCACTGAATACAACCATAGCCATAACCGGCAATATGCTTGTTGTGACTTGCCGTAGAAGGGGTCGCATCATGACAGGTATTGCAATCCGCCGGAGCGAGACTGCCCCAGGCCGGAGTAGTCCGAAGCACACCTTTTCCGTTACTGTGGCAAACTGCCGCAGAGCATGTACCAAGAGGATTCGGAGGCACAGAGGTCTGATTCATGAATACACCGGCTGTCTTCCTCCCGTAACCGAGCGTATCACTCAATTCAATTATTCTGTTTCGATGAGATGTATCGTAAGCAAGGACATCGTTTGCTCCGGTTCCATGGCACTTTGCACAGGAAGAAGCTGCAGAGCCGGCGTGGTTCTGGTGGTTGCCCGGAACAGCACCGTTTGCGGGATTCTTTTTCTCATTTGCAGAATCAAGCGGCGGCATCTGATGACAAGATGAACATATCATGCTGTACTGTGGCGCAGCCTCGGCAACGTTGGTGTTTGCCAAGGCAAACCATGTAATCACCGTCAAAAGAATAATTTTATGAATCAAGAAATAAAAGCGGGCCTGGATGTTCATTGTGAAACCTCCCTTTTGCTCATGCGACACTATCTTTCAACACTCCAACGCGGTGATGGACTCATATGACAACTGATATTGGAGCAGCTTCCCGTTACGTTAGTGGCCGGAGGGTTTACCAGCTTTGCACTGCTGTAAATTGTATAGGAATCTGCAAATCTGTACTGAGGATCTACAGCAACCGTGACGTTACTGATGTTTCCGGACAAAGGCAGCGTCATTTTATGGTATGGCGATGAACCTGCTTTACCGCTATTGTGACAAACAGCACAGTTATTCCAGCCATCTGCAGCTTTTGCGGTGCGCGGGATATGCGCATTAACTATGTGCGCACCGCCACCACCCGGATAATCCTGCACCCTGGCGCTCGACCAGTTACCATGGGTACCGACAAAACCTGCCGGAACCGGCGGATAACCATGACATGAATCACATGAACCGGCTGTTACGTCTGCAACACCGTTTATATGTAGTGATGAATCAGAGAAACCGTCATTTGTAGCATTAACGTGGGCATGGCAAGAGTTGCAGTTTACGCTGTTCGGGTGTGCAGCGCTGCCGCTTTGCACAGTTGCCGGCGGGAAGCCATGACATGAGGCACATCCTGTCAAAGTCTGGGTCCAGCCTGGGGTTTTACTCACTCCACCTTCCATAGTCACCCCGTGGCAGTACACGTTTGAACACTGGCCTGTAACAGGATTGTAAACCGGAGTCACGCCACCTGTAACGGCAAGTGCTCCAAAAGAGAAATCCGTCGTACCATTCATATGGTTCGGGGAATTGACAGTAGCCACCATTCCGTGACAGTCATCACAGGCGAGAGCATTGGCAATTGTATGCGATGCGGCAAGGTGGGAAGTATGGGCACCGACCTTGACATCCGTACTGGCTGTGACTTTATTCGGTGTTGCTGTAGAGTAGAAGGGTATTGAAGCTGCTGAACCTGAATGGCACTTATCACACTGCAATGACGAATACGGGAAAGTGCTTCCCGGCGCAGCGTAAACAGCACCCCAGACCGGCGTGCCCTGTCCGTGACAGGAGTTACAACTGTTGTTGACATCAACAGTACCATTTGCGTGAGTCGAGCCGCTGTCTCCGGTAAATAGATGGCATTTGGTACAGACCAGCAGAGGATCGCTGCCCGCTATAACCGCAAAATGAGCGGTGTGGGAGCCAGTTGCAAGTGGAGGGTTTGAAGTTGCAATCAGGTGGCACGTCCCGCAAGCTCCAACACTGAAGGCACCTCTGGGTTCGTCGTGATTATGGCATGTTGCACAGTTTAAATGTCCGAGTTCGACGGCAGTTCCCGACAGATGGTTAGCAGGAGGATTATGGCAGCTCTGGCATACGCCGCCTCCGATCGGACTGTAGAAATTCTTGTTTGATGTCGAGTTGTATATAATACGTTTGCTGATACGGGTTGCGCTTGAATACTTCAAGTAACGCCGTACAAGATATATGTTCGGAGTGGCTTCCGATCCTGACGCAGCCTCATCGTACTCGACGTGTGCCCCGTGACAGTCCGTACACTGCACATCCTGCCCATGTTTGTTGTGATTAGTCTTGTTTGCATGACAATTCGTACATACGTTCAGATTATCTGCCGCACCGGCAACAACAGCAGCCCCACGCTTATCTGTACGGAGCAGATTACCGTCACCGCTGCTCAGATTGGCAAAATTTGCACTTCCGTCAATCGTGCTGCTTCTTGAATCGGTGCCGTGAACCCCGTGACATGTGCTGCAGGAAACAGTGCCATTCAACAGTTTCATCGCTGATGTTGGGTTTGACGGGTTTGCATTCAGGGGCACAGAATTGAATCCGGATGGATTAGCTGCCGCACTCTGTTGATAATCAATCCCTACCGGATGAGTCCCTTTCGCCTGGTCTGCGGTATTTCTGCTACGATGGCAGTCAAGACATAACTGATCAGTATCGTTCGCAACACGCAAAAAACTACCGTTTGTATTTGAATGTTGATTATGACAGCGAACACAAGCGAGCTGCCCACGAGTGCGAACACGAAGTCCGCTAGTGGTCATCTGCGCCTGAACCGGCGGCTCTGCTCCGGCTGCAGGGCTCGTATCTGAGCCATCCCAGCGATGTGAAGTCTGGTACATTCTGTTTATGCCGGTTGTGGAGTGGTTCCCGAACGGATTAGCGGCATCCGCCGGAGTAATCGGCTTGAGTCCGGCTGCAGGATCGCCGGGGCGGTGACAATTTTGACATACATTGTTATAGCCGGTACTTCCCAGGGCAAGGTGTGTTGTATGACAGGTTATGCAAACAAAGCCTACAGTCTCATCGTAATGAGGATGTGACACGATTAATGCTGCAAAAGCTCCAACAGCGAACAGTAAACCCTGCGCCAAAACCATCAGAGCAATTGATGTTGATTTCTTCATAGTTGACTCCTGCAGAGGAAAAAGAAGCAAATTAATTTGTAACACATCATTGCAGGCTGACTGCCATATCAATATTAATTTCATTTACAAAATTCACCGTACTACCGCTTACTAAATCAAAACCTGACATTTCAAGAAAAGGATAAAGCGGGCTGTTCACAGCCTTAAAGCTATTTGCATCAAGCGAAGAGCCTGAGGCTAAGTCACATTTAACCTCGGCAAAGACATCACCAAGTTTTATCTCTACCCCCATAATTGAAAAAGATACCGTATTATCAAGCGTTGAGTACAAAAGAGTGCCCGCATCAAGCTGACCAGCTTTACCTGTAACCGCAGTTGTTACATCCTTTATTGAGGCTCCCAGCGGCAACTTTACAGTAATCCTCACGACCTGGAGCGGTGCTGTCGGGGGGGCACCGACTGCCTTCGCACTGAAACTTAATGTGGCTCTGGTCTGTGTGGTCTGCATAGGAGTAATGCCGGCATCGCCACCTCCGCATGCAGCCAGAAAGGTTGATGTTATAAAAATAAAAGACAGCAGCATTGATTTCATAATATTGACCTCTCTTCATACTTATAAGGTTTGCCGACTCCGCAAGTCAGGCAGCTTACGGATTTCTGCCTACGGGATTATACCAAGAATCCTGTTTAATATTACGACCACGTCATCCAGACTGATCTTCCCATCCGGACGGGACTCAAAATTGACCATCGGGGCAACATCGCCGGTAAGCATTTCTGCAAAGGCGGGGGTCGGATCAATCCTGGCTGCAACTCTGAGAGCTTTCAGAGCATCGGCTAGAGTCGGCTTTGCAGCACCGGTAAAACTGCCACTCCTGCTCGTCAGACCAGCAGGTGAAAGAGCCTGAATATTCAGTGTCGCTGCATCATAAATTACGTTGGTCAGGTCAAGGCTGGCAACTCCCCCGGAATAAGTAACAGTACCTACCGGGCCGTTCTTGTCGCTAGCAACAAGCACCCCGCCTGGTGCCGACACTTTTATCGGTAATACAGAGGAACTCACCGTCAACAGAGGCGGAACCGGATCGTAAATCACAGATCTGGTGGTGGTTGATGTCGCACCTGTATTCGTATTAGTTGCACTCACAACAACCGTATAAGTTCCCTGTGTCATGTTCGGTATAACTACCGTGAACGCCCCGTTCGACGAGCTGGTTACCTGGGCTGGAACACTGTTGATCAGTGCGGTAACGACCACCCCCGTGGAAGAAGTACCTGAAATATTATACGTTGAGGAGGCAACCGCTGAATCCCTTATCGGAGAAACTATGGCAAGAGAGGGGATGCCGGATGAGTATGAGACAGAAGTCATTGCTGACGTTGCACTTCCGGAAGGGGTTACTGCCGTGACTTCAAAATTATTTACTCCGGGCACAAGCTGTACGTCGGCACTCCATGCCGTGCCTGAAACCGAAGCAATAACAGAACCGTTAATTGTAACAGTGCTACCGGCAGGCGCGACCCCTTCCAGGTGGTAGGTGGAAGTGCCGCTTACTGCGGCAGCAGGTGTGGATATGGTCAGATGCGGCGCCTGCGGATCGTAACTGACTGTGGTGGTCGGCAACTGCGTCATTGCTCCGAAAGAATCAACTGCAGCAATAGATATAGCGTTCTGACCGGGGTTCAGAACAATCGGCAAAGAGAATACGCCATCGCTGACCGATACCGTCTGAGTAATCCCGTTAACTGTAAGAATTATAGTTGTGGCACTTGCTGAGCTTGCTGAACCGGTAATCGTCTGTAACGGGGAACTGAAAACAGAGCCGGAGACGGGTAGTTGGGTGACTATTGCCGGAAGTGTTGTGTCAAGCGTTACAGTCAGATCAATTGTACTTGTGTCCATCCCGGCTTTGGCAGCAGATATTGCCAGTGTGTTGGCACCAGCATGAAGAGTAATATTTGCACTCCATGATGTACCTGAGACAGTCGCACTTACACCGTTAACGGAGACGCTGCTACCGGCAGTTACACTACCTTTGACGACCAGACTGGAGTTGGCCACAACTGCGGGAAGGGGCTGAACAGTCAGCGCAACCGGATTTGGCGAAGACGCTATGGCTAGAACTGACGCAGTTCTGGTTGTTGTAAGCCCGGCTGCATCAGTAGCAGTTACAACAATCAGGTTCGTCCCCGGAACAAGCGGAAGAGCAACACTCCAACTTGTTCCGCTGATCGTTGCTGGTAATCCATTTACAGAAACGGTAAGACCGGTAGTTGTGCCGCTTATCAACAGTGAGGACTGATTTGTTGCCTGTGGCACGGTGTCGAGCTGAAGGTATGGGCCGGTAGCCGGGTCAGCGACACCGAAAAGTGAAAGTTTACCCGTACCGTTTGCGACAACCAGCCTGCCGGATTTATCGAAAAGAATATCGGAAGGGGTAATCAGCTTGCCATCTGCAACCCCGTATCCACCTATATAGCGAATAAACTCGAGCGTTGCGCCGTCGATTACCTGAATGGTGCTCTGATACGAATCGACAATATATATTCGCTTCAATGCCGACTGGTCAGGCGTATACTCAAAGGAAACCGACTGTGGCGAGGTGAATTTGAGTGGGCCAGCTCCGAAGGAACCGATACTTTTCTTAAACAGTCCGGTGGTTGAGAAAAACTGTACCCTGCCATTTCTGGTGTCGGTGACAGCAATCTGATCAGCAAGTTTCTCGTATGTAATGCCGGTCGGCTGACGGAAGAAGCCATCAGCGGTACCTACCTTCCCGAATCTGCCGGCAGAAGTATAATCCTTGTTAAAAATCTGAACCTCATTATTAAGGCTGTCCACAACGAAGATGGCACCGGTTCCGGTTACAGCAATTCCGTTTGCTTTCCCAAAAGTGCCAAACTCTCTCAGTTTTACACCAGCAGGTGAAAACACCCCGACCACTGCTCCCTGGCTGACAAGAATATTACCATCTGCGGCGACTGCCACACCCAATATTCCTGAAGCTGCAGGTATTGTCATCTCATAACTGCCGTTGCTGGAGTATTTAACGACACCTCCGGCACGCGGGTCAGTCACATAAAGGACCCCGCCACTGTCAGCAGAGAGGCGAACCGGCGTACTTAGAGCAACAGAAATGGAAGATAACGAAGTAACGTCCGGAGCAATTGCAGCCAGCAGAGGGCTTGAAAGCAGCAGAAGCGCAAGCATTAGAAAAGCTGTAGTACGGAAAAACTTACGGAACGAAGCCATCATATACGGTTCCTCCATGACTAGGGAACGACTGGTTATACCACTAGGCGAAATCAAGCATTTTATTGCCATGCCTGTGAGCCTCCATGACATCCGGTGAATTGAACTCCGGCTGGCGTCGGGCTGCTGACCATGCAACTTTGAGAACTCTTGTTATAGTTAAGGTAAGTACGAAGTGTTGATTCCGGGGAGGTTTCAAATACTGGTGTGACTACATTGGCAAAATGTACAGCCTGATTGTTCATATCATGGCAATCTGTGCAAAGAAGCCCTTTCAGCAAATGTATCGTGTGCTCGCCGGAATGGTAGCCCGGATAGGTTGTGGCTGATTTGTGACATTTGGTGCAGTTGGCTGTGACATCCAGACTCACCCCCCATACCGGCGTTGCCTGACCGCCGTGGCAACTGACGTTACTACAGGTTGAACCGTTAAACGAAGGATTCTGCCCGAACTCTGGAGCAAACCCTACAGTGAGAGATACCGCATGATTGGCAGCCCCGGCTCCACCACCTGTGTGGCAGGCTGAACAGTTTCCGGACATCCCGGTGAGTCCGAGATGAGCGGCGTGAGAACCGGCAATATTTGGAGTTACAGTTCCATTAGGAGGATTGCCGTGACAGGATATGCACTGCCCGGCAAATGGAACCACTCCGTCTGGCAGCAGTTTATGACAACTTTTGCAGGAAGGCGCAGCAGTGATAACGCTACCCTCAAAATTTGCTCCATGACACAGGGCGCACGCATTTGCCTGGTTTCCGGAGGAGGCATGAGTTTTCCATGGTTTCGGATGCGCCATTTGAGGGGCGTGACAACCTGATGTTTCACAACCTTGTGGCAGCGAACCGTAGACAATATTGAATCTGGGATCACTTCCCGCCCCCCCCCTTGTTCCATGACAATCCTGACATACAGTCAAGTCAACCTTAGCCATAGCGCCATGCAGCACAGGATCTGAAAATGGTATCGGATGTATAACCGTTCTTGGACCATGCCCGGCAGCATGACACTCTCCCAAACCAGCCTGATTAAAGCAGTCTATCTTTGTAATACCGCCCATAAGATCAGTACCATGACACTCACGGCACTGATTACTGTTATCTATATACGCAGCCCTGTGTTCAACGCGCCATGTATCAGGGTGTTCATTTATACTGTTCAGCGATGGAGCCTGCTCGTTTACTTTACCGCAGGAACAGATTAATGAAGTCAGAATAATAATTTTTATAAAAGATGTAATTATTTGCATTTTTAAACATCTCCTATTTATGGCACGCTACACAGCGCTCGTTATTTGATCTGCCATGGCAGCGATAGCAGCTTGCCGGATCGATTTTCCCCTCGATTTTATGCATTGTTATATAGTTGCCACGGTGCTGCATTTCCCGATCAGGTCGATGACCATATTTTGTTGAAGGCTTCATCTCTACCTTGTTGGTATGGCAATCTGTACAGAATGAGCTTTTGTGGCAAATCGAGCAGAGCTGATCATCGGATGCAGCGTAGAAGCGATGGTTTTTTACAAAAGCACTTGTATGGCTGAATGAGTCAAAAGCCTTCAGAGTACCGCTCTGTTGATCATCGTGGCACTCTGCGCAACTGACCTGCTGACCAACTGCTAACGATTCAGGGTGACTCTCCGGAAGCCCCCGAATAGATTTCAACTCTGCACATGATGCAACGAGAGCAAAAAGAGCAGCTACCATAAAAAACGAGATCCCAATATGTCTATTGCTCATTTTTTCCCTCCAATGCCGGGGTAGTTCATATTGTAAGTGAGACGAAGAATAGTCTTTACCTCCTCAATGAATTGAGGATTCCTCCCATAACTCAAGTCACCGGAGAGCGCCAATCCGGGTGTAATGTGATAACCGACTGAAGCGTTTGCTTCCCAGGCGCTGCTTTTGCCGTATATTTTCTGCTCAAAAAAGTTACCAAGCAGATCAATGGCTGTAAAATAATTTTTGCTATCCCTCATGGTATAGCAGCGGAGCTCATGATAAGAGGCTGAAGTGTATGGAGTAATGGAAAAACCTTCATCTGCTCCAAGGTAATGGTAGCCTACCCCTCCCCGAATAGTGTTGTCTTTGTAGTGTACGCGCATATCACCCCCAAAACGGTTGGCACCACCAAACTCTCGCTCGTAATGTTTATAATCTGCAGCCACTTCAAGAGCTTTGTTAATTTCGTATGAGGCACTTAGTCCAAAAGAGGTTGATCTGTAATCAGGATTAAGAGTTGCTCCGGAAAACATTGTCCATGCATAAAGGTAGCTCTGCTCAAGGTGTTGATTAAATTCACCGGTGAGAACTATCTCACGAGCAGGCTTGTAGTTAAGTAAATAGCTATGTTCAGCCATCTTTTTTGTTTCAGGGTTATAGCTGCTGTGACCTATAACATCTACTGTTTTAAGAGGAGCCAACCATACATCAGCGCCAATTCGTCGATAATTCGCGGCAGGGTGCGCAATCAGTTCCGGTGCCTCACTTTCAAAAACACCTGACACCCCAACCTCAAGCATTCCCCTGTACCGATAGTTCAACCTCCCTCCGTATAGCGTATCACCCTTACCGTCACTCCCCTCTCCGACAAGCTTTGCTGTATGCACCGTTGCCCCTCCAAAAACCGAAAGTCCCAACCCCGCCGGGAGGTCAGTACGCGCATTTAGACCGTCCAGTTGTTCGTTGATTATCCCCTCACGAACGAAGAACCTTCCTGCACGAACGCTCGCGTTCGCGTAGTCCGGTGCATACTGAACGTAGGCATATGTCAAGTTTCCGGAATTCTTGTCCGTCGAATAACTTCTATCACCCATATCAGTTCGTCCCCACCCATATATATGAAGCGACAGGTTTCCGTCAGCAAGGCTGTCAGCCTGCAGTCCAAAGAACTGAGTTGCCGGAAGAATATTTTCTTTAGAAGCCCCGGAAACATCCCGTTGGGCAATACCAAGCAGGGTTGTTGTCTCAACAGAAACATCGGCAGCTAAAGCAATTGCCGATGTTGATACTATTGATAATGCGCTGAGCAGAACACAACAGACTTTTTTCATTTGACTGGCTCCTGACTTCCCGCGATAATTTTCAATATAGCTATAATAAAACAGTATTTCGCAACAATCAACACAAAAAAGACCAAAAAAATCCTATTTATCCTTCTGTTTTGACAACTCCAGAAACACCTTTATACTAAGAGAGCAACAATCCACAAAAACAGCAATAGTAAGCGGCAAATACAAATAAAAAACCGGGTTGCAGAAAATTTAACTCTTCGGCAACCCGGCTGTCTCATTAAGACCCTTAGGCTTTCCGCCCCACCCTCACGGGTGGTTTAGTATTATCGTTTATTTTAAAACAATATTTAAATTGTTAAAAACAAAACTACATTAAATTGATAAAGTTTGTCAAGTGCATTTAAATTACAAGCGATGAATCAAAAAAACAGATCGTAGCAACAGTGCAGATATTGATTAAACAGCATCTGAAAGTCGTTTCTGTTTGTTATTAAGCCTATTCAAAGCATTAATATATGCCTTAGCGGATGCAACTATAATATCAGTTGAAGCGCCTTTACCAACGACAGAATGAGTACCATCGGCAAGACGCACGGTAACTTCTCCCTGCGCGTCTGTTCCGCCGGTTATAGACCCGACATTGTACTGAGTAAGTTTCGCTTTTGTCTTCGTCAGTTTCTTTATAGCCTTAAAGACTGAATCTACGGGACCATCACCCAATTCAGCGGTACGAACGACAACACCGTTAACTTCCATCTGTACCGTTGCAGTCGCAACAGCAAAGGAACCGCAGGTAACTGTCACATGATCCAGTTTATACTGATCCTCTTCCCGCACTTCATCAGAGGCAATTGCATCAAGATCTTCATCAAAAATCTCTTTTTTGAGGTCTGCCAACTCTTTAAATCTCTCGAATGTTCTGCGGAATTTTTCATCGTCAAGGTCATGCCCCAACTCAACAAGCCGCTTACGAAGCGCGTGATGTCCCGAATGCTTACCAAGGACTATTGCACTGGCTGAAAGTCCTACGGACTCTGGAGTCATAATTTCATATGTAGTTTTTTCCATCAGCATTCCATGCTGGTGAATACCAGCCTCATGTGCAAAAGCATTAGCCCCTACAACTGATTTGTTGGGCTGTACACCGATACCGGTTATAGTTGACAGAAGACGGCTTGCCGGTGTCAGCTGTTCAGTCACTACATTGCTGCAAAAAGGCAGGATATCACCTCGGGTGCGTAGTATCATTACAAACTCTTCAAGCGAGCAGTTACCGGCACGCTCTCCAATGCCATTTACGGTGCACTCGACCTGCCCTGCTCCAGCCTGTATTGCGGCAATAGAGTTTGCAACAGACAATCCGAGGTCGTTGTGACAGTGGACTGAAATTACCGCCTTATCAATATTTGGAACTGTATCTTTTAAAAATTTTATTATTTTAAAATATTCATCCGGAATAGTGTACCCTACGGTATCAGGAATATTAACAGTTGTCGCACCTGCAGCTATTACAGCTTCAACGACCTCAGCAAGAAAGGGTAGTCTTGTTCTTACCGCATCCTCACAGGAGAATTCCACATTCGGAGTGTACGATGCAGCGCGCTTCACCGCTTTTACAGCTGAAGCAAGAACCTTCTCAGGCTCCATCTGCAGCTTATACTTCATATGAATATCCGACGTAGCGATGAATGTGTGAATACGCCCCTTTTCTCCGGCATATTTCAGTGCATCCCACGCACGATCAATATCCTTGTCATTTGAGCGGCAAAGCCCGGCGATCTGGGGTCCCTTGATAGTCTGTGCTACCAGCTTCACTGCCTCAAAGTCACCATCTGAGGCAATTGGAAAGCCAGCTTCGATAACATCAACATTCAGTCTCTGAAGCTGTTTGGCAATTCGAAGTTTTTCCTGGATATTCATACTGTTGCCAGGTGCCTGTTCGCCATCCCTGAGGGTCGTATCAAAAATTATAATATTCTTCCGGTCACTCTTCTTAGCCGCTTTTGCCATTCTGTGTACTCCTTTCAAAGTTTTGTGCCTTGGCACTTCCAATAAATATTCCTGAGCTACTTGTCAGCAGAGTTGAAACGAATCCGTCCATGTCAAAAAAAAGCCTCTGCCCCTATTTGGGGCAGAGGCTTTGAGCCATCCGCGGTACCACCCAATTCGCCCAGAACAATAATGAGCCTTGTTACGCCTTTAACGCAGGCTCACGACTCTGATTACATCATTCACCAGAGCGGCTCCAAGGCGAGTTCACCCAAAATGCTTACCGGTTCACACCACCCACCGGCTCTCTGAAAAGCATCCAAATGGTTACTACTCCTCTTCCCAGCCTTTACAATTTTGAAGTATCTTAGAAAAATACACAACTTAAAGTCAAGAGATTTTATAATGTCCCTTACTTGGAATGTTTTGCCAGATAAGAAGCAACACCTTCAGCAGTAGGTTTCATAGCCTCTTCTCCCTGTTTCCAGTTAGCAGGGCATACTTCTCCGTGAGTTTCGACAAACTGCAGGGCATCAACCATCCTTAAAGCCTCGTCAACATTTCTTCCAAGCGGGAGGTCATTTATAAGAGTATGTCTAACATTACCCTTCGTATCTATCAAAAAGAGACCACGGAACGCAACTCCGGCAGCTTCAAACAGAACACCGTACTGAGTGGCAATCTCTTTCTTAATATCAGATACGAGTGGATACTGAATATTACCGATACCTCCATCCTCAATTTTTGTGTTCTTCCAGGCAAGGTGAGTAAATTTTGAATCTACAGATACTCCGATAACCTCACAGTTTTTCTCTTTAAAAGCGGCAAGTTTTTTATCAAAAGCCAATATTTCGGAAGGACATACAAATGTAAAGTCAAGGGGATAGAAAAAAAGAACGACATACTTCCCTTTAAAACTGGAAAGCGTTAACTGGCCAAAACTATTGTCCGGCATAACTGCATCGGCTGTAAAATCGGGGGCTGACTTAGTTACTAGAGTTGTAAGACACATGGTTTAGTACTCCTTTAAGGTTAAAAGTAAAATCTTATATGCAGTCTAATACCAACCTATCAGCAACTTGTCAATAGGATAAAAATACTCTTTTGGTCTTTTTTACATTTTCCAGCATTTAACTTTTGGACAGATATTGACTCTGCCTCACAAAGAATTGAGTTCCACAGAAATATCATCCCCGCTCAGAGTGACCTGAAACAGCTCAAGAACGGATTCCGGGTGTTCGGCACATCTCCCGTCAACAAGACTGAACCGATAACCATGACGCGGACAGGCTATGTATCCATCTTTCACTATCGATGCGTTCATAGGACTCCCCTGATGCGGACACTCATTTTCTACAGCGTAGATTTTTCCTCCGCTATTGACGAGTAGAACCTCCTTGCCCGAGATGGAGATAACTTTTTTACCAAAATTAGGTATTTCACTTAGTTTCGCAACAGCACTCATTACAACACCCCATTTGAAAGTGTTTTTGCAAACTTTTTGTGTATTCCAAGTATCAGTGCCGCGATATCTCTTCGAGATTACTGGCTATTACCATAGCGGTAGCCGCCTGTTCCTCGGAAGCTGTCGCTATCTGAGCTATCATATTCTTTATTTCGTCTATTGACTGTACTATAGAGTTAAGAGAGTCTTCCGCCTTGTGAGAAAGAGCCTCCCCTTTCTCAGCCTCAGCCTTGCCATGCTCGATAGACTCAACAGCCTGCTGCGTTCCCCTCTGTATCTCTGCGACCATTGTACTGATCTGTTTAGTAGATATTGTAGTTCGCTCCGCAAGACGTCTAACCTCGTCAGCCACAACGGCAAACCCACGCCCCATCTCTCCGGCGCGCGCTGCTTCAATTGCCGCATTCAGTGCAAGCAGATTGGTCTGATCTGCAATTTCATTGATTACATTTACAAATTCACCTATTTTTTCGGAAGTAGCACCAAGATTCCCGACGATAATAGCGGAGGAACGGATAACCTCGGCAACCTTCTGCATCTCCTGAACCGCCTGATTTACAACTTTTTGACCTTCGTATGCGTTCTCAGAAACGTGTGAAGCCGAATCTGAGGCATTATTCGTATTACCGGCAACCTCATTGACGGTCATACTCATCTCTTCCATTGCAGTAGCTATCTGATGTACTCGCTCTTCAAGATAGTTTTTTCGTTCGATTTCTTTGTACTGCTGCTCTTTAACGAGCTTTTCTGCAGTTACGTCGCTCCAACATGCCATATAACAGAGGACTTTGCTGCTATCAGCACTATCCCATATCGGATAGGCTGTTGTCCTAAGGGTCACAGACCCTATAGGGATTTCAGCCGTATGAGGAAGATCTGCCCGTGGATTGGAGAAGAGCTTCTTAACGCGTGCCGGATCTTTGTGATACTGGTGAATGGAGTTATTAAAAGCATCCTGCACATCTGCACCGCGCAAGCCGGCGTTTAATTCAGAACGATGCCTCTGCATCAACTCTTTTGCCTTTGTATTCATAAAAAATATCTTATTTTCTGGAGTGGCATCGCAGAGCATCACAATGTTGTCCACATTATCAATCATCTGCATCATTTTTTTAATTTCAGCATCTTTCTCGATCAATTCAAGCTTGTTATTATTACCAAAAAAGCCCATTGCCCTTACCTCCCAGATTGGCTGACATATCGGTCACAATACCATATTTGGACATTAATGCAACACAGTCACTTAATACAGACAACGGCGGCGCACACAAAAAATAGAGGGAGAATTTTACAACCGGAGTTGCTTTGGTCTAATCTCGAATCCGGTTTAAAAATACTGTGTTTCATAAACTCCTGCACAAGCAGAAGTACTACAGGGCAGTAACGATTTCCAACGCCCTTTGAGCCTGACTCGGGAGAAGGTCAACCGGCACTTTATCCCTACCTAAAGCTTTTGCTACAACCATTCTCGCACAATTATTAAAATCATCCTTACAGTACATCGATTTAATAAGTTCTGCCGTAGCAGGCTTGTTTGACATTCTGTCATTAAAAAACGGACAGGTTGACGTAAGATTACAGTCGCTCACACACTCCTCCTCACATTCAAATAACGATTAAATATTTCAAGAGAAATACACCTTACAAAAATAATCGTCAATAGAAAGCAAAGAATTTAAAGCAGAAAAAAAAGCGTGAATAATCTCAATTATTATCAAACTGTAACATTATTGTAACAATTATGTGCTAGAACTGGGTAGCTGGAAAGATTTATACTTACGTTTAGTAAAATTGGAAGTGTAGGAGCAAGAGATGAAAAGAGTACTTATTATTGAAGACGAAAAAGATCTTGCCGAACTTCTGGCTTTCAATCTTGAACAAGAGGGTTACGCTACAACTTGTGTTCACGACGGAAAAGAAGGCTTGGCTCGCGCTGTTTCGGATCTTCCTGACCTGGTAATTCTGGATCTTATGCTGCCGGGACTCATCGGGACTGAGGTCTGCAAAGCGCTCCGCAAGGAGCAGAAAACCTCAGAAATAGCTATTATCATGATAACTGCCAAAGGCGATGAGATTGACAGGGTCGTTGGCTTTGAAGTCGGAGCAGACGATTATATAGTCAAGCCTTTTTCTATGCGCGAAGCTGCATTGAGAGTTAAAGCAGTAATGAGGCGTTTTGAACATGAAGAGCAGAATTCTGAAACGGATACCTGCTCTATCGGTGAGATAATAATCGACAAGCAGAGACATACGGTATTAAGCGCCGGATCCGAGGTTGACCTTACAAGCACTGAGTTTAAGCTTTTGGTATATCTAGCGGAGAAAAAAGGTCGGGTACAGGGTCGGGAGCAGCTGTTGCAGGCGGTTTGGGGCTACAACAGTTCAGCTGATACAAGAACTGTAGACACTCATGTAACCAGACTTCGCAGCAAACTGGGGAACCCTGGAGACATAATAAAAACTGTGCGCGGTTTCGGCTATAAAATAGAGGAGTAACCAGATGGAATTCCGAACAAAACTACTGTTATCCTATATAGTTGTGATCCTGCTAATAACAGGAAGCTTCTACATTTACTTTGATCACTCCCTCCAGCAGGCGATGATTGAAGAGAGTCGAATAAACCTTTCCAGACAGACTGAATTGGCAAAACTTTTAGTAATGAGTAATCAGCAGGATCAGAAAAAAACTCCGCAACAGCTCTCAGAGTTGATCGGAACTGTTATCAACTCCAGAGTCACTCTCATATCTCCTGAGGGAACTGTTACGGGTGATTCAGACGTAGGTTCTGAACATTTAGCGCAACTTGAAAATCATCTAAAACGCCCCGAAATACAAAATGCCCTGAAAAACGGGACTGGAACGGCTCAACGGTATTCTGAAACCCTCAGAACCTCTATGCTTTATTCCGCAATAACATACGGTAACGGAAAAACCGATGGCATTATAAGGCTTGCCATGCCACTTGAATATCTTACCAGCACCAGAAACTCCCTTCATGGAATGGTCGGTGGAGCATCACTCGTAACCATCATAATTGCACTGATCTTCAGCTATATACTCTCAAGCCTTACATCCAAACCCCTTCGTGATATGGCAGACGCAGCAACCAACATTGGTCACACCAGCAATAAAACTAAAATACCTGTAACATCAAACGACGAAATCGGAATGCTTGGAACAGTACTAAATGAAATGTCTGACAGGATTGAAGATCAAATGCAACGACTCTCTGCAGATAAACAGAGACTAGACGTCATATTGAGAAGTATGGGAGAGGGGGTTATGGTAACCACTCCTGATGGGGTAATAACACTTGTGAATCCCGCTTTTCACACTCTTTTTTCTATTGCAGGTGAAGTTGAGGGGAAAAATCTTGTTGAAATTTCAAGGCACCCTAATCTACTTGAGAGCTTCAATGATCTCGTCAAACCGGATGTTAAAGAATTGATACGGGAGATCTCACTGACACCAAACGGTACTACCCTTCTAACTCACTGGGTTCCACTAAATGTTAATGGGGTCAGACAAGGTGTTGTTGCGGTTTTCCATGACATCAGCGACATTAAAAACGCTGAAAATATGCGCAGAGATTTTGTAGCAAACGTCTCACATGAATTACGCACCCCGGTTACCATAATAAAGGGTTATTCAGAAACGCTGCTAAACGGAGTGCTTCAAACAGATCTGAACCGGGCAACCCGTTTTGTGGAAATAATTTCGACTCATTCGGATCGTCTTTCAAACCTTATAAATGATGTTTTGACGCTTTCAAGCCTTGAAACAAAAGAGGCTTTAATAGAAATCCACCCGACTGATGTTTCAAAAGCAATTTTAAACACCTGTACGTTGCTACATGAAAGTGCAGAAAAGAAAGGGATTTCAGTACAATACAGTCCGCTTGACAACAACGTGCCGTTAGTAATGGCGGATCAGGGGAGGCTGGAACAGATCCTGATCAACCTGCTTGAGAATGCGATTAAATATACTCCTGCCGGTGGCAGCATCCGAATATTCAGCGCAGAAGAGGATAAATATGTAAAAACTTCAGTAGCCGATAGCGGGATTGGCATACCACTAAAAGATATGCCTAGAATTTTTGAACGTTTCTACCGTGTTGATGAAGCAAGAACACGTGAACAGGGGGGGACCGGACTCGGTCTTGCGATTGTAAAACACATTGTACAGCTTCAGGGTGGTGATGTTTCGGTTACAAGCGAAACCGGGAAAGGTTCCGTCTTCTCATTTACAACAGTAAAAGCATGATAGTATGACTAAGATTTAACCCATATTTTTCCTCGCTGTAACATTACCGTAACAATTGGGTGTTACACTCTCCTCCAGCTAGAAAAAACTAACTGGAGGAAAATACAAATGCTCAAGAAGTCAATCCTGACTGCAGCGATCTTATCCCTCACCGTAGCAGTTGCAAGCGCTACCCCAACCAAAGTGGACAGCAAAATAGTCCCATACAAGAGTACATCAGGAGTTGCCGGCAACCTTAGCAGCATAGGCTCCGACACACTTAACAATTTGATGACCTATTGGGCTGAAGGCTTCAAAAAGAAGTATCCTAACGTGAATATTCAGATTGAGGGCAAAGGCTCGACGACCGCCCCCCCAGCTCTCACAGCCGGAACAGCGCAGCTTGGCCCTATGTCAAGAATAATGAAAAGCTCTGAAATTGAGGCATTTGAAAAAAAATATGGCTACAAACCTACAAAGATCGGCGTAGCGCTGGATTCCCTTGCAGTTTTTGTAAACAAGGACAACCCGATAAAGAGCCTCTCACTTGATGAAGTTGATGCAATATTTTCCAGCACTCACAAAAGAGGGCTTGCAGACATAACTACATGGAAACAGCTTGGTGTGTCAGGCAAACTGGCTGCAAAACCGATCAGCCTGTACGGACGCAACTCAGCCTCCGGCACTTACGGCTACTTCAAAGAGCATACCCTTAAAAAGGGCGACTTTAAGAACAGTGTTAAGGAACAGCCCGGTTCCGCTTCCGTTGTAGAAGGGATTGCACACGACATCAGCGGCATAGGGTATTCAGGGATCGGTTACGCAACTTCCGGCGTCAGAGCTCTCCCGCTCTCCGATAAAAAGGGTGGAAAAGCAGAAGCTGCGAATTATCAGAATGTTCTTTCAGGAAAATATCCACTTTCAAGAATGCTCTACATATACGTTGCTAAAAAACCTGGAGAACCTCTGCCAAAAGTTGTTGAAGAGTTTTTGAAGTATGCTCTCTCAAAAGAAGGTCAGCAGGTTGTTGTAAAAGATGGTTATGACCCTCTTACTGCGGGAATGATTGATGCCCAACTGAAGGCACTTAAGTAGGCTCTGCCCCCCCACCCTTAAAGGTGGGGGACTTTGCTTAATCGGAACAGGACGCTATGGCTAAAACTTTTACTGACAAATCGAGACGTAACGACCGTATTGCCGAAGTACTTATACGTATCGGCGGCATTATGGTCATAGTTTCTGTAATCTGGATCCTGGTGATGATTTCTCAGGTGGCACTACCGCTTTTCTACCCATCATCCGCCACTCTTGCTGCCACGGTAAAACTTCCGTCAGCGGGGTCAAACGTCAGAATATTGGCAGTCGGCTCTGAAGAGAAACGCCAGGGAGTTTTCTCGCTGGATGAGACTGGAACCTTCCGATTCTTCAAAGTTTCTGACGGCTCTATTTCAGCAGCAATCAAGGCACCGGGAATTCCAGCCGGAGCGACAAAGTTGGTTTCTGCCGAAAACAGAGGAAAATCCTCATACAACCTCCTCTGGGATAATGGAGCTGTTTCAGCTGTATCGGTGGATTTTTCATCTACCATAAGCAACGACGGATTGATCAATCTGATTCAGAATGTATCCGAAAAGGGAGAACTTTCACTTCCACCGACAAACAGGACTCTTCAATCATTTGCCCGTTACGTCGAGAACAGAGGGACTGTTCGCGTAGACCATCTGACAGGGGACCACATCCGTGTCACCTGCCAACTTACAGAGACAGACTTCCTCGGGAATGAAACAAAGAGTACTGCGGTTTCAGAATACAGCGACCCTCTTCCCGGTTCTCTGACCGCACTCGCAGTAGATTCACAGGCACACTATCTCTACGGTGGCACAGACAATGGCATACTGCTCCGTTGGGATATTTCAGAACCTGGTGAGACTCGATTGCTGGACAACATTTCTGCCTCGGAAGGTCATGAAGCGATTACTTCACTGGCGCTGGTTCTTGGTGACGTATCAATCGCCGTTGGCGATGCAAAGGGACGTATTTCTACATGGTTTCCGGTAAACGTCTCCGGCAGCGGCGCAGACAAGAGACTTACAAAAATTCATGTACTGCGACCCAACCCTGGTAAAGTTTCCTTTATACTCCCTTCACCACGGAGCAAAACAATATTTTCGAGTGACTCTGCGTCAATCCATGCTGATCACATGACCTCAGAACGCAACCTACTCACAATTAAATCCAGCGCACCTGTAATCAGAGCTTCAATTTCGCCAAAAGGCAATACGCTAACTTTACTGGACAATACTGACTCCATAACAGTATGGGATCTGAAGATTCAACACCCTGACATTTCGTTTGGAACACTATTCGGAAAAGTCTGGTATGAAGGGTACGACAAACCCGGATATTCGTGGCAATCATCTTCGGCAAATGACGATTACGAACCTAAAATGAGCCTTGTACCACTTGTATTCGGCACAATAAAAGCGACACTTTTCGCAATGTTATTTGCAGTACCGCTTGCTCTCCTCGCCGCTCTCTACACAAGCCAGTTCATGTCGCCTAAACTTAAAGGGAGGGTAAAGCCGGTCGTTGAAATAATGGCTGCTATTCCATCTGTAGTAATCGGTTTTCTGGCAGGATTATGGTTAGCTCCGCTTGTAGACAAAAGTGTGTTAACCATATTCTTAAGCATCATTATTGTTCCGCTAATGCTTCTATTAACCATATTCTTCTGGAAGCGGACAAAAAGAGCATCGCCACTTCAAAGAGTTACTCATGGGCGTGAATTTATAGCAATGATACCAGTCGTACTTCTAGGTTTCTACTTTGCTGCGTTGTTAAGTACTTTTGCTGAAGCCCAACTCTTTGCAGGAGATTTCAAACAGTGGTTATTCAACAGCTTGGAGATAAGATACGACCAGAGAAACAGTATTATTATAGCCATAGCACTTGGATTTGCGGTGATCCCGATTATATTTACAATTGCCGAAGACGCTATCTCCAACGTACCGCGCAACCTTACAGCCGCCTCGCTGGCTCTTGGTGGCAGTAGATGGCAGACTGCATGGCGAGTCGTACTTCCATCAGCTCTTCCAGGCGTTTTTTCAGCTGTAATGATCGGTTTTGGACGCGCTATAGGCGAAACCATGATTGTACTTATGGCAACCGGAAACACCCCGATTATGAGCTGGAGTCTATTTAACGGCCTTCGTTCACTCTCTGCAAATATTGCAGTAGAAATTCCTGAAGCGCCTTTCAACAGTTCTCTATATAGGGTGCTATTTCTATCCGCAGTCCTGCTCTTCGTATTCACATTCATAGTAAACACTCTGGCTGAAGCACTTCGTCAGAGATTCCGTAAAAAGTACGGCAGATACTAACAGCAGGTATATACAGGTGTTACTATTATGAAAATATTCTGGAAAACCGGTGAACCTTACGTTCTGGCAACAGGTTCCGCCCTGGCTGTCATACTTGTAATGTCTCTTGCACTTATTGGAACGGTTATGACAAACGGGTTGGGCTATTTCTGGCCAGACGAACTTGTCCAGTTCGAACTCAAAGATGGCTCGGCTGCACTTGGTCAAATTACTCAACGTGAAAAAAACCCTATAACCGGGGAGCAGCGCCTGCAGATTAAAGTTGCTAATCGTGACCTGCTTGGACAGGATTTTCGATGGATCGACGAAAAAGAGATAAAGTCTCGCTCTCTCCCCTCTAAAGCCGTACTGATTGAACGCCGTGAACATGGGAACTTTTTCGGATTTCTTAACGGAGTTACCGCTGAGGGGGTAACACTCAACACACTCCCTCCAGAAGAGACACTCGAACAGGCTATGACAATAGTCTCTGACAAATTGAGCAAAACAGACCAAATCAGGAAAGAGATGTCAGACCTTAACAATAAAGCTGAACATCTGCGCCTTAAGCTCCTTAGACTTGAATACTCAGGCAGCACAAAAAGCAATATTGAAATTGAAGAGTCAAAAGAATCTCGCGAAAAAGCATTATCAGATTTCACAGAGCTAAATGACGTTTTTTCAAATAAGCTGGCTGAAATAGGAGAGATCACCGCTCAGTTTACCGATGTCAGCGGTGGAACAAAAGATATTGCCCTCGTCGATATTGTCACAGTTCAGTACCCGAACAGAATGACTTTTTTTGAAAAGTGCGGAGCCTATATCGAGCGTATCCGCGAACTGCTGCTTGACGATCCGAGAGAATCAAACACCGAGGGGGGGCTGTTTCCGGCAATCTTCGGAACGGTTATGATGGTTATGTTAATGAGTGTATTTTCGCTGCCGTTCGGAGTAATTGCCGCTATCTATCTGCGTGAATATGCGAGGGATGGCGTAATGACGCGCATGATCCGGATAGCTGTAAATAACCTTGCCGGCGTTCCTTCAATCGTTTACGGAGTATTCGGACTCGGTTTCTTTGTGTACGGCATAGGCGGAAGTATTGACAATCTTTTCTTTCCGGAACGGCTACCCACCCCCACATTTGGCACAGGGGGGATTCTCTGGTCGAGTCTTACGCTCGCACTTCTAACTGTACCGGTTGTAATAGTTGCAACGGAAGAGTCGCTTGCCTCGATTCCTAAAGGTATTCGAGAAGGATCTCTTGCTCTGGGTGCTACCAAATTTCAGACACTCACTAAAAATCTGCTCCCTATGGCAACTCCAGGGATAATGACCGGCCTGATTCTGTCCATGGCAAGAGCTGCAGGCGAAGTCGCACCTTTGATGATCATAGGAGTTGTCAAACTGGCTCCAACCCTACCGTTTGATGCAAATTTTCCCTACTTCCATATGGATAGAAAATTCATGCATCTCGGTTTTCATATATACGATGTCGGCTTTCAGTCACCAAACGTGGAGGCTGCAAAACCTATGGTTTATGTAACCACAATGTTGCTGCTCGCAATAGTTATAATTGCAAGTAGTTCAGCTATTTATTTCCGCAACAGAATGCGTGGTAAATATACGACTTCGACGTTTTAAAATATAAAGGACTTTTATATGTCAAAGACTATTGAAAAAAACAGTGGCAATACAATCCTCTCAGTATCAGAACTGAACCTTCATTATGGCGAAGCCCATGCTTTAAAGGGGATAAACCTTGATATGGCTCGTAACCAGGTAACTGCTTTTATCGGTCCGTCCGGATGTGGAAAATCAACGCTGCTCCGATGCTTCAACCGGATGAATGATCTTGTAGAAAGTGCCAGAATTGAAGGGAGCATACGTTTTGATGGAGCAGAAATTAACGAGCCGAATACCGATGTTATATCGCTGAGGCGTAGAATCGGAATGGTTTTTCAGCAATCCAATCCATTTCCAAAATCAATCTATGAGAACATTGTCTACGGTTTGAGAATAGCCGGAGTTAACGATAAGAGTACATTGGATGAGGTTGTTGAACGAAGTCTCAAGAGTGCCGCTATATGGAACGAAGTAAAGGACCGGCTCCATGATTCAGCCCTGGGACTTTCCGGAGGACAGGCACAACGTATATGTATTGCCCGTGCAATCGCTGTAAATCCGGAAATAATTTTAATGGACGAACCATGCTCGGCGCTTGACCCGATCTCAACCCTTAAAATTGAAGAGTTGATTGAAGAGCTTAAAAGCAAGTATACCATCGTCATTGTAACTCATAATATGCAGCAGGCTGCACGAGTTTCAGATGTGACTGCATTCTTTTATCTTGGAGAGTTGATTGAGGCTGGAGGCACTCGTAAGATTTTTACAAATCCGGATAAAAAACAGACTGAAGATTATATTACCGGAAGATTCGGCTAACCTCCTGAATAGCAATCTATAATGCTTACGGTTTTTCGGACAGGTAGTTAAGTTTGGTTTGCCCCTGATTACGGAGGTAATCTATGATGGCAAGCATGAGAACGAAACGCACATCCGAATTCAAGGCAAAGGTTGCTT
>JAQUHA010000040.1:0-1724 GCA_028683855.1 Desulfuromonadaceae bacterium
CCAGGTAAATGTGTCCGTAGTACCCGGCACCCAGACCCTGGCCGACGGCACCCAGATTTGGAAGATCTCGCACAACGGTGTCGATACGCACCCGATTCACTTCCATATTTTTGACGTACAGTTGATCAACCGTGTCGGTTGGGATGGTCAGATTCTTATGCCGGAACCGAACGAACTCGGCTGGAAAGAGGTTGTTAAAATCAGCCCACTGGAAGACACCATCGTCGCCGTGCGCCCACGTACTCCGGCACTTCCATTCGGCATTACCAACAGTCTGCGCCCACTCAACCCGGCGATTCCGATTGATTCACCAATGGGTTTCAACAGCGTTGACTGGACAACAGGAAATGCCCGTACCCCGGTTGTCACCAATGTCATGTATGACTTCGGCTGGGAGTATGTCTGGCACTGCCACATCCTGAGCCATGAAGAGATGGACATGATGCGGCCGATCGTACTGAAATACAACGCCCTGATGCCACCGGCTTTCAGCGCAAAGGCGGTATCGAACAATGGCGCTGTGACAGTAACGTGGACCGACCCCACACCCGTAACCTATACATCTCTCGCAACCTACGGCAACCCGTCCAACGAGATCGGTTACAACGTATATAGTTCCACCGATGGCGGTGCAACGTATACCAAGCTGAACAGTGCCAATCTTCTGGCCAACAGCACGAGCTACACTGTTTCCAATCCGGCTGCAGGAGCTATCTACAAGGTTGAGGCATTCAATGCCAAAGGTTCCACCTTCTCCGGCATAGCCAGCCCGCTGTCAGTATCTGTTGCTGCTTCGGGAACATTCACCGCACCAGGATCGATCACCCTGACCGCCACCCTCACCGGCGGACTCCCCAGCGGCGCAACCATCAGTCAGATAGCCTTTTATGAAGGTGCAAACCTGATTGGAGTTGATCCAACTCCGGCATCTGCTCCCTATGCCTATACCTGGACAGGTGTCGCAACCGGTACGCACACCATCACAGCCAGCGTAACAGACAGCCTCGGCGGCGTGGCGGTATCAGCACCAATCGACGTAGTAGTAACAGGAACACTCACAGCCAGCTTCACCACCACTCCGATCAGCGGCAGTATCGGTTTCTGTGACTCAATTGACTTTAACAGCACATCAACGGCGTCTACCGGCTCGATTACCGGTTACAGCTGGTTGATCCAGGGTATCAACTATGCAACGCAAAATGTAACGTCCACACTACCTATCGGAACACACCCGGTTACATTGGGTGTAATCGACAGCGGAACAGGAGAAACTGCACAGGTTACGCAGAATGTGACGGTAATTAACCACAACCCGACTGCTATTCCTGGCGGACCGTATGCCGTTGCATCTGGAGGTAGTGTGACGTTTGCGGGGTCAGGCACTGATCTGCTTGATGCCTGCAACGCTGCACCGCTTACCTATGCCTGGAACGTGGACAATACCGGGGGGTACGATTATTTCACCGCCAATCCGACTATTTCCTACAACACTCTTAAGGCAGTTCTGGGTGCTGGTACTCATACGATGACGTTTAAAGTGACGGATTCGAATGGCGGGGTTGGGACGGGGACGACGACGGTAACATTAGGGGTACCTCCACTTGCTCCCACTCCAGCAACCCCAACTGGCTCAGGCGTAGCTAATGCATCGGCGTTTACCTTCACCGGAGTGACTAATGCTGATAGTTATACAATCTGGCTTCAGGATTCTACTACAGCAACAG
>JAQUHA010000040.1:1824-19023 GCA_028683855.1 Desulfuromonadaceae bacterium
CTCAACAGGAACTGCCTGTAGTTACACACCAGCTATACCTCTGACTGCCGAACACAGGTATAGCTGGCAAGTCAAGGCGGGAAATTTAGCTGGGCAAGGTCCGTGGAGTGCTGTATTGAGTTTTAATACCCTAACTATACCACTTGCTCCCACTCCAGCAACCCCAACTGGCTCAGGCGTAGCTAATGCATCGGCGTTTACCTTCACCGGAGTGACTAATGCTGATAGTTATACAATCTGGCTTCAGGATTCTACTACAGCAACAGGTGGGCCAATTACCTTTACACCTGCCCAAGCAGGATGCTCAACAGGAACTGCCTGTAGTTACACACCAGCTATACCTCTGACTGCCGAACACAGGTATAGCTGGCAAGTCAAGGCGGGAAATTTAGCTGGGCAAGGTCCGTGGAGTGCTGTATTGAGTTTTAATGTACAATAATATAAAAGTAACTGGGATGCATCTCTGATGAGCTGCATCCCAGTCTTTTGAAAAATCCTCGCAAAATGTGTGATTTTTTTGTATCGAGTCAGACGTTACAGTTAAAAGCTAGTGATCAACTCCTTCACTCTTTACTACTTTGATAATTGTCATAAAAATAATTTGTACATCAAGCATAAAGGATCGGTGTTTCAAGTAGTATTCGTCAAATAACAGCTTCACAGGAATTGGCAATTCGTCACGCCCATTGATCTGTGCCCAACCGGTCAGACCGGGAGTAAGTTGATGGATCCCTTTTTCTGTACGTAGAGCAATCAAGTCATCCTGATTGAACAGAGCTGGGCGCGGTCCAACGATACTCATGTCGCCCGTAAGAATGCTGAATAGCTGAGGCAGCTCATCAAGGCTTGATTTGCGGAGAAACTTGCCGATTGGGGTCAGCCAGTAATCCGGGTTGTCAAGTAGATGTGTTGCAACAGCAGGGGTATCAGTCCGCATAGTACGGAATTTTGGCATCTTAAATATGTAGTTGTTGCGGCCGACACGGTCAGACCAATAAAGTATCGACCCCGGTGACGACAACTTGACCGCCAGGGCAGTGATCAACATCGGTATGGCGAGGAGAATAAACGCCATAAATGAACAGGTAAAGTCGAACAATCTTTTAAGTGACATAATATGCCTTCTGGTTATAGTTAAACTGGTTTAAGCTCAATTCAAAATCCAACATTCAAAATTTCTTTCGAAACCATCCCGCCGTTTCACTCAACCCTTCCACCATGGTAAAAGGAGGTACCCACCCCAGATCATGCCGTATCTTCGAGCTATCCACTGTCAACGACCCGGTGAGTCTGTTAATGGCTCCTGTGAATTTTGAATGTTGATTTTTAGATTTCGAATTATCAGTCTTAGATTTAAATACAAAATTCCAAATCCAAAATAAAAAATTGTCGAGTAGCCTTGCACAGAACTTCATTACAGAGACAGGCAGTGGCAGCAACCTCGCAGGTACTTCAAGCGCACAAGCCACTCGACGCACAAGTTCCGGTGTGGAAACATCCTCACCATCACTGACCAGATATGTTTTTCCTACAGCAGCGGGATGGGTTGCACAGGTTGCCAAGGCATCGACCAGATTCCCAGCATAGATCAGACTTCTTTTGTTCTGGATAGAAGCAAGGGGGAGGGGGATACTTTTTGAAACGATGCGGAGAAGGGAGAGAAAGTTACCTGGATTGCCTGGTCCGTACACAAGCGGCGCACGAATAATGACGATCTCCATGCCTGTTTCTATAGATATTTGTCGGAGTGCAAGTTCAGCCTCATATTTAGAGACAGAATAGGGGTTGTGTGGGTGGGGAACATCTCCTTCTGTATATGGCCTATCACCGGAATTATCTCCGTTTACCCCGATAGTGCTCATAAAAACAAATCGTTTAACACCGGCCTGGGCCGCCTGCCGCGCCGATTGTTCAGTCCCATGCAGGTTAACCTTGCGAAATTCCTGTAATGGGTCCGTGGCGGTTTCTTGCATGACATGGACACGAGCAGCCAGATGGATGACAATATCTATATTTTGCAGGGCTGTCGTGTAGTCGCTGGATTCGGACAGTGGCGCAACGATGATCCGTTTAATCGCTACGGATAAATGTTCGGAGTTCTCTCCGGCTAAGACTGCGGCAGTGATCCTGACATTTTCCTGAAGAAGACGCTTAATAAGACTAGTGCCGACAAAACCTGGTGCACCGGTAATAAAATAGCTCACTTGGCTCATGGTGTCGGACTCTTGAAATATTGAGAAAATTTATCTATCAATTTATATACAGGGAATAACGCAGAAACTCGTAGCTTATTTTTTTTAAGGGCCCGTATTATCTCAATATTTTGTTTGATAATATTACGGATACTCTTATTTGTTGTCCCACCTAACCGCATATGAACTGTCACTTGGGGAAGATAGATTGTGCGGATTTTATGACTATCAATAAAACGCGCCATTAATTCAAAATCGGCAGCAATTTGGTAGTCAAGGTCAAAGAGGCCAAGTTGTTCATAAACCTCACGTCTTACAAAAAACGTAGGGTGCGGTGGCACCCACCCTTTTTCAAAAAGCCCACTACGATAAGGACACGTTTTCCAGTATCTAACTATTTTATCAGTTTTTTCCTGGTCCACATACACTAAGTCTGAATAACAAGCATCTATCTCTTGATCAACGAAAGCATTTATCACCGTCTCAAGTACGAGTGGATCGGCATAGAAATCATCGGCATTGAGAATCCCGACAATGTCGCCTGTAGCCAGGCGTATGCCCTTGTTCATGGCGTCGTAGATACCGTTATCCGGCTCGGAAACGATGTGGGTGTGTGGGCTGGTTTCTTTGATGATTTCAAGAGTGTTATCGGTGGATACGCCGTCGATTATTATATGTTCAACCGACACTGTTTGTGAGTTTATGCTTTTAAGGCAGTCACTGATTGTCGATGACCCGTTGAAAACAGCTGTAATGATTGTTATGGAAGGATTCAATTCAGTTGTCCGTAACCGTAAGATTAGTAGATCTGCACTCAATTCAGTCTGTTAAAGAAGATATGTATAATTCAATGTATTCACCAAAGCGCGTATCCTTATCAAAACACTCTTGCACGCGTTTTTGGCAATGTACGCTATAAGCAGCCTTGCCTGCCTTGCGCACCGTTGCTATCGCCGCCACCAGACCCAGAAAGTCTTCCCGTTCCACCACAATCCCGCAGCCATCATCGAGACATTCCGAGCTACCTCCTGAGTTGAAGGTGACGACCGGAGTCCCGCAGGCGAGTGCTTCGAGGTTTACCAGCCCCAACACTTCTTCTAGGGTCGGATTTATAAAAAGATCAGCGGCGCTGTAAATCTCCGCCAGCTCGGCGGTGCTGTTGGTCTTGGCAATGCCAATGATCCCCGGCGGCAACTGCTTGATCTGTTTAGCACTCACCCCAACTAATACGATCTTCTCATCCGGCCGCAGGTGTTTGGCTAGTTCCAGAAAGTATTTATATCCCTTTCGCTCATTCCAAATGGAGGCCACCCCTAAAATGATGAACTGATCTTCCAGATTGAGACGACTCCGGAAATCACTTGGCGTTGGCTGAAAGACGTTCAGGTTAATACCGTTATTGATGACCGCAACCGGATACTCCTGCAGAAAAGACTGCTTTACCAGCGCGGCAAGCCATTTCGACGGAGTGACAATCGTCAAATTTTGCACTCCGGTAAAGAGTGCTTTTTTCTGCTGGTAGTTTTTCTGCGAACGGTCGAGGAAAACACTTTTTGGATATTCCGACTTTAAAGGGCAGTCATGGCATTGGCTTCTCCAGCGTTCGCAGCCGGCAAAATCAAAATGTGAACAATGGCCGGTGAAGGCCCAACAGTCGTGCAGTGTCCAGATGACCGGATTGTTGGCCTCCTTGAGGTAGTCAAAAAGCAAACCGATGTGCAGGTAATAGCCATGCAGGTTGTGGAGGTGAATGACATCAGGATTTAAGACTTTGATCTGTGCGATAAGTCTCTTGGTGGCACCGACTGAACCGAAACCGTGGCTATCAAGGAATCTGGTGCGGGCCACGTGCTGATAGTTATCCAATTTGCTGCCGATTCGTATCGTCTGCTCACACTTCTTGGCTGTATCACGTCCGAAGGCGATGGTGCTTTGGTGCCCTTGAGATACCAAGATTGCGTGTAAATCGGTGGCAATGCGCCCGGTGCTGCCGATGCCGCAGACAGAGTTAATTTGTAGAATGTTCATAACAAGTTCATCACTTATAAGTAACAAAAAGAATGGGGGGACATATTGTGCTCATATTTCTCTTTAACCATCAATTTGTTCAATTTGCTTGCAGAAACCAAGGTTTGATTACACTTCATTTATAAGGTTGCACTTCAGACTTGAAGCCTAGGAAATCTCCTCGAGAATAAGGACCAGAAAACAACTAGTGCTAACGGTATTTCGGGCCTCACCAGAAAAGATTCAAAAACTGAGGCTATAAGTAAAGTTGATATGATAGGTATGACAATAGGGTCAACTCTCTTCATCCTCTTTGAAAAAATGAAAATAGCTACCAGAAAAAATGGCATACCCAGCGCCGACAAAAGCAATAGGTATGCGTTATCTACCGTTGAATTGGTTGAATCTTGCCATCCAACAATATACTCCAGCCAGTCGGGGGCCCATATAAAATCTGAGAAAAAAGCCGGCCTGTAGCTCAACAACTCATTATATGTGTAATTATTATTGAAGATTACTGCAATGGTTAGCGCAATCCCAACATAAGGCATAATTCTGCCAGCAAATATTGTAGGCTTTATGAAAAGCCGACTTCTAAGAAGTGTGATCCATAATAGAAATAAGATCAGAGCTAACAAAGTTGTCCTTGAGTCAGATAAATATATTGCAGGGAATGAGCAAAGTAAAGCAACAAAAAATGAAGCCCTTGTCCATTTCGTACGGTACTGTAAATGCAAGTATGCGGCAGTTATCGCCAATGAAAGATATACTAAAGCAAATGTATTGGGATTCTTGAAGCCTAGAGTGAAGCGGGTTCGAGTGCCAGCATCATAGGAAAAGACACTTATCACGCCAAGGCCAAGTGTAACAATATGCAACAGTACGCCACATAATGTCGAAAAGAAAACGATCAGAGCCAAATGTCTTGCTTTCAGATGATTCGTTGCCAAGATCAGAAAAAAAATGAATGAAAGATTTATCGCAAATTCACTTTGATTGATGAAAAAAAATATACACCCCAGCAGAATCGCAACACCCGAAGTTGCGTGGATACGTTTTTTTACACATATTGAAAGTATTCCAAAAGCTAACGCCATGATTCTTGCAGTTATTTTGAATATCTCGGAGTCGATTATTGCGAGCCCAGTAGTTAAAATGTAACCAGAAAACAAAATAACCAACATTATTAGCCCGCAGTAAATTGTAAGGTTATATCGCTGGATTCTCATATGGTGTTGGTTATTTGGTCATTATGAAGTTTTTAACTTGTGGATAAGTATCGCTAGCCAATCTTTCCGCAGCCTTCGCATCCGACATCAAGTTCAAAACTCCCGCATAAGTACACAAATAATACGCAGAAACAAACCGCTTATTGAATTTGCGATCCCAACCGCAGGGCCTATTTAAGTGGCACATGAAGAGATCAAAAAGCTTGCTGGGGTTCTCTACCCTAACAACACCCGGGTGTTGCTGATAAAAAACACTGCCATACAAAAAAACACGTTTACCCATCAGCAATGCCTCGTAACCAACGGTGCTTGTCAGCGTGATAACTGCCTGACACGCTTTGATAAGTTTTTTCGTAGGCGCAGTTGGAGCGAGCAAGCGCACATTTGGTAACCGGATAATCTTTTTATAGAAATCCAGACGGGGGTAACCCCACGCGCTTTTATGGTCTTTTACGTAAAGTTGCACACCTTGCGGCAAATTGAAGGCAATATTTCTAATGACTTCATATTCATCTAAATAGGTACCTGACAGTACGGATGTTGATGATTCAGGATGAAAATGAAGCGGATATAAAATGAACGTAGCCTGGAGGTCAGGTTCAGAATATTTTTTCTTCACTTTTATCGTTTTAAATTTTCTGGCAACAGTACGTTTAAACATCGACCACGACATAAGAAATGGATTTCCTAACTGAAATGAAAATGTGTGGTCTTTGTTTAGGTATTTAAATGATGTTATTATTTTCTTAAATTTTTCAATTTTTGCATATTTCGAAATAATGCTAACATTTTCAAGATTATTGAACCGCATATAATCCGGGACAAAAGTTTCAATATTGTCCAGATATTCGTTGGCAATCTTTTTTATGGATTCGTCCACGACAATGTCACCGCTTTCGATGCGGCTGATTGTGTGTGTGATATCAATATGTTCAGCCTGTGGCGCTGACAAAATGCAGAAGCGCCCAGGCAACCTAGACATCATAAGACCACAATATTTGGCACCTTTTTCTTGACTTACTATGTAAGCGTAGTAAGCGAATGTATTGGATATGTTTTCGTAAAGAATATGCGATATATTGTTTTTAGTTATGATTAATTCGAAAAAATCCAGCAACGCACATTTCAGTCTTTCATAGTAATCAGAACTCTTGATTTTACCGATCTTATAAACTTGGGCGCGCTCAAAATCCGATAGCAACGCATTATTCAAGTTGTAATGTTTGTACCGCTCGAGTATGGCTGCATCATATTCATGAGTTGAGAAAAAATCTGAAAATATGTGTATCGGAGAATTTAGACTTTTTAGGTCGTTTTCTACTACGGAATATTCACAGTCTGCAGCTACAAAGATCTTCGACCCATCTGCTTTAAAGAGCCTGCACAGGGCGTTGAAATAATTGTAGTAGTTTGGTGCACTATTTGACAACAGAAGGATGTTCATTATTTGCCACCTTTAAATGACACTGGTGTAAGTCGAACATAGGCCAGTGTTTTCCAAAACAAAATAAATGTAAAAGTCACGCACAAAGCAGCAGGAATTGCAATTGATGCATAATTTATGGATAGCACCCATGCGCTAGCATTGAATATAATAAAACCCAGTATATGTGATTGAATGATGGGGCGGTCACGTTTTTGTGCATAGAGCGCATAATGTGGAACCATTCCCAATGCATTTAACACCATTACGGATAATAGCCAGGGATACAGGTATTGGTACGTCGTATAAGCCGGTCTATTCAACCAGAGCAGCAAATACGGCAGCAGCACCAAGCTGACGACTGAAAATAGCCCTGATGCCAAAGTCGTGTGGATCAGCATTTCGCGCATTTTGATGCGGAAAGGTTCCGGTTCACCTGATTGGTAGGCCTTTATCAAGGTCGGGTAAGAGTAGGAGAAGACGCCTGCATCGAGAAAAGCGGACAGTGTCGAACTGACACCAAAAAAGAGCACATACGCACCCACCACTTCCAAGTCGGAAATTGACTTTAACCAGTATCTGTCTACAGTAAAAACACCCCGAATTGCCAATGTGGCAATGAGTAGGGGCACAGAAACTTTAATGCCCTTGATAATCCATTTCCAGTTAATGCTGTTGGTCCATCCTCCGATTTGAAGTTTGTGGAGCCGATAAATGGCTATAAAAATGGTCAGCATACCTGCAATAGACCAAGCAGCAAAAATAGCGCCTAGACTGCGAAAGTCTGAATTAACCAGCATCAGTCCGGTGATAGCAATCGCCCATGTTCCCTGCCTTAAAAAAAGCAGAATACTGGCAAACAATTGCTCCGAAATAGCAATAAACAGCCTACCCATTTCTTGGCAAACATGTTCAAGAATAATGAGCAGGTAAAACCATTTGGCCACAGACCAAGGAAGCAATCCGTTTACAAATATCAGCATCAGCGCCGGTAACACCAAGGCATAGAGAATAAGTGAGAGAGCGACCTGATTTTTGAGTATTCCGCCCCAGGTTTTCCGGTCATGATTAAGCAATTCACGTGTAGTATAGGTATAGAAATCAAGGCCGACAAGATATAGCACATAACCGACAGCAGCAGTGACAAGGCCATACAAACCCAAATCAGATGGGTTAAACAGCTTCGCAAGAAAAAAAACAAAAACAAAACGAGTGATTAATGTTGTTCCACGGAGCGCTATGTTCAACATTTTAGAAGAATTAATCGCAGTTATCATGGCGAGTTGTATTTACGTAAACATCTGACGTACAAATTCATTTCAAAATATTCCAAGACAATGGTGTCCCTTTTTTGACATCCTTATTACATTTCATGCCCAATACAATATCCATGTATCTCGGCTGCAACCCATAGCCTGGCCGTATCGCCCGAACATTCTCCGCAGTAAAAACATCATCCGCCTTCATATCTTTCACAACATACAATGATCGCCTAAACACCAGCGACTTCTTTTCCTTTTCAGTAGGTCCATAACTCACCTGACCCAATGACTGCCAGGCACGCTCCATCTCAACCACCAGACTACTCATCTCCTCCGGTTCAAGCGAAAACGAGGAATCAACCCCGCCATCGGCACGATTGAGGGTGAAATGCTTTTCAATTACCGTGGCGCCCAACGCCACTGCCGCCACTGCGACCCCGGTCCCCATGGAGTGGTCGGAAAGCCCGACCTGCACGTCGAACAGTTCACGCATATGGGGGATGGTACGAATATTGGTGTTTTCCGGGGTGGAAGGGTAGGTGCTGGTGCATTTGAGCAGGATGATATCGTTGCATCCGGCCTCACGCGCAGCCCGCACGGTTTCGTCCAGTTCGGCGACGGTCGCCATGCCGGTGGAGATGATCATCGGCTTGCCGGTCGCCGCAACTTTGCGGATCAGTGGAATATCGGTGTTTTCAAACGAGGCAATCTTGTAGCAGGGGACGTCCAATGACTCCAGGAAATCAACGGAGGTATCATCAAACGGAGTACTCAGATAGATCAATCCCAAATCCCGGCAGCGGTCAAAGATCGGTTTGTGCCATTCCCACGGTGTGTGGGCCTCTTGATAGAGATCATATAAAGAGCGCCCTTTCCAGAGACTGTTAGGGTCTTCGATGAAGAACTCCCCCTCTTTGATATCAATGGTCATGGTGTCAGCTGTGTAGGTCTGCAGTTTCAGGGCATGGGCTCCGGAAGCTGCCGCTGCATCGACGATCTCAAGAGCACGGTCAAGCGACTGGTTATGGTTGCCTGACATTTCGGCGATTATGAAGGGTGTATGAGTTGCCCCAATTTTCCTTCCAGCTATTACAATTTCTGACATTGATTCTCCTCAGATATTATTTGTCTACCAAGCACAAAAGCTTCTGCTGCTTCATGTCCGATTGATGATCCTCTCCAACGTGCTAAAAACTCAACCGCCTCAGTTGAACGAGAATGTGGCCACTCTCTCATTTCTGATTTATACACTTTTAGTGCATCCATTTTCTGACAGAGCGTAGAGGTTATATCTACAAACCAGTTAGGAGCAAATACTGCTGCTGAACCAGGTGGTTGCCATTCAGTACTCGATTGAACCTCAAAAAAAAGTAGTGTCTTTACAGACTGTCCAGGTTGTGGGCGAGTGGCTGCAATAACGGCTTCGTGAATACGACGGTGGTCTATGTTCACATCACCGACATGATGGGTATAGAGAATATCGGGTTTAATTGCCTGTATGCAACCTTCAACTAGTTTGACAAGGTCCAACAAATCAACAGAATCCAGGCGATTGTCTGGCAGGTTATGAAGGGTAAGTGAGCTAACACCAAGGATTTCATTTGCTGTGTGGGCAGCTTTGGCCAATTCGGACAATTCTTCATTACGGTCCTCACGCACACGAACTCCATCTCTACTGGTGACCCCTTCGGCAAGAATGACAACATGGACTTCATCACCGGCCCTAGTATGGCTGGCAATAGTACCTCCACACCCAAGCACTTCATCGTCAGGATGAGCTGCAACAACGAGAACCTTCTTCATCCTATGAACTCCCATGTCATTGCGGTTCCCTTTTTAATGTTCCTATTGACTCTTCGACCTAAAACCATGTCTAAAAATTTTGGATGTAGGCCATATCCAGGCCGTACGACGCGAATGTTATGGTGTGTAAGCACTTCACCCTCTGCAATATCATTACTTACATAAATAGAACGTCGATACTTTAGCGAAGTTTGTTCTCGATCACTTCCACCATAACGAACAGTACCCCTTGACTGCCAAGCACTTTCTGTTTCAATGACAAGCTGCTTAAGTTCGTGCGGTTCAAGAGAGAATGCTGCATCAACCCCGCCATCGTCTCGGCAAAGGGTGAAATGTTTTTCAATAACAGTTGCCCCAAACGCAACTGCCGCACAAGATACACCAACTCCCATTGTATGATCCGACAAACCAATCTCCGTTCCAAAAGCAGCTCGAAGGTGGGGAATGGTAATAAGGTTAGAGTCTTCCGGGGTAGCAGGATAGGTGGAAGTACACTTGAGAAGAATAATCTGATCATTACCCTCATTGCGTGCCGTAGTAACCGCCAATTCTATATCGGACAATGATGCCATGCCCGTGGACATGATCATCGGTTTTCCTGTCTGCGCTACACGCTGGACAAGTTGCAAGTCGACAAGCTCGAAAGATGCGATCTTATAGCAAGGTGCATCAAGATCTTCGAGCAAATCAACTGCCTTAAGTTCAAACGGCGAGCTAAAAACAATAATCCCATGCACTTGACAATAATCGAAAAGTTGGGCGTGCCACTCCCAAGGTGTGACAGCCTCCTGATATAACGAGTAAAGATTCTTTCCATACCAGAGACTGTCAGGGTCAGAAATTACAAAGTCTGGACTACCAACATTCAGAGTCATCCCATCAGGGCTTGCGGTCTGAAGTTTGAGTGCGTGGGCACCCGCAGCCACAGCAGCGTCTACAAGTTGAAACGCACGTTCCAGCGACTGATTGTGGTTACCTGACATTTCAGCAATAACAAAAGGGGGATAATTGCTCCCAATAAAGTGTTTACCAATTTTTATTGTCTGCAAAACAGCTTCCTCACTTAAAATAGAATTATTCAATAAACGTCATTATCACCCAATACAATGTGGCTCGATAAATCAATCCTAAAGTCAGACTCTATCCCTCGACTTATACAATAGGTAAATCTTTCGCTTTTCTTAAAACCAACACATGTAAAAACTTCAGAATCAGATTTTGAGACCCAACAATCTATGACATCAATTTCACGATTATTGTATTTTTTTATAATTGACTTGATTGACACCTTAATATGCTCATTATTATTTATTATATAATCAACCAAGTGTACTTTTTTATTAGCAGGGTAATATTTACAAATAAATACACCAGTCAATTTCCCGCTAACATCATAAACGAAACAGAAGTCATATGAATATCTAGGGTTCTCCAGATATCTCCATGCAACAAAATTATTGCTACGAAATGAAGAATAACTGTAATTATGTGAGTTAATGGCATAAAAATTTGATATTTCAGGCAGTTTACTTTGAAGAGCAGCATCTTTTGATGAATACCACTCTATTATTTTATTGGATAAATCAATATGTTCATCTTGAATAAAATTCGGATCCAGCTCATAGAAATGAATAATAGGGCCTTCATTCCAACCCGAGCGAAGATGCGACTTAATGGCTTTTTCGTTAGGAAAGCCAACAGCAAAATCATACTTGTATTTTTTTGCCTCATTTATTGAATATTCAGTTAATTTGTCAAATAAGCCAAGCTTTTGATACTTATAGCCATTCACAAAAACGTTGTTACACAGCAATCCTTTTTTTTGTACGCCGTGGTAAATTGCATCAAATTCCATAAGACAATATCCAGCAACTATTTTATCGCCATCTAATACACCGAAAATTTTATTCTTAGCGTTGAATACCCAATTATATACGGAGCGATCTAGTGTTCTCTGAAAAGCTACTTCCCAAGCAGAAATAAATTCTGCCATCAAGGCCGCACTATTAATTATCATAAATTCCATAGTTACCCCCTTAATCATGTATCAACAGCACGTAAGTAAATTATTTTGATAGATTGAATACTGTTCTATAAATCCTGCCTGCTCAAAGGCCCTCACTGAAGCAATATTGTCCCTCACTATTTCAGCAATAACCTTATTAATGTCCGGACGATGTTTTTTAAGCCAACGTGAACCACAGCGGATCAGTTCAGTCCCAACTCCCTCCCCCTGTCCACCGGGAACCAAATATACTGAAATAACGGCCTGTTCATCGGAAATATCATAACGTAACACTCCGACCGGAAGACAGTTTATTTCACCAATAAGCAAAATACGGCTAGGATCTTCAAGAGTTTTCTTGAACCACGCATGATGTGCATCTAAATGTATAATATTCGTATCAAAGAAGAATCTGCGCGTTTCTTCAGCGTTACGCCACTCATACAGAGAATCACAATCTCCTTCCTGTGCTTTACGAACACTTATTTGAGGAGGCAGAAGAATGCCAGCAACGCGGTGAACTCCTCGTGCATCTACCACACGAAACGACGTAGCTGAGTAGCATCGAAGCGCAGCAGGTGAGTAAAGGAGAACATTTACTGCGTCTTTAATGCAATTTGATGATACGGACACAGCTTCACCAAGATAGAAAAACAACCCTTTTTCAGCACCAAACATTGTTAGAGCAGACTGATTTTTTGCAACAACAATTACAAGAGTTGGCAATCCCAGAGCACACCGCTCCCAGGTTGTAGCCCCCCCGGCTCCAATTGCCAGATCTGCCGCAGCCATCAACTCCGCCATATTGTCAACCTGACAGCGGTAATTAAAGCCATCATTTGCTGCACAGATTTTATTGATTTGCTCTTTATGAAGATTTCCACCGCCCACCACCACATCAATATCAAACTGCCGATCATTGATGCCTGTCAGCGCTTGCAGTGTTTTTTCCGTCTCGTTGGTCGGATCTACGCCGCCAAAAAAAACCAGCACCCGCTTTACTTGGCCATCTCGTTGGCGCAGATTCTTTCGTGATGTGGCAAATTCCGGGCGTAGCAGCACATATTTCGGACCAAGCAGTTTGTGGCATGATTTGGGAAGGAGAATGTCGTAGCGTGTATCCAGCCCATCACACAGATTCTGATCCAGCAGAAGGTCACAATCATGAGGCCGGTCGGCCAAATCATCAATTACCATGATCTTTTCGACATGATGACGCAGCATCTTTTCCCAGCGAGAGTCTAGTGCGTAGTGATCAATAACCAACCACTGTGGCTGTGCATCTTTTACAGCGATAATGGTCTCTGCTGCGTCCTGCTGCCACGAAACGCCCAACCATGCCGCATGGGCAAGATCTTCAGGCGCTTCAGCGTATTCAGCTTCCGCTTGTGCCAGTCGTACTACCGGATAACCTTTAGCTTCAATCAGACCAATCATATTGCCGGGATGTTCGCGACAGACAAACATGATATCCGCCCCGCGCTGACGCAACTCATCGGCCAGAGTGAGGCAACGCATAACGTGGCCGGAGCCGATTTGCAGTGATGAGTCGGTACGGAAGGTGATGTTCATGCGGATTTCTTCCATGCTTTAAACATCAACTCTGCCCGCTGCCAGTCTTCCATTGTGTCAATATCCTGTACCCGATAACGTGGCAACAGCACCGGAGAGGATTCGGGGGAGAAGATTTTTTTCTCCGATAACCAGGAGCTTGCATGCCCCCAGTAGAACTGCCCGGCGTCATGGTAGGCCTCTTCAAGATCTTGTGAGCGACTGTTGAACTCCTCAGGGTTGAACATTTCTACCTGTCCGTGGGGTGTCAACCGGATCGCCCGCTGAATCGGAAAGGGGTAACTGGTGACGGAAAAGGCGTAGTCGCTACCGGTTGCTGTAAGGATTTCCAGTCCGCGCTGAATGTCTTCCGGGGAGATAAAAGGGGCGGTCGCGTAAATGCAGCAGACCTGCTCCGGTTGCTGTCCCTGTTCGATAAACCATTCGACGGCATGGCGAATGACCGGGAGGGTGCCGGTGTGATCATCGGACAGCTCCGCCGGGCGTATGAAGGGCACTTCTGCACCGTATTGCTGTGCCACATCGGCAACTTCATCATCATCGGTTGAAACGGCAATCCGGTCGAAACAGCCGCTTTGCAGGGCCGCCTCAATCGACCAGGCGATCATCGGCTTGCCGCAAAACTCTTTGATGTTTTTGCGCGGAATCCGCTTGCTGCCGCCGCGAGCGGGAATGACTGCGATCTTCACGATAATGCCCCACGAAGCGCAGCAATGACCTGATCCTGTTGGGTTTCTGTCATCGTCGGATACATCGGCAGGCTGATTGCCTCTGTGTAGTATTTTTCCGCCTCTGGATAATCGCCAGCCTTGAAACCCATCTTCTGATAGTAGGGTTGAGTGTGAACCGGGATGTAGTGCAGATTAACGCTGATTCCCTGCTGGCGAAGCGATTCGAAGACCTCACCGTGACTGCGGCTGATCTTATCCAGCTGCAAACGAATAACGTAGAGATGCAGGCCAGAGTAACTGTCGGGGTGCTGCCAGGGAATGGTGATCGGTAAAGGGGCCAGCAGTTCATTGTAGCGTTTGGCCAGCTGATGACGACGTGCTACGTACTCATGCAGTCGGGTCATCTGACTGACACCCAGCGCAGCCTGCAGATCAGTCATCCGGTAGTTGAATCCGAGTGCGACCTGCTGATAATACCAAGGACCGTCGGCTTCGTGGGTCATCAAGGCGGGATCACGGGTAATGCCGTGGCTGCGCAGAAGACCCATCTTTTCTGCAAGTTTTGCATCGTTGGTCAGCGCCATTCCCCCTTCGGCGGTCGTGATGATCTTGACTGGGTGGAAGCTGAATACGGTAATGTCGCTGTAACGGCCATTGCCGATCAGTTCACCCTGGTATGTGCCGCCAATCGCGTGGGAAGCATCTTCGACGATCTTGAAACCGAAACGTTGCGACAATCTGTGTATCGCCTCCATATCGCACGGCTGACCACAGAGATGGACCGGCACCACGATCTTCGGCAGAGTACCGGCCTTTTCCGCCTCAACCAGCTTACGCTCCAAAGCCTGCGGACAGAGGTTGTAGGTGCGGGGGTCAATATCAACAAAGTCAACCTGCGCGCCACAATAGAGGCCACAATTGGCAGAGGCGACAAAGGTGACCGGGGTCGTCCAGAGCCGGTCACCGGTTCCGAGTCCCAGCGCCAGACAAGCGATATGCAGGGCTGAGGTGGCACTGTTGACGGCCACTGCGTGCTTTGCTCCGCAAGCGACTGCAATGGCCTGTTCGAAACGCGGCACCATCGGCCCCTGAGTCAAAAAGTCAGATTGCAGAACCCCGACTACAGCATCGATGTCGGCCTGGGTGATCTCTTGGCGTCCGTAAGGAATCATGCTCAGATTCTCCCAATTTTGCCTTGGTTGGCAGTCAACCACGCCTGCAGATCTCCGCTACTCATCCATTCCGGGTTATTGTCGCTGGTGTAGCTGAAGCCTTCCGCCACCTTCTTGCCATCCTGAATGCGCTCTTCGCTATTATTCCAGTTGTTTATAGAAGGCAGAATTTTGTAGTGTTCTGGATAGTCGTATGTAAACAAGGAATCTTCTACACTTATCATTTGTTCGTGCAACTTCTCACCGGGACGGATGCCGACGAATTCCAATCGGGCTTTTGGTGCAACCGTCTTGGCGAGCTCGACAACTTTCATCGACGGTATTTTCTTCACATAGATCTCGCCGCCCTCCATGTCGTTGAAGGCATGCCACACCAGTTCCACCCCTTGCTCCAGTGAAATCATGAACCGTGTCATCCGCTCATCGGTAATTGGTAGTACGCCTTTCTCCATAATCGACATAAAGAAAGGGATCACCGAACCACGCGAACCCATGACATTTCCGTAGCGCACAACAGCGAAACGGGTATCGTGGCAGCCCGCGTAGGCATTACCGGCAATAAACAACTTGTCCGAAGCCAATTTGGTTGCACCATATAGATTGATCGGGCTGCTTGCCTTATCGGTAGACAATGCCACCACACGCTTGACGCCCTTATCGATGCAAACATCGATCAGATTCATCGCGCCGTTGATATTGGTTTTGACACATTCGAAAGGGTTATACTCGGCGGTGGGTACAATCTTGGTTGCTGCCGCATGGACGACAAAATCCACACCATCGAGAGCACGATGCAGACGTTCTTTATCGCGAACATCACCGATAAAGAAACGTACACGCGGATCGCCCTGAAATTTCTTGGCCATTTCCCACTGTTTCATTTCATCGCGCGAATAAATGATGATTTTTTTCGGGTTGAATTTTTCCAAAGTCATTGGGACAAATGCATTACCAAATGAACCGGTACCGCCTGTGACAAGAATAGTTGAATTACTTATCATGAAATTTAATCTCCTATACGAAACATCCGGGAATGCTGTTATCTATTTATAAAATGAATCCAATGGCGTAAAAGTGGACAGATTTATTTTTGAAACTTGAATTGTCATCAGAACCTTACCCCGCAAAACTTCATTCCGAACTAACTCCCGCAACCTCTTAGCCAGACACTTCAACAAACTTTCTCCTGCTCAAGAAACAAGCGGTACGCAACACGTAAACCCTCTTCCAGACTGCTTGCTTGGGGGTCGGACCAAGGTAACCATTTAATATTTATAGTTTTACACCCCATAAACAGCTGTTTTTCGTGCTTAAAAGCCTCTTTTGGTGGTCAAAAAACTATTGTAAGCGACAGGTTCTTATCTCAGTACAGACTGATCAGTTCTCTGCTCTTCAACTCTTCTGCCTATTGCCTTTATCCTAAAGGCCTTAAGTCTATTAGCCTCTCGATTACTTCACGAGTTAAAACCTGCAGACCATGACTCTAAATCGAGGATGTTTCGTGAAGCTGAAAAGGCCTAAAGCTGTTAGCCTCGGGTTTGCCACTATCTCCGTAGTTATTTCAGCCTGAAACGCCTCGGTAACGGCAGCATTCTCTTCAATTCCTGCCATCGCGTACGATCCTCATCGTTCATATTCGCGCCAAATTCACGCACAAAAGCGACCAGTACCATCAGAAATCCGCTGGCAAAAGCGGCCATAATCACTATCAAGCTCCGCTTCGGCTTGCTCTTCAGCTCCGGCACCCTGGCCGCCTGCAACAGCTGAAACGGCGACAGATCTTTCGCCTCGGTCAACTTGGTCATTTCATACTGCTTGGTCAGCAGCTCTACCAGTGCTTCCTGGATCTTGAACTCGCGCATC
>JAQUHA010000041.1 GCA_028683855.1 Desulfuromonadaceae bacterium
CGGTTAGACCAACTGACACTTTTGGCCGAAGGATGACCACCAGCAGTGGTCAGATAATCTTTTAAACAAACCGCTTTGAGCGGGTCACGAATTTTAATGCCCCCACCTTTGGTGGGGGATGCTTACTTGAGGGGGTGGATTGATCCACTCCCCCTTGGGTAGCTTATTTATTAACGGTCTGTATAATTATCCTCATCTTCTGACTCTTCTGCTTCGTACTCTGTCTGATTAAAACCAACCCCGAATTCATTCTCATCATCATTTTCGTCAAAATCATCATCTGTCCCATAACTTTCGGGTTGACGAATCTCATTTTCGGCTATTTTTTCGAATCGTAATATCAGTTGATTATCTGTGCAGAAACGCCCTTTTTTATACCCGCATGAATCCAAGTCACACAGGTCAAAAAGCTGAATCTCGCTGCATAGACGGCTCGGCAGTTCTTCAGTCTTAGAAAGTGGAGCATGCATATTTAAACTCTCTTTAGCAGGTGCCGTTTAAAAAGTCTGCTGCCTTTGCAACATCATCGCTGCAGCCGATATATACTGGGCAACGCTGGTCAATCCCTTCAGGCTGTATATCGAGTATAGGAATATTACCATTAGTTGCCGAGCCGCCGGCCTGCTCGATCAGAAATGCCATTGGGTTAAGCTCGAACAACAGTCTCAGCTTTCCGTTTGGTGTGTCACTGAGTGCCGGATACATGAAAAGTCCGGTTCCCTTCATAAGGATCTGGTTTATATCCGGTACAAAACCACCGGAATATCGCAGTTTTGAACCTTTTTCCTCAAGATAACGGATAAAAAGCTCGTTCCCCTCGCTGTATTTTTTGCGTAAACCACCTGGAGAATAGATGTTTCCGGAAGGTTTCATTTTAATATTTTCACGGGTAAGAGTGTATTCCATCAGTTGATTCATTGTGAACTCAAAAACTCCTTTACCTACTGAATAGACAAGAGATACGCGTGGTCCGTAAAGTATATACAGCGAGCCGACCATTTTTCTGCCGGGTTGAAGCAGGTCATTCCCCTGGTAAATACCGACAATAGTGCCGACCGCAAGATTAACATCAACAAGAGAAGATCCATCCAGCGGATCGTAGGCAACAGAGAACATCCCCTGTGGATTGCTTGTTACCTGGAAAATCTCCTCCATCTCTTCAGATGCAATATTACAGACAACGCCCGAGTGCTGAAGGCGCTTTCGTAAAATACGGTCGGAGAGGACATCAAGAGCAAGCTGCTCTTCGCCATAAAGATTAGAAGTACCGGCAACACCAAGTTCACCTGTACGTACTGCATTAATAACATACTTGCTGGCTTCTGCAATTTCACAGATAAGGTGAACAAGATTGCCGCTGATATTCTGATCTCTCAGATGTTGTCTGAGATCAATCTGAAATTTTGTTTTGCCTGCCTGACTATGCATACTTCCTCCGGAGTGAACTAATTTTATCAATTTAATCCAATGAGTTATACTGATGTATAGCCCATTTGGCAAGGTGAAATTTAGATGAAATACTTTGATCCATCATGCATCAGCTCAATGCCCTCTATTTTCAAGGAATTAATTTCGGCGAATATTTCATCATAATACTGGGGTTTCGGGTGAGTAATAAGTATTTTTTTCGGAAGAGTTTCAATTTTTGCCAGCTCTTCAACCAGCATCGATGGTGTTAAATGTTTTGTCAGTTGTGCAAGTTCTTTCAATGAATCGGGGAACGATACTTCCACGATGAGGGCATCCACTCCGGCACAGTATCTCCATATTTCCTCAGTTGTGCCTGTGTCACCGGTATAAACAACTGTTTTTCCTTCTGATTTTAATACATATCCTACGGTTGGTACCGTGTGGTTCACAGGAACTGCTCTGATCGAATACCCTTTAAGGGTGTACTCACGGTTTGGTATAATCGTAGCTAGTCTTATTACAGGATTCTGTTCGGAAGGTATTTTTGTGAAGTCGGGCCAAATTGTGTTGTTGAAAAGATGATTCTGCATTGCGTTAATGACTTCAGCGGTACTTTGTACTGAAACCGTGTGAGACAGATTTTTTATAATGATATTGTCTGCCAGAGCGGGAATACTTCTTATATGGTCGAGATGAGAGTGTGTGATAAAAATAGTATGAATTTTCCACTGTTCTTCTTCTGTTAACACTGAACCGATAGTGCCTGCATCCAGGAGAAGCTGGTCATCAATCAAAAAAGCCGGCGGTCTGAAGTCAGGCAACTCAGCACCGGAACATCCTAAAACCCGCAAAATCATGATTTCCCCACGATACAGCCTAATAAAATAAAATTGCCCTCCGATTTGTTTAACATTTTATAAAGCGGTTGTCATCTCTAATTCCTCTTGAGATATGTGGCAAATCTGCTACTCTTGTCTCGATTTTATTTTTTTATGCACAGGATACTATTATGCCACTGGAAACAGATGCCCTACGCCAGCAGCTTGAATATCGCAAACGCTTGATGGATAAAATAAATGAAATTCATTCGGCTGATAACCTTAATACTATTCTTATTAATATCAAGGACAGTATAGCCGGTCTCTTTAATGCGGAGCGCATTACCATTTATCTGGGTGATGCCAAACGCAATCTTTTGATATCAAAAGTAAAGAGCGGTGCCGAAGTGCAACAGATTGTTTTACCCATAAGTGATACAAGTCTTGCAGGTTACTGTGCAATCAGCGGAACGGTAATAAATATCAAAAACGCATACGATTCACATGAATTGAAAATGATCGGTAGCAATCTTAAGTTTGATGAAAGTTGGGACAAAAAAACCGGATTTGTTACCAGACAGGTTCTTTGTGTCCCTATGAAATTTCAGAAAACATTGATAGGTGTAATTCAAATAATTAATAAAAAGGGGGATGTTGCCTACGACAGCACAGATGTCAGTTATGCAATGGAATTAGCAACATCTCTCTCAATAGCTATTCACAACATTTATCGTCTCTCAGTCACCACTAAGGTTATTCGGCACAAAGCCCGCTATAACTATCTTCTGGATAAAAATTTTCTTGATGACAAAATACTGGAGAAAGCATCAGTCCACCCGGAAGTTGCAAAAGTGGGTATGGATGCCATTCTGATGCGCGAGTTTGGGGTCTCCAGAGAAGAAATGGCAAAAAATCTCTCATTTTTTTTCGGAACAGAATTTATTGGTTATGATCCGGCTTCTCCTCCGCTTGAAGAGGAGTTGTTAAAGCGCGTCAGACCTGATCGACTGAATAAGGAGTGGTGGGTTCCGTTTAAAATAGAGAATGGGATTCTACATATAGTAATTGATGATCCAACTGACCTTGGACGTCAGGATATGTTGAGATTTATCTACCCCGAATATAAACGTATTAGTTTTATAGCAGCATTCCGTGATGACATCCTTAGTTATATCAACCTGTTTTACAACCATGGTTCAGCCGGTACTTCAAGTAGTATAGATGACATTCTTAACAAGTTGGACTCGAGTGACGACCCGGAAATAGAGTCAGAGTCGCAGAAAGTTTCTGAGCAGGACAGCGTTATAGTTCAGCTCGTCAACAAGATTATTATTGATGCAGTAAATAACAAGGTTTCGGACATTCATATTGAACCGTTTCCGGGCAAAGAAGATGTACAGGTCAGGATGCGAGTTGACGGACGCTGCAAGGTCTACCAGAAAATCCCTTATAAATACAAATATGCAATCCCTTCGCGAATCAAGATCATGTGTAACCTGGATATATCGGAGCGGCGTAAACCACAGGACGGCAAAATTGATTTTAAAAAGTTTGGTCCGCTGAATGTTGAACTGCGTGTTGCCACGGTTCCGACTGCCGGACAGCTTGAAGACGTAGTAATGCGTGTACTAGCTTCCGGTGAGCCGATTCCTTACGATAAACTCGGGCTTACAGAACGGAACTCGAGGGTGCTTGAAGCATGCATAAAACAGCCTTATGGATTAATTCTTGTTGTCGGTCCAACCGGTTCAGGTAAAACTACAACGCTTCATTCGGCAATTTCGGTTATAAACAATGTAGATACCAAAATATGGACTGCAGAAGATCCGGTTGAAATAACTCAACATGGATTGCGACAGGTTCAGGTTCATCCGAAAATCGGTTTCACTTTTGCTGCGGCTCTGAGATCTTTTCTTCGCGCAGACCCGGATGTTATAATGGTCGGCGAAATGCGTGATCAGGAAACCGCTGAAATTGGTGTGGAGTGCTCTCTAACCGGTCACCTCGTCTTTTCCACTCTTCATACAAACTCTGCCCCTGAAACAATAACGCGTCTACTTGATATGGAGCTTGATCCGTTCAGCTTTTCCGACGCGATTCTCTGCATACTGGCTCAACGTCTTGCCCGTCGCCTATGTTCCTGTAAGGAGGAGTATGCCCCTTCTGCGAAAGAGCTTGAAGAAATAATTTCCGAATACGGGGTGGATAGTTTTGCCAAAACAGGTATAAATCCTTCGGATATAAGACTCTTTAAGGCGGTTGGTTGTCCTAAATGCGGAGAATCCGGATATAAGGGGAGATTGGGGCTTCATGAGTTGCTTGAAGGAACAGATCCTTTAAAGGCTCTTGTGAAACGTAGGTCTGAAATAGAATTTATAAGAAAACAGGCTATAGAGGACGGAATGACAACTTTGAAACAGGACGGTATTCTTAAATGCTTTCAGGGTTTGACAGATTTAAAGGAAGTTCGCAAGGTCTGTATAAAATAGCCCCCTGTTTATTTGAAAGCCGAATTGCACTCTAATATTTAAAACCTGAGCGTGAATATATGACAATCAAAGAGACCAGATATGATTTTTTCGCTTTTCTATCCCGTATGCGGTACATCAGTCGCTGGGGGTTGATGCGTAACACAGTGCCGGAGAATATTCAGGAACATAGTCTTGATGTAGCTGTTATCGCACATGCTCTCGCAATAATCCGTAATAAATATTTCAATGGGAAAATAGATCCTTCCAGAGCTGCAATGTTTGGAATCTTTCACGATGCCAGCGAAATATTTACAGGTGATATGCCTACACCAGTAAAGCATTTCAATCCAAACTTTAAGCGATCATTTCATCAACTGGAAGATAAGGCACGTAGAAAACTGCTGGCAATGCTACCTCCTGAACTGTCTGAAGAGTATGAGCCGCTGTTCTTTTTCGATAATCAGGAAGAGTACGTCCAGATTGTCAAAGCTGCCGATAAAATTGCGGCACTGACAAAATGTATTGAAGAGGGGAAAAGTGGTAACAATGAGTTCAGAAGGGCAGAATCGGAACATTTTGAACAGTTATCATCAAGCAAACTGCCTGAAGTCATCTATTTTCTGGAAAAACTGCTTCCAGGGTATAGACTCTCCCTTGATGAGCTGAATCTCGGTTAACCACGGACAAGTTCGTCATCTGTGAGCCTGTCCGTGGTTAAGGGTGAAAAATGAAAGCTATGCCACTATATATCTCTCCACATCATTCGCGTTCATATCGTTTGTTATAGAAAATATCGACGTTGAGCCGTTAAGCCTCATCTCTATGCGACATTCAGTTCCAGGTTCCGCTTTGGTATAGCGAAGCAGAATTCTTGCACTCATTTTAAATATCTCTTCATTCTGCTCGCCCACAACTATTGCCACAGGTGTATTACCATCCATCCAGGTAAGGGCTGCTTCTCCCGGTTGCCGGATTGTTTCAAGCTGATTATTATCAACTTCGCTTCTTCCCATGATAGCTTTGGATTCAGGGGTTATGCGAAAATGCCGCCCGGTCTTGAGCAGTCTGAAATCTCTCAGGTTCAGCTCTTCTGAATGTGTAAAAACATCTTTAATTTTTGGAACAAATGAAAGTTCAGTCAAAAGGCAGCCACCAGCCGGACATGGATAATTCTTTACATCAAGATCCTCAGCCATTTTCATCTGGGGTGCGCGCGACCTCCCTTCTATTGCCAGCAATTTGGTTCTGTCAACCCACCCCTCCTTTTCTGCTACTGTCGGTTCAAAATGACGAGCAGAAAGGGGGCGAAGCAGAAGCCCCTCCAATCCGCTTTCACGCTCAATAACACGCAGCGTGTCGCGTCTCTGACTCATCGGGCGCTGTCCCAGCACCTCTCCGGTAAAAACAAAATCAGCACCAATCTCAAGCATATATTCCCTGGCTTTTTTAAACAGATATATTCTGCAGTCAATACAAGGGTTTACACCTTTTCCATAACCATGGACCGGGTTTCTTACAATTTCAAGATAATCAATACCTTTGTGGAGAACCTTTATCGGGATATTGTATTCTCCCGCTACTCTAACCGCCTCAGATTTACAACCTGAATTCCTGCCGGTACAGTTACAGAAGGGTGAAGTAAAATTCATGGCTTCTACTTCGATGCCAAGATCGAGCATCATCTTAACAGCCAGAGTAGAATCCAGCCCCCCCGATAGAAGGGCAATTGCTTTTCGTTTCATTTAAACAGCTCCTTAATATGACTCTATTTTTGCCAAAGTATCATGTTTTAGAGAACTCTGTAAAGCCGCAAGTCGGAATTATGACACTTGATGTTTGCCTGACTTCTGTTACAATCCGGTGGTTTATTACTTCAGGAATATGTACCAAATCGTTGTTTCGGGTGTCTCTTATGGCTGTTTCATCAGAAAGATTCTTTATGGGGCGTCAGCCCATTCTTGATCGTAATCAGGAAATTATCGGCTATGAGCTTCTTTTTAGGTCTGCCGATATGGATCATGCCGTTTTTGATGATTATTCAAACGCCGCAACTACCGTAATAACGCATGCTTTATCTTCTTTCGGGATGCATGAGGTTCTTGGTGAAAAGTTTGGTTTTGTAAATGTACCTCTTTCGTTGCTGCTTTCAGAGATGCTAGAATTAATGCCCATCGGTCAGACGGTACTGGAGCTTCTTGAAATAATTGAGCTTGATGAGCAGGTTATTCAGCGCTGTCGCGAGCTTAAAGAGCTCGGGTTTCTGCTGGCACTCGATGACCATGAGTATGATGAATCAAATGATGAAATATATTATCTGGTTGATATTATTAAGATAGACATTCTTTTAACAGATATCAAAACGCTGCCTGAAATTGTCAGGAATCTGCGGAAATACTCAGTCAAACTTTTGGCAGAAAAAGTTGAAACGGTTGAGCAGTTTAATCTATGTTATGAGATGGGATTTGACCTCTTTCAGGGATATTTCTTTGCCAGACCGGTGGTTCTCAATCGGCGTAAAATAGATGTATCCGGTCTGGCTCTGCTGAAGTTGCTACAGCAGTTAACAATGGGTGCTTCACTTGAACTTATTGAAATGACTTTCAAAGAGAATCCGGGTCTCTCCTATAATCTCTTGAAACTTGTAAATTCTGTAGCACTCGGTATGCGGGAAAAAATAAAAACTCTGCGTCATGCAATACTTCTGATCGGTATGAACCCTTTGCGCCGTTGGACGCAGCTTTCTCTTTTTTCCGGGCATGATGCCCGCAGCATGAATAACCCGCTGCTGGAACTTGCTGCTGTACGCGGTCGTTTAATGGAAATAATGCTGAAACAGTTGGTAGGACGAAACGCAAACGATGAGCAGGCTGAAGCAGCATTTATGGTTGGTATTCTTTCGTTGCTGGATGTGCTTTTTGAAACACCGATGGATGAGATAATTACGAATCTTAATTTAAATGACGATGTAAGCTCGGCACTATTGAGGAGGGAAGGGCAGCTTGGTAAGATGCTGGTGCTGGCTGAAAAGCTTGAGGTAACTGATTTTGATGCTGTAACACTGCTGCTTGATGAATGCGGAGTCTCTCTTGAACAACTGCTTACCGCTCAGCTTGAGGCTTTTAACTGGAGGAGCTCTATTATTCACGATGAGGATTAATCAGCGGAGGCGCCTTTCCGCTTTTTATCCTGGCATCCAGTTGAATAATTAACTTATGCTGCGTGAGATATCAGTGAGCACCCTGCATTTACAAACCTGCTTTCGCTGCTACTGTCAACAACCCAATAGAGATGATCCTCCCCCAACATAATTGCAACCGGAGCATTTAAAGTCAAAGCGTACATCTGAGCTACTGAATAAAATGGAAATTTGGCATACATGGCAACCCCCTGTTAATTCATAGGATTTTTTGAATATAAAAATTGATATTCAAAACTTAGCATAATCAATGCCAACATATTAATTGTAATAATATTAATATGTTATGAGTTAAGGTCATCAGTTTGACAAAAATAGGTGCTTTTGGAGGTGATATGTTTCAAAAATATGACTTGAGCGGCATATATGTTTACTGAAAATTTACTGGCTCGTTACTTAAAGGAAGAGCCGTACAAAATTGTACTTGAACACAGCAGGTATGTTGCCAACCTCTCCCTGGAAATTGCCGATCGACTTTCGCTGTTAGGAAATGATAGGCAATTTATTGAGGAGGCGGCTATGCTACACGATATAGGCGTATCTCAAGTGTACGCTCCATCATTAGGGCTTTATGGGGCAAACCCTTACATCATGCATGGTGTTCTGGGGCGCCAGATTCTTGAAAATGAAGGGTATCCGCTTCACGGATTAGTTTCGGAGCGTCACACCGGTGTTGGGTTGACAGTCGAAGATATATTGAGTCAAAACCTACCTCTTCCAGAGAGGGATATGACTCCTGTTTCGTTAAGTGAGGAGATAATATGTTTTGCCGACCTGTTTTATTCAAAGAATCCCGGAAGGTTGGGTGAACGTAAGACGGTTGAAAAAATCAGAAAAAAACTGCTTTTTTTTGGGGAAAAGAAAGTTGCTGTATTTGATGCATGGCTAAAAAAATACTATTTTGAGTGATTCGGAACTGCCTAAAATCGGTTGCATTTTATCAATCCCTGTTTTACATTGACCCCCTTTTTGGATTTACATTACGACACTAAATCAGGTGGCTTACTTTGCATAAGAGCAATATGACTATTCAGGAACTGCGTTCATGTATCGATAATATTGATGATGCCCTTCTGAACCTTCTAAACGAAAGATCAAAAGTGGTACTTGAAGTTGGTCGATTGAAGTCAGGTAATAATCTTGATTTTCACGTCCCAGGTCGTGAACGTCAGATTTATGAAAGACTGCTCGCCAATAACAGGGGACCTTTTCCTAACGATGCACTTAAAAGTATTTTTCGTGAGATAATCTCTGCCTGTCTCTCTCTTGAATCGCCTATGAAAGTGGCATTCCTGGGACCAAAAGCCACTTTCAGCCATTTAGCAACCATGCAGCAGTTTGGGCTTTCAGCAGAACTGGTCCCTATGAAGTCAATTCCTGCCGTTTTTGAAGAAGTTGAAAAGGGGAGGGCGCTTTACGGTGTAGTTCCGGTTGAAAATTCCACTGAGGGTGTTGTTTCTCACACACTTGATATGTTTGTTGAGAGCAATCTGCAGATAACTTCGGAAGTTATGCTTGAAGTCCATCATGACCTTCTTTCCCGGACCGGTCGGATTGAAGATATCAAAAAGGTTTATTCCCATGCTCAACCGATTGCTCAGTGCCGGCAGTGGCTGGATGATAATTTATCCGGAATACCGGCTGTTGATGTTGCCTCCACGGCAGTGGCAGCACAAATAGTAAGCGATGATTACACTTCTGCCGCAATAGCCAGCGAGCTTGCCGCGTCACTTTATGATCTTAAGGTTGTACGGAGTCGTATTGAGGATCAGGTAAATAACTTTACCCGCTTTTTAACGATATCACGCAAGGGTTGTGAGCGTTCCGGCAATGATAAAACCTCGGTTATGTTTTCAGTCAAAGATGAACCGGGAATTCTCTGCCGTATGCTGGAACCATTTGCAGCCCGTGGGATAAATCTTTCAAAGATAGAGTCCCGCCCATTTAAAAAGAAGGCATGGGAATACATATTTTTTCTAGATCTCTTTGGTCATGTAACAGATCAGGATGTTCAGTCGGCACTTGATGAACTTAGAGAGTGCTGTCAGTTTCTGAAAATTCTGGGATCTTATCCGCGGTCTATGTAGAGGGTTATCAGATGAGTGTTGTTGTAGATCGTCTTGCAATTATTGGTGTCGGATTGATTGGAGGTTCGCTTGCTCGTGCTCTGCGAGAGGCGGGTGCTGTCGGGAGTGTTGTCGGTATAGGGCGCTCAAACGGCAACCTTGAAGACGCAATCTCTCTTGGTATTTGTGACGAAGTTACTCAGGATGTTATTGAAGGAGTGAAGGGTGCCGGAATGGTTTTTATCTCAGTTCCGGTCTGTTCAATCCCTTCAGTTGTTGCGACAATAGCTCCGGCACTTTCTCCCGGCTGCATTGTAACTGACGGAGGTAGCGTAAAATCTTCAATTGTTCTGGAGTGCGAGGCTCTAATGCCGGAGGGGTGCTACTTTGTGGGGGGGCATCCGATTGCCGGAACAGAGCATTCAGGAGCTGCCGCTTCGTTTGCAACTCTTTATCGGGGTAAGCGCTGCATACTGACACCGACTGAAAACACAAACCTCGAAGCTGTTAAAACGGTGGAGCGTCTCTGGCAGATTACCGGAGCCGAAGTCTGTTTAATGGAACCTGGACATCATGATCGCATTTTTGCCGAAATATCGCATCTGCCACATGCTGTTGCCTACGCACTCGTTCACGCAGTCGGCACTGCGGACGTTGAAGGAGAAAATGTGTTATCTTACACAGCCGGCGGTTTTAGAGATTTTACTCGAATAGCATCTTCCGATCCAGTCATGTGGCGTGATATTTCACTTATGAATAGACAGGCGCTTCTTGCCAGTATTGATGGTTTCTCTGCCAGTCTCGCTGAATTGCGTAGAAGAATTGATACTGGCGATCAGTCAGGATTGACGGAATTTTTCACGACAGCAAAGCAGTTTCGTGACGGAATTATTTAAACAATCAATAGATACCTGGAGAAACTGTGGAATCAATCATCATTAAACCTGCCGTTACAGTAAGCGGCGAAATATCAGTGCCTGGTGATAAGTCAATTTCGCATCGTTCAATTATGCTTGGTGCAATCGCCAATGGGGTTACTGCAGTGCGTGGATTTCTTCGCGGTGAAGATAATATTTCAACCATGCAGGCTTTTCGCAGCATGGGAGTTGATATTGAAGATGATGGTGAGGTAATCAAAATCAACGGAAACGGTTTGTATGGACTTAAAGAACCTTCCGATGTTCTGGATTGCGGCAACTCCGGCACAACTATAAGATTGATAACCGGGCTTCTCTCCGGGCAATCTTTCTTTTCAGTTCTAACCGGCGATAAATACCTTCGTAAACGACCTATGAAAAGAGTTGTCGAACCTCTCTCACTCATGGGTGCCGATATATCTGGTCGAAATGGTGCTACCCTCGCACCTTTGGCGATTAACGGCGGTAAGCTTAAAGGGATTACTTATCAGAGTCCAGTATCCAGCGCTCAGATAAAATCTTCAATTATGTTGGCGGGACTTTATGCCGAAGGAGAAACCAACGTCATAGAACCGAGCCTTTCCAGAGACCATTCTGAAAGAATGTTCCGGTTTTTTGGTGCCTCTCTTGATGTGAATAATGATGGAGTAACCGTGAGAGGCGGTGTAGAGCTTTCGGCACGCGAAGTTATAGTTCCGGGCGATATTTCATCAGCAACATTCTTTATTGTTGCAGCTCTTATTACTCCAGGCTCGGAACTGCTTATCAGAAATGTTGGGGTAAACCCTTCACGTACCGGCGCCATCGACATCCTGCTGGAAATGGGTGGCGATATAAAACTTCTTGATGAACGGGAAGTTTCAGGTGAACCGGTGGCGGATATACTGGTTCGCTACTCAAGCCTGAAAGGAATTTCCATCTCAGGGGATGTAGTTCCACGCGCTATAGACGAGTTTCCGGTGCTCTGCATTGCAGCAGCAAGGGGTGAAGGGATAACAACTATCAGGGATGCCCGTGAGCTGCGTGTTAAAGAGACAGACAGGATAAAAGCAATCTCGGAAAACCTCAGAAAGCTCGGAATAACAGTTACTGAAACAGAAGATGGTATGGATATAACCGGTTCTGAACGGCTATTAGGTGGTGTAGTTGACAGCTCTGGAGATCATAGAATTGCAATGTCAATGTCTATAGCAGCATTGGTAGCGGCAAGTGAAATTACAATAACCGATATTGATTGCGTAGCCACATCATTCCCGACATTTTTTAAACTTATGGGAAAAACGGTCTCCAGGTAATTATGCAGCGTTCCCGTCCAAATGGCATAGTAATAGCGATCGACGGCCCTTCTGGAGCCGGGAAAAGTACCATTGCGCGTATGCTGGCAGAGCAACTTGATTATATTCAGATTGATACAGGAGCCATGTACAGGGCGGCAGCCTTTATGCTCTCATCTGCGGATGTTGATCTTCTCGACCTTGAAGCGGTAAGTAGTTTTTGTAATGATCTGGAAATTAAACTTGAATCTGATTCTGGAAAACAGGTTGTCCTTGCAAACGGACTTGATGTGACAAAACTGATTCGTACTCCGGAAATGTCGCTCATCACCTCCAGAATCTCAACTATTAAACCGGTACGCGATGCCATGTTAAAGGCGCAGCAGAAACTGGGGGCTAAAGGGGGCGTCGTTCTTGAAGGGCGCGATATCGGTACGGTTGTATTCCCTGACGCTGAGATGAAATTCTATCTTAATGCCTCTGTTGAGGAGCGTGCCAGAAGACGCTGTGAAGAGCTTAATAATAAAGGTGAGCAGGTTACACTTGAACAGACTGTTATAAATGTGGCTCAAAGGGACAGGCAGGACTCTGAACGTGATATTTCTCCGCTCAGGCAGGCGGACGATGCCATTTTAATTGATTCATCAAAGCTTACAGCGGAAGAGGTTCTCTCCGTAATAACTGCTTTTTGCAAAGAAAAAGTTAAAAACATGGTCGTTAAGTTATGAAAGTGATTCTTGCGAAGCAGGCAGGATTCTGCTTTGGTGTAAAACGTGCCACTCAGATGGCTTTTGAAGCAGTCGGAAAAGACCAGAAAACCTACACGTTAGGACCTATAATTCATTCGCCGCAAGTTGTCGGCAAGCTTGAAAGTCTCGGGATTAAAGTTCTTGACTCACTTGACGGTCTTGACAGCGGCACTATAATAATTCGCTCCCACGGTGTCGAACAGAAAGAGATCAATGAGGCGGAGAGTAAATCTCTGACGATACTTGACGCAACCTGTCCTTTTGTAAAAAAGGCGCAGGAATATGTTAAGAGTTTATCTGGAAACGGTTACGGAGTGGTTGTTGTGGGAGATGCAGATCATCCCGAAGTTCAAGGCATTGTTTCTTACGGCGTTGATAATGTTTATGTAGTCGCTTCCGGAGATGACGTTAAAAAACTTCCGAAAATGAAAAAAATAGGTGTTGTTGCACAAACAACCCAATCTTTTGAAAATCTTAAAAACGTAGTATGTGAGTGCCTGCTGCGCGGTGGTGAAATTCGCGTATATAATACAATTTGCGACGCAACAGCGGTTCGGCAGGAAGAGGCAAAAGAGCTGGCAAGCTGTGTTGACTGTATGTTGGTAATCGGTGGTTTTAACAGCGCCAACACAAGAAGACTGCTTGAGGTTTGTACTGAAATACAGCCTCGCACCCATCATATTGAAACAGCCGAAGAAATTAATTCTGAATGGTTTGACGGAGCAGAGCAGGTTGGAGTTACAGCCGGAGCATCGACACCAAAATGGATTATAGATGAAGTAATGAACAAAATTGGGCAATTGAATAAAAGCGATTGAAAAATTTGCCTTAAATTGCTACATTGCCAAGCTCAATAAAAAAACAAAGAATGATAAATGTCCAGGGGGTATGGTGTAATGGTTAACTTTAAAAGGCTTGACGCTGTCGAAGAAGAACACGAGGAGCTTGACGGCGAGCAGCAAAGCACTGAATTTGAAGCACTTTTTACTCAGAGCTTAAAAGATCGTCCCGAACGGGATAAAATTATAGAGGGTACTGTTGCGAGAGTAGACCAGGACACCGTTCTTGTTGATATAGGATTGAAATCGGAAGGCCATGTTCCAATAGCTGAATTTCGTGATGCAAATGGCGATGTAACAGTTAAGGTCGGTGATAAAATTCGTGTTCTGATGACTCGTCAGGATGGTAAAAAAGGGTATGTTCTTTCAAAGAAAAAAGCAGATTACCTTTCTGCATGGGATAAAATAGGCGATGCTTGTCAAGAGGGTGGTATTGTTGAAGGCACAATATCCGGCAAAGTGAACGGAGGTTTTACCGTAGACATTGGCGGCATACAGGCATTTCTTCCATCCTCACAGGTTGATATCCGTCCATCCTCAGATTCCGACAGCTATATTGGAGTAAAGGGGAATTTTAAAGTTATCAAAGTTAACCAGCGTCGCGATAACATAGTTCTTTCGCGTAGAGCCGTTCTCGAAGAAGAGCGCGCCGCAATCCGTGATATTACACTTGCAAAACTGGAAGAGGGGCAGATAGTCCAGGGTAAAATTAAAAATGTTACTGAATATGGTGCTTTTGTTGACCTTGGTGGTGTAGACGGCTTACTTCACGTTTCCGACCTCTCCTGGGGCAGAGTCGGCAAACCGGCTGATGTTCTCAAACCGGGGCAGGATATAACTGCAAAAATTCTTAAATTTGACCGTACCAAAGGTAAAATTTCGCTTGGCGTAAAACAGACACTGCAGGATCCGTGGCTTGATGTGCCTGCAAAATTCCCTGTTACCGGAAGGGTTAAAGGCAAAGTTGTTAGTTTGATGGAGTATGGTGCGTTTGTTGAGCTTGAATCAGGTATTGAAGGGCTTATTCACGTTTCTGAGATGTCCTGGACAAAGAGAGTTCGCCGGGCTGCCGATATGCTTTCTATAGGTGATGAAGTTGAAGCGGTTATTCTTGGCATTGATATGGGCAACCGCAAAATTTCTCTTGGTCTGAAACAGATTGCAGAAAATCCATGGACAACCATTGCAGAAAAATATCCGGCAGGAACCAGAATCGAAGGCCAGATTAAAAACATGACTGATTTTGGTATGTTCATAGGTATCGAAGATGGCATAGATGGTCTCGTACATGTATCCGATATGTCTTGGACAAAGCGTATCAAGCACCCTGGAGATGTATACGAAAAAGGGAGCCTGGTGCAGGCTGTAGTGCTGAAAGTAGATGTTGAAAATGAGCGTCTTTCGCTTGGCATAAAGCAGCTCGAACCCGATCCATGGAGTTTGGCACCTGGAAAATACCGCGCTGGTGCATTGGTAAAAGGGAAAGTGACATCATTAACTGATTTTGGTATATTCGTTGAGTTGGAAGAGGGTATTGAAGGACTTATTCATGTATCGGAACTTTCCAGAGAAAAGGTAGCCTCCGCAAAAGATTTTGCTGCTGTAGGCGACGTTCTGGAAGCTGTTGTACTGACTTGCGACCCCAAGGAACGCCGTATTTCGCTCTCAATCAAGTCTCTACACGTTGCTGCGGAAAAAGCTGAATTTGAGCAGTTTATGGGTTCTCAGGGTGAGTCAAACTCAACATTTGGAGATCTGCTCAAGCAGGGGCTGAATAATAGATCTAATTAATTATCACAGTAATAGAGGGGTGTATGACAAAAAGCGAGTTAATCGAAAAAGTTGTTCAATCACACACGATGTTGAATCCAAAAACTTCTGAAGTTCTTGTCAATACGGTTTTCGATTCAATAGAGGAAGCGCTTAAACTGGGGGATAAAGTCGAAATTCGCGGTTTTGGTAGTTTTACCATTCGTGAGCGACTTGGACGTGAAGCACGAAACCCTAAAAGTGGTGAAGTAGTACGTATTCAATCCAAAAAGACCCCTTTCTTTAAAACCGGAAAAGAGCTTAAAGAGCGGGTTAACTGTTAAAAAGTAGATTAATATAAGATTTGCCCGAATGGCGGAACTGGTAGACGCAAGGGACTTAAAATCCCTCGGTCGAAAGGCTGTGCCGGTTCGATTCCGGCTTCGGGCACCACCTAATAATCCAATATGATTCAATGAAGTATCTAACCCCCTTGAAAATAGGGGGTTTTTTATTGCCTATTGTCTTTTGTAGTCCAATCTGGTATAGCGGAATCCATGGATTATGGAGTTATATTTAGGGTCATAACTCCAAAGTCAAATATATCATAACTCCAAAAAGGAGAAAAAGCCCATGCCTAAAAGGATTGCTCCGCTTTCTGACATTCAAGTGAAGAACGCAAAACCAAAGGAAAAAGAATATAAGCTGATGGATGGTTTTGGTCTTTTTTTGCTGGTCACTCCTACCAGTGGCAAGTTATGGCGTTTCGATTACCGTATTGGCGATAAGCGTAAAACAATGGCCTTTGGTGCTTACCCTGCGATTACTCTTGCTGATGCACGTCAGCGTAGAGAGGAAGCAAAGAAACTTCTGGCAAATGGTGGTGACCCCAGCGAAAACAAGAAGGCGCAGAAAACAACACAGGGTGAACTGGATGCAAATACTTTTGAGGTTATTGCCCGTGAATGGCATACCAAGTTTTCACATACATGGGTTCCAAGTCATGCCAAACACAAACTTGAACGTCTTGAAAAAACTGTATTTCCGTGGATTGGTAAACGACCTATTAAGGAACTTACGGCGCCTGATGTCTTATCAGTGTTGCGGCGACTTGAGTCGCGGGGTATCTTGGACACTGCGCATAGGGTGCGTTTTGAGTGTGGTGCTATTTTTCGTTATGCTGTTGCTACCGGACGCGCTGATCGTGACCCTGTAGCTGATCTGAAAGGGGCATTGCCTCCAGTTAAAAATGGACATCATGCAGCACCTACAGATCCGAAAGCAGTTGCACCACTTCTCAGAGCTATAGACGAGTTTCAGGGTTCTTTCGTGGTTAAGTGTGCCTTACAGCTTGCGCCGCTGTTATTTGTTCGTCCTGGTGAACTAAGGTCGGCTGAATGGAGTGAAATTGATTTTGAAACGGCTGAATGGAACATTCCGGCTGGCAAGATGAAAATGAAAATTGCCCATCTTGTACCACTTTCTCAGCAAGCAGTTAAAGTGCTGCTTGAACTAAAACAGCTCACGGGCCATAGCAAGTATGTATTCCCCTGTCAGCGTTCACCGCTACGTTGCATGAGTGAAAATGCAGTTAATGCCGGTTTACGGAGAATGGGTTTTGAAAAGACTGAAATTACTGGCCACGGTTTCAGGGCAATGGCACGAACTATTCTTGATGAAGTGTTGCAAGTAAGACCAGATTATATTGAACACCAGTTAGCTCATGCCGTTAAAGACCCTAATGGCAGGGCATACAATCGGACAGCGCATCTTGTGGAAAGAAGGAAGATGATGCAGTTATGGGCTGATTATTTGGACGGATTGAAAGAGGGATGAAATAATATCAGATAACAACAGAAAATAGAAAATAGAAAACAGCAAATTCGGGAAACGGAATTCAAAAATTGCTAGCAATTTCAGTATGTTATGAATAAATTAAATAAATCATATAGTTAGCAAGCATTCCGTTGGTAGTCAGTCCAGATAAGTCCAATATATTTCAATCTGTTTCAAGCTGTTAGGGGTCAGTGTGGGGGCAGTTGTAACGGCTTGAGCGTGACCGGCTACGACGGGCTTTTTCGCCGCGACCGAGTCCACGCGAGAGTTGGAACTTCACTTATAGTTCGGCGAGTTCAATCATGTTGACTCAAAGAAATCCTCATCAATTTCTTTCACTTCATAAACATTCTTTACTTGTGTCCCGACTCCGTATTGGTACATTAGTTCGATAAGTTTCTTTCCGTCTATAAGAATGATCTTATGATGCGCGTCATGTGCTTTCTTGACGGCAGAATCGTCAAATGTTGAGGTTGTTACAAATACTCCTTTTGTTGTGTCTCCACTCATTGCTCCGATGAAATTACGGATATCCTTTTCCCTGACTTTGTTCTCATTGTATCGTTTTGCCTGCATATAAATCTTGTCAAGCCCCAGCTTGTCCTCATTAATGATTCCATCAATGCCTGACGTATCCTGATGACAATAGACACTCCTCCTTGTTAAAATCCAAGAAAAGGAGATGATATGAAAGAAACAAAAAGCTCGTTGACCGCTCCATGCAGTGATTTATACTTGTAACTGCCTGGAGTAG
>JAQUHA010000061.1 GCA_028683855.1 Desulfuromonadaceae bacterium
CCGCTAAATGGAGCAGGAGTATTATCGGCATTACCGAAGCGGTTTGTCGGGGGCCATGGCACACCGGCTGTAACCTGACCATCCTGGCCGGTCTTGACGACGCTTGCAACGGATGGATCCGAACAATCTACTTCCACAGATACTGCGTTATAACAAACCTCGCAGGGTACCGAATCACCAACAGCGTCAAAGCAGGCTGTCTGACCTGTCTGAACAGGCTGAGATGTGCCAAGACCGGCCCAGGCGCGTACCGGCACCAGATAGTGATATTCTGACTTGGCAACAGTATTGATCGACCCTTCGAGGAAGTTGACTGTCCATGCCTTTGCAGGAGTGATCATGTCGTTGGTGCTGCTCCAGTAGTGATCCGGCTTGGTGTTAGAGAATCCCTGATTGCTCAACCAACCGGCTGTACTGGATTGCGAACGATTTATAAATGTTGCCAGTTCGTTACGGTTCGGCAGACGCCAGTCATTATGGCCGGCGAAGTTTTCAGTATTGAGCTTAGCTACATATTCAAGCGCTCTCTGCCAATCTACTTTACCGTCATTAACTACGCCCTGAAAGTCAAAGATAGCATCCCGCAGAACCATCATATTGAAGTCTTTGGGGAAAGTCAGACCGGTTAGCGTATCCTTGATAAGATCAACACCATTTTCGGCAATCGCGGCAAAACGCTGCGGTGAGGGCCAGACCAGACCTGCCAGTGTGTTACCATCCTGTCCAGAACCTGTGGTGCCACAAGCAACTATACCACCGGTTGCGCTATAGCAGAGAGTCTGACCGGATCGTGGAATGTTAACGCGATTGTACATATCGATCGTAACAGCCTGGCTATTGACGTCCGAAATGTTTCCTGCGTAGTCACGCGCTCTGGCGCAGAGATTATGGACACCTTCAAGCGTGTTGACAGGGAAAACAAAAGGTGCCGCATTGTCAGGTGACCATGCACAGTTGGCTGCGCTGTCCGAACCGGTGTTGCAGGTGCTGGTTGTATGAGTAATGCAGTACTCTTTAACAGCGACGTTGTCAGTGGCGGTCAGGTTTACCGGAATGACCAGCGTCTGGGTGGTCGCCGGAATACTGAAGAGTGTTATGACAGGCGGTGTAGTATCAGGACCGAAACTGGCGCTGACTGTGCATGAGCCGGTAATTGAAGAGAAGCTGTAGATATTCTCACTGGAACTGACAAACGGAGTATATGCACCGCAGGCTTCTGCCGGTGAAATTGAATTTAACTGTGAACCATCGTTCTCTTTAGCATAAAACACCGCTCCAGTGCCGTAATCAGCATAATCAGCGGCGTTAGCTGTATCAGCAACAGCAAACTGACCACTTCCTGCTGCAACCGTTGCCGAGACAAGATAGGTGTTTTTACGGAATTTGACAGTCACCGTTTTCGCCGCATTCACTGCGCCAAGAGTAATGGGAGATACAACAGAACTGTTATCACCCGTTATACTGTTATTCAGGAATTTACTGACACCATCCTCCCTGACCTCGTAGACGTGATAGCCGGTGTCAGGTGTGATAGCACATGACGGGGTTGTTCCGTACAGAGCGCTGCTGCTCTGACAGATTGTTCCACCCACATTGCCGACAACCGAGGTGGTGATAGGGAATGTATTTCCGGCAAAGGAGGCGCTCACCTGACAGGGAGCCGATAGAGGAGCCGTGGTGTAGGTGTAGCTGGTGACGGCATTCGCACCATTGTAATCAGGTGCGGTGTAGGCCGCGCCGCAGCCGTTGGTGCTGATACTGGCGATATGATAGCCGGTGTCAGCCGTAAAGGTAAAGGCAGCCGTCTGGTCGACTGTTTTGTTCTGCGGTGACGGTGTCGCGCCGCTCAGCGTTCCGCCGGTTCCGGCAGAGGCGGTAACTGACAGCGGAATGGCAGCAGTGGTTGCCGTAACCACGCAGCTGGTAGTTGCCGGATCGTTAATGGTGAAGGTTGAGCTGGTAACTGCCGCCGAAAATACCGACGGATTCGCTGTCCCGGCGCAGGGACTGCTGACTCCTGTCAGATAGTAACCGGGGGTGGCGGTAAAGGTAAATGATGTTGCTGGACTGCTGCCCGGCTCAATACCGGTAACGGCAGGTATGTCAGACGTGCCGTTGACGATTGCCGGCGTGTAGGTCAGCGTGTTGGGCGTTTTGAAACTGAACTCGTCGGAGAGACCCGTGCCTGTGGATACACCACCTGCCGAACCTACCGCCTTGGAGCGATAATAAAATGTTGTATTGATATTTAAACCGGTAAGGTTGACTGAAAAATCACCGATGGCGGTCTTGGTTATGGGGTCTGTACTCTGCGTATATACACCCGGTGCTGTACCGTACTGAAAAATTACATCTACCGAATCAGATGTCCCCATGCTAGTGAGAGAACCGTTAATAGTCGCTGTCTGTGTTGTTACACCGGTCGCTGCGCTTGATATAACTACCGGCGGTATACTTGATTGTGCGCGCAGCAGAACAAGCATTGCAAAGGCAGTGCTGCGATGTGGAGCATTATGGTTTTTTTCGCCATAGCCCCCACCAAGCCAATGTCCTACGTCAGTACTGTCAACTATCTTGTTTGCAACTATGATATCTGCAAAATCATTATACCAGTTTCGTTTTTTTCCGTCTGCACCACCGAAGGTTTCAATCTTGAATTCAGAGAAACCTTTTGATGCTGCAAAAGCACCGGAGTATGACGGGAGATAACTTGGAGGATTCCCCTTCCAGCCAAAGTAACTTGCTGGATCCGTGGTATCATCCCAGTGGTTATCCATGAACGTCAGGGCATTCTTGACGTTTTGATCGGAAGCAGCTCCACCTACCAGAGCCTGATTGAACAGCAGATGACCGGTTTTATATACGTTTGTCCAACTGTTAGGGCCCATATATCCCGCACCACCGAAATGCCCATTGGTGGTATTGGTTGACTGGATATATGTATTCCACAATTTAAGGTTATCAAACCATGTCTGCGGCACTACACAGTCCATGCTGTGCTTAGCGTATGCCATACCCATAGTGACCCAGCCAGCAGCCGATTGGTCACCGGTTGTATTGGAGACGTTCTTGTTGTAGTAGTATGAACCCTTGCCGTTTCCTGATGTGATTTGAGCCGAAAGTAGCCAGTCAACACTTTTCTGCGCTATCTGCTTTAAGGTAAAATCCTTGAGCTGGCCGGTACAGCCGAGGTCTCTCGCGTACACATCCGGTTCACCGGAACGTGCAATCGCCATCAGCGGTGGACCGGACTCATAAGCGTTGTGAAAGGTTGTTCCGCCCCACCAGACCCAACCGTTTGTGGCATCGTAGGTTGCGTTATCGATAATATATTTGAGTCCGTTTTTTACGTTGAGGTTGTTGGCGTAAGCGGCATCCAACGGTTTCTGATTGAGCTTTTCGGCGTGATGCTCAAAGGCGGTGACTATGAATCCTGCACTGGGCAGCGGGTGGTCGCCAGCTGTTCCAGTAGCGTTGATGTTGAAGGAACCATCAGCTTTTTGAACACTTTTCAACCACGCCATACCGTCGCTTATTGCGTCATCTATACTTGCCTGAGTTGCCGCCTGTGCCGTTTGCGGAATCAAGCCACCGACCATGAACATGATCATGACAACCAGAGAAGTAAGCGTGTTCAGCAGTAGATAATGACTCCCACTCTCTTTTGGGGATGTGCGTACAATCGTAGCTGGTGTGTTCATGGTCTATTCCTCCGTGTGTGGATGTAGATTTTATATTTGCAAAATGTTGTATGTGTAATGTGGTACGTCCGACATTACAATCGCACGCAAAAATATGCGGGGATTCTAGCAGCTATATTATTTTTTTCAACCCACAAAAACATTTTATTAATAAAATATTTTTGTGGGTAATTGACTGTTTTTTTTACAGAGCTACTCACCTCACCCGGCATACGGGCAGCTTCTCACTTAGGAATAAGGCATAATTGATATTTGTATCCCGTTGCATCGGCGTTCATCCACCTTTATTGACGGCACAAATGTTTTTAAAGCCTCTGTAACTGCTCAGCACACTACAAAAAAAATTGTCATTCCGGCTGACAGCAGGCCAAAGTTCGGTATGTAACTACCTGAAAATATGGTTACATGACCTGCCGACGTGCCATTTTCAGAGAGTTCTTACAATACTATTTCCCGACCGCCTGCCATGCTGCCGCCTGGTTCGGCAGATATGCACTGGCAGCGGTTGGTGTGGCACCATTCAGATACCAGATAAAGGTGTTGTTGGTATCACGGTCTGAACGACGCCAC
>JAQUHA010000002.1 GCA_028683855.1 Desulfuromonadaceae bacterium
CGGCAGAGGTATACTTCAACGGACTACTTGAACAAGCTGATCTTTCAAAGAACAAGGGGCATTCAACTGGGCTGAACCAAACTTAATTTCATCATTTTTCTGTCTTGACAACCGTCAGTACCTTATTATGTCATCTAAACAACATCTTTTTATTAGCAAAATAATGGCGTTAATTATTGTTTTATCATTTGGCTTCGTCGGTGCTCGAGAAGCCTATTCGAACTCTTGGAGTTCCGCATTCGATAGCATAGATCGAAAGAACGCTGATACGGCGAGCCAGTCGGAACAAATCAAGGATTTATCGTATTCTAAAATGCCGGATGGCAGTTTGTTTTTTCGGGGGGAGTACAACGGCAATCCGGTAAACATGGTTAGAAAAAAGATTAAGGGCAAGCGTTGCTGGATGATCTATACAGGCCCTTTTAACAATCGGGTACGTTTGACCTTTGTTGATCGTAAAGGCTTACAAGAAATCTTTGCCATGGATCGAGGCACTCGTATTAATCTAAACTATGTTGGCAAGGAGCGGGTTGAATATCGCCTTTATGACTCCAACAGGCGTTTCCTAATAGGCTCTGTAATCTACCAGAAAAATGGCCGTTTTATGCAAGGCTTTATGAAGACTGAAAAGTTCTCTGGTTACAAAAATCTTATAAATGTGAAAGATACTACTGACGCTGTAAAAAACATTAATCCGAAGACCTCTTTGATGTCACCCCTCAACTCAATGTGGGGTTTTGTAAATTCATATTTAGTCTCTACAGCTTTTGCAGCTGATGACAGCAGCCTTACTTTATTAGATAACCCAAAAGATTTTTTCGCCGGTTCTTTCAAAGAGATGGTAAATGGGGTTTTTGTTGGAGCTACTGCTTTTACTGTTGCACTTGCTACTGTCACACTTGCTACTGTAGAGACTACTAAAGTGGTTGCCGCTGCTGAAGCGGCTTATATGGTGGTAGCTACACCTCCAGCAGCTGTTGCAGCTCTATCTGTGACTCCTATAGGGGCTTCAATTATAGCCGGGATTGCAGTCGGAAAAGTTGCGTACAAAATATACCAAAAGTTTCAATATGCGCCAGAACACGAAGCAACGGAAGAAGAGATAGAGACATACAACTCATTTGAGGCTAAGTCCAGCTACGTTGATACATATTCAAGCCATCCCGCAACAACAGTTAGAGAAACCAAAAATAAAAACCCAATAATTTGTGATGCATTTCAAAAGCTGAAAAACGGTGTCTGTGTTCCTGACTGCACCAAAAAACAGGTGCTGGTTGACGGCGTATGTATTAATGAAACCAAAAATAAAAACCCAATAATTTGCGATGCATTTCAAAAGCTGAAAGACGGTGTCTGTGTTCCTGACTGCACCAAAAAACAGATGCTGGTTGACGGCGTATGTATTAATTCCAAAAAAGTCGAGAAACACTTAAACATTGATGATGCTTTTTCATCATTGAAAGACGACAAACTAATATATGAATCCTCTACAGAAGGGCGGCCAGCTCAACCGCAGTTAGTGTTTCCATACATTAAATCAAACATTGATGATGCGTTTGCGGAGCTAGAAGCATCAAGCGGGTCATCTAAACACTCAAACATTGATGATGCTTTTTCATCATTGAAAGATGACAAGCTAATATATGAATCATCTACAGAAGGGCGGCCAGCTCAACCACAGTTAGTGTTTCCATCTTCTACTAATATTGGCACTCAACCTCAAACGGCGCCTAAATCAAAAGTTGATAACAATCGTGAAGTTTGTAAAGTTGCAACCAGTTGCGGTAATCCAGGGAGCGTAATCGAAGTTACCAAAACAAATAAAAGTCAATTCCCAGAAGCTTGTATGAAAAGACCTTCTTACTCTAGAGCAGTTCGTAGTAATCAATCGTTTGATGACTTATGTGATGATATGGTTGGTAAACTCCGTACTGCTACAAATGGAGCGGTTTATAATGCCAGTTCTTGTTACTGCAGCTATCCATATTGTAAATTATTTTATGATAAGACACCAAAAGGGATCTGTTATGACAACTTATTAATAGGTGGTTGGTCATGTCAAAGTCGGGATGGCATTAAATATGTTCTCCGGTTTAATCCCGACTCAGATCTTATAACAGAATACACAGATGGTAGAAGTGTTAAAAGTTATTATAATGCTAGCAACGGTGTAATATCAGGCGAATATAATCTAAAATATGAATTTATAAATAGCGATAAAATTAAATTTACAACTGAAACTCAATTTGAATACGAATGTACAAGACAGTAGTTAATTATTTATGGAGGTCATATTTTGAAATTAATAATAATGTTGCTGATAGTGATGCTAACTTACCTGCCTACACATTCCTTTGCTAATAGTTATGACGATCAAGGCGAAGCTTTAATGGGAAAAATCATCCCGTTGATTAAGGAAAATAATGCTGCCGGTGCTTTGCCGTATATGGCAGAGCTGGAAAAACTTGGGCCCAGGCTCTCATCTCCCCTGCCGGAAAGTTTTTATTACTACTATATTGATTGCCTGGATAAAGCTGGGGAAAATTCTCAGGCACTTAACCGTTCCAAAATATTCCTTAAAAAATATGGCAAGAAGAGTAAGTATTCCTCTAAAGTCAATGAGATTTCAACTAGATTGAAGGAGGAGGAAAAAGCCGCCAAGCTTGAAGCTGAAAAAGATGCGGCAGAGGCAAAGCGAAAAGCAGAAGATGAAAAAAGAGCTGCTCGAGAGGTCGCAGCGACTGAACTCGAACGTTTGATCTACACAGATCCGCAGAGTGGTCTGCAGTGGGCACGCAACGGAAATATTGCCGGCAAGGAAATGAACTGGAACGATGCTATGCGTTGGGCTGAAAACCTTAACTACGCAGGGTACAGCGACTGGAGATTACCGACTAAAGAGGAGCTTGAGACCTTCGCGAAGCGGGGCGGAAACCGCCCTTCGGAGTGGTTTAACGCTAACGGCTTTAGCGGCGTCCGGTCCGGTTACTATTGGTCCGGCAGTACCTACGCCAACGGTACAGATAGCGCCTGGTTCGTCAGCATGGTCAGCGGTTACGTGGGCAGCAACTATAAGTCCAGCAGCTACTGTGTTTGGCCCGTACGTTCGGGACAGTAGATACTTTGATTCTTTGACTCTTTGCTTCTTTGATTATAACACTCACTGCCAGCTATCCCTCACCCCGTCCCTCTCCAACAAGGTGAGAGGTTAATAATTCAATATGCAAGGACATTCCACAGACGAAAATACAGGCTTAATAAACGGGCTCCAAACCTGGTACGACCAACAGTCCTCGAAGCATCCAGAAACTGGATTTGTTCTCAAGGCATCACTTCTGGTATTCCTGATAATGACGGCAAAATCCTTCGTAGAGGCGAATGATTTTTTTCAAGTTATTCTGCTTATGTTTCTGCTCTTCATGCCGCTATACTTCGTTATCTTCTGTATGCACCGCTGGCGCTCAAAAAACGTCGGATTCTTTCGTAATCTTTACGAATTTATCAGAGAAAACGTCACAATAGTAAGCGTTCCGACCGTTGAGCATCAGGAAGCCTTCAAAAACAGCGCTTGGGTTACATACTCCCTTATACTCGTAAACGAGATTATATTTTACTTCGTCCAACCTGCCTTCCCCAAAATATTTCATCATCTGGCTTTCATTCCTTGGTCTCACGAATGGTTGGATCTTACTTGTGCGCTTTTCTCCAGTATGTTCCTGCATATAGATGATATGCATCTCTGGGGGAATATGATGTTCCTCTGGGGTGTGGGGACAGTTGTAGAGCGGCGAATCGGCTGGCGGCTTTTTATTGGCGGGTACCTGGTCTCAGGTATGGTTGCCTCCCTTCTAGCGGTCAATATTCATTACTACCTTCTCGGTGAGGAGATGCATGGCATTGGAGCGTCAGGTGCTATATCCGGAGTGATGGGTATGTATATGATCCGCTGCTATTTCAAGCAGATGGTCTTTCCCATTCCGTTCCTCGGTGTTCTCCCAATTAGCTGGAAAATGCGCATGAACTCTATGACTTTCATTGGTTTATTCTTTGCCTTGGATCTGAAAGAGGGGTACAGCCAGATATCAGGAGAAAATTTCAGTATGATTGCCCATTGGGCTCATGTTGGGGGTATGTATGCAGGAATGATGATAGCAGCCACAAGAAGGTTTGAGAAGGATGCGGATTTAGAGTTCAACGAGGAAAGAGGTATGAGCGCCATAAGGAATGGCACTCTAAGCAGTGCGGGATTTGATAAACTCATAGGACTGGATGCTGCCGAAGTATCTCTGCGTAAAGTTCTGGCATCGCAACCTGATAATGTGTCAGCCATGCTTCAGCTTGCCAGAACCAGATCGCATCTTGTGGCAGACCGAGAAGCTAAGGAACTTTATGCAGGGGTTATAGCTAAGCTGGTTGTTTCTGATACAGCTGAAGCGATGAATGTTTATTTGGAATACTATAAAAAATATATGGATATTGTTTCCCCGGCTGTCCAGTACCGTCTTGTCCCTCATTTTCTCAAAGCCGGACAATATGAAATAGCCAGTAGGTCTCTTGAGCTGATTATTGCGCATGACGATACTCCTCCTGATATTAAGGAGAAAGCAATGTATAATTGCGCCAGAGTTTTTGATGAAATGGATCTTCCAGAGGCGGCAAACTTAATGCGAATAAACTATCTCAATTTATTCCCTGACTCGATATCCTCAGCCAAAGTCAGGTCTGCATTAAATCTAGAGACGAATGACTGAATATGAGAGTAGATACTGAGTCGATTTGCCTATTCTGTCAGCTTTAAATCTTATTCCCGAATCAGATTAGCCGCTTCAAGTTTTAATTCCTCTGTATAGCGCTCACTATTTCAAGCTTGCACCACTTTTTATTCATCAACCAATGGCTTAATCCATGATATGTGCTATGTTTTAAGTTAATCACCTATTGACATATTCTTTTTCATATATATAGTAGAGTATATTCATTACTGGAGGAAATATGCACCGCCTGTTGATCTTATGTACCCTTATACTCCTTCCTGCTGCTTCTGCCGAAGCGTCCAGCCTTAAATTAACCGTAAAAGACGCTCTTAGGATGGCACTTGATAACAACTCTAATGTTAAGGCTGCCCGTTATAACTCCGAAGCGACTGCAGAGGGTGCCGAGATCGCCACTTCCAGATACCTCCCTACTATATCTTTTGAGGAAAGTCTTATGGCTTCTAACTCTCCTACAAACGTATTCATTATGAAACTTGACGAGGGGAGATTCAATCCAGCAGATTTTGCCACACCGGACGTGGTTAATCATCCTGCAACCAAGCATGATTTCAAAACCGCTCTCTCAATCCAGCAGCCGATTTTTGTCCCTTCGCTCGCCCCTTTAAAACAGCTTGCCATTAAAGATGTGGAAAAATCGGCACTCCAGCTGGAAGCTACCCGTCAAAAAGTTGCATTTCAGGCTTTTCAGACCTATCTTGAACTCCAGAGAGCTGCGGCTCAACTTAAAGCTTCTGAAAAAGCTGTTGTGGATGCCAGAGAGAATATGCGCCTGGCAAGCGTCAGGACGTCATCCGGAGTCGGACTCAAATCAGATGAGTTGCGCTCCCGAACCCATCTCTCAATGGTCGAGCAGCAGCAGCTTTCAACCCGAAACGACCTGACTCTTGCCCAAATGAAGCTTGCCATACTGATCGGATTGAAAGATGAGAGTGTAATTGAAGTTTCAGACTTGCCGGAAGCTGTACAGGTTCCCCCCATGACCGATCAAAGCATAAGCGAGGCGCTTCAGAACAGGGTCGAGATCAGGCAGTCACACATTGATATGGAGAAGTCTGACGAGTTTTCAAGGATGACCAAAAGAGCGTATCTGCCGACAATCGGCGCGTTTGCATCATATCAACTTAATGGTGAAGAGATACCATTCAGCGCCGACACCAATTCATGGTCTGCCGGAGTCTCTCTCAAATGGGATATTTTTGACGGTTTCAGACGCGGCAGTGAACGAAAAAAGGCTCTCTCATCGCAGTCAGCAGCAAGGGAGGTGCTTGCTTCAGCCGGAAACGATGTAAAATATCAACTGAAAGAGAGCTACATCCGGCGCGATGAAGCTGGCAAACGCCTTGAGATGGCTAATCACTCGCTTAAAGACGCAGAAGAAACTGTCAGACTTCTTGGCAGACGCTATGAAAATTCCCTGGCCACAATGGTCGAATTGCTGGATGCCCAGACTACACTTAATCAGGTCAGGGCGAATCTTGTCGATGCCGAGGCCGGTTACGCTCTGGCCGGCGGGCAGGTCTATTTTATGTCAGGAACTTTTGTTAAGGAGATGCTGAAATGAGGAGATCTTTATTACTGCTGACACTTCTGTCATCAGCTCTGTTTGCTGCAGGTGGATGTTCAAAAAATCACGAAGGTGCAAAGACCGACAATCGACCTGTTCCGGTTCTTAAAGGGATGACTGTTGAAACGGTCAAGAACATGGCAACTCCTGAACTGCTTGATATCGTGGGAACTGTCCGTGCTCGTACAAGCGCCGTCGTATCGCCGCGCATTCCGGGCAGTATATCTTTCCTGACGGTTCGTGAAGGTGACAGAGTCAAAAAGGGTCAGCTACTCATGCAGCTCGATGCCCGCGAAAACCAGGCAAATGCTGCTGCTGCCTCTGCAGCAGTCGACGAGGCCCACCGCGCCATGGACGAAGCAATCTCCAGAAAAAAACTGGCCGATATTACCTTTGAGCGTTATCAGAATCTGCTGAACGAACAGGCGGTAAGCAGGCAGGAGTTTGACGTACGGCAGACAGAAAGAGATATGGCGACTCAGGCTGTTGCACGAGCAGAGTCAAGACTCAAGCAGAGTCAGGAGGGGGCGAAGGGGGCAGCAGCCCTTTCGGACTACACCAGAATTACCGCTCCGATTTCAGGCGTTATTGCCAGCAAGCAGGGGGACCTGGGAGCAACCGTTTTCCCGGGACAACCTTTGCTTACTATTGAAGACGAGGGGAGCTATCAGCTCGAACTGGCGGTGCCAGAGAATTTTGCAGGAAAGATTAAAGCCGGAACAGAGCTGCAGGTAAATATTGACTCGATCAATGCTGTCTTTACAGGTCGCATCACGGAAACTGTCCCTACTGCAGACGCAGCAACCCGCACCTTTATTGCCAAGGTGCCACTTAACCGGATCGGTCTTAAATCAGGAATGTTCGGTCGTGCCTCACTGCCGCTCTCTACAACGGTTATGGGGGTAACTGTTCCTGTACTCAGTGTGCTTGAAAGAGGTGCTTTGACTTCGGTATGGACTCTGGATGCGGAGAACAATACTCACCTGAGAATTGTCAAGACAGGGAGAGTTGGCAACGGCCGGATTGAAATTCTCTCCGGACTTACCGATGGTGATCGTGTTGTGACTTCTGCCGTCGAGAAAGTCACCGAAGGGGCAAAGGTAGAGTAGCTTATGGATAACCTCGGATTTGCCGGAAAAGTTGCCCGCGCATTTATCAATTCCAAGTTGACGCCGCTCATAGTTGCCGCTTCTCTCCTGCTCGGTCTCTTTGCCATCAAGATGACACCACGCGAGGAGGAACCTCAGATCGTGGTGCCAATGGTGGACATCTATCTGCCGATGACCGGTTCATCTCCGCAAGAGGTTCAGGAGCGGGTCGTCAAACCATTCGAGGCCAAACTCTGGGAAATCAAAGGGGTTGAGTATTTATACTCAATGAGTCGCCCCGGAATGGGAATCATCACAGTCCGTTTTCTCGTCGGACAACCGATGGAAGAGTCGCTTGTAAAACTCTACAACAAGGTGATGAGCAACCGGACTCTCCTCCCGCCGGGAGCAGGCGAACCGCTTGTCGTGCCGAAATCAATCGATGACGTACCGATTCTCGCATTAACACTCTGGTCTGATCGATATGATCACGGCACGCTGCGAACGCTGGCGCGTGAAGTGGCCGACGAGCTCAAAAAGAGCGAAAACAGCGCTGAAGTCACCGTCACCGGCGGGCTTTCACGTCAGCTCCGGGTTACCCTGAGCGCACCCCGTCTGTCGATGTATGGTATCTCACCGCTTCAGATTGCAGGCGCGCTCCAGAAGGGCAATGTCTCGCTGCCCTCAGGGAGTTTCTCCAGCACAAACAGGGAGATGCTGGTGGACAGCGGCTCATTTCTGAGCACGGTAGAAGCTGCCAAACGCCTTGTCATAGCCGTCCACGCCGGTAAACCGGTATACCTGTCTGACGTGGCTGACGTGGAAGATGCTGTCAGTGAACCGACTGATTATGTTTTTATGGGTCTTGGGCCGGCAGGCGCTGCGGAGCCCCGAAATATCAACCGCAAGTCGGATTACCCGGCGGTTACCGTCTCGGTAGCAAAGAGAAAAGGCGCCAATGCAACCTGGGTTGCAGAAGATCTTGTACGCAAGGTCGAGTTTCTCAAAGGCAAGCTTATTCCAGCGGATGTTCAGGTCACAGTTACCAGAAACTACGGTGAAACGGCCCGTGAGAAGAACAACGAGCTGCTCTTCCATATGTTCCTCGCGGCAATTTCGGTTACGATCCTGATCGCCCTGTTTATGGGGTGGCGCGCCGGCGCAGTTGCTGCGATAGCCATACCTGTGACCCTGGCTCTGACAATGTTGATCTTCTATCTGATCGGCTACACCCTGAACCGTATCACCCTCTTTGCCCTGATCTTCTCCATCGGAATACTGGTGGATGACGCGATTGTCGTAGTTGAGAACATCCATCGTTACTTTACCACCACTATAATGAAGCCGCTCGATGCGGCAATCAGAGCCGTTGACGAGATCGGCAACCCGACCGTACTTGCCACCTTCGCCGTTATCGCATCAATTCTGCCGATGGGTTTTGTCGGTGGTCTCATGGGGCCGTATATGCGCCCGATTCCGGTTGGAGCGAGCATGGCAATGCTCTTTTCAATGCTGATTGCATTTATCGTCACCCCCTATTTTGCTTTCCGCTTTATGAAGGGGGAGTCTCACCATGACTCACACGAAGCAGCGGAAGATTCCGCGCTGACTGCATTTTACCGTCGATGGATGGGGCGACTTATTCATGAGAAGAAACTTCGCTACGGATTCCTGACAAGCGTTGTTGCACTCCTCCTCATCTCCTGCTCTCTGATCTATTTCAAGGCAGTGACGGTAAAAATGCTGCCGTTCGATAACAAGAATGAACTTCAGGTAATTATTGATGCTCCCAATGGCACGCCTCTGGAGCGGACAGCCCGGATGACTCGCGAAATGGGGGAAGCTCTCCGCACTGTGCCGGAAGTTACTGATTTCCAGCTCTACATCGGAACAAGCGCGCCTTTCAACTTCAACGGACTGGTAAGGCACTACTACCTGCGCAAAGGCGCCGAGCTTGCTGATATTCAGGTTAATCTCCTGCCAAAGGATGAGCGCAAGGATCAGTCACACGATATTGCGAAGCGGATCAGACCCCTGGTTAAAGCTATTGCGGACAGATACGGAGCGCGCGTAAAGGTCGCTGAAATCCCTCCAGGACCGCCGGTTCTGGCGACCCTGGTCGCTGAAATCTACGGCCCTGATGACACTTCAAGGGCTCGCACCGCCTCAAAAGTCAAGGCTATTCTTGCTAAAACTCCCGGTGTTGTCGATGTCGACTGGTATCGCGAGGATGACCAGACCAAAATCACTTTTGAAGTTGATCAGGAGAAGGCGACTCTTTCTGGAATTGCTGTAGACGATATTGCCAACACTCTGCGCATAGCCCTGAATGGTGACAACACTGGACTTATGCATCTACCGAAAGAGAAGGAGCCGGTCTATATAAATCTGCGACTCCCGACCGGACAGCGGAGTTCAGTTGCCGCCCTCTCCTCTATTTCGGTTCAAGGACCTAAGGGGAGCGTACCACTCTCGGAACTCGTACGTGTCAGCAACGCCTTTGAAGAAAAGACCCTTTATCGCAAAAATCTGAAAAATGTCGTTTATGTCACCGCCGACGTGGCTGGTGAAATCGAAGCCCCGGTTTACGCGATTCTCAAAATGCAGAAGGAGATTGATGCAATCGCCTCCGAAGATGGACATAAAATTGAGGTTCTGGCTTCACGTCAACCATGGAGCGAAGAGCATATCGGGATGAAATGGGACGGTGAATGGCACATCACATACGAGGTGTTCCGGGATCTTGGCATCGCCTTTGGCGCAGTCATGGTGCTGATCTATATCCTGGTCGTTGCCTGGTTCAAGGATTTCACTACTCCGCTCGTTATTATGGCGCCCATACCTCTGACACTAATCGGTATTCTACCTGGGCACGCGATGTTCGGAGCTTTTTTCACCGCTACATCCATGATAGGCTTCATTGCTCTGGCAGGAATTATCGTCAGGAACTCAATTATTCTGATTGATTTTGCCGAAATGAAACGGCGGGAAGGGATGGCGCTGGACGAAGCGATCATAGAAGCTGGTGCGGTCCGTTTCCGGCCGATGCTGCTCACCGGTGCCGCAGTTGTCGTAGGAAGTTTCGTGATAGTATTCGACCCGATTTTCCAGGGGCTTGCTATCGCAATGATGTGTGGTGAAATAGCCTCAACAACTCTGTCACGCGTAACAATTCCTATTCTTTACTATATGGTTCAGAGGTGGAAAGAGCGACATGACAGTTTAAAACCGGGAGAGAAAGTATAATGTTTTTCAATAGAGAAAAAGAGCTGTCACCAGAAGATATGAAACTGGTAAAATCTTGTGAGGAGGAGGCTGAGCAGCTCTATCGCTCCGGCAAGTATCACTGTGCGGAGGCAGTCATGGAAACCGTACGACGCAGGTTTACCCCGGAACTTCCCGAATCGATACTTGGCACGGTATCCGGTTTTGGTGGCGGCTCCAGTTCTGGATGTATCTGTGGCGCGGTCTCCGGTGGCACCGTAGCTCTCGGTCTTGTGCTGGCAGATAAAAAGTTGACGACACACCTTACCAGAGATCTGCACACATGGTTCAAAGGGAAATATGGCGTAACCTGCTGCAAGACAATTCGCCATACTCATAAGGGCGTTTGCCCGGTATTGACCGGCGAAGTAGCCGGCAAAACAGCGGCAATGCTAATGAACAGGAATAAATAAACCCTCCTGAACGAGGGTTTCAATCTGACAGGGAGTAATATAATGAAAGAAGAGTTTTATATTGAACGGATTGTACGGATAGTCGCAGGAACATTTATCATGCTCTCACTGCTGCTGGCACATTTCCACTCACCCAACTGGCTCTGGTTCACCGGCTTTGTCGGCCTTAACCTCTTTCAATCGGGCTTTACGCAGTTCTGCCCCATGTTCAATATCCTCGCCAAAATGGGTGTTCCACGCTTTCCCAAAAATGGCTGCTGCAAGTGAACTATCGCATCACAATACTGTGTGAAAATTCAGTTGGCCCGCTATCCGGCACATTGGGTGAGCACGGTTTTTCCGCTCTGATTGAGCCAACAGCAGGTGATCCCATCCTCTTCGATACCGGGCAGGGGTTGACCCTGCTCCATAATGCCCGACGGATGAATAAGGATCTCTCCAGAGTAAAGCAGGTGGTTCTTTCACATGGTCATTATGACCATACAGGGGGGCTCAAGTCGTTGTTGGAAGTGTGCGGCGCGAAAGATGTGTACTGCCACCCATCAGTTTTCAATTCGCGCTATCGAGTTAAAGATACAGGTGAGTGTAACCCCATTTCTATAACCGCAAGTCGTGAAGAGTTGGAGGCGTCAGGTGCAACTTTCAGATTTTCCAGAGAGTTCTGCACAATTGCTCCCGGAATCTACCTGACCGGCGAAGTGCCCCGAGTTACAGAGTTCGAAACCGGAGATCAGGGGCTTTACTGTGACTGCACCGGACAGGATCTGGACAACACGCCGGATGATCAGTCACTTATACTGGAAACTGAAAAAGGTCTTGTACTCGTTTTGGGTTGCTGCCACGCAGGCTTGATTAACACTCTGGAGCATATTGCCTATATGACCGGGAGACGCGATATTTATGCAGTTATCGGTGGCACTCATCTCGGTTTTAGCGGTCAGGAGCAGATGGCAAAAACGGTGGATGCAGTTAAGAAGCTTGGAATAAGCAAACTGGCTGCAAGCCACTGCACCGGTTTTGCTGTTTCTGCGCGTCTCTCCAGGGAACTGCCTAAGGAGTTCCAGATGGCAATGGTTGGATATACGCTGGAGGTTTAATTAACTGCGGCAGAACTGACCTTTTGATCCGTTTTTATTTCACATCATTAACAGGTGCAAACATATTCCGTACCGCCTTATTGTTAACTTACTATTCTGCATAGCCCTTCAACATCTCTTCAATTTCATTTGTGATAACAGCCCGTAAATGTAATGGATCAAGTAAACGGGCATCCGAACCAAACGATAAAATCCACTTCTTTACATCATACCAACCTGATGTTTTCATCCAGAGTTCAATAGATCCGTCCTTACGCTCGGTTATCTTCTGTTCCTGCGCCCATTGCCGTTCACGAATGTAACGAGCCTGGTCTGCGGAAAACCAGATACTCACTTCAATTGGATCGTCATAGCACATACCGAACGACTGATCGAGTAACGCTTCAGGATCAAAGTTTACCGGATAAGCAAAAGTGGAATCAGTTGCCTCAATCTGGCCGATACGTTCAACTGCTAGTACACGGATATCACCGAAGCGAGTAACTCGTACAAACAGATATAAACCACCCTCTCGCTCGAAAAATCGCAGTGGGTCAATCCGGAACTTTTTTGTCACATCGTCTGCAAAAGCATGATACTCCAACACACAGGTATGTTGCCCCAAGATCGCCTCAGCGAGCATGTCGATCTGAATTCAATCCTGACGAGGCCGCTGGCGCCTGCATCTGTTTTCTGTTCTACGCCGATCCTTCCAAGGTTACAGACATGTTCAACCTCGGTAGAATCATCCGGCAGGACGATTCAAATCTTTTCCGGTCACAATGCGGATCGATTCTCAACGCTGCCAACATAGTACCAGGCACCCCATCACTTAAGGTTCTGACTCGACCAAAGCATCAAAAAATACAATTCGGCGAAGAAATCATTTCGCATCCAGCATTCATGGTCGAGCTTGATTACTGGTTGAGTCGAGCCGAATTCCCTCATGAAAAACCAGCCAAAAGTATACATCGCAGTGAAGTGAATGATGAGCAGAAGGCTATCGATGCCCGCACTGAAGCGATTTATGAGTTACGCGGAATCGAGTTTTCCGCATCTGAAGAATTGCTTTTGGATGCGATTTCCGACCCAAATCCCCAAATCCGGATAGCAGGGTTGACGGTTTTATCAGAGTATTGTAGCGGTAAGCATTTGTTACTCTTTGAAAACGCTCTGAATGATAACGACGAAGCGGTAAGACGGTATGCCGGTGAATACCTTCAGACTTACAGAAAACATATCCGTAACGGTCATAGTATAAAAGCCAGGTTATCGGTTGAAGACTGCATAAAGGCTCTTGCAACTCCAAAAGACAGAGAACGTGCCATTGAAGATCTTAGTGGCGTTACAGACCCTCGGATAATTGAGCCGCTTCTGAAAATAATGAGAAATGAAGACCTTTCATTTTATTGTCGAACGAAAGCCATGGACGTACTCGCTAACATTGACTGCCCCGCATTGCTGGAGGAATTCTATTCCATTCTTGGCGATGAACAATTAGGTGAGACGGCGGCCTATAAGCTGCGGAGTAAATCGGAACCTATTGCACAAGAAATGCTACGCAGGGCATTTTATTCTGATGATCGTATTGCAAGACTATCCGCAGCAAAATGCGTGATATTCAGTGATAACCACGTATTGCAGAAATTTTGTCAAATGCTGGAAAATATTGACCTGGAATATAGAAAAGTTGCAGTTGATCGGATTAGTGGCCTTTTGTTTTCCAGATGGTACGGGGAAGAACAAGAAAGTCCGGGAAACTTCAAGATTTCTGATGAATCAGTCAGGCTGTTAGTTACAGCCATGAAAACAACGACAAATGAAGAAAACAATGAGATCCGCAGTAAAGCCATTGAGAGTCTCTGTTTAATTGACAAAATTCAAGGTGCGCCAGTTCTGATGGAAGCACTGGAAGAGTTCATTCACACTGCCCTTGATGAAAACTACCAAGACAAAAAAGACCCTTGGGATTATGACTCGCTCCAGAGTAGCTTGCATCACGGGATTGCTATTTTGGAGAACAAATCATTTTGTGAGCCTCTGGTACGTCTCTTTGATTCAAAATGTTGGGATGTAAAACTTGATGCTGCCAGCAGCCTCTTACTTCTTGGCGACAATCGAGCAATAACACTTCTGGATGAGGCGCTGAATCATGAAGATTGGAAAATAAGAATTGATGCCGCCCGCATTCTCTATACGAATGGTAACAGCCGGATGTGGGATGTGTTGATCAAAGCGTTATCAGAAGATGTTGAAGACAACAGATTTGTGAAATGGGGAATTATTGATACGTTGGCAAAATCCGGTGATCCCAGAACTGTAGTTGTTCTTTGTGATATATTGAATAACAGTGGCGCATACTATCTTGATGATATGGACATTGGCCGCGTAATCACTTGTCTTGGTGAACTTGGTGATCCTCTGGCAATAGAATCTATCAAAATGTGGCAGTATAAAGAGCTGGTAAATTGTCAAGATGACGTAGTGGAACAGGCGCTTAGATCACTTGGAGCGTTGTAAAAAAATTTCAAACAAAATCACGAGAAAACTGACATGAAACCACAAAAGCCAAGCACGTCCCCCTACCTCAGCAAATCCCTCTACATAAAAGGCCTTCAGTGCCACAAGGCGCTCTGGCTGCACAAATATCAATCGGAACTGAAGGACGACGTTTCCGGCAGTCAGCAGGCATCCTTTGACAGCGGCACCGATGCAGGAATCCTGGCACAGGAGCTGTTTCCCGGCGGGGTTGAGGTGCCTTACGACGGACTCACACAGTCTGAGCAGATTATTCGCACGCAAGACCTGATTGCTGGCGGCACGACCACCATCTACGAGGCGACCTTCAGCTTTGACAACACTTTCGTCAAGGTGGACATCCTGCACAAAGACAAGAACGGCTGGGAACTGTACGAGGTCAAGGCATCGACCGGGTTGAAAGAGGTCTATCTGAACGACATTGCCGTGTAATACTACGTGCTGGCCGGATGCTGAATCACGCCATCAAAGGCTGCTCTGGTTCATATCAACAACAGGTATGTGCGCCGGGGAAGTATCGAGGTGGACGAGCTGTTTGCCATACTGGACGTGACCGGAGAGGTTCAGGCAAAACAAGCGGAAGTGATAACCAGCATCGCCGTCATGCGCGTCATGTTGCAGGGCGACCTGCCGCAGATTGACATCGGCCCGCACTGTTCAGATCCCTATGAATGTTCCTTTTGTGGACACTGCTGGCAACACATTCCTGAAAATTCGGTATTCGATTTTAGCGATCATGGGCGTCCGGATTCATTTGCCCTGTACCAACAGGGAATTTTAAAGATGGAGGATGTTCAGGTTGAGCGGCTGAAATGGCGACAAAAGCTTCAGCTGGATGGATTGCTCCACCAGAAGAATCATGTCGACGTCCCCGCAGTGCAGGATTTCCTTGACTCGCTCTGGTACCCGCTCTGTTTCATGGACTTTGAAACCACGTATATGACACCAGTACCACTTTTTGATGGCACACACCCATATCAACAAGTCCCATTTCAATTCTCTCTTCATATATTGGAAAAACCAGGATCAGAGTTGCGACACCATGAATTTCTCGCTCCGTCTGGATCTAACCCACAAATCTCATTTTTACAAAGTCTACTCGCGGTGGTACCCAAAGTCGCCTGCATACTTGCCTGGAATCAGGTTTTTGAAAAAAGTCGCCTGCATGAGTTAGCCGAAACTTTTCCTGATTACCGTCAGGAGGTTTATGCGCTTACGGAAAACATCCGCGACCTCATGTCGCCATTCAGAAGTAAATATATTTACCACTGGCAGTTTGATGGTTCCTATTCAATTAAGGCTGTGCTACCAGCGCTAGTGCCGGAGCTGAGTTACAAAGGATTGGCAGTAAACAATGGTGAGATGGCCGCCAATACTTGGCAGCAGATGCGTTATGAGAACGACGAAGGACGAATCGCGGAACTGCGCCTGCAATTACTAGAGTATTGCCATCTGGATACATTAGCAATGGTGAGGATTCTGGAGAAGATGCGGGAAATGGTGGGCGGATTTAATCAATAAAAAGTCGTAGTGCCGTTTTCTGGAACAGTGCAAAATTCCCATTGCCACACACAAAATACTGCGTATAATTTAATGTATATTTCATGTAAGGAGTTACGGACTATGGCACATTATGCACGGGAAGAAATCATGTCATCCAGCGAGGTAGTGCGGAATTTCGGGGCGGTATTGAGTAGCGTGGTGCAGCACCAGCGCGAAAAAGTCGCTATTATCAGAAACAATCGCCTGGAAGCGGTTCTGGTTGCAGCTGATGTCTATGAGCGCTTGGAAAGAGCGGGCGAGGCGGCAGCAGCTACAGCAGCTACATCATCCACGACCTCAAATGGTACCGACGGAAACAGCTCTCTGTTGCTGGATTTTTTGAAAAAAAACCGAATTACAGCTGCATCACGGTTGTCTCCTGAGGAGATTGACAACCAGATACGCGAAGAGCGTGAGGCGTGGGAATAATTCGAAAGATCTATCTCGATTCGTGCATCGCAATCTATCTGGTTGAGGAGCATCCCGCATATGCTGCCGTAATTGAAGACAGGTTAGCCGGAAGTGACGGGATCATTTGCTACAGCCCATTGACAGAGCTTGAATGCCTTGTGTTGCCGCTTCGCCTGAAACGCAACGATCTGCTCGACAAGTTCAGCCGGTTCTTTTCTCTAAATCTGAAGCTGGAAATGTCTGAAGCTGTGTATCAGGAAGCAACGCGACTCCGGGCGGATTTTGGTATCAAAACACCGGATGCGCTCCACTTGGCAACGGCACGATTTCATAACTGTACGGAGTTCTGGACAAACGATGGTCGTCTGGCAGGAGTTGCGAATAGCCTGGCAGTTGATGTTGTTGTAAATTGTGGATCAGCAGCTTAGCATCACTGATTTCTGCAACCAGGCTTATACTCACATTATAAACTGTCCATTTCAGAACCGGCATGCAAATCCGCTGGGCTTTTTTTGCCTCATTTTACAATAATGACACTTGCCCATGTAAAGAAGTAAACCTGTCAAAGCAAGTACAAATTATCCATCTACTGTCAGCCCTGAAAGTTGGTGCAGAATTCACTACCCATCCCCAATTTCCAGTCAAATCTATACATGTTCACCCACGGCATCGTCTCCTCTTCTAAAAAATACAATCACCACCAGCAACACTACATACAAATATATTGACATTCATATTATTGAATTGTATTTTGTGCATACTCACAGAATAAATGAACGTAGGAGTTCAAAAATGAATATCTGTTTTCCGGTAGAAAAAAATGATGGTTTGACGAGTCAGATCTTTGGCCATTTTGGATCTGCTCCAATGTTTCTGGTTGTTAACACGGAGACGGCAGAACTGACTTTGATCAACAATGCCGATCAGATCCACAATCACGGTGCGTGTAATCCTGTAGCAGGGCTTGGCGGAAAGGCCGTTGACGCTATTGTTGTGGGTGGCATCGGCGGAGGAGCGCTTCACAAACTTAACAGTTCAGGCCTGAAAGTTTTTAAGGCTCAGAGCGGTGACATCGCCAGAAACCTCGAACTATATAAAAACAATGACCTGCCAGAGTATATGCCAGGGCACACATGTGGCGGTCACAGCCACGCCAGCGGCTGTTCTCACTGATTATGGGACGTCCGATTAAGCCACGAAACTGTAGTTGTTCTCTTGGGACGGTTTATTCCTCGCTCTACAAACCTTCCGGTTTACCACTCAAAAAGATCGAAATAGTTCAACTTGCACACGATGAGCTCGAAGTTTTACATCTGTGCGACGGAGAAGGAAAGAACCAGATTGAGGCAGGAATCAGCATGGGTGTGTCACGAGGCACGGTTCAACGCCTCCTGGCAAGCGCCAGATGCAAGGTTGCTCAGGCAGTTGTCGGTCAAAAAGCATTGGCAATAAGGGGCTCCCTCCCTTAGTCTACAGAGGATATTCACCAGCAAAGGAGATCCGGATTATGCCGCTTCGAATTGTAATTATTGGCGCTAACGCAGCGGGAGCCAAGGCGGCTTCCAAAGCAAAACGAATGAGACCAGAGGCATCCATTACGGTAATTGACCGCGGAAGTTTCATCTCATATGGCGCTTGCGGCATACCATATTTTGTATCTGATGCAGTCAGCGACGAAAAGGAGTTGATGAGTACTCCGGTTGGTGTCGTGCGAGATGCTAATTTTTTCAGGAAGGTCAAAGGGGTCGAGGTTATCACCGAAACCGATGTCACAGAAATTGATCGCCAGAACAGACAGGTCACGCTCCAGACCATCGGAAGCGGGGTAAAATCTACGCTTCCGTACGACCGGCTCATTATTGCAACCGGTAGTTCTCCGGTCATCCCACCCCTACCCGGCTCTAATCTCCCCGGGATAATTACCGTAAAAAGCATTGAGGACGCTGTGCTTCTTAAAGAGATGGCTAGCTCCGGTAATCGGGCATGCATCATCGGGGCAGGACTGATCGGACTGGAGACAGTTGAGGCACTGGCAACCCGTGGCATGGATGTTACGGTTGTCGAGATGCAAGAGCAGATTCTGCCCGGAATACTTGATTCTGAAATGGCTGCCATTCTTGAACAGAGCATTACCCAGCGGGGCGTAACAGTCTTGAAACAGTGTCGCGTCTCCGGTTTTGGCGGGGGTGACCGGGTTGAAAATGTTGTTACAGATCGGGGGGTAATATCGGCGGATCTGGTTGTTCTTGCCATTGGAGCCAGACCGAATATTGAACTTGCCCAAAATGCCGGTTTGACTATAGGCATAACCGGAGCGATTTCGGTGGATGATCATCTGCGCACATCCGATCCCACTATTTACGCCTGTGGTGACTGCTGTGAAACGGTAAATATTGTTACAGGACAGAAGATATATGCTCCCCTCGGGAGCACCGCAAACAAGCAGGGGCGTGTGGCAGGAATTAACGTAACCGGAGGAGATGCGACATTTAGCGGTGTGCTCGGAACTGCGATACTCAGAGTATTTGAAGCTAACGCGGGGAAAACCGGTTTGACTGAAACGGCTGCACTCGCTGCCGGTTATGATGTTGAGACAGTACTCTCACCAGCGCCGGATCGGGCGCATTTTTTTCCGGGGGCTAAACCGATTGCACTTAAACTGGTGGCGGAGAGGAAGAGCGGTCGCCTCCTCGGACTACAGGCAGTCGGGTCGGGAGCGGTTGATAAAAGGATCGATGTTGCAGCGACTGCCATCAGCTTTCGCGCAACCACAGACCAGATATCACACATCGACCTCGCCTATGCCCCTCCATTCTCTGCAGCTATGGATAATCTTATCGTTGCGGCAGATATTCTTAAAAACAAACTTTCAGGCGAAGCAAAAGGGATTTCCCCGCACGAAGTCAAGCGCAAGATGGAGGATGAGAGTGACGATTTCATCCTTCTGGATGTCCGCTCCCCTGCCGAGCACGAAGCTGTCCGGATAGCCGGGGCAAAACTTGTTCCGCTCGGTGCTTTGCGGGATAAACTTGATTCACTGCCAAAGGATAAAGAGATTATCGCTTACTGCAAGATCAGTTTACGGGGCTACGAAGCTCAGAAAATACTGAATGCGGCCGGCTTTACAAATGTCAGCTTCATTGACGGGGGCATTCTCACCTGGCCGTATGAGTTTGAAAAGTAGTGAGCTGAAAATCAGACGCGTCCGGATCGAGCCATAAATAATAGTTTAAACGAAAAACATTGGAACCAGCGGGGTAATAAAATGAAGGCAAAGGAATTGGCACAACTGATATCAACAAAATCAGCGCCGGTAATACTGGATGTAAGAAGTGGTATGGAGTTTAATTCCGGCCATATCCCAGGTGCAATCCACGCACCGAGTATGAGAATTCTGCTTAGCATGGCTCACCTGCCAAAAGACAAAAACAGCAGACTGGTAATCACCTGTGAACATGGCCCCCGGGCGCAGATGGCGCAAGGGCTGTTGAGTTTGTACGGATACAAGAATTCAACCCTTCTTGAGGGACATATGTCCGGCTGGCGTAATGCCGGACTGAAAATGGAACGATAGAGAGTTGGATAACATCAAACAGATATGAGGAGTTAAAACCGTGAAAAAAGAAATTCTTGGACTCATCACCGCAGCAGTTATCGCAACAGCATCATTAGCTTCAGCAGCATCAAGTGCCCCGCTCAGCACCCCTGTTTTAAAACAGACCATCGGTGCAAATGGAAAACCGACCCTCGTCTTTTTTCAGAACCCTTATGGTGGTCCGTGCAGAGCCCAGAAACAGGAGCTGGACAAGCTTTCTGAAATGCGAAAGGGGGTTTTCAACATTGCCCCGGTAAACGCGATGGATCAGAATGACCAGAAAGCATTTTATGACTACGGCGTAAGAAGTCTCCCTTCACTTGTGCTGGTTGATAAATCGGGTAAAATCAACAAAGTATTCCCCCCGGGTATACAGAGCATTGAAACAATTTCCTCGGCTCTTGACAGGTTGAAGTAATGGATTTTAGCATCATCTCGGTATTTATGGCTATAGGCGCCGGCCTGGCAAGCGTCTTGTCTCCCTGCGTCCTGCCGGTAATTCCAATCATCATGGCCGGTGCAGAACGGGAAGACAGGCTGCGCCCCCTGATTGTGGTTACCGGATTGGCAATCTCATTCATGGCTATGGGTGCAATCTCGTCGCTGTTTGGAGCGATGCTGATCGGCAAGACAAGGTATATTGAGATAGCGGGATCCACAATAATTGTAATCATGGGGCTGATGGTAATATTCAACCTGAATATTTTTAAACGTTTCAGCAGTTTATCAAACATCAGAATTGGAGGAGAAGGAAGGGTTGGTGGATTGATTCTGGGGATGTCGCTCGGCTTAATCTGGGTACCATGCGTAGGTCCCTTTCTGTCAACTACACTGACTATGGTTGCCACCAGCGGTCAGTTGGTAAGCGGAATAATACTGCTTGGGTTCTATTCACTCGGTTTGGCAATACCTATGCTTATCGTTGGATACTCGTCTCAATTTATTCAGAACAGAATAAAAGGGCTGCTGAAACATGACCTTATGCTGCGGTATGTAACCGGCGGGACTTTGGTCGTTTTTGGGCTTTATTCAATAATTGCCGGCAATATGGCGTTCTGATCAACAGTTTCCTCTGGCAGAGCCGTACAGTATGCAGTGAATACCCCTTCTCGATAATGCACCCGCGCAATCATGTGCAAACGGTATTGGCAAGGTGCAAAATATGCACTGCAACAGCTTCTAAAGCTCGTTATAACAGAAGAAATGCTCTATAGTTTCAGTATGTTGGAGTTTTGGCATACCATCTGCTCATATATAGTCAGATAAATTATCTCGACATAATAAGGAGCAAGATCATGAAAAAGCAGATTTTTACAACAGTAGCAGTAGTTGGACTTTTAGTGGCGGTTGCCGCAGGTGATGTATTGGCAGCAGGTAAAGGTGGTAACGGTAAGCGTAACGGGACTTGCGTTTCAACTCAGAGCGCAAACGGTACTTCGACCGCTGTTACACGACCTGCCGGTTCGCAACGCAGAGACGGAACATTTCTCGCGACAGGTGTAACTGCGAATGGTTCGACCACCCGTCAGGGTAAAGGTAAGGGGTTGATGGATGGGTCAGGATTAGCTGCCACAGCACCGGTAGCTGCGACTACAGCTGAAACTACAAATCCATAAAAGTATCACAACTATGCCGGTCAGACTAATCAAGTCTGGCCGGTTTTTTTCTCTTAAAAATGGAGATTGCGGATATGAAACAGGTCCTTTTTATATTAATAGCTTTAGCCATGATCTCAGCCAGCGTTAATAACGCCAATGCATTCTGGGGTAGTGAAAGACGCTACAACCCGAGTGGTCTGGATGTTACAGCCGGTTACGATGTAAATACCGTAACGACTATCCATGGAACAGTTATTACTCCCCCCGCAAAAGCAGAACAGGGAGAACATACTCAAATGGCTATAGCCACAGAACATGGAACAGCCATTATTCTCCTTGGACCTTGGTCTTTCTGGGAAAAACAGGCATTTACGGTTGCTCTCAATGAGGAGATCTATATTACCGGTTCACGAGCTCAGGGTAAGGATGGCTCTGTTTATATTTTTGCACAGCGTATTGAAAACGGAACAAGTGGTGTTTCAGTTATGTTGCGTTCTGCCAACGGTGCTGCAGTATGGTCTCATGGTGGGCGTTCTGCAACCGGTTCTGCCCGCGGTTCCAGCGGCGGAACAGTTCAGCGTTACGGTAACAGGGGTGGAACTGGTGGCGGCTACCGGAGCGGAATGAATGGCGGTGGCAGAAGATGAAATATTTGCGAATAATTTCCTCAGTCTTAAACGCAATACTCCTGCTGTTCTTTTTAGGAGATCTCTCGTGGGGTATAGAACTCTCCGAAAAACCACCAGTCGCTTCTATTAGTATTGGTGGTGATTTCAGTTCTGGAAATTACAATTCTGATAATACAACCCGCAGAACCTATATTCCTCTCATTATAAATTGGTATCCAGAAGAGCGTATTGACCTTAGTGTCGAGTTACCGTTTATAAGCCAGACTAGTTCTTATACGTTAACGCCTACGGATGTGACAGCCGATACGACGGCTAAAAAGTCTGTTGCAAGAGGGCCGGGCAGCGGTGCTCTTATTCATACGGCTTTGCCAACAAACACGGTCACTTCAGGTGCTCTGCAGTCTAATACTTCCTCGACCGGCACTTCAACACCTTACGCTGCTTCATATAACCGTAGCTCTTCAGTTTCCGGATTGGGCGATATTATCCTCCGTGCGGGTTATATTATTGCGTTTGAAGATGGCTTCCTGCCGCAACTTAGAACATCAATATTTATCAAAACACCGACCGCATCGGTATCAGATGGTCTTGGAACAGGTAAATTAGATTTCGGCGGAGGTTTTGATCTGTCAAAATGGATTGGTTCTGTCAGATTTGCAGGGGAGGCGCTATACAACTATCAGGGTAAGGTGGATGGCTGGGGTCTGAAGAATTACATCAATTACAGCGGTACGTTGGGCTATCAATTGACGGATGAAATTCAGCCTATGCTTGTAATTAATGGTGCCACATCTCCATCGATTTATGATGATGATCTGCTTGAAGCTCGCGCTCGTCTGTTCTGGTCTGTCACTACTGCGACAGCGTTAGACCTTTATGTTTCGCGTGGTATCAGTAAAAGCAGTCCTGATTACGCTGGCGGGATTGCTGTTATTTATTCGTTCTGATGCGAAAAATTGAACTTCTGCTAATTATCATCCCGTTCTGTTTCACCCTTCTGGTAGGATGGTTCTCTTGGAGTGCCTTTCATGCCGCTCCACAGGTTGCTGCTGAAAATCTGCGCGGCGCAGCACTTTCCAGCGCGTCTGCTATCGAACAGCTGGCAGATATAGATGAACACTGTAAATCATTAAGCCGGTATACTAACCCCGATATTGCGTATTTCTCGCTTCTTGATAAGAATGGCGTAATAAGCTTTCATACAAACCCGCTACTTATAGGAACAGTTTCAAATGAATTGTCTGAAACTTCTGACGCAGCAACCGGCATTTATGAAGGGCGACGAAAACTGGGTACCGGTGAAGAGGTATATCTACTACAGACAAATATTCATGCAGCCGGCAGTAATTATTTTTTGAGTCTTGCCCTGCATACCTTCAGGGCCGAGCAGGTTATACGGCGTGCACAAACCGGTGTGATTGTTGTTACCATGCTGACGGTTTCGCTCTGGATTATTACGATTGGACTTATGTTTCTGCTCCGTAGAGATGAAAGACGAAAGAGTGAACTGGCTAGAAAAGAGGAGTTGGCTCGTCTTGGTGAGTTGGGAGCCGTAATGGCGCACGAAATACGCAACCCTCTTGCCGGGATCAAGGGGTTTGCCCAGCTTGTAGAAACTGCAGAAACCATTGAAAGTGCACGTGTATTCGCAGAGAGGATAGTAACTCAGTCTGTTCGCATGGAATCTCTTGTGAACGATCTGCTCTCTTTTGCTCGTGAGGAGAGAGGTGAAAAGAAACTGGTTGACCTGCAAGAGCTTCTGAATGATAGCGTTATGATAGTTCGCTCAGAGGCTGAACTGCAGAATATAGAGGTCATATACAGACAAGATGGAGCTGTCAGCTCAATGATTGTTTACGACCGGGTTCTGCAGCTTATCCTTAATCTGTTGAAAAACGGGATACAGTCGATGCCGGAGGGGGGGGAGTTGGAGATTGAACTGGAAAGAGTCCAGTCACTGGCAGTAATAAGAGTTATAGACTCCGGCGCAGGGATACCACCTGAAAATATTACTCATATTTTTGAACCATTCTGGACTGACAGAGCAAGGGGTACAGGTCTTGGTCTGGCTCTTTGTAGAAAAGTTGCGTTAGAGCATGGCGGAACCCTTTCTGTTGATAGCACTGTTGGAGTCGGAACAACTTTTACTTTAAAACTGCCACTGGAGAACTGATCTAATGTCTGCGACCATACTTATAGTTGAAGACGATGCCGTCTTTAGAGAACTGCTTACAACGATTCTGGATACTGCAGGATATACAGTTGCTACAGCTTCCGACGGAGGTGAAGGTCTCCGATGCATTCAAAGGGAGCGTTTTGATCTTGTCATATCGGATTTGAAAATGCCTGTAAGGGGTGGGCTGGAGCTTTTCAAGATGGTTCAGGAAGAGCCAAATCCTCCGCTTTTTATTTTCATTACAGCTTTTGGGCGGCTCGAAGAAGCAGTTGGTGCAATCAAAGGGGGGGCTTTTGATTTTCTATCTAAACCTCTTGATAACCCAGCTTCCCTTTTAAATACGGTTAAGAGAGCCATAGATCAGGTTGAACTCCAGCGTATGAACATTTCTTTGCAGGAGCTTGAAAGTTCTGGATTGCCGCCACGTGAACTTCTTTTTAGTGGAAGAGCAATGGAGGCTGTAGAAAAAATGGTGACTGATGTAGCCAGAACACAGACCTCCGTACTACTTACGGGGGAAAGCGGTACCGGCAAGGAGGTTATTTCCCGCACGATCCATCTTGCAAGTCTTCGAAAAAACGGTCCTTTTATCCCACTTAATTGTGCAGCTATACCGGAAAACCTGTTGGAAAGTGAGCTCTTTGGTCATGAGCGGGGAGCCTTCACCGGTGCTGTACAGGCGCGGCGCGGGAAATTCGAACTAGCTCAGGGTGGAACAATTTTTCTCGATGAAATAGGTGAAATGCCGGCTCTTCTGCAGGCAAAACTACTGCGTGTTTTGCAGGAAAGAGTTTTTGAAAGATTGGGTGGTTCGATGCTTATAAAGGCTGATGTAAGGGTAATTGCAGCCACAAATAGAGATCTTGCCGTTGAAGTCGCAGAAAAGAGATTTAGAGAAGATCTGTATTACCGTCTGAATGTTTTTCCGATAATGCTTCCATCTCTAAGAGAGCGCGCAGATGCAATAAATAAACTTGCCAGGCATTTCTGTGCGGTTTTTTCTGCCGCCGCAGCATCTCGCCGCGTTGTCGGAATAACGCCTGGGGCGTTGCGTCTGATGGAGTTATATAATTGGCCGGGAAACGTGCGTGAACTTCAAAACGTCATAGAGCGTGGTGTTATATTGGCTAATAGAGATATAACAGAGAATGAACTGCCGCAACAGATTATCAACTGTGGGAATAGCGTTAAATTGTCTGAAGGGCTTCTTAAGCATAATGAAAGTGAAACTATCAGAGGTGTCCTGCAGAAGTATAGGGGCAATCGCCGTCAGGCGGCACAGGCTTTGGGTATATCGCTTAGAACCCTGCAATATCGCTTGAAAGATCTTGGATTGATCGGGAAAGATGATGATTAATTCTGTTTGGGCAAAAAAGCAGATAGCTGAATTAATTTTTTACAGTTTTTTCATATCAAACCAAAATTTAGTTATTTAACAGAAGGCGTGCCGTCAAATAGCCAACGGTTTTTTTAGAATAATATTTTAAAAATTTCGTTTATTTATTTATAAAAAACAGAAATATGCGTAAAACAATATAGTTAGAATGTATATTGTTTTATATTATAGAATTATTCATATACTTGGAGTTGTAATTGCAAATTATTCTGCTATATAGACTCAATCTTACAATTTGAGGGAGGTAGTATGAAAAAGAAGAACGTCAAAAAAATTGCAGTAGCAGTTGTTTTGGGATTAATGCTCCCAATGGCTGCAAATGCAGAAGATTCAGATTTACAGCTAAAAGTTGATAAATTAACGAAAGAGGTGAACGATCTTAAAGGAACTGTAAAAAAAGTTGAACGTGATACTTTGGGTAAATGGTTGTCAATTGATGGTGAGTACCGTTTTCGCGTAGACTCTTTGAAGGGGAAAACAGTTGCTTATTCAGATGCAATAGATACAATGATGAAAATGGTTAAAGGTTTTACAGCGCCTGTAACAGGTCTTCCGGGTTCCGGCGTAGCAGGTGGAACTATTGGAGGAATAACAAGCCCTACCCCAAGCCAATTTATGATGGAAGGAAAGTCAGGAGTTCTTTTTACTCCCACACAGTTCAGTACAATACTTACCGAATATATGCCTCAAGCCATGTACAGTGCTTTTGGTACACCCACAACAGGCATAGCCGGAGCTGTTTTCGCTGCCACTGGAGCTGGCACGCTTGATACCATGATTGCCGGAACCAAACTAACAGCGCAACAGTCTGCTATCCTCAATACTTTAAGCCAGAAAGTAATGCCAATTGTTATGGATATGCCAGCTCCAGCCGCTTTTGGTGCGCCTGTTGGAACAACTATGGGAGATCTGTTCGCTGGAATGAATGATAAACAGAAGCTTCTTGCAAACCAAATGCTAATGCAAGGTTTTCTTGGTGCAAATGGTGCCTATTTAAAACAGGTTGCCTCCTATAAGCCTGAAAACGAGACTCTCTACACCAACAAATTTGGTCTTAATCTCACAGCAAAACCAATAAAAGATATAACCGTTCATGCAAGTCTAGGCATCTACAAAGCCTTTGGATCACAGAGTGACTCTACAACAACAGGCAATTTCTTTGCAGACCGTGTTGGTGCCTTTGACGGAACAATCGGGCATATTCCAACCGACAGCAAGCTGAATGTTGACCGTGCATACGCAACCTGGAGCAACATAGCTGATGAACCTCTCTGGTTTTCAGTTGGACGTAGACCTTCAACAAATGGAGCACCCAGTAACCTGCGTCTTAACCACGCGCGGCCGGGTAATGGCGGTACACCGGCTCTGCTGGTTGATTATGCATTTGACGGCATGACTGTTGGTTATGCCCCAGATATTGAGCCGCTACCAGGTGCATATGCCAAGATCTGTTACGGACGTGGTTTTGAAAGTGGAACTATGACACAGAGTAATGGAATTGACGATACTGATATGCTTGGTGTTGCTCTGATTCCGATAGACACTGATCCCCTGAGAGTATGGATGCAGTGGAACCGTGGTTTTGAAATTTTTGATTTCCCTGCAATGAACAATACAATATTCGGTAATACCGCTCCGGCTGTAAGCCTCGGAGACATTGACTGGTATGGTGCCGGAGCTATGAGCACGCTTAAAAACATCGGACCTGGTACTCTTCAGCTGTTCGGAGACCTTGGTCTTAGTATTACTCATCCAAACGGCAATGTTTCACAAAATGCAGGTTTCCAGGGTCTGTTAAGCGGTGAATTCTTTGCACAGGACTTTGCTCCAAAAGATCAGACAGGCTGGGCTGGTTATGCCGGTATTCGCTATGACCTCCCGTCAAATACAAAAATAGGTTTTGAATTTAACCACGGTTCAAAATACTGGATTACATTCGCCCCATCTGCTGATGATATGTGGACCAGCAAACTTGGAACGCGCGGAAATGTCTATGAGCCTTATGTTATTCAGGAACTCAATCTGAAACCTATTTCCAGCTATTTTGCCAAAGCATTCTTCAAGTTAGGTTATCAGTATTATGACTTTGAGTACACTGGGAGCAACAACTGGGTCGGTGCTCCGAAAAAAATCTCCGACATCAGCTCATCAGATCTTATGTTGATGGCTCCTGTTAAGTCTGCAAGTAATATATACGGAACTTTTGAAGTACAATTCTAAAAAAGTTATTTTCAAATTAAAGGAGAAATAAAATGAAAAAATTACTTTCAATCTTTATTGTCATGGCGCTTGTTGCCTTTTCATCGCTTTCGGTGGCAAGAACCGCCAGCGCTGAAGAGATAAAAATGATCGGTACAATATCCAAGATAGAGCTTGCTGCTGATGGCAAGTCAGCTGTCGCAACTTTAAAAGATAATAAAACCGAGCAGGATGTGGTTATTACAATCACTGATGATCTTACCCTTGAAAAATTCAAGGATCACCGCATTGTTGAAGGTGATGAAATTCGAACCAAGTATGATAGTGAAGCCGGAAAAAATATTAGTAAGATGTTCAAGAAAACAGCAGGCTGCTAATTTTCCCATGTCGTTTGTATCACCCTTGAAAAGGAGTAGAGTAATATGTCAAATAAAATTTTAGCACTTCTGCTCGGTTGCACTCTTCTAGCAACAACGGCAGTAGCCAAAGAGCATCCAGGTAAAGAGCATATCCTGAAGAACGGTTATCAGGGGCCCAAAACCTGTGAAGAGTGTCATCCTGGTAAGGCTAAGGAGTTCCTCGATACAGTCCACTGGAAGCATGCTTCCAAAGTTGATCATGTAGACAACACTGACCCGAATACGGAGTACGGCATGAAAAACCGTATTTACACACTCTGTAATGGCAATGATATTGTCAACAATCTGAAGGAAATTCCGGCAAACGCTGCAGGCAAAAGGAAGTTCAGCGGATGTAACACCTGTCATCCCGGTGATCATATTAATGATGTCGGAAGTACAGGTGCGGCTGCAGAACAGGCTATAGATTGTCTGATATGCCACTCCAGCAAATACAATTACGGCAAGAGAAAGCCTGAAAAAGATTCAAAAGGCAATGTTGTAATGACTCAGGATCGCAGTACTGAAGCAGCTGCCAATATCGGAAGACCTGGTATCAAAAACTGCATGATTTGCCACGAAACAGCCGGCGGTGGAGCACTTATCAAGCGCGGTCTTTCAATGACAGCAAAAGATGAGGTGCATATAAGCAAGGGGATAATCTGCGTTGATTGCCATCAGGTTAAGAATCATAAGTTCCCTACAGGTAAAGATCCAAATAACTGGGCAAATGACGGTGTATTTATGACTTGTGTTGGTGAATGTCATACCGACAAACCGCATAAGGACGCAGACTATAACAAGCATACGGCAAAAATCGCCTGTCAGACCTGCCATATTCCTAAAACCGGCGGCGCTTCATCAAAAGACTTCACCAAATGGGCGAAGCAGGAGAATGGCTTCTATGAACCAGCTACTTTGAAACATGAAGTAAACGAAACTAATCCTGTTTACGCGTGGTACAATCTGACTGTCAGTAACACCCCGCACTTTATTGGACCAAAAGGGAGTCGAACAGACGGCAAGAGCAAGATATATCCATTCAAGATTTATCAGGGGAAAGGATATTACAACAAATTGGATGGCACACTGTTATCCATGGACTTTGCTCCCCCTACTGCAACCGGAGATTCTCTTGCAGGTGTTGCATCTGCGGCAAAAATACTGGGTATAAAGAAGTATGAGCCTGTCCCTGGCTGGCAGACTGTCTACTTCGCAAGCAGTCATCAGGTAACTCCAAAGAAACAAGCTTTGATATGCTCCAGTTGTCACGCACCGAATGGTGTACTCAATTTCAAAGAACTTGGTTATAGCGATAAAGAGAGTGATAAGCTGACTAATCCCGAAATTTATTTTGATAAATTATTCAAAATACAGCAGGAGAACGAGTGGTAGTTGTATCTGTACGTTTTTAGGCAGCATACCAAGGGGCGTGTTTATTTCACGCCCCTGATTTTGATTTATGAAGGATTATTGTAAATTTGGGAAGAGACAAAATATCAGGTAACAGGGGGAACGAATGAAGAAAAAATATTCAATCTTGATGGCAGTGGTTCTGGTAGTATCCTTTTTCAGTTTGTCAATTGCCGGCAACAGGCATGGTATGTCTGGGGGGTGTGGTGACTGTACGAAAACAGGCCTGCAGACAGATCAGTTCAGAAAGTTTCAGGAAGATACGATTGATATAAGACAGGAGATGATGACCAAGCGTTTTGACATACAGCGTGAGAACCTTAAAGGAACGCCTGACGCTGCTAAAATTGCCTCTCTGCAGGCAGAAGTGAAGAACTTGCAGGCAAAGCTTCTTCAACTTCGCAGTCAGAGTGGTTTGCCAACAGATAAATGTGATGGTGAGTGCTTCCAGTCAATTGGTGGATGCGACAAAAAAATGGGCGGTTGTGGAAGAACTACTGGTGACTGCTACAAATAGATCCTGAGATAATCATATAATAAATATTCCGGCTGGGGGAGTCTGTTTTCCTTCAGCCATATTTTTTTATATTCGCACATCAGAATAAATCTCAGGATTATGGGATTGGAAATGAAAGAAAACCTCTATAACCGCGCAAACTATCTGGCTCTTTTTACAATATTTTATAATGTCGTTGAAGGTTTAGTATCTGTCTGGTTTGGTGCCTCCGACGAAACTCTTGCGCTGTTTGGTTTCGGTGTTGACTCGTTTATTGAAGTAATTTCAGCAGTCGGTGTGTGGCATATGTTGCGGAGAATAAAGGCAAATGGGGGAGAGACACGGGATGATTTTGAACGGATGGCTCTCAGGATTACTGGATTTGCATTTTATTTGTTATCGTTGGGGCTGGTTCTCACAGCTGTAATAAATATTTTACTGCAGCACAAGCCTGAAACAACGGTAAGCGGAGTTCTAATCTCGCTCTTTTCAATCTCTTTTATGTGGTATCTGATACGTCAGAAGACCTCAGTCGGTAATCTTCTCAATTCTCCAGCGATCCTTGCAGACGCTGCCTGCTCCCGTGCCTGTCTTTACCTTTCTTCTGTGTTGATGATTACAAGTGTCGGATATGAGGTGACAGGTATTAAAAGTCTCGATGCGATTGGAGCTATGCTTATTGCCTGGTTCTCTTACAGGGAGGGTAAAGAGTCTCTTGATAAGGCGAAAGGGATCTCCTGTTCATGTTGCTGTTCAGGCAAAAAATAATATTCTACAGGGAAAAACGTTATGAAAATGGAAATGCTGGGGAGTGGATGCCTCGTGTGTCCGGCGTCAGTTTTGTTGCATGATAAGAATACATAAGAGGGAATGGCAGATGAAGCTTTTAAAAAAGCTCGAACAGATGAAAAGTTTATTGATCTGGTTGCTTCTAGTCGTAGTTGCGGCAGTGATTTTGAAGGCTGCACTCTTTACTCCTACGGCAGTAAAAATCGTAAAGCTGGAAAAACGGGATCTTTCTGCTCAGGTTTACGGGAACGGAACTGTTGAAGCCAGGGTTGTCGTCGGGCTCTCCAGCAAAATTACCGGACGTATAGTTGAGCTGTACGCTGATCAGGGTGACCGCGTTACTCGCGGACAGCTGCTTGTTAAGCTCGAGAGTGAAGATATGCTTCATCAGAAAATGCAATCTGAGGCAGGAGTCAGAAAAGCAGTTGCTAATCTGGAACTTGAGAATGCAAATCTGCAGAAGGCGTGTGCGAATCTTATCCTGGCTGAAAGCAACGCCAGGCGTTTTAAATTGCTGCTAGATGCTGGAATGGTCGCCAGTCAGGAAGCAGAGCAGTATGAAAATATATATCAGCTTGCAAAAGAAGAGGTAGCTCGCAGTAATGCTGCTATAAAAGCAGTCAAGATGGATTGTGAGGCAAGTCGTGCTGCTCTGGGATTTGCCAGAAGCAAACTGGCGGAAACGAATATTTACTCTCCAATCGATGGAATAATAATCAGCAGAGATCTTGAAAAAGGTTCTACTGCAGTACCCGGACAGCCGATTTTTACGCTTGCAGACCCGGCAACTGTCTGGGTTAAGGCAAATGTGGACGAATCGGAATTAAAAGGGGTGGCGGTCGGCAAAAGTGCTGTTATAAATCTGCGATCCCTGCCAGGCGAACAGTTGGCAGGCAAGGTTGCCAGGATTGCCAATCAGAGCGACAGAGTTACCGAAGAGCTACAGGTTGAAGTATCATTTACTCCGCCACTTAACATTTTCAGGCTTGGAGAACAGTCAGAAGTTTACATTACAACAGATTCTAGAAAAAATGTTCCATCTCTCCCCTCCTCGTCACTGGTTTATTTCGGAGGTAAACAGGGGGTATGGGTTGCCGACAGCGGAGTTCTGAAGTTTAAGCCAGTTAGCTCCGGAATAAGGGATAGAGCTGATTTTACAGAAATAATTGACGGGATCGACGTGAGTGATCAGGTCGTTATTGCTTCTCCGGCAGAAAAGTCAAAATTCCGTGATGGAATGAAGGTTCGGATTAAATGAATCTTGCTATCCGCGATATACGTCATCATCGGGGCAGATTTTTTCTGACATCAATAGGACTGGGGCTGCTGCTTGGAGTGGTTATAAGTATGGGTGGCATTTATCGTGGACTGATTGCAGATGCTCTGGCAGTTCTAAACTCTACCAAAGCTGATATCTGGGTCGTTCAGCAGAACAGCAACGGCCCTTTTGCAGAGAGTTCGCGCATCCCTGAAGATACAAAATACAGAATTGCTGCTGTGCCGGGGGTGGCTGCAGTTTCTCCCCTTTCATTTCAAACTGTACAAATTGAGCGGAACGGGAAACCTTTCCGCATTTTTCTTATTGGATATGAGCTAAACAGTTTTGGTGGTCCCCCTTCGCTTGTAGCTGGACGGAACATAAGGCAGAAGCATTACGAAATGGTAGTTTCCAAATCAATGCGGATTGAGATTGGCGAAAAGATACGATTGGGGCAGAATGAGTATAAAGTTGTAGGAATATCCGAGAATATAGTTTCATCCAGCGGCGATTCTGCCGCATATATAACGCTTTCAGATGCCCAGAGTATACAATTCAAGAAGAGCAATCACTCTATAAGAAACGAACGGTCAAAAGCCGGAATTGCCATCTCCAATAATAAATCACTCTCCCCTCAACAGAGTACGCTTCTAAAGAAGACTCTCATGGAGTCTGCAGAAAATACGCACATAATTAATACTGTGCTGGTCAAGCTGCTTCCGGGTGTGGATTTGAAAGAGACGCAGACCAGAATTCAGCGTTGGAATCAGCTTAGAGCAATCTCTGACGAAGAGCAGACGGCTATTCTTGCAAAAGGAATGATCGAAAAAGCGAGAATGCAGCTGGGGATGTTCAGAATTATTCTGCTTATTATTTCAGGGGTTATAATTTCGCTTATAATATATACATCTACTCTCGATAAAATTCGCGTAATTGCGACCTTAAAACTCCTTGGTTCCAGGAATCGTGTAATCATAGGAATGATTCTGCAGCAGTCGCTGCTTATGGGACTTCTTGCATACGCTATCGGTTATATTCTAATTCTGCTGACATACGAAAAATTTCCCCGACGTATTGTTCTTGAAACTTTTGATCTTCAGTCTCTCTTTGTAATAGTAATCACAATTTGCGTGCTCTCAAGTTTCGTAGGCATAAGAAAGGCACTCAAGGTAGAACCGGCGGAGGCTCTGGGTGGTTAAAAACAGCTGTGCTGTGGAAGTTAAAAATCTGACTAAGATTTATGGTAAAGGGGATACAGCTGTAACCGCCCTAAAGAACGCATCTCTGAAGGTAATGCCTGGAGAGCTGGTTGCTATACTCGGTCCATCCGGGTCGGGCAAGAGCACACTCTTGACCTGTATAGGTCTTATCAACGAACCGACGCATGGCGCTCTGTTAATTGATGGTGTTGTGGTTGCAGATGAAGGGTGGCTGACCGGTATTGATCTGAAACAGATGCGCCGTGAGAAACTTGGATTTATTTTTCAGGCACATAATCTGATCCCCTTTCTTACAGCTCAGGAAAACGTCATGGTCGCTATGGAAATAAACGGAGTAACTCGCAGTTGCGCAAAAAAACGCTCTTCTCAACTTCTTGAGCTGCTTAATCTTGGGCACCGTGCCGCTCATTATCCAACCTCGCTTTCAGGAGGGGAGTCTCAAAGGGTTGCAATTGCACGCGCTCTGGCAAATTACCCTAAAGTAATTCTGGCTGACGAACCTACTGCGGCACTTGATACGGAAAATGGCAAAAACGTAATGAATCTGCTGAAAAAATTAGCAGTAGAGAATAATTCCGCAATTATGGTTGTCACGCATGATCAACGTATGGTTGAGGGTTTTGACAGGATTTACCATGTAAGTGACGGACGAATAGTTGGTGATTCGGAACTGGGGGAAGAATGAATTGGGATGAACGATATAGCGAGCCCGGCTTTACATACGGGACAGCACCAAATGAATTTCTTCTGTCAGTAGTAGATAAAATTCCCAGAGGGAATGTTCTCTCGCTTGCTGAGGGCGAGGGGAGAAACTCGGTATATCTCGCCTCTCTTGGATTTGAAGTTACAGGTGTTGACAGTTCGGCAGTCGGATTGCGTAAAGCTGGTGAGTTGGCTGCCGCTGCCGGCGTTAAGGTTGCAACTATACAGAGAGACTTGAATGAATTTGTAATTGAACCGGAAAGTTGGTCAGTGATTATCGGTTTTTACTGCCACCTCCCTTCCGAACTCCGCTCTAAACTTTTTCAGGCAGCAGTAAAGGGGTTGGTACCCGGTGGTATCTTTATTCTGGAGGCGTTCAGAAAAGAACAGCTAAAATATGGCACAGGGGGACCACAGTCCATCGATATGCTTATGTCACTTGATGACCTGAAAAGGGAACTTTTCGGTTTGGAGTTTATTCACGCAGTAGAGATTGATAGGGATGTCCGTGAGGGGAGTAAACATACCGGGCTTGCCGCTGTAGTTCAGATTTTTGGAAGAAAAATATTGTGAACCTTTAACTGATTTTAGTCAGTTGAAACATTTTGTCATAAACATATTGTATGCAAGCGTTAAGATAAGTTTGATATTTTCAGGTTTTATAGTATAGTCACTCGGAAAATTTGATAATTTTTGCTAAACGCTTGGTTTTAAACCGTCAGTTTATGCAAATGCAAACTTTGTATTTATTAATGGGGGATTGTATGTCACAACAGAATTTTACTTCATCAACCTTCCGCTCTGGCAGTAAAACAAAAATTGCGACGAAGATTCTTATTGCCGCCGGACTTGCCTTAATTACCGGACTTTTGATCGTTGGCGGTTCTGCCCTGGTTATGGAAAAACAGGCTTTAGTTGGTCTTGAGCGTGAAAACAGTCTTACGTTTGCAAATGTAATGGGTGATGATATCAAAGATGCCATGATGGCTGATGATATGAAGAAGGTAGATTATTATGTAAAAGAAATTATTGAGCGTAAACGCGCACTGTCTCTATCTATTTTCAATGAAAACGGTGTTGAGCGGGGAAGCGGTAAAAAAGGTGATTCGCTCGTAGCAGAGGTGATGAAAACTAATCAGGCTGCTGCTTCGGAGCGGTACGAAGATGGAGTCCATTTTCTTGAAACAATACTCCCGCTGCCTAACGAAGAGCGTTGTCAGAGCTGCCATGACAAAGAAACCAAAATGCTGGGTGTCCTAAAACTGAATACCAGTCTTGAAAAAGGTTATGCAGCAAGCAAAAAAGCTGCATATTTACTTGTTACCGCCGCTGTAGCAGCTCTTGTAGTGAGTTTCATCTGTCTGATGATTGTTCTGAGAATTACTGTAACGCGCAAGCTGAATGATTTTGTCGCAAAGGTAACAGATCTGGCAAGGGGCGAGGGGGATCTTACCAAGCAGATAATCGTTAAATCCAACGACGAATTTGGGCAGTTGGCAGACGAAATCAACTCGCTTGTTGATAAAATAAGGAGCATTATTTCTCAGATAGCTAACACAAGTGAGCAGGTATCTCACTCCGCCGTTGAGCTTCAAAGCACTTCGGTACAGATGGCTTCCGGTGCTGAAGAGGTGGCGGCACAGGCAGAAACAGTAGCTACGGCGGGGGAAGAGATGTCAGCAACTTCAGGAGATATTGCACAGAACTGCCAGATGGCTTCTGAAGGTTCGCAGCAGGCGAGTGCTGCAGCAGTTGCCGGTGCACAGGTTGTAGACGATACCATCAGAGTTATGAACAGCATTGCTGAGAGGGTTAGAAGCTCTGCCGTTGCTGTGGAAAGTCTTGGCAGCAGATCTGACCAGATCGGTGAAATAGTCGGTACAATTGAAGATATTGCCGATCAGACCAACCTGCTGGCACTTAATGCAGCTATTGAAGCTGCTCGTGCAGGGGAACAGGGTAGAGGGTTTGCAGTAGTTGCCGATGAAGTGCGGGCATTAGCCGAGCGTACAACCCGTGCTACTCGTGAAATAGGTGAAATGATAAAGGCTATTCAGCAGGAGACAAAAAACGCGGTAATTGCAATGGAAGAAGGGGTCAGTGAGGTCGCGAAGGGGAGCGAAAAGGCGGCTGATTCAGGCAGAGCCCTTGAGCAGATACTTCAACAGATAAATGACGTAAATTCACAAATTCATCAGGTTGCCACTGCTGCTGAAGAGCAGACTGCAACAACTTCTGAAATAAGCAATAATATGCAGCAGATTACCGATGTAGTAGAGAAAACAGCAAGAGGTGCAAAAGATTCCGCCGCCGCTGCCAATCAGCTCTCTGCTCTTGCTGATGATCTTCGTAGAATTGTAAGTCAGTTTAAAGTTTGATGAAGGTTTGTATGCGGAAAATAGTGTAGATAGTATAGAAGCAGAAAGAGCCTCTTAGCAGTGAAGGGCTCTTTCTGCTTCTGACGTTAATTTGCATGGAGTGGGAATGTCGTTAAGCAACTGATTAATCGCATTATTTGAATTTTGTCTGTGCTTTGTGAATAAAGTATGACAGAGATAATATTTTGCTTAACATTATGTTGAACATTTTATTTATGCAGGTATACTTCCGTATGATTTTATTACAATAACAGGAGGGGAAACATGGGGAAAGAGTACACACTTCAGGAAGCTTTGGCACTTGCTATTCGAGCCGAGAAGGACAGCATGGATTTTTACCGCAAGGCATTATCTGTCGCGACAAATGAGCGAGCAAAAAAGGTGTTTGAGCTGCTTGCCAACGAAGAAGTCGAACACCTGAAATCCTTTTTTGAGCATTACAAGGGTACAGAATTCGGTGATTTCAAATCATGCATAGATTCTCCGGTTAATGTAAAGAACCCGACTTATGTAAAGCTTATGAAGGCTATTGATGATAAGGTCGTTGAGCAGAAAGCTCTTGAACTTGCTCTGATAGAAGAGAAGGAGTGTATCGGACAGTATACGCAGTTGGCTCAGGGTGTGGTTGATCCCGGAGTCCGCTCGGTTTTTGAGCGTGTTGTTAAGGAGACACAGAGGCACTACGATCTTATTGAATCTGAATATGCCCACATTATGGGTATGGTTCACGAATCAGACCAGGATACGTTTGTAAGGGAATAGTTGTAGCAATCCTTCCCAGTTTAAAAAAACGGTCTGCACCCAATCCGGTGTCAGGCCGTTTCTGTTTGTAATTTTACTGTTTTATCGCTTCCTGAAACCTTGCTATCGGGCTGGCGGAAACGAGCTGGTCTGTCACAAGATCAATTTCCGCAAGCACTTTCATGTCCATCTTCTTTGTCCATCTTTTAGGTATGTTCTCCATTCCGTAATAGGCGCCTGCAAGCATTCCGCATATTGCTCCGGTTGTGTCGGCATCCCCCCCCTGATTTACGGTTCCGACCAGTGCTTCTTCAAAAGTTCTTGCGCGGAAAAACCAGTGAAATACAGTCTGAAAAGTATCAACTATATAGCCTGTGGCCAGCCCCCGGTAAGGGTCATATTTAAACGTTGGGAATCTGCTGACCAGCCCATCCACATGCCGTAGCAGGCGTGTCTTTTCCGCCCCGCAGATGGCCATGTGCAGAAGTTCTCCGAGGCAGATACAGGCGGCGTCGGAGACCGGGTTGTTGTGCGTTATGTGAGCCTGCTCAATTACATATTTTTTGAGCAACTCATCATCGGGAATCGAGAATAGAACTGCCGGGAGAATTCTCATGGCTGCGCCGTTTCCTGCATCCCATTTATTAGGTGGTGATTCCAGCTGACCATTCAGAATATAGGCCCGGATCCCCTTTCGGCATGTATCGCCGCAATCTATCGGGCGCGATTTAAGCCAGGCGGCAAAATTGTCTGCAACCGCTTCCAGCGACCACCCCTGGTTTTTTACTATTGCCCTGGCGATGCAGAGAGCCATTTCAGTGTCGTCTGTTACCTGCCCCGGCTTGAGCCGGAGCCACCCTCCACCTATTATATCTCGAAAAATGCCGTATTTTGAGGCAATTTCTGATGCTGTCATAAACTCAACCGTAGCACCGAGGGCGTCTCCGATTGCCATTCCTATAAAGGCGGCACGGGCGCGATCCCGTATATCTTCTATGTTGTAGTGGTTGAACATGAATCCCCTCGTATCAAAAATGATTCAGCACTGTTAATTGTCATGCAATTCATAATCCACCTTGTTTGCACAAATTTAGTGCATATTCCGCTGCCGAGGGTAGAGCCAGAGGATTACAATTTTATCAAAAAATAACAAAAAACGTTGTTTATCCCCATTTTTACTGACTTTGCTTAATTAATTTTCGAGCTGGCATAATCTATGCTCTACCCTTGTCAGTAAACGGCAACGACGCCTGTAGGTTTTATCCTGTGGGCGTTTTCTATTTTTGAGAGGAGCTACTTATGGCAACTGCTTGCGAGATGAAGAACAAAATCCAGGGGCACCCCTGCTTCGGCGGCAATCATCATAAGAACGGCAGGATGCATCTGGCAGTGGCGCCAAAGTGCAATATCAAATGCGGATACTGTTCCAGAAAACATGACTGCGCCAATGAATCCCGTCCGGGCGTTACCAGCCGGATATTGACTCCGATGGAGGCCATAGAAAAAGTTCGTGAAGTGATGGCAAGTCCTGTAGTCGGGCCGATTATCAAGGTTATCGGCATCGCCGGCCCGGGTGATCCACTGGCAAACGAAGAGACCTTTGAGACTTTTAAGATGGTTAAAGAGGAATTTCCGAATCTGATGCTCTGTCTGAGCACCAATGGTCTCCTCCTCCCCGAATCAATCGACCGTCTCTACGAAATGGGGCTGCACAGCCTGACGGTGACAATCAACGCGGTTGATCCTGAGGTGGCTGCGAAGATATACGGACACGTTATCTATCACGGGAAGCATTATACCGGTGTTGAAGGGGCAAGAATCCTCATCAACAATCAGTTTGAGGGGCTCAAAAGGGCAGGTGAACTGGGTCTTACCATAAAGGTGAACAGTGTCTTGACACCCGGGATCAACGATAGCCAGATGCCGTTAATCGCAGCACGTGTGAAGGAGCTTGGCGCGTTTGTTATGAACATCATGCCGATTATTCCGCAGGCCGAGTTGGCACACATTGAGCCACCGACCGAGGAGTATCTCGCCGAAGTAAAAAAGGCGAACGAGGGGATTATCGGTCAGTTTGCTCACTGCAAGCAGTGTCGCGCAGATGCAATCGGTCTGATCGGTCAGGATCTTAATGTAACGATAGCCAAGGCGGCATGTCCGACACCATGATATTTGATCGATTTTGCGCTTCCGATATTGACCCGTTTCTGGAACTTGCAACTGTGGAAGGGTGGATAGCGGAGCGTTGGGAATTCGAATTTCTGTTGAGGGCGTTTGCTGAAGGCTGTTTTGCCGCCCGTGAAATTAGTGGAGAAGTTGTTGGATTTGTCACCTCGATTCGGCATGACAGGAGCGGCTGGATCGGTAACCTGCTGGTCAGGCCGGAATGCCGGGGGAAAGGAATTGGTGCGTCGCTCTTTAAAAAAGCGCTTGAGGGGCTGTTCTGTAGCGATGTGGAAACGGTCTGGCTGACTGCTTCAAAATCGGGGATGCCATTATACCAGAAGCTGGGCTTCAAAGCTGTAGATACGATTAACCGCTGGACTGTCGGTGGTCGTGGACGCGGTACTGCGCAGGAGATTTCGGATGCAAGTAGCCGCCTCTACGCAGAGCTGAATGAATTTGACAGCCGTGCCTGGGGTGACAGACGGGAGGCTTTAATCGCAGCCACGGTAGGTCGCGGAAGAGTTATTAAGCAGGACGCCGGATTTGTGGTGCTTCAAAAATGCGGTGAGTGTGTCCAGTTTGGCCCATTTCTGGCTACAGATTACAGCTCGGCGGATGCTCTCCTGAAATCAGCTCTTAATGCGGTTTCACAAGGAACCAGGGTCTGCATCGACACTTCCGCTTTAAATCTGACTGCATCAAGGCTTTTCAAACGATACAGAATGGAGATTTCCGGCAGTAACGAGTTGATGTACGCAGGTGCTAAACCGGCCTATGCCCCCGAATATATTTATGGACTGGCAACGATGGGTAGTTGCGGATGAGGAAGTTGCAAAGTAGTATAAAGGAGTCGATCATGAAGCCGCTTACAGATATTATAATCGACGACACAACACTTAGAGACGGGGAGCAGACAGCTGGAGTTGTCTTCTCACGTCGTGAAAAAATAGCAATAGCAAGGATGCTCGATTCCATAGGTGTAGGAGAAATCGAGTGCGGCATACCGGCAATGGGTGAAGAGGAACAGGCATCTATACGTTCATTGGTTGATCTTGGACTGAATGCCAGGCTTATCACCTGGAATCGTGCGCTGGTGCCTGAAATTGAGGCAAGTATTTCATGTGGTGTGCAGGCGGTGGATATTTCTCTCTCCGTATCCGACCAGATGATTGCGCATAAGCTCCGCAAAAGTCGCGACGCGGTCAAGGAACAGCTGAAAGTTGCTCTTGGCTTTGCAAAACAGCACAACCTCTATGTTTCCGTCGGTGGTGAGGATGCCAGCAGGGCGGATATGGGGTTTCTTGTGGAGCTGATGGAAATTACGCGCTCGCTGGGTGGAGATCGTTTCAGATTTTGTGACACACTCGGCATCATGGATCCTTTCACAATGTACGATAAGATCAGCTCTCTCCGGAGTTCGGTTCCGGAGCTTGATATAGAGGTTCATACCCATAACGATCTCGGTATGGCCACTGCGAACGCTATTGCAGGAATCCGCGCCGGAGCAAGGTTTGTTAATACGACTATCAACGGTCTTGGTGAACGTGCCGGAAATGCAGCTCTGGAAGAGGTGGTAATGGGGCTGAAACATGCCTGCGGCATTGAGACCGGAATAGATACGCACCGCTTCCGGGAGATGTCACTGTTTGTCGCCAAGGCTTCCGACAGACCGCTTTCAGTATCCAAGCCGGTTGTCGGGTCAAGGGTCTTTGCCCATGAATCAGGCTTGCACGCCGATGGTGTTATAAAAGATCCGCACAACTACGAAGGGTTTGATCCGGCAGAGGTCGGCCTGACCCGCAGTATTGTGGTCGGGAAGCACTCCGGGACTGGCGGTCTTATTGAGCGCTACCGGAGTATGGGGATTACCGTCGCCAGGGAACAGGCGGAGCCGCTGCTTGAGAGAACCCGCGCAATGTCTTGCAAGCGTAAGCGCGATCTGACCAATTGTGAATTGATGACTATTTATCTCGGCGAAAATTCAATGCCGAAAGCGGCATAAGGTGAGAGAGGTCGTCAGAGGAAGTGACGGCAGGCTGAAAAAATAAATCACTAAACCCCAACCCCAACCCCAACCCCCCTCAATCCCCCCTTGTCAGGGGGGAGGCTAATTCTATCTACATCGGGAATGAGGGGATTTTCTCCTCCCCTGATAAGGGGAGGCCGGGAGGGGTTGGTTGCAGAACCAGATTTAAGCGGCATAAGGAGAAACACCATGTGTGAAGCCGGAACAAAATTTGTGCCTATTGCAGAAGCAGCACTGCTGTTGGAAACAACCGAAATGCGTATACTGATGATGCTCAAGAAGAATGAATTGCAGGGCAAAATGGAAGACGAGGCCTGGTTTGTGGATCGCTCTTCCCTTCAGCTCTGTAGTAAGCCAAAAGCCTCCGATATCATTAAACCGGGGTGTGGCGGTGGTTGCGGAACCGGCTGCGGCGGGCATTGAGAGACTGGAAGTTGTCTTCCTGGAAGGCTGCTTCGTTAAATAATTTCTTCGGGGGGGATTATGGGTATCATAATTAAAGTCTCAAATCTTAAGTACAGATATCCGCGTGATGTTGAAAATCGCGAACTGCCCAAATTTGCCGGTCTTCCCGATCCGGCTCCATTTAATCGCCACGACCTGTACGAAATCCTTCCGATGCTGACGGCGGTTATGGATGAGCTTGGTTCCACGGATGGTGAGGTTCTGCACCTTGTTGAGGACGTTCTTAACCAGATGCCAGGTTTTATCACTACCCGTGCCGAGGTTTTTGATTATCTTCAGGGTTCTGCCAGGGAGTATCTGGGGTAAGGTAAAGTTCCAACGCGGTTTTGTCACTACAACTATTTGATATGTTTGAACTATTCAGTATCCCTGTAATGGATATACTGAACTTTTTCCGGTTCTTTGTCCGGAAACACCCGGATAGCATAGCTGATCAATTATTGAGCATACTGCAAATATAATCATGTACAAAGGAGTGCGCAATGTACAACCCCGTAACGCAGGCCAGCAAGCCTCGCGCGCCGTATCACGAGTTTTACGCCGACGACTTCACCCCCCGTGATCATTACCGTCTCCTCTGGGATCATATCAAGGCAACAGGGAACAGTGCGCTGGAGGCAAAAGCGCATGAGTCGCAGCTTGCCCTGCAGGCGGAGGGTGTAACATTCACTGTTTACGGCGAAAGTGAAGAGGGGATTGAGCGGATCTGGCCCTTCGATCTGATTCCTCGAATTATCACTGCCGCTGAGTGGGTAAAGATTGAATCAGGTCTGAAGCAGCGGGTACGGGCGCTGAATCACTTTCTCGGGGATCTTTACGGTGAACAGCGCATCATAAAAGATGGTGTCATCCCACCTGAGCTGATTTATCAGGGTCGCGACTTCCGAAGGGAGATTGTCGGCATCGTCCCCCCTCGCGGTATTTATACCCATATCAGCGGTATAGATATTATTCGCGATGAGAAAGGGGAATTCCTGATTCTGGAGGATAACCTCAGAACCCCTTCAGGCGTTTCATACATGATCGAAAACAGGGTGATCGAACGCCGTATCATGCCGGAATTCTTCGATAAGTACAAAGTTCGCCGGGTTGCGCACTACCCCTCGCTTCTCCTGGCTGCCCTCCGTTCACTCTCCCCCCGTGGCAAGGATAACGCTGAAATTGTCCTGCTCACCCCCGGTATTTACAACTCCGCCTATTTCGAGCACACCTTTCTGGCCAAAGAGATGGGGATTGAGCTGGCTGAAGGTCGCGATATGGTTACCATCAACGATATTGTCTACCTGAAAACGACCACCGGCCTGCAGCGTGTTGATGTAATCTACCGACGCGTTGATGACGATTTCCTTGATCCGCTGGTGTTCCGTTCCGATTCATCTCTCGGCATTGCCGGCGTGATCAACGCCTGGCGTGCCGGGAATGTTGCGATTGTAAATGCGCCGGGGAGCGGTATCGCCGATGACAAGGCCGTTTATCCCTATGTCCCGGATATCATCAGATACTATCTCGGACAGGAGCCGATCCTCAATAATGTTCCCACCTACCAGATGACCAATGTGCAAGACCGTGAATACGTCTTTGACAACATGGAGCGGATGGTGATCAAGGCGGTCAGCGAGTCCGGCGGTTACGGTATGCTGATGGGGCCGTCATCTACTGCCGCGCTCCGGAAGGAGTTTGTGGATCTGGTAATGGAGAATCCGCGCAACTATATCGCTCAGCCGGTAGTCTACCTCTCCCGCCACACCTGTTACATTGACGGAGAGCTGGAGGCTCGTCATCTTGACTTACGTCCATTCACCATTTACGGTGAAGATATCGAAGTTGTGCCGGGTGGCCTTACCAGGGTCGCGCTGAGAAAAGGATCACTTGTAGTTAATTCCTCCCAGGGTGGCGGCAGTAAAGACACCTGGGTTTTGGCCGAGTAATTTTCTTCCCCCTTTATCAAAGGGGGATTGAGGGGGATTTGATGTTAAGCAGGCTTGCCGATTCAATGTACTGGATGTCCCGCTATCTCGAAAGAGCCGGTGAAACCGCGCGTCTGATGGAGATTAATCTGCTCTATCTGGTTGAGGCTGAAGAGGATATGAGCGAAGAGGACAAATGGCGTCCGATCCTCAGGATAACCTCATCTGAAGATCGCTACAGAGAACAGTACGAAGATGGTGGAATTTCAACCCCGAGAGTGGTGCAGTTCATCAGTGCCGGTCGAACCAACGGCAGTTCTATCAGAACCTGTCTGCGGCTCTTCCGCGAGAACGCGCGTGTTGCGAGGGATCGTATCTCCAAGGAGATGTGGGAGGCGGTTAACGAGATATGGATGATGTTTGACGACCGCCTGAAAGGTCAATTGAACGCAGAGCGCGCCTGCGCACTGTTTGTTGCACTGCGTAATCAGGTGGCGCGTTTTAACGGACTGACCGCTTCAACCATGATGCGTGGAGAGGCGTACTCATTCTATCAGCTTGGCGGCACTTTTGAACGTGCCGATATGACCGCCCGGACCCTGGACGTCAAGTATCATATCATCCTCCCGGATCTCTCCATGGTCGGCTCCGCGCTTGATTACTATCAGTGGGCAGCACTTCTCAAATCTCTCTCCGGTTTTGAGGCGTTCAGGCGCAATTACCACTCCGGTTTCATGCCTGCCGATGTCGCCGAATTTGTCGTTTTAAACGCCGCTTTCCCTCGCTCAATTGTCTTTTCGGTTGCTCATATGGGGGTAGCCCTGAAAAATATCGGTCTGAAGGATAAGGAGGCAACACGTGCCGCTTTTGCGGAAATCTCGGAGATGGTCGGACTTACATCCCAGCAGATTTTCGATGCGGGGGTTCATGAATATCTTGAGAAGCTGCTGACGCGGCTGTCATTATTTCACGTGGCGCTGGTGGAAGATTTTTTCCAGTAGCACTGTTAAGGCAGAGTGACTTCCCAACGTGCATAAAGGAAAACATATATGCGTTATCTGATAGAACATGAAACGATTCTTGATTATCCCAGCTCAATTCGCGAACATCATATAGAGCTGCGCCTTGCACCACGCACAGACGGGCATCAGAAGGTGCACTCCTGCGTTATTGAGACTGAACCGGCTGCAGAGCTATCGAGTTATTCAGATTATTTCGGGAACCGGGTTGATTACTTCTCTGTCATTCCACCGCACAACAGACTGGTAACCCGTCTGAGGAGCGAAGTTGAAACATTTAAGGAAAACCCCTTCAGCTTTGAATCTGTGCCGAAGGGGGAAGAGCAGGAGTGGTTGGCCAAGGCGGTAAGAAACTCGCCGCCGATGAATGATTTCGTTCTGCACCGGAGTCTTTTGACCCCTTCAGTCCTAAAGCTGGCAGAGCCGTTTGAGACTCAAGTTCCGAAAAGAGATAAAGAGCAGCCGTTGCTTGATTTTCTTCTTGAACTTCTGGCCTGGGTGCCGACTGTAATGGAGTACCGCACCGGTTCAACGGAGGTACACGGTTCATTGGAGACAGCTTTGGCTCAGAAGGGGGGGGTGTGTCAGGATTTTGCACATCTTTTCATAACAATTGCCCGCTCTTACGGAATACCGGCAAGATATGTTATGGGTTATCTGGACCCGGGCATCAGTCAGGATGGCGACATGCTGACAACCCACGCCTGGGCGGAGGCACTGGTGCCGGGAGCCGGATGGGTCGGTTTTGACGCAACCCACAACCTTCTGACCAACGATCATTATGTTGCAGTTGCTGTTGGACGGGACTCCTACGATGCAGCTCCGCAGCGTGGGAGTTTCAAGGGTGTCTCTTCCGGAGAGCAGCCGACCGTTACGGTAACCATGCAGGAGCAGTAGAATCATTTCTGAGTCAGTCAGATAATTTCAACATGAAAGGACGATGATGTCCCTTAAAGCAGCCATGAATATAGAAACTTTTTTCACTATCGAGATGCCGTACCGTGAGCGGATGGATATCCGGCGTACAGTATTCAACGGCGGAGATGGTCCACGTGTTGCCGTTATCGCTGGAATTCATGGTGATGAACTGGAAGGTCTTTACGTCTGTCATCTTCTGGCTGCCTGGCTTGAGAAGTTGCAGCGGACATCTCCAGAAAGTCTGCTCGGGAGTGTCGAGCTCTATCCGGCGATAAATACTCTTGGACTTGATACCCTGACGCGCGGTCTCCCGGTTTTCGAGACAGATCTTAACCGCTCATTCCCCGGCTCTTCAGGTGGCCCTCTGCCGGAGCGTCTTGCGGCTGCTCTCATGAAGGAGCTTTCCGGCTCGGCGCTGGTGGTTGATATCCATGCCAGTAACATTTATCTGCGCGAAATTCCGCAGGTGCGGATCAATCAGGAGTTTGAGGATCTGCTGGTGCCGATAGCCGGGAAAATGAACCTTGACCTGATCTGGCTTCATGGTGCAGCGACAGTTCTTGAAACCACAGTGGCTCACAGTCTCAACAGCTGCGGCACACCATGTCTCGTCGCCGAAATGGGGGTCGGCATGCGGATTACTCCGGAGTACTGCGATCAGCTGGTGACCGGTATCATCGCAGTCTGGAAGGATCTCGGTGTAATCAGTCAGGATTACGCCACCTCTGAAATCTCTCATATTCCGCTGATTGCAGACGACAGTAACGTCCACTTTCTTAACGCCCAGACATCCGGAATGTTCCTCCCGACTGCCTCTCACTGGACTGACGTCCGTAAGGGGGAGCTGCTGGGGACGATCGTTTCACCATTCCAGGGGGATATCCTCTCTGAAGTGCGATCTCCGGTAGACGGGATTCTCTTTACTCTCAGGGAGTATCCGCTGGTCTACGAAGGTTCGCTTATGGCGCGGGTTATGGCGCGCAAAGGGGGTAAGCCTTGATTCGCAACCTGCTCTGCATGACCGCCCCTGTTCGGGAGGGTTTTGATATCCCGTATCATGAGATCGGCCCGAAATCCTCTCATACCGCTGCCGCATTTGTCGCCGGTCTGCATGGTGATGAACTTAACGGCATATTTATCCTCTCCAGGCTGGCCGATTTTTTAAACTCCGTCGAAGAGGGGAAGTATCCGGAACTCAAGCTGCTAAAACGGGTGCTGATAATTCCGGCAGTCAATGTCCTCGGCGTCAATCTTCGTACCCGCACCTGGCCCTTCGACAACTCTGATATTAACCGGATGTTTCCGGGGAGTACCAATGGCGAGACAACGCAGCGGATCGCCTACGCCGTGCTGGAGGCGACCAAGCGAGCCGATTATAGAATAGATATTCATACCGCCAGTGGCGACTTCGAGGAGGTTCCGCAGGTTCGGCTGCACGGTCCGACGCCGGCCGAGCGTGAGACGGCAAAACTGTTCGGTCTTTCGGCAATTATGGAACGCTCTCTCTCGCCGGTTTTTACCACTACTCTTATGTCCTCCTGGAAAGTCTGGCCAGGACAGAGCTTTGTGCTCCGGATAGGGCAGGGGGGGACAGTCCAGCTGGATCACTGCCAGCGGGTCTTTCGAGCTCTTGTTTCATTTCTGGGGAGAGTCGGGATTCTGGAAGGGGTTCAGATTTCAATTGAAGATGAGGAGATCTGCTGTTTCGACAAACCGAGTGCTTTTCGCGTCTATGCTGAAAAAGCGGGCACTTTTGTTTCCGACCGGAGTGTCGGGCGCTGGGTCGGTGCTGGACAGGAGCTGGGCTATATCTACGACAGCTTCAGCGGCAACGTAATAGAAAAAGTCGTCTCTCCGGTGGCCGGGTTGTTGACCGGTATTCGTCGTCATCCTCTGCTCTTTGAAGGTGACCTGATTCTGCGGGTCAACCGGAAATCCTGAAATATGTTGCATGTAATCCAGAATGACCCGGAAGTGCCCCCCGGAAATATCCTTGATAGCCTGAAGGTTCCGTACCTGATTCATCACCCCTATCGTGTCGGCGCTCTGCCCGATGTAAGTGATATATCTGCTCTTATCGTTCTTGGTGGAGCGATGGGGGCGAACGATGATCAGAGACACCCTTTCCTGGCGGATCTGAAAAATCTTATCCGTTCAGTCGTCGAGAGCAGCACTCCGTATCTTGGCATCTGTCTCGGTGGACAGCTGCTGGCGGCTGCTCTCGGAGGAGATGTTGTCTCCAACAGGTGGGATGAGTTGGGAACTCTCGAAGTATCTCTTACTCAAGAAGGAGTGGGTGACAGACTTTTTAGCGGGATTCCTGACCGCTTCAGCACCTTTCAGTGGCACCATGATAGTTTTGATATACCGACCGGGGGAGTGTTGCTGGCTTCTTCAGCAGCCTGCAGCAATCAGGCTTTCAGGGTTGGTGAGCGTGCCTGGGGGCTTCAGTTCCACCCGGAGGTGACGGAGCCGATAGTCCGGGCCTGGTGCGCGTGGGACAGGACGATGCAGGAAAGAACCGAGGAGATTGTCTCTGCGTTTTCCGTTGAAAAGGTTAACTACCGAAAAATATCCCGCCAATTAATTGAAAACTTTCTGAAGGTTGCAGGATTGCTGAATCAGGGGTGAATTCTCAGCAGCTCTCCGCTTCAATCTTTTCCAGCAGGTCAAGAGCAGGTTGATCTTCGTAGGTTTCAAACAGTTCGCTGATATTATTCATATATGCATGGATAAGGTACAGTTCATCCAGTGACCGGCCGCTGTTCTCTTCCGGCTTACCGACTTTTTCCAGTTTTTCCTTGAATTTTTCCCAGAAGGCATTGGTCTTTTGCGGGTCATCAATATGCTTCCTGAGCATCATAATCAGCTCTCTGGAATTTCCATCACCGTCAATGCCGACGAACGATACGTAGCGGTCAGGTTTAACTGCCTGTGACATTTCCACTCCTCACAATATATTCAAAGGTCTATTCAATAGCATCAACTCTGAGAGCGAAGGTGAGATCGCATCCGGCAAGTGGATGGTTGCCGTCAAGAGTCACCTCGGAATCGCTCGCCTCAATAACGATCATCACTTTTGAAACCCCACCTTTGAAATCAATGCTTAATTTTTGTCCAACGGTGATCTCTTTCCCGGCAGGAAAGAGATGTCTGGAAAGGCGGATTATGTTTTCGTCGAGGCGAGGGCCGTAAGCCTCAGCGGCGGAGAGGAGAATGTTTTTTACCTCTCCGACACGCATTCCGAGAACGGCGCTCTCGAGAGCAGGAAAGAGTTCGTCGCAGCCAGTTGTGAACGTTAGCGGCCCATGCTCATCAGTGCTATGAAATATTCTCCCGTTATCCAGTGTTCCTACATAGCTTACTGTGACGTTTTTTTTGTTTTCATTTTGAGTCATTCGGCATCTCCTTCTTCAGCTGGAGGGGATTTGCTATCACAGTTGCACGCCCCGCAGGTACAGATTCTAAAGCCACACTCGCGGCAGATCGGATTAAGCGGATCGCGACCATCAACTGTACTGCCGCAAGAGTTGCACTGATAGCGGTAAAAGGCGAAGCCACAGTTGCGGCAGTAGAGTTTGTTCTCCTCGCCAGGTTTTGGCAGTATGTGGATTGAACCACAGATGAGGCATACGGAAGCCATTCCGGGTGAGTTTCTGATTCCGTCACGATGGGAGCGGAACTTCTCAAATAATTTTTTGCCCGTTTCTCTGTCAATTGCTTCCATAAATATCTCCTGATGTTCGTTTTTTTTGCACCAATCGCGCCAAATAGTCCCGGGAGAATTTTGATTTAATTAAATGGAGATAAAGGGAGGGTCTTTGTGATAAAAAGGGGGTGTGTAGAAGTGCCATCTTGCAGCAGCTCTATTTCACAGGTTCATTGGGGGATTGGTGAAAGATATAATCCAGGCATCATCACGAACGGAAATCATAAGGATAGTTGCCGTCTATGCGGTTGTCGGAGCACTCTGGATCTACCTCTCAGACTCCTTTCTCGAGATGCTTATAGATGATCCGCACATTATTGCACGCATATCGATTTACAAGGGGCTGATGTTTATCGCCCTCACTTCCACCCTCCTCTATGTCCTTATCTCCCGCTATGTAAAACGGATCTCGACACATCTTGATGAACGGAATCAGGCGCTACAGATGATCGCTCAACAGAAGACGCTGCTGGATCTTGTCGTCGAAGGGACAACCGATGCCGTCTATATAAAGGATGCGGACGGGCGTTATCTTCTGGCAAACTCAGCGGTCAGCCGTTTTGTCAATAAACCGGTTCAGGAGATCATCGGTCACGACGACACTAAGTTCTTCCCTCGCGAAGAGGCTCTTGCCCTTATGGAAAAGGAAAAGTGGATCATGTCCCGGGGTGAGACTTTTACATATGAAGAGTGCCTTACCACTCACGATGGGGAGCGGTTTTTTTCTTCTACCAAGGGGCCTGTGTTCGGTGAAGATGGTTCGGTGACCGGTCTTTTCGGGATATCCAGGGATATTACCCAGCGAACCCTCGTGGAGAGGACGCTGGACAAACGGACAAGTCTGCTTGATGCATTATTGGCAAATCTTCCGGTCGGTGTTTTTATGGTTGAGGCACCATCCGGCAAGCCTCTGATAGCCAATCAGAAAGCTCAGGAGTTGCTCGGGAGGGGAATTCTGCCGGCAGTCAACAGAGAAAACCTCTCCGAGCTTTATGAAGTCTATAAATCAGGCACATCGGAGAGATACCCAAATGATGAGATGCCGATTGTCAGGGGTATGCGAGGCGAATCTGTCTGTGTTGACGATCTTCTTGTCGTGCGACCTGATGGCACATCCAGACTTCTTGAGATATTTGGTGCCCCGGTATTGGATCAATCCGGAAATCCGTGGGCGAGTCTGGTCTGCTTTCAGGATATTACTGATCGCAAGGATCAGGAGGATAAAAAGCTAAGGTTCGAAAAGCTCGAATCGCTCGGGGTTCTGGCCGGGGGTATCGCTCACGATTTCAACAATATTCTGACCGGCATAATGGGGAACATCTCATTTGCGCGGATTTTTATCGAGCAGGGGCACAGCGCCTTCAACCCGCTGGTTGAAGCGGAGCAGGCGTCTGTGCGGGCGCGTGAACTCTCCCAGCAGTTACTTACGTTTGCCAAGGGTGGAAAGCCGATTAAGAGGGAGATTGTTATCAGGCGTCTGGTTGCCGAATCCGTGTCACTGGTTTTGCGCGGGTCAAATGTGAAGGGGAACATATATATTGACGATTCTGTTCACTCCGTCAGGGCTGATGAAGGGCAGATTGAGCAGGTCTTTCATAATATGGTTCTTAACGCAACCCAGGCAATGCCGGGGGGCGGAAACCTGACTATATCGGCTCGAAACCTTCTCGCGGATTCAGTCTCCCCCCTTGAACTCGCACCAGGCCCGTACGTTGCAATCTCCTTTGCTGATGAAGGTTGCGGCATAACGGATGATGCCCTGAAAAAAATCTTTGACCCGTATTTTACCACCAAGTCAGCCGGGAATGGGCTGGGCCTCGCCTCTGCCCACTCTATAATCACCCGGCATGGAGGGGGGATTGACGTAGAGTCAAAAGTCGGAAAGGGCTCGACCTTTACAGTGTACCTCCCTTCAACTGGCAAAACCTTGTCTGGAGATGAAGAGCCGTTAGACGGAAAGAGGGATGATTCCCACACGGGTGGCACAATTCTCGTGATGGACGACGAGGAGGTAATTCGTGATGTCAGTGCGGAAATGCTGGAATACCTTGGATATAAGGTAACCAAATGTTCTGATGGTGACGAGGCTGTAAATATGTATTTGGACTCGATGAAGTCCGGCTCACCTTTTTTTGCTGTGATCATGGATCTGACCATTCCGGGTGGCATGGGGGGCAAAGAGGCCGCGGTGAAGATACTTGCAATTGATTCCGATGCAACTCTGGTTGTTTCAAGCGGATATTCCAATGATCCGATCATGGCCGATTATGCAAATTTCGGATTCAGCGCCGCTGTTGCCAAGCCCTACACGATCTCCGAGCTGGGGAGGGTATTAAGTATACTTCAGCTTGGCGCCGGTAAAAGGCCGGAGCTGTAGAGGTGATCGAGCAGACCGGTGATATCTGGGAGATTGCGGCTGGCGGGGCAGTAACCGTTATTACCACTAACGGCTCGCTGACCAAAGATGGCAGGGCGATTTTCGGGCGCGGCGTGGCGAGAGAGGCTCTGAGCCGATTCCCGATGCTTGCTGAAAATCTGGGCACTCTCCTCGCCCGGCATGGCAATCACGTATTCGATCTGGGGTGCAGTGTTGCATCCTTTCCGGTGGAAGAGACGCCATGGTCGCTTCCTGATCTTAGGATCATAGCCCGCTCTGCAGAGGAACTGCGCAAGCTTGCCGACAGTTCCGGCTGGAACAGGGTGGTTGTTCCACGTCCGGGATGCGGCGGGGGAGGGCTGGCGTGGAAGGATGTCAGGCCGCTTCTGGAACCGTGGTTCGACGAGCGGTTTGTCGTTATTTACAAGGAGTAGCTGTCAGTACCCTCCCTTAACCGTAATCTCCGGTTCTTGCGCCATCATCTGTACCGTCTGCATTCTGTATCAGCTGTTATCTGATCTGGTTCCCCTCCATCATATTTACGATTCTGTCGGCCTCCTTCAAAATTTCCAGCTCGATGTAGTCGTAGCGCGACTGAGAGTGATGATTGCCGATAATCTCGCATACCCTGCGTGTCTTGTCCGGATCAAAGCCAATGTTTCCCAGCAGCTGTTCCGCTATCGGCGGGCCGTACTCCTCCTGGGTCTTGCCGTTGTTAAAGCCATGCAGCTCTTCAGATTTTTTGATCCCGATATCGTGCAGTAGTGAAGCGGCAATCAGCACCTCGTAATCGCACCCCTCCTTCTCCTTCTCGTCCATGATTCTTTCCGCATGTTTCATGACGTCAAGTGCGTGCGTGATCCTTCTGAAGTCGTCACAGAAGTGATCTACAAGAAGTTTCGCAACCTTTCCTTTAAAGTATTCCATAGCCGTACCCTCTCAACCTGTTGTGTAGTCGCCTTGATGAGTTGAATAGCAGATGTTTCTCAGAATAACAAATTTTGCAATTCGCATCTTTGACCTGCATCAATATTTTGATCCATAAAATCTCTGCTATCTAATTATATTTCTGCTTAATTTTTAGACACCGTTTGATCGCTTCTCATGCCGGAAGGTCAAAATCAATTATGTCTAGAGTTCGCTGAAGAGGGGCTGTCACCGGCTTCCAGCAGTTTTTAACATCAGAATTTATATAAATTTTTTGAGATTACATCTTGGCATGTGTTATGTAGCGCCAGGTATGAGTGAAAGTTTAAATGCTCCGTTCAGGAGTTATTGGCGTCTGTTGAAATTCGACCGGTTAAAGGGGGGTCATTTACCATGAATATAGTCATAAGAAGTGCCATGGCAGTTGTTATTGCCATTCTGCTGGCCTCACCTGCTGTTGCAGCAGAAGTCAGCGTTGCCGTTGCGGCCAACTTTACCGCACCGATGAAAGAGATTGCGGCTGAATTCGAAAAAGTCACCGGGAACAAGGTTGTTCTCGCTTTCGGCTCATCAGGGAAGTTTTATGCCCAGATCAAGAATGGCGCGCCATTCCAGCTGTTTCTTTCGGCTGATGATGAGAAACCGGCAAAACTTGAGAAAGAGGGGCTGATCGCTCCGGGTAGTCGCTTTACCTACGCCCTCGGAACGCTTGTCCTCTGGTCTGCAAAGCCCGGCTTTGTCGATGCTAAAGGGGATGTGCTAAGAACCGGCCACTTTAACAAGCTGTCAATGGCGAATCCCAAGCTGGCACCGTACGGGGCTGCCGCTATGGAGGTGCTAACAAAATCGGGATTGGTAACCGCAGTTCAGCCAAAAATAGTGCAGGGCGAGAGTATTTCGCAGGCGTATCAATTCGTCGGCACAGGTAATGCCGAACTCGGCTTCGTGGCTCTCTCTCAGGTTATGAAGGATGGCAAATTGACTGGCGGATCAGCCTGGGTAGTGCCGGGTAACATGCACACTCCGATTCGTCAGGATGCTGTTCTGTTGACAAAAGGGTTGGGAAATCCAGCCGCCAAAGCTCTGCTTGAGTATCTGAGAACCGACAAGGCAAAAAAAATTATCCGCTCCTACGGTTACGGAATCTGACGGGACAACTCTATGTTTTTAGAACAGAGCGATATTGAGGCAATTCTTCTTACGGTCAAACTTGCCGGACTGGTTACCGTAATACTTCTTGTCGCGGGAACACCAATCGCCTGGTGGCTCTCCCGCTCCAGGTCGCGACTGAAGGGGGTAATCGGAGCAGTAGTTGCGCTGCCGCTGGTGCTCCCCCCCTCGGTGCTCGGCTTCTATCTGCTCCTCGCCATGGGACCCAATGGTCCGCTGGGGTATCTAACCGGCAAACTGGGGTTAGGCGCGCTGCCTTTTACCTTCTGGGGTCTGGTACTGGCATCTGTGTTCTATTCACTCCCTTTCATGGTGCAGCCGCTTCAGAACGCCTTCGAGGCGATAGGGGAGCGGCCGATGGAAGTTGCCGCCACCCTCGGTGCCTCCACTCTCGACGCTTTCTTCACCGTGGCCCTCCCACTGGCCCGTCCGGGGTTTATTACCGCCTCGATTCTTACTTTTGCTCATACCGTCGGGGAGTTCGGGGTAGTGCTGATGATCGGAGGAAATATTCCGGGGAGTACCAGAGTGGCTTCTGTTCAGATCTACGATCATGTAGAGGCGCTGGAATATGGTGAAGCTCACCGCATGGCTGCGGTAATGCTGATATTTTCGTTTCTGGTTCTGCTCTGGCTTTATGCCCGGCGCCCGGACGCCATGAAAACCGGGCAGAGGTGATTACATGAAGCTCTCCATGAATGTAAACAAGAGTTTTGGCGCCTTCTCGTTATCGACTGATTTCACTGTCTCAGGCGATTGCGTTGGAATATTCGGTGCATCGGGGAGCGGCAAGTCGACTCTGGTGAGCATGCTTGCAGGCTTTCTGAAGCCGGACAGTGGTTCAATTCATCTGGATGGTGAGTGCTTATACAGCAGTGAAAAGAGAATTAATGTAAAGCCGGAGCTACGGCGGATATCTATGGTGTTTCAGCAGCACAATCTTTTTCCCCATCTGAGCGTCATGGAGAACCTGCTGTACGGGTTCAAACGCTGCCGGAAGGAGCACCGCACCATTGATTTCGATACTTTGACTGATGTGCTGAAACTCCAGGGGCTTCTGGGGCGTGGTGTTGCAAATCTCTCAGGTGGTGAGAAGCAGCGCGTTGCTCTTGGGCGCGCTATTCTTGCGAACCCGCGTCTGCTGCTTATGGATGAACCGCTCTCTGCGCTCGACGACTCTCTCCGTTTTCAGATCATCCCCTATCTGAAGAGTGTCAGCGAGCAGTTTGCCATCCCCTATATTTTCATCTCCCACTCACTTATCGAGATGCGCATGATGACCGATACGGTACTTGCCTTCGAAAACGGGAGAATGATCGAACAGTCCTCAAGCGAGCAGCTGGCCAGAAACCGGATGGGGAAGAGTCCCGCCGGTTATATCAACCTGCTGCATCTTGGCGTTCCGGCGGAGAGCGCCGGACATTTTGTCTATCCGTGGGGCAGGGCCTCACTGCATATTTCGGCGGGTTCTGACCGGGCAGAGCCGATGGCTGAACTCTCTTCAAAGGAGATCATCCTCTTCAAACAGCATCCGGAAGCGATCAGTGCAAGAAATCTGCTGAAATGTACTGTACGCTCACTATTCAGCTCGGGGAGGAAGATCGGTATTGAGCTCGATTGTGCAGGGAATCCTTTGGTAGCGGAGGTTGTTGAGGAAGCTGTCAAAGAGTTGGGTGTTTTTCCAGGTGTTACTGTTTATGCAGCAATGAAGGCATCTGCTTTTCGTATACTTTAGTGTTGGGAAAATTTTATCTGTTCAGGGTGAAAGAGTTGTGTCTGTTGAATTGCTTAAGTTGCTGATGCAGATGATTTTCAGAAATTTTAACCACCTACTCTTTAAGCATGGGGAGTGAGACAATAATCTCTGTTCCGGAAGTTGCATTTGAAGTAGCTTTGACAGTTCCAAGGTGAGCGTTCACAAAACATTCGGCAACTGTCAAGCCGAGTCCGAAATGCCCCCCTCCGGCTTTGGTTGTGAAGAACGGATCAAATATATGTGAGAGGTTGTCAGTCGCAATGCCATAACCGGAATCAGATATTTTGCAGATTACGTTCGCCTCATCCGATGAAGTAAGTATTGTTATTTCCGAAACGTCGTCTGTCGCCTCGATCGCATTGTTAATAATGTTAGTAAATAACAAATTCAGCATTGTAAGGTTTCCCATGATGGGCAGATTGGTTGCGGCAGGTTTAAGCGTCAGCCTCTTTGCAGGGGGTAGGAGATGCTGAGTAGTTTTTACTATAGCGGTGATAATGTCGTTAATGTCTTCTTTTTGAGCTTTTAATCCGCCGACCGCACTTTCTATAAGCGTAAAGCTCTTAACTATCTCGGCGATGCGGGAGAACCCCTCCTGAGTCTCTGCTAGTAGCGGTATAAGATCCCTTCGAATGCTATTCAGTTTTTTATGGTCGATTAGAGAGGTTTCGGCGGTGTTTAAGTTAGTGGTATGGGTATTTTCAGCTTGATAGCAGACAAACTGCAGCAGGTATTCAGAGTATTTCTGGAGGGTTGAAAGATTGCTCATAATAAATCCGAGAGGATTGTTTATTTCGTGAGCAACTCCTGCAGCCAGTCGCGATATAGCCTGAATTTTTTTCTCTTCAACCAGTTGCGCCTGTGCTTTGTGAAGCCGCATCAGACTGTCGTTAGCCTTCTGGCGTGCCAGAGCAAGTTCCCTTTTCAGGGCAACGGATCGTTCTGCTGATGCCACTCTTGCCAGAAGTTCCATAGCCTGAAACGGTTTTGTTATATAATCATCAGCACCACTCGTAAGCCCTTCAACAATGTGTTCAAGCGAAGATTTTGTAGTGAACATGATTACTGCAAAGAGATGCTGTGTCTTTGATAGCTTTCCGAGTACCTGTAACCCGTCCATTTCCGGCATCTCAACGTCCAGCAGAACCACATCCGGGTCTGTTGCGGCAATCATTTCCAGACCGCTCAGACCATCAAAGGCATTTGAAACGGTGTATCCGCTCTTTTCCAAGAGTTCCGTGACATACTGTTGAATTGACCGACTGTCATCAATTATGAGAACCCTGGGGCCTTTGGTTTGATGCGGATTTTCTTCGATCATAAACATTCCTGACGGTCTGGTATTCTACTCGGAGTATTAAGAGTCAGAACTTCATTTGTGCTGCAGCCAACAGTCGGACCAAATAAATTTTCGGAATTTCAGAATTTGAAACTAATAGATTCAAAGTATAACCGTATAATTTAAAATCACAATATAACTTATTTATACCAGCGTCAATCTTCCGATAATGGAGATGCGTTGAATACGTCTAATAAATGTCATGTTTTTCTATGCATACAAGCTCTAATGTTGATTAGTCTTGTTCATTGCAGATATTTTGTTGCACAGTTTATAGGCATATTGTGTGAATAAAGGTAGACAATCGAAGGCTTGAAATAAAATATATAAATATAACAGGTTGTTACAAATTTGGCACAACCGATGCAAAATAAAAATCAGTAACCAGATTTAAAACATTAATAGAGCAACGTTTGGCAAAGGCGCCATCATTCAAAAAGGAATGGGGCGCCTTTTTAATTGCCCCGAACAAAACTACAACGCTTGCAGATTGGCGAGCAAAAGGAGCTGGACATGAGACAGATAGCGATTTACGGAAAAGGCGGTATCGGCAAATCAACAACAACACAGAACACGGTAGCCGGTCTTGCCTCTATAGGTAAGAAGGTAATGATCGTCGGCTGCGACCCAAAAGCCGACTCAACCCGTCTGATTCTTCATGCCAAAGCGCAGAATACGGTTATGGATCTGGTTCGTGAGCTTGGGACTGTTGAGGATCTGGAGCTTGAAGATGTAATGAAAGTCGGATACGGCGACATCAAATGTGTAGAGTCCGGCGGACCTGAGCCGGGTGTAGGCTGTGCGGGCCGTGGTGTTATCACAGCGATCAACTTCCTTGAAGAGAACGGCGCATATACCGATGATCTCGACTTTGTATTCTATGACGTTCTCGGCGACGTTGTTTGCGGCGGATTCGCAATGCCGATTCGTGAAGGTAAGGCTGAAGAGATCTATATCGTAACATCCGGCGAAATGATGGCTATGTACGCTGCCAACAACATCTCCAAAGGTATTCTTAAATACGCTTCTTCCGGCAAAGTTCGTCTTGCCGGTCTGATCTGCAACGCACGTAAGACCGATATGGAATTCGAACTTATTTCAGAACTTGCCCGTCGTCTCGGCACACAGATGATCCACTTCGTTCCACGTGACAATCAGGTTCAGAGAGCAGAGCTGCGCAGAATGACTGTTATCGAATATTCTCCTGAGCATCCACAGGCAAAAGAGTATCTGACCCTGGCACAGAAGATCAACGACAACAAGATGCTGGTTGTTCCTACTCCTCTTGAAATGGAAGAGCTGGAAGAGCTGCTGATGAAGTTCGGCATCATGGAAGAGGAAGATGAGTCAATCGTTGGAATTGCTGAACAGGCCGCAGCATAAAGAATTGGCATGTGTAGGGGTAATTCATGAATTACCCCTACGTGACCAGACATTTCAAGGAGATATATTATGTCAGATAAAATAAGAACAGTTGAGGGTATCACCAAGGAATCGACTCAGGCCATGATTGACGAGGCGCTGTCGGTATATCCTGAAAAGGCCAGAAAGAAACGCGCTCCGCACCTTGCGCCTAACGATGCGGCTTCCGGTTGTGCTTCCGTCAAGTCAAACAAGAAAACCGTTCCTGGTGTCATGAGTGCCCGTGGATGCGCATACGCAGGAGCAAAAGGTGTTGTTTGGGGTCCGATCCGCGATATGGTTCACGTATCTCACGGTCCTGTCGGCTGCGGCTGGTACTCATGGGGAACACGCCGTAACATGATGAGCGGCATCACCGGCGTTACCAACTTCGCCATGCAGTTCACTTCCGATTTCCAGGAAAAAGATATCGTTTATGGTGGCGACAAGAAGCTGAAAACCCTTTTGGCTGAAGCGCACGACCTCTTTCCTCTGGCAAAAGGAATTTCGGTTCTTTCGGAATGTCCCGTAGGTCTGATCGGTGACGACATCAACTCCGTGGCAAAGACCAGCGCCAAAGAACTGGATATCCCTATTATCCCTTGTAACTGCGAGGGTTTCCGTGGTGTTTCCCAGTCTTTGGGTCACCATATCTCCAACGATACCATTCGCGACTACATCATTGGAACCCGCGAATTTGCCGAGCCTTCAAGCCCTTACGATATAGCTCTTATCGGCGAGTACAACATCGGTGGTGACGCCTGGTCTACCAAGCCTCTCCTCGAAGAGTGCGGCCTCAACGTCAAGGCAGTATGGACCGGAGACGGTGAACTGGAAAAAATTGCAGCAACTCATACTGTGAAGCTCAACGTAATCCACTGCTACCGTTCAATGAACTATATGTGCAAGGTTATGGAAGAGAAATTCGGTATTCCGTGGATCGAGCTGAACTTCTTCGGGCCAACCAAAATCAGGGAGAGTCTCCGCGCACTTGCTGAACTGTTCGACGATAATATCAAGCAGAAGGTAGAGGCGGTTATTGCCAAGTACGATCCGATCATGCAGGGAATCATCGAAGAGTACAAACCGCGCCTTGATGGCAAGAAAGTTATGCTTCTTGTTGGTGGTCTCCGTCCCCGTCACACCATCGGCGCCTATGAAGATCTCGGTATGGATTGCGTCGGTTCCGGTTACGAATTTGCCCACACCGATGACTACGACCGTACTGCACCGGAAATGCCTGATTCAACAGTAGTTTACGACGATCCGTCCGAGTACGAATTTGAAAAGTTTGCTGATACTCTGAAGCCTGACCTGATCGGCTCCGGTATCAAGGAGAAGTATGTATTCCAGAAGATGGGCATTCCGTTCCGTCAGATGCACAGCTGGGATTACTCCGGTCCTTACCATGGATACAAAGGGTTTGAAGTTTTTGCCAGAGATATAGATATGGCAATCAACAGCCCGACATGGAACCTGGTCAAGTCACCATACTAACCCTAATAATCTTATATTCGAGGCTGTGTAACGGATGAGTTTCCGGCCCAAAAGGAGTACACCATGTCAAACTTACTTGACCTTGAAGTTAAAAAAATAGTTGAGACTCCGCCTGAAGAAATTGAGCGGGTAAAGAACTGGATTAACACTGAAGAGTATAAAGAGAAGAACTTTGCACGTCAGGCGCTGGTTATCAACCCTGCCCACGCCTGTCAGCCACTGGGCGCACAGCTTGCGGCCCACGGTTTTGAAGGTACACTCCCGTTCGTACATGGTTCACAGGGTTGTGCTTCCTACTACCGTTCGACTCTCAACCGTCACTTCCGTGAGCCAGCACCGGCTGTTTCCGATTCGATGACTGAGGACGGCGCGGTTTTCGGTGGACAGAACAACCTTCACGAAGGTCTTGAGAATGCATTCGCTATCTACAAGCCAAAGATGATCGCAGTTTTTACCTCCTGCATGCCTGAGGTTATCGGTGACGACCTGACCGCTTTCATCAAAAATGCCAAGCAGAAAAAATGCGTTCCTGCGGAGCTGCCAACACCTTACGCAAACACACCAAGCTTCAACGGCACCCATATCCACGGATATGACTCCATGCTGGTTTCGATCCTTCAGACTCTGACAGAAGGGAAGAAAGTAGAAGGTCGCTGCACCGGCAAGCTGAATCTGATCCCCGGCTGCGACTTCAATACCGGCGACTATCGCGAATACAAGCGTCTTTTGAAAGAGATGGGCGTTCCTGTAACGGTTCTGGCTGACATTTCAGATACATTTGATTCTCCATGTGACGGCTCGTATCACATCTACGCCGGCGGTACAAAACTGGAAGATGCCGCTGATTCAATCAACGGTAAGGCGACAATCACAGTCGGTCCATACGCCTCACCAAAGACCTTCACCTGGGTTAAGGACAACTTCTCCGGCAAGCATGTCTCCATGCCTATGCCGATGGGTATCGCAAAAACCGACGACTTCCTCATGAAAGTTGCTGATCTGTTTGGCAAGGAAATTCCTGCAACAATCAAGAACGAGCGTGGTCGTGCAGTAGACGCAATAACTGATGCTCACCAGTATATGCACGGTAAAAAGTTTGCTGTTTACGGCGATCCTGATTACCTGATGGGTTATGTCTCCTTCCTGCTTGAGATGGGTGCGATTCCTCACCACATCCTCTGCAGCCGTGGCACAAAGAAAATCGAGAAGGAGCTACAGGCACTTCTGGACGGTTCAATGTACGGCAACGGCTGCAAAATTTATATGAACAAAGATCTCTGGCATTTGAGAAGTCTTCTGGTAACTGATCCTGTTGACGGAGTTATCGGCGACAGCCACGGCAAGTTTGCAGCACGCGATGCCAATGTGCCGCTGTTCCGCTTCGGCTTCCCGGTTTTCGACCGCGTAAACAAGCACCGTTACCCGCTGGTCGGCTATCAGGGCGTTGTTAACATGGTAACTGAAATCTGCAACAAGTTTATCGATATCAAGGATGAGACCTGCGAAGATCAGCAGTTTGAATTGATGAGATAGTTGGAAGAGTGATAAGTCAGTAAAGCGAGCGGGCGGCCAAAATGGTCGCCCGCTCTTTTTTTAGTGGCAACTGAGGGATGAAGAGGGTGCTGAGAGATCAGATGTGGCTCTTTTGAATGTTGGTAGCGTAATGGAAGTTCGTTGCTTTAATTAAGAGTGTTTGCGGTGGAATATATGAGGGGAATCTGTTATGAAAGTTCAATCTTATCAACAGTAAGGAATATTATGTTTGAACAAGCATTCAAAAATATAGACGACGTTCTCTGGAAAGAGGCCGGTTGCGGCAGTGAGTTGGATTATGCAGAACAGACTTCGTGGTTGCTGTTCCTAAAGTACCTTGACGGACTGGAGCAGGACAAATCAATGGAGGCACAGCTTGAGGGCAAGGCGTACACTTTCATTCTTGATGAACCGTACCGCTGGGAGAGCTGGGCTGCACCCAAGACTTCAGACGGTAAGCTCGACCATAACAAGGCACTGACCGGCGATGATCTGCGGGATTTTGTAGATCGTAAGCTGTTCCCCTACCTGCACGGATTCAAGCAGAAGGCCAGTGGCCCCAACACCATTGAATACAAAATCGGTGAGATATTCGGCGAGATAAAGAACAAGATACACAGTGGCTACAACCTGCGGGAAATTATTGACCACATAGATGAACTACGTTTCCGCTCCCAAACCGAAAAGCACGAACTCTCCCACCTCTATGAAGCCAAGATCAAGAACATGGGTAATGCTGGCAGGAACGGTGGCGAGTATTACACCCCCCGTCCGTTGATCCGTGCCATTGTGCAGGTGGTGAAACCGCAGATCGGTAAACGTATCTATGACGGTGCGGTTGGTTCGGCAGGCTTCTTGTGCGAGGCGTTCGACTACCTCAAGGCACAACCCAACCTGACCACCGACGACATGAAGATTTTGATGGAGCGTACTTTCTACGGCAAGGAGAAGAAGTCACTGGCGTATGTCATCGCCATTATGAACATGATCCTTCACGGCATAGAGGCTCCCAACATCATCCACACCAACACCCTTGCCGAAAACCTTGCAGACGTGCAGGAGAAAGACCGGTATGACATCATACTGGCGAATCCTCCTTTCGGCGGAAAGGAGCGGAAGGAGGTACAGCAGAATTTTCCTATTCGTACCGGCGAAACGGCTTTCCTCTTCCTCCAACACTTTATCAAGATGCTCCGTGCCGGTGGTCGTGCTGGCGTGGTTATCAAGAATACCTTTCTCTCCAATACCGACAATGCCTCAGTAAGTTTGCGGAAACTGCTGCTTGAAAGTTGCAACCTGCATACCGTCCTTGATTGTCCTGGTGGTACGTTCCAAGGTGCAGGTGTCAAGACGGTGGTGCTGTTCTTTGACAAGGGATCACCTACCCGTAAGGTGTGGTACTACTCCCTTGATCCTGGCCGTAACATGGGCAAGACCAACCCACTGAATGATGCTGACATGTCCGAGTTCATCGAACTGCAAAAGACCTTTGCCGATTCCCCCAAAAGCTGGAGCGTTGATGTTACCGGCATTGACACCACCACCTTTGATCTGTCGGTAAAGAATCCTGATGGTGGCGAGGTTGTTGTTCATCGGACTCCGTTGGATATTATGGATGAGATTGCTTTGTTGGATGCTGAGAGTGCGGAAGTTCTCATAAAAATCAGGAGCTTGTTATAAGTCCTATAGGACGTATGAGACCTATGGAAAATCAACCCAATGACCTATCAATAATCCTGCCTCACGGCAACTATCAGGAGCTGCTTTCCTACCAGAAAGCAGAGGTGATTTATGACCTGACTTTTCGCTTTTGCGAAAAGCATCTCAAAAAAGGTGACCGTACCATCGATCAGATGGTGCAGGCAGCCCGCTCCGGCAAGCAGAATATTGTTGAGGGGAGCAAGGCATCAGGCACTTCCAAAGAGATGGAGATTAAACTGACCAACGTGGCGCGGGCCAGCCTGGAAGAGTTGCTTGAAGATTATCGGGATTATCTGAGGGTTCGGGATTTGGCAATTTGGGACAAAGACTCAAAGGAAGCACAATATGTCAGAAAACTGGGCAGTAAACCTTATACGACCTATGAGACCTATAGGACGTATGTTGATACAAGGTCTGCCGAGGTGATAGCCAACATCGCCATTTGCCTGATTCATCAGGCAAACTATCTGCTGGATCAGCAGATACGGCGGTTGGAGAAGGATTTTCTGAAAGAGGGCGGTTTGCGTGAGCGGATGACCAAGGCTCGATTGCAGGCACGGGATCAGCAGCGGTTGGATGAGCGGAGGATGAGATGAAGGCTGGATGGGAGTATAGGAAGTTAGGGGACTTATGCGACATTATAGGTGGCGGTACGCCAAGTAAGGATAATGCATTTTTTTATGAAAATGGTACCATCCCATGGGCAACTGTGCGGGATATGAAATCAGATGTCATTTCTGAAACTGAATTCATGATTACAGAAGCGGCTGTCAAAAGCAGCTCAACAAACATAATTCCAAAAGGTAATGTTGTTATTGCCACCAGAGTTGGTTTAGGCAAGGTGTGCCTGCTGGCACATGATACGGCAATAAATCAGGATTTAAAGGGGATTATTCCCAAAAGCACTTCCGTGTTGTCGGTCGGCTATTTGTTTCAATGGTTCAAAAATAGTGCTCAGATAATTATAGATGAGGGTACTGGTGCAACGGTTCAAGGTGTTAAGTTGCCCTTCATAAAATCTCTTATAATCCCGTTTCCTCCTCTCCCCGAACAACAACGCATCGTCACCATCCTCGACGAAGCATTTGACGGCATTGCCACCGCCAAAGCCAACGCCGAAAAGAACCTCCAGAACGCTCGTGCGCTGTTTGATAGTCATTTGCAATCGGTTTTTAGTCAGCGGGGTGAGGGGTGGGTTGAGAAGCAACTGAGTGAGCTTTGCCAGAAAATTACTAAAGGTTCTTCTCCAAAATGGCAAGGTATTGGTTACGTCGATAAACCGGGAATTCTGTTTGTCACAAGCGAAAATGTTGGAGAGTTTAAGCTCCTTATGGACAAACCTAAATACGTTGACGAGAAGTTCAACGAAAAAGATAGAAAATCCATTTTACAGCATGGTGACGTTCTAACAAATATTGTCGGAGCTTCTATCGGGCGGACGGCTGTATTTAATTTAGATGATATAGCGAACATAAACCAAGCTGTTTGCCTTCTGCGTTGCGAACCTACACTACTTAATAACCATTATTTGTCGTATTTATTGAATTCGCCAGTTTTCCGCCAAATACTACATGACAATGAAGTTGATAATGCTCGTGCGAATTTGAGCCTTGGGTTTTTCTCTAAACTTGCGGTTCCTTGGGTTTCGCTTTCTAAACAGAATGATATTGTTGCTAAGTTGGATGAGTTTCATGCAGAAACTCACCGCCTAGAATCCATCTACCAGCAGAAACTCTCTGCACTCGACGCGTTGAAGAAGTCGCTGCTGGATCAAGCTTTCACGGGGGAGTTATGATAACCCTTGCCACCCTGCAACAATGGCTGACTGCACCAGCCGAAACCGAACATCTTGAGTTCAAAGAGGCCAAGCAGCAATACGATACTAACAAGCTGATGCGCTACTGTGTGGCTTTGGCCAACGAACGGGGCGGGTATCTTGTACTTGGTGTTTCGGACAAGCTGCCTCGGCAGGTGGTTGGCTCACAGGCGTTTTCCGCAACCACCGAGCTTAATGACATCAAAGCTCGTATTGTTGAAAAACTGCATATCCGTGTTGATGTAGTAGAACTCATGCACCCCTTGGGGCGAGTGCTGGTGTTCGACATTCCTTCCCGTCCGGTCGGGCATCCGATGGACTTTGACGGAGCATACCTGATGCGGGCTGGTGAAGACCTTGTTGCCATGACACCTGACCAGTTGCGCCGCATATTTGCCGAAGGTGAGCAGGAGTGGTGCCTCAAACCGGCCATGATCGACTGTGACGGCGACAAGGTGGTGCAACTGCTCGACACCCAGAGTTATTTTGATCTCTTGAATCTGCCGTATCCAGCAACCCGTGAAGCGGTGCTTGAGCGTTTTTCAGGTGAACGCCTCATCGAACGGACAGGTGAAGGCTGGAACATTACCAATCTTGGTGCGCTACTGTTTGCCAAAAAGCTGGATCAGTTTGACAAACTGGCTCGCAAGGCTCCTCGTGTTATCGTTTTTGAAGGCACCAATAAGCTGAAGACAAAGACGGATAAGCCAGGTAACAAGGGATACGCCGTAGGGTTTCAGGGGTTGGTGGAATACATTAACGGACTGGTTCCGTCAAATGAGATCATAGAGCAGGCGTTACGGCGTGAAGTGAAGATGTTTCCAGAAATTGCCGTTCGTGAACTGGTCGCTAATGCCCTTATTCATCAGGATTTATCGGAATCTGGCGCATCTGTGATGGTCGAACTATACGATGATCGGATGGAGATTTCCAATCCAGGCAAACCGTTCATCCCGCCTGATCGCTTCATTGACGAATATCGTTCACGCAACGAGCGGTTGGCTGACCTTATGCGACGACTCGGCGTTTGCGAAGAAAAGGGAAGTGGTGTTGACAAGGTAATCCAGGCAGCGGAAGTTTATCAGCTACCTGCCCCTGATTTCCGTGTGGGAGAGGTACGCACATCAGCCGTGCTGTTTGCCCATAAGGATTTTGAGCTGATGGACAAAGCGGATCGTACCAGAGCATCCTATCAGCATTGCTGCTTGCGCTATGTGATGAACGAAAAAATGACGAACCAGAGTCTGCGGGAGCGATTCAAATTGTCGGAGAAAAAATCAGAGTCGGTTTCACGGGCTATTCGTGATTCCATTGAGGCAGGCAAGATCAAAGTATCCGACCCCGATGCTACTTCCTTACGATACCGGAGTTACATTCCTTTTTGGGCCTGACTTTTGTTTTGACGCAAAGTAGTTAAAAGAGAGCGCAATGTCATAACATATTATATTTGCAGTGCATTCTTATTTAGACGCAAATCGCCATATTCTTTACCTGCAAACGGTATATAGATCAAAAGTGCTTTAAAGCAAAACCGAATCAGCAGGGATCTGCATTATAAGTAAATAAAAATAAAGATGAATCTTGTTTAAACGCAAACCGAGGTACCCATGAACGAAGCCGAAACCAGAGCCGAACATATAGACCCCGCCCTGAAAGCCGCTGGCTGGGGTGTGGTTGAAAGTAGCCGTATTCGGCGAGAGTATCCTATTACTCTTGGTCGCATCGAAGGCCACGGCAAACGGGGTAAGGCTCTGACCGCTGACTATGTGTTGGAGTACCGCAACACCAAGCTGGCGGTGGTAGAGGCGAAGGCATGGGATAAACCGCTGACCGAGGGTGTAGGTCAGGCCAAGGATTATGCAGGAAAACTGGAAATCCGTTTCACCTACTCTACCAATGGACAGGGTATCTATCAGGTGGATATGGGTTATACGTCCCATGGGACCTATACGACCTATAAAGAATCAGAAATACAACAGTACCCCACACCGGATGAACTCTGGAACCTCACCTTTGCCACCCAGAACGCATGGCGTGACCGCTTCGCTGCTGTACCGTTTGAAGATCGGGGTGGTTACTTCCAAGGGCGTTACTATCAGGACATAGCCATTGAGCGGGTGTTGGAGGCTATTACCGACCATCAGCAGCGTATCCTACTGACACTGGCGACCGGAACCGGCAAGACCTTCATCGCCTTTCAGATTGCATGGAAACTGTTCCATAGTCGCTGGAACCTGACCGACTGGAAGAAGGAAAGCGAACCTACCCGCCGACCACGTATCCTGTTCCTTGCTGACCGTAACATTCTGGCGGATCAGGCGTACAACGCATTTTCAGCCTTTCCCGAAGATGCGCTGGTACGCATAGCCCCCGATGAAATCAGGAAGAAGGGCAAGGTGCCGAAGAACGGTAGCCTGTTTTTCACCATCTTCCAGACCTTCATGAGCGGTGCGCCCCTCACCCCCAGCCCCTCTCCCGGAGGGCGAGGGGAGCCGACAGCTTATTTCGGCGAGTATCCACCTGATTTCTTCGACTGCATCATTATTGATGAATGTCACCGTGGCGGTGCCAACGATGAAAGCAACTGGCGCAGCATCATGGATTACTTTGCCCCTGCCGTGCAACTCGGCCTGACCGCTACCCCCAAGCGTAAAGACAACGTGGACACTTACGCCTATTTCGGGGAGCCGGTCTATATCTACTCACTGAAGGACGGCATCAATGACGGTTTTCTTACCCCCTTCCGGGTGAAGCAGATTTCAACCACGCTGGATGATTATGTCTACACCTCTGACGACAAGGTTATGGAGGGTGAAGTTGAATACGGCAAGCGGTACGAGGAACCAGACTTCAACAAGATAATAGAGATCAAGGAGCGGGAGAAGAAGCGGGTTGAAATCTTCATGTCGCAGATAGACCAGCGGGAAAAGACCCTGGTGTTCTGCGCTACGCAGGATCATGCACTTGCGGTACGTGACCTTATCAACCAGATTAAGAGCAGCACAGAGCCGAACTACTGCCAGCGGGTTACAGCCAACGACGGCGCATTAGGTGAACAGCACCTGCGGGACTTTCAGGATAATGAGAAGAGTATCCCGACGATCCTGACCACCTCGCAGAAACTTTCCACCGGCGTTGATGCCCGTAACATCCGCAACATCGTCCTGATGCGTACGGTCAATTCCATGATCGAGTTCAAGCAGATCGTCGGGCGTGGCACCCGTCTCTATGACGGCAAGGACTACTTCACCATTTACGACTTTGTGAAGGCGCACCACCATTTCAGTGATCCTGAGTGGGACGGTGAACCGATTTTGGAAGAGAAAGAACCAAGTCTTATAAGTCCTATACGACCCATAGGACCTATTGAAATCAAAGAAAAAACTGAAGATTATACTCCTAGGAAAAAGGCAAAGGTCAAGCTGGCTGACGGCAAAGAGCGGAACATACAGCACATGACCGTAACAAGTTTCTGGCACCCTGACGGTACGCCGATGTCGGCGCAGCAGTTCATGGAGATGCTGTTCGGCAAACTGCCGGAATTTTTCAAGGACGAAGAAGAACTGCGTGCGCTATGGAGCCGACCGGATACCAGAAAGAAACTGCTGGAAGGGCTTTCTGAAAAGGGGTTCGGCCAAGACCAGCTGGCAGAGATGCAGAAGATCATAGACGCAGAGCGAAGTGACCTGTTCGACGTGCTGGCGCATGTTGCCTATGCCATGCCACCGCTTACCCGTGAAGAACGGGCAGGGAAAGCACGGACGCTTATCACCCAGCACTTCAACAACAAGCTGCAACTCTTTCTGGACTTCGTGCTTGCTCATTACGTGACCATCGGCGTGGAAGAACTGGATCAGGCGAAGCTGACGCCACTGCTGAAACTGAAGTATCACAACTCCATCGCCGACGCTGTAGCTGATCTGGGCAGGCCGGAAGAGATCGGGCAGGTGTTCGCAGGGTTTCAGCAGTATTTGTATTGAAGCTGATTGTACTAAATATGCCGCAATGTTTGTTTATATGAGTGCTATGACTCGCTGTTGGTTGCATTAATCAACTCTCAAAGTGTATAGTGTTGGCAACTTTTGAAGAGGTGAAACTCGGATGCCGATGACAATTTTTGAAGCATTGAGCGGAAATATCAGCTCCTTTCTTGGTGGTGCAGATGTACTGTTAAGCGTTGCGGACGAACGCCCTGAGCTTGATGGACACTCGATAGCCATTCCGGTTCTTGCTGACAGCAAAGAGTTGCTGTTTAGCGCTACCCGCCGCTCTGTCCCCTTCACCCGCCATGAAGAGGCGTTCTGCGGTGAGCTGATGACCGCGTTTGCGATGCTCTACGGCGGTTTCAGGCAGGAGGGGTACGCTGCACAATTCAGGACGGCACTCGTTGCGTCTATTATGGATATTACCGTCGCGCGTTCGCTGCGTGGTGACCATCGCAAGGGATTCTGGCCAATTCAGCAGTTAATCCAGCTTCTTAAAAGCCTCTCCTATCAAAAGTATGAGGGAAAGCCTGCTACGACAGGTGTGATTATCCATCGTACAACCCCGGCGGAGCTTCGTTCAGTTATGAAGATGCGTAAACATACTCTTATACCGCTTAAAAGTTCACAGAGTATTGATACTGATTTCTTTGACAATCCACTCACCTATCGCTTTATTGACGGGACTAATCTCTTCTTTCTGGCAGGCATACAGATGCAGGTGAACGGTGTTGTGAGGATATCCGGCACCGCGCTTATGAATGAGGTGGAGCGTCAGACTCAGCGAGAGATATTTTCCATTATCAGGAGAAGCGGTAATGGGGCTTTTGCCGTTACGGTGAATGATGCTTCGGATATCGAGGTGCTAACCAGTCCTGCAAGGATTATGGTTCGTCGAAAAGGGATGTGGAGTATATTTGATCCCGATATTTTCAGATCTTTTCTTGCTGACAGTATAGACAGGGATTCTGCGGAGGATCTTATCTGGACTCTCTACGCACTCTCTAAAATGCGTTACGGAACTGTTGTCATGGTTTATAAAGGGAGCGGGCGAAAACTTGCGCTGCTCAAAAAAGGTGCTGTGGGTGGTTCTGATCCGATAGGACGTTTGCTGATAGAGCGGGTGCAAAAAAGAAGTATCAGTGAGCTGAAGCAGACCGGCACGCTCCTGAGGATTCTCTCTTCTGACGGTCTTACGATATTCAACTCGAAGGGGAGGTTGGTTGATACAGGTTTTATAATTGATACCTCTCATGCGCGTGAAATTGTTGCCGGAGGTGGTAGGACAACAGCTGCTTGTGCCGCCTCGCACTTCGGCAAGGTTATAAAAGTCTCACAGGATGGTCCGATCGAGTTGTATGAGAATGGTACGAAGATTTATAAGTTTGGGTGAGCTGATTTTAAATCGCCTAAAATTTGTGCATGGACAATATCTATAAATTGTTGACTTAAGGTTATTGTGCTGTAAATACAGTTTGTTATGATTAAATAGTCGGTTGGCACACAAGATGCTAAATTGCAGTTACAGTCTGTAGAAGAGACTCTAACAATACTTTTTTAACGGCAAAGGCGCCGCCCATTCTACAGTATGGCGGCGCTTTTACGTTTCAGTGAGGTATCCAAATGGCAAAGCCCGATTATTACGATGTAACTGATTGTGAAACCAACGATAAAGGTGCGCCCAAGTTCTGCAAGAAATCAGAACCTGGTGAAGGGACTGAACGATCCTGCGCCTATGACGGCGCCCGTGTTGTACTGATGCCGATCACCGATGCCATTCATCTGGTTCACGGCCCGATCGGCTGCGCCGGAAACTCCTGGGATAACCGTGGAGCACGCTCCAGCGACTCCCAGCTCTACCGTCGCGGTTTCACCACCGAGATGCTTGAGAATGACGTCATCTTTGGCGGCGAAAAGAAACTGTACAAAGCTATTCTTGATCTGGCCGAGCGCTACAAGGACCAGGCGCGGGCCATCTTCGTTTACGCCACCTGCGTTACCGCCATGACCGGCGACGATGTGGAAGCGGTCTGCACGGCTGCATCACAAAAAATCTCCATTCCGATCATTCCGGTAAACACCCCCGGCTTCATCGGCGACAAAAATATCGGCAATCGTCTGGCGGGGGAGATCCTCTTCAAGTATGTCATTGGCACGACCGAACCACCGGAACTGGGCGAATATCCGATCAACCTGATCGGCGAATACAACATTGCCGGTGACCTCTGGGGGATGCTGCCGCTCTTTGACCGTCTCGGCATTCAGGTTCTCTCCTGCTTCAGCGGTGATGCCAAATTTGAGGAGTTGCGCTACGCTCACCGGGCCAAACTTAACATCATCATCTGTTCAAAATCACTGACCAACCTCGCCAAGAAGATGCAGAAAACCTACGGTATGCCGTATCTGGAAGAGTCCTTTTACGGTATGACCGATACGGCGAAGGCACTGCGCGATATAGCCCGTGAACTGGACAATATCGTTAACGGCCTTGAAAAAAGAACCATGCAGGATCGGGTTGAGCGCCTGATCGCCGAGGAAGAGGCCAAATGCCGCGCGGCTATCGCGCCATACAGGGCTCGCCTGGAGAACAAGACCGCTGTTCTCTTCACCGGCGGTGTGAAAACCTGGTCGATGGTTAACTCTCTGCGTGAACTTGGTGTTGAGGTGCTTGCGGCAGGCACGCAGAACTCTACTCTTGAGGATTTCTACCGGATGAAGGGCCTGATGCATAAGGATGCCCAGATCATTGAGGACACCTCAACTGCAGGGCTCCTGTCGGTGATGCGCGAGAAGATGCCTGACCTGATCGTGGCTGGCGGCAAGACAAAATTTCTGGCGCTCAAGACCAAGACGCCATTCATGGATATCAATCATGGTCGCTCGCATCCATACGCCGGATATGAGGGGATGGTTACCTTTTCGAGACAGCTGGATATGACCGTTAACAACCCGATCTGGGCAACTCTCAACGCTCCTGCTCCATGGGAGAAGAGTGAAGAACAGTTGGCCGCTGAACTGACGGCGATCACCGGTCATGCCGAGGCATTTCTAGCCGAAGATATCTCCGCTTCGCGGGTGAAGGTTCCGACAAAATGCGCTACGGTCAATCCACAGAAAAACTCGCCCGCTCTGGGGGCCACCATGGCCTATCTCGGAATCAACAACATGCTCGGTCTGCTGCACGGTGCCCAGGGCTGTTCGACCTTCATCAGGCTGCAGTTGTCCCGTCACTACAAGGAGTCCATCGCCCTGAATGCCACCGCCATGAGCGAGGATTCGGCAATATTTGGTGGATGGGAGAACCTGAAAAAAGGGATCGGCAGGGTTATTGAGAAGTTCAGTCCAGAGGTTGTGGGGGTAATGACCACCGGTCTGACCGAGACCATGGGAGATGACGTCCATAAAATCATTAAAGAGTTCCGGACAGAGCATCCTGAACATGACGGGGTGCCACTTATCTGGGCATCCACGCCCGACTACTGCGGTTCGATGCAGGAGGGGTATGCCAAAACGGTGGAATCAATTGTCACCACACTTGCCGCCGGTGGCGAGACGGTCAAGGATCAGGTCAACCTGCTGCCTGGTGCCCATCTGACGCCGGCCGATGTGGAAGAGCTGAAAGAGCTGGTTGAATCCTTCGGTTTGACCGTGTTGACCATTCCGGATATCTCCAACGCCATGGACGGACATATTGATGAGGTTGTTTCGCCACTCTCGACCGGCGGGATAACTGTTGAAGAAATCAGGAAGTCGGGGCGCAGCGTCGCTACGCTCTATGTCGGCGACTCACTGGCCAAAGCGGCTCTCAAGCTGAAAGAGTTACACGGTGTTCCAGCATACGGCTTCACCTCCCTGACCGGTATTGCCGAAACTGACCGCTTCATGGAGGCACTCTCCGCCATCAGTGGTCGTCCGATTCCGGATAAACACCGTCGCTGGCGTTCGCGTCTGATGGATGCCATGGTTGACAGCCATTACCAATTCGGTACCAAGAAGGTTGCCATCGCTCTTGAGGCGGACAACCTCAAAACCTTGACCGGCTTCCTCTCAGGAATGGGGTGCGAAATTCAGGCAGCACTATCCGCAACCCGCACCAGAGGGCTGGACGGTTTGCCATCCAAAAATGTCTTTGTCGGGGATCTGGAGGATCTGGAAGAAGCGGCGCAAGGGGCTGATCTGATTGTCGCCAATTCCAACGGTCGTCAGACGGCTAACAAGCTGAAAATCGGCGCGCACCTCCGGGCGGGACTGCCGGTCTTTGACCGGCTTGGCGCCCACCAGAAGGTCTGGGTCGGCTACCGTGGCACCCTCAATCTTGTATTCGAAACCGCCAACCTCTTTCAGGCAAACGCAAAAGAAGCGCAGAAACTGGGGCATAACTAAACGGTACACCACGTATTTTAAAGAGATATGAATTCTAGCCTGTTTTTTGTGCAGAATGTTTGTGGGTATAGAGTTTAGTTGCTAACAACGCATTGTAATTACAGATAAAAAGCATAAATACAGTTTTGGCACGTCATGTGCTTTAAAAGAATAGGACATAGGTTGATAATTGTATGAACGGCAAAGGCGCCTCCACATATTTACTGGAGCGCCTTTTTTAGCTTAAGAGAGGAGGGTGAATAAATGAAAATAGCATTTACAACATCAACCGGCGAAGTAATTGATCAGCACTTTGGTCAGTGTCAGAGTTTTCATGTCTGGGAGGTTGGTCCGGATGAAGCTCAATTTCTTGAAAAAGTGTCAGTCCCTGAACATGGTAACGATGAGGAGGATCGAATTGCTGCGAGAGCCAGGGTTCTGTCCGATTGCGCAATCGTTTATACCATGCAGATCGGCGGCCCTGCAGCTGCAAAGCTGGTTGCTCAGAAAATTCACCCGATGAAGACTAATGCGGAGGTCAGTCTTAAAGAGACCGTCGAGCGATTTCAGGAAGTACTTCGCGGTACACCTCCACCATGGCTGAGAAAAGCGATGAATAAAGGTTTGGCAACATCATTTCTTGAGGATTAAAAGAACGGAGAAAAGGAGAATTATCATGGCTTACATTACCGGATTAACACGCGACAAACAGGAGTGGACACCACAGTTTATCAAATCAATCGATCCAGAAATCTGTATCGGCTGCGGCCGTTGCTTCAAGGTCTGTGCACATGACGTGCTCGAGTTTGAAGAGCTTGACGGAGATGACTCCGCAAAAATGTTCATGAAAGTCGGCAGCCCCGGAAACTGCATCGGATGCCAGGCATGCGAGAGAACCTGTTCCAAAAAATGTTTCTCGTTTGAGCCTGTAGAAGCGTGATCGAGGAGGATTCAGCTATGCTTATCGCGGTAGCATCAAAGGATGGTAAGGAGATTAACCAGCACTTCGGTCATGCCGAGCGTTTTCTGATATATGATATAGAAAATGGCGAGGCGAAGCTCGTTGAAGAGCGAAAGGTTGAACGTTACTGCAGTTATAACCCCGATCACCCTCTGAGAGGTCACCTGCTGCGGAGCATCGCCGACTCTCTAGCCGGTTGCCGGGCTGTAGTTACGGCACAGATGGGCGAGCATCCCAGAGGAGAGTTGGAAAAGCTCGGTGTGGAGCCATTTGTAACAAATGGCTCCATAAAACCGACACTGGTCGAGTTGGCAAAAATACTTTAAAGCCTTAACCAATCTGATTTTACACAGACTTCACAACGAGGTGATGACCTTATATGCATAACGGCTCATTTAATAACTGCAATCTGCCGCTCTGGGTCATCGCTTCCCGTTATTTTAACGATAACCCTCATCCGCTTGAGATTCAGGGGGTTAAGGAGGGGAACAGGTTCCTCTTTGAAAAGCTGAACAAACTTGACAGCCATGAAGAGCGGGCGCTGACTTTTAACGATTATATGTCGGTAAAGTTTCAGCTGCATCTCTGGCAGGATCATACTGGGTCTGCCAGAAAGAGCATCAAAAACAGCTATCTGCGCTATCTTCGGGGGTGGATGATGGATTCCAACTCCATTGAAGGCGCTGTCCTGAAACGGTGGGTTGAAAGCCGCATGGGTGTTACACCCTCATTTCATCGATCCCGCATCAGGAACATTCATAGTGAAGAGTATTTCGAGTACTCGGTCGATGTTATGAAAGGGAGCGCCCGTACGAATGCAATTCAGTCGCAGTTCGATATACTCTATGAGTACTGCCAGTTTGAGCTTGTCCGCAAATATCCGAGGCTTACTATAATTCCGCTGTATCGTGGAACCTATGATGCCAGTGAGCATGATGTAATTGAACAGATTGACAGGCGTACCCAGATAGTTCGACTCAATAATCTGGTCTCATTTACCTCAGATGAGGAGCGTGCGTGGGAATTCGGATCTACTGTCTGGGAGGTATTTGTACCTCTCTGCAAGGTATTCTTCTACAACGACCTGCTCCCAGGCAGCATAATGAAAGGGGAGGGGGAGTATCTGGTTATAGGTGGTGAGTACAGAGTCAGGCAGGTTATGTGTACCGTCGGCTAAGCTCTCTTTACAGTTTGCGTTGCTATGGTGTATATCTACTCTCCGTTATGATTTTCCTTTCCAACCTATCCGATAAAAGCTGTGCGGTATCTGAATGAGCGACAGCAAGTTCAGAAAATTAGTTTTATCAGCAATAGCCCTTTTAGGTATTCTGCTTTATTCAGGCACTCTCAAAAATTCGCAGTTCCTTTTTGATGGGGAGATGTTCCTTAAAAATAATCCACTTTTTAAGGATCTTGCTTATTATGTCGAACTGTTGGATGTAAAAGCATTTAGTACACTGGATGAACAGTTGGGGCTTCATCAGGATGTTACAACTAATTTTATGATGCGACCGGTATCATATATAACATTTTCCATAAACTATATTTTGTTCGGTTTTAATGCTGTTGCTTTCCGCTCTGTTAATATTCTCATTCACATTTTTAACTCCGCTCTTGTTTTTCTCTGTATTAGACTGTTTTTAAATGTTTCAACCCCATCCAGCCGTTTGAGTAACTTTTCGCTACGTTTTATCCCAGCAGTCACTTCATCTGTTTTTCTTCTGCACCCTATGCAGACTGAATCCGTAACCTACATTACTCAACGATTTTCATCTCTTGGGGCATTATTTTATCTCTCCACAATATATATCTACCTTCTTTGGTCAGACAAAAAAGTGCAGGGGAGAATGCAGGGTTTTCTCCGATTGTCATCTATAGTCGTCTTATTGTTTGGTATGTTTACCAGAGAGTCGCTGTTTACAGCTCCATTTATGATTCTGCTTATTGAAATGTTAATTTTTGAAAGCTCTTTTGCTGCGGGAGTAAGAAAAGTCTGGCCGTATCTTCTTATGCTTCCTGTAATTCCTGTAATGACAATTATTGTAAGTGCAGCCCAGACCGACTCTGTGGCAACACTTTCAGGAGCAATAAACAGCGTTAACTATAATGCTGTTCCGGTTTTGCATTACGCTTTAAGCCAGTTAGTAGTAGTTCTTAAATACTTGAGTCTGTATCTTTTCCCTTATGGACAGAATGTTGATCCCGACCCACTGCTTTATACGCTGCCATATCAATTGCCCGTTGTTGCATCTGCTATAACTATTCTACTTCTGATTGGAGGAGCGTATTTTTTGTACATCAGAAACAGAGGGGATATCCGGTACAGGCTTATATTAACCGGTATCTGCTGGTACTTTCTGGGTCTGGCTGTATCCTCCACTTTTATCCCTCTCCCCGATCTTATGGCTGAACATCGGGCATATTTCCCTTCGGTCGGATTTCTGATGGCGTTAGTCTCTTCTCTCGATCTTCTGAGAACCGGTTTTTGTAATGAACGGGGAACAAATATCCTGCTATGGTGTACGATTGTATGGTGTGTTCTGTTATCGGCTGCAACATTCAATAGAAATGACGTTTGGCATTCCAGGATAAAACTATGGAGTGATTCAGTGAAGAAAAGTCCCATGAAAGAGAGACCCTGGTATAATCTCGGTGCATCGTATCTTAAAAAAGGAATTTATCATGAGGCTCTGAAATGCTTTAAGAAAGTAGTAGAGATCAATCCTGACTCAGGGAAGGGATACGAAATGCTTGCAGTGTCATATCTGCAGCTTTCACAGTATCAGGATGTTATAGATGCGAGTATTAAAGGTATTTCTGTTGATCCGGCAAATCCGGTTATATATAACAATCTTGGGATTGCATACGCTCGGATTGATCGCGCAGAAGATGCCAAACAGGCGTTTTCAACTGCTTTAGCTTTGTTGCCTGGATATGAAAGAGCCCGGCTGAATCTCGACAAACTTGAGTCCTATATTGAGTCGAGCGTTGGTAGATAAAATAACCTCCTTTACTATTATGGTGGCATTACGGTATGATGGCTGCGAAATGAGACACTATACAAACTACAGATTTATACCCCCCCTTTTTTTCCTGTTTTTAGCCCAATTGATTTTCAATGGTGAGCTGTATGCTGCTGTTTTGATTGCGGATACAACCTGGCAGGGTGATATTACTATTTCAGAAGATGTAGTTGTGCGGGAAGGTGTTACTCTCACCATCAAAGCCGGTACTACTGTTCATGTCGTCTCTTCAGAGAGTACAAAAACCGATCCGGAATATATCTCGCAACTTACTGAAATAACTGTAAGGGGATCTCTAAAAATTGAGGGGACTGAAAAGCAGCCGGTTGAATTTGCCGGACTTGAGTCAAAGACAGGGAGTTGGGCTGGTATATTCATCGACAAGGGTAGAGCTGTAATTCACTCCTGCCGTATCAGAAATGCAGATACGGCACTTTATCTGATCGATGGCGCTGCCGAAGTTTACGACTCTGCATTTATGGATGGACGTTATGGTGTCGTTGCACAGGGGGAGACTTCAACTCTTGAACTTCATCGTTCGAAAATTACCAGAAATGATTACGGTCTGTTCGGGTTTCAGAATGCTCGCGTTTCGGTGAAGGATTCAAATGTTACAGCTAACAGAAAGAAAGAGAGTTACTCAGCCTCTGTAAACGAGGTTGCTGCTGAGTTGCGTGATTCAGTTAAACCGGTACCTCCTGTAAGCAGAAATTACAAGGATGAGGTGTTCAGGGGGGATACCGTCTGGCAGGGCCGTATAGAAATTGACGGGGTCGTGCGAGTCCCTGAGGGGAGCAGGCTTATCATACTTCCAGGGACCATAGTCGAATTCCGTAAAAAGGATACAGCAGGAACCGGAATCGGGCAGAACGGTTTGATGATTCAGGGGAGGATTATAGCAAAAGGGACTCCTGAGGATCCGATAATATTCAGGTCTGCAGAGCTGGATAAAAAAGCTGGTGACTGGGACTCAATAAACATAATGAATAGTGCTTCAGCCCAGAATCTTATCGAGAACTGCAGGATTGAAAACGCATATCGTGCCCTTCACTTCCACTTTTCGCACGTTGGTCTTTATAATTCCACTCTAACCGGCAACTATCGCGGAATTCAGTTTCAGGAGTCACTTGTTGTCTTTAAGGGGAATCGCATTTACGGGAATAAGAGCGGTCTTCAGGGGAGGGACTCGGACGTTACTCTTGAAAATAACCGGATATATGCAAACAACATAGGGGCAAACCTGTTCAGAACCAATCTGACTGCATCCGGCAACAGTATAACCCTCAACTCTAAAGAGGGTGTGCGAATCCGGGAGGGGGTCTCTTCGCTTGAGAACAACCTTATTGACGGCAACCGGTTCGGCTTGATGGTTGCTGATATGTTCTATGGCGAGTACAGCGGAAATGTAGTAACCAATAATCTTGAAGTAGGGATGTCGCTCAAGAATGCGGATAACCTTGAAGTGACGGACAATTTTATTTCCGGTAACGGTCTGAATGGTCTCAGTATTCAGGAGTCCAGGGCAAAGATAAGTGGAAACCAGATTTCGGATAACGGTGAACGTGGTATCGGTGTACAATCTTTTGGCGGCGAGATAACCGGAAACAATTTCGTAAAAAACAAGCTTTATGCGATTGATCTTGAAGGTGAGCAGAATGTTGATGCTTCAGGGAACTGGTGGGGTGGCGAAGAGCCTGCAAAGGTAGTTTTCGACTGGCATTCAGACCCCTCAAGAGGAAAAGTTGTGCTGGACAATTCAGCAAAAACACCTTTCCGTTTTAACTGGCCGCTCGAAACCGTGCCGGTTAGTGCCGTCTGGCGTGGAGTTACTGCCATACCTCGTTCGGTTACGGTTCTACATGGGGCGGAGTTAAAAGTTGCACCTGGAACGGAAGTCGAGTTTACAGGTGGAGCCGGTATGTTGGTTAAAGGTCGTCTTATTGCCGATGGGACTGCTGATGAAAAAATCAGGTTTACTTCGGTACAGAAAAAAGGTGCTGGAGATTGGGGAGAGGTACAGCTGGAGTATGCGGTAGGTAGCAGGATATCGAACTGTATTTTTGAATATGCAACCTGGGGGCTCCATAGTCATTTTACAAATCTTCTCGTGGATAGCAGTCTCTTTTCAAACAACTATGGCGGAATGAGGTTCAGGAGCGGGCCGGCGGAAATCCGTAACTCTCTTTTTGAGAACAACGAAATAGGGATAAGGGCATATATAGGGAACGCAGTTATCAGCGGGAATACAATCAGAAAAAATGAGACCGGCATTTTTGTAAGGGAAAAGGGTGGAGGTCTCCTTATTAGAGGCAACAATATTTACGACAATAACAATTATGCCGTCAGAGTCGGAGATTTTAATAATGAAGATGTAAATGCGCGAGGTAACTGGTGGGGTGGTGCTGATACTTCAGAGGTTATCTTTGACGCTAATGATGAGCCAGGTATTGGTAATGTTCTTGTTGAACCTCTTCTTTCCGAGCCTGCAGGTGCAGTCAGCGGTGATATTAAATGAAGCTTTCCGATATAAAACTGACGTTGGTTCTTGCACTTATCTTTTTTCTGCTGACACCATTTACGTCGTTAGCAGCTTCATCAAACTTACTGAAGGCTACTGTGGAGAACCTTGAGGGTACGCCTGTAAAGGGTGCCAAGCTGTTTCTGTATGACTCTCCAAATGTTCGCAGACCTGCTGACTTTATTTCTAATCTTTCCGATGCTGAAGGTCGGTTTCAGTTGGTTTTACCACCGGTACAATATTGGGCCGTTGCGCGTTTCAAAGAGGATGGAAAGTACGGTCCGCTTCTGCCTGGAGATAAACATTCCGGGGATCCTCTTGTAATAGATATGACGGACGGTGAGGTATATGCTGATTTCGTGATTGCTGATATTCGAGAGTTAGCGGAGAAAAAACGTGCTGCCGCAACAGATTCATTGCGGTTGAAGGGGCATATTCTTGATGCCAAAGGTCAGCCGGTTGCAAATGCTTACGTTTATGCGAACAGATCCAAAGATTTTACTGAATTTCCAGATTTTATATCTTCATGGAGTGGAGATGATGGAAAATATGAAATTTATTTACCGGCGGAAAAAATTTATTTTATGTCGGTTTCGCGCAGCTTCCCCCTTTTAAACAAAGAACCTGCCGGTAAACAACTGGTTATTGAACAGGGGAAAATAGATATTGCCATAGATATTGATTTTACAGTAGACTGAATCTTGCCTTTATTGGTCAACAATTTTTAGAATTTGCAATCCTCAAAAAGGAGTTTTTTATGATCAGATTTACCAGCTTCATTGTGGCTTTACTTCTTGTTGTTACCTCTAACATATCAACTGCGTGTGTCGGCAAGACAATTCATATAGCAATTTCAAGTCCAAATGAAAAACTTATAGCTGAGATGGCATCACTTATGATCAGCGAAAGGACCGGTTCAACAGTAAAGATAGATGTTTATGATGATACAAAGTCCCTCTATGATGCGGTTAAACAGGGGAATGTTAATATTCTGCTCGAAAACACCGACAATGCGAGTGTCGTTTTGGGGCAGCCTAAGGGGACACCTGCTATGACTCTGGATGCGATAAAAAGTGAATATCGTAAAACCTATAATCTTACCTGGCTTACCCCTTTCGGAGTGTCTCCACAGTACGCTCATGTTTTAACCTCAGACACTTTAGCCAACTATCCTGCACTGCCGAAGCTGCTGAACAAGCTATCAGGCGTTCTAGCAAAAGATACTTATTCAAAGCTGCTTAAATCAGTAAGTTCTGATGATAAAACAAAAAAGACTGCAAAGGACTTTCTTAAAGGTAAAAAGCTGATTTAAATGCCGCCGTCATCTTCCGAAAGAGTTCAAAGAATTATTAAATATCTTGCGTCAACCGAATTAGCCGTTGCGCTATTTCTGCTGATTTCAATTGTTGCAATTCCCGGCACACTTATAAATGATCGTTCCACCTATTCAAGCCCGTTATTTCTTTTACTGTTAGTTCTTTTTTCAATAAATCTGATGCTCTGCACGGTGCGGAGGTACAGATCGCTGTCATGGCAGGTTCTGGTTGTTCACGCAGGAGTAATTGTTACGCTTATTGGCTGTGTTGTAGCCTCGTATGGTTTTGTTGCAACTGTAAATTTATATGAAGCTTCAATGGTAGACAGAGCTTTTCGTTGGGATAAAAAGGGAGATTTTCCGTTAGGTGTAAATCTGGAGTTAAAGAAAATAAACTGGGAATATTACCCGATGCCCGTCAAGATAGGAGTGCTAAAGGGAGTTGCGAAAGAGAAGCTCTTTGAACTGAAGACAGGGGAAAGCTTTGATTTCAATGGATATCGCATAGCAGTTGGCGCTGTGGAGTATAATACTGAAAATCTTAAACTTTCTGTTTATAAGAATGTTAGTAAGATTGGCACATTCAATACATTGTCGTCCATATCCGATCTCCCGCCCGATTTTCCTTACTCTTTCAAGCTGGTCGCATACAAGACTCCAAAACTTAAACGGCAGTGGGTTGATTTGAGATTGAAGGATCTGTCAGGCGTTGTTGCAGAGGGTACATCCGAGATTAATAGCCCGTTTCAGTGGGGTGGTCTCTATTTTTTCAATACTCTTGTTGAGCGTGATAAAAACGGAGTTGCATACGCCGGAATTCAGATTGTGCGGGATCCGGGGAGGTGGCTTGTGTTTTGCGGAATGACTATTGTCGCGCTTGGAGCGTGTTTAACTACATTCAGGAGATGGCATGCGGTTAGGTGAATTGTTTTTTTCAGGGCGTAAGAGTGATTGTCAGCTGCATGACGGTCATGCCAAAAAAGCTAACAGAACTCTACAGCTTATGCTTGCTGCCTGTTTTGGTTTGATCGTCTGGCAGGTCTGGGCGAATGGTCCAAGCAGTACCACCGGAATTTCAAATCCTGAAACTGTTTTCTTTCCTCTGCAGGTAGCCTATGAAATATGGGATCTATTGTCAAATGTGCATGGAATTGCTGCAGAGCTGCGTGACGTATTCCCGTACTTTTTCGTTGGTGTTTTGCTTGCCGGATATCTCCGGACATTCAAAATAGCGGTAAAACTGCAGGCAACTCTTAAAAAATACGGCACATTAAGCATAGTTGTAGCCTCTGTTGTAGGCATTATTACTCCGCTCTGCGCCTGCGGAACTATAACCACCGCTGTAAGTCTGCTCTTTGCAGGTCTCCCGCTGGCTCCTGTTATGGCACTTATGACCACATCGGCTCTTCTTAGTCCTTCTACCTACCTTATTACATTAAACGATCTTGGTCCTGAGTGGACCGTTATCAGGACTATATCTGCTCTTCTTATGGGGCTTTTTGCCGGAGCTGTCACCCTGATTCTCTGCAAACGCGGTTTTGATAAAGGGGGGCTCTTTATTGAGGGTGCCGTAGTTCCAGGTGATTTTCATGATGAAGATTATCCTATTGAGCATCTGCGCTGTAACTGCAGGGAGAAATTCGGCAATCGGGTCGCAATTCGTACAAGCAACAAGTTTCTTATTTTTCTGGCAAAGACATCAGAAATGTTCTGGACTGTTGGAAAGTACATACTGGTTGGTGTAGCGATCGGCTCAATCGTTGAACGCTATATGCCTAATGACTGGATTTATCGTTTTTTCGGTCGTCAGGACCCATTTAACATTGTATGGATAACCTTCTCTTCAGTACCGCTTTTTCTGCATCAGATAAGTGCCTCAAGCATTCTTTCTCACATAAAGAACTCTCTTCACGGAACACTTGATGGTGGAGCAGCTCTTGCTTTTATGATAGGCGGTCCGGTCACAGCAATCCCGACTATGGTTTTATTCTGGACCATATTCAAAAAACGGGTCTTTGTACTCTATATGTTTGTCTGTCTTTTCGGTACGATACTCATCGCCTCGGTTTTTCAGTGGTTGATATTTGTTCCCGGGATAGATACGGGAAACAAATTATTCACCGGTGTTTCGTCGGTTGCGGGGGGGCGGTCGTCTACTCTGCTTAAAGAGGGAAAAAATATAAGGATCGTACTTGATCCAACAGGTAAAAGTGTTGTTGCAACTTATTCTGATGAATTGGCAAACAATGGCAGCATAGTCTTTGACGCTGCTTTGGGAAGGTTTTCCGCAGCTGCAGCCGGAGTTAAGGATGATCGCCATTATGTCACAAACATTGCAACCTGGCTGGAGCAGAACAGCAGCTCGCCAGACGGAAGAAAAATTATTATATATACCATCGGTGCTTCAGGCGGTGACAGTTCAACTGTTTCTGCAGGGGTGGCAGATGTTCTCAGGCAGGCAAAGTTTGATGTTACTCTGGTTGACAGAAACAGCAGTAAGGTTATTACCAATGACCTCCTGACTGATTCCGGTCAGCTCTGGCTTCTCTTCGGGGAGTCAGCTCGTAATGGACAACTGACTGAAAATGAGATAAAGCTTGTGTCATCGTTTAACGGACGCGGGAACGGAATGCTTATAGCTGCGGATAGTAGGGGGGGGGCATTTTCCAGAGACTCCTCAATTAATCAATTGACATTACAATACGGTGTTGAGTTCTCAGGGAGTACAGAAAATAAACCACGAATTTCTGTTGGAATGACGTCACAGTTATTTACAACCGCTTCAATACTGCTGGGTAAATTTCTTAAAATAGTACATAAGGCATAATTGTTCAGTTGGACCAATAAACCGGAAGGAAGGTAAAAAATGAAATCACAAATTATTGATGTACTGAAACTGAAGCAGTTTGATGATGCAAAGCGTTATCAGGAGACAATATTCACTGACGATCATAATAGAATCAGTATGATCTGCATGAAGCCGGGACAGGAAATAGTTACTCATACCCATCATGGCAGCCATATATGGACGGTTATTGAGGGGGAGGGTGAATTGCTTTCTGGCAAGGAGGCTCAGAAAATCTGTGTAGGACAGATAGTAGTTGTTCCAGCATTTGAAGATCATGGAATTCGCAATGCTTCTTCTCAAAATCTTGTAATTGCCTCTATCACTGCGAAAGGTGACTAGTTTTATGCCTAAAATAATGCATAACCCGGATGTTCTCTGGCGCCGCGAAACAGAAGTCACAGACCCGGTTTCTGATGATGAAACAGTTGCAGGGATTTTATTCTCCGGCGGCTCAATGCTTTCTCTTAATGAATTTGCCTTGGAAATATGGCAGATTTGTGATGGAAAAACACTTGAAGAGCTGGTTGTCTCTCTAATGCCTGAATTTGATATTGACGAGGAGACGCTGCGACTCGATATTCGGGAGTTTTTAGACAGCCTGTCGCAAAAGGGGTTTATACGTTATGAGTAACATCCAGTTAAAAGCACCGCTCACAATCAACTGGGCGATAAATAACAATTGTAACTTTGCCTGCAGTCACTGCTACAGCCGAGAAGATACACATGATGATCTCTCGCGTGATGTACTGCTTGCGTGCCTTGAGAAAGTAGCCAAGGCTGGAGTTTTCTCCATTAACTTTGGTGGCGGTGAACCGTTGCTGCGTTCAGACCTCCTTGAGATTTCTGCCTTTTCAAGCTCTCTTGGGCTAAAGGTCTCGATGAATAGTAATGGTTGGTTCATTGATGAAAATATGGCGGTCTCGCTCAAAAAAGCAGGATTTACAAAAGTCGGTATAAGCATTGATAGTCATATTCCTGAAGTACATGATAAATTTCGCGGTGTTCCGGGTAGCCACGCCCGTGCCTTGGCGGCACTTATGCACCTTAAGGCGGCAGGCATTAACACCTCCATTTCAACTGTTATCTGTCGTATCAATAGTGAGACAATAGACGAACTGGTAGCGATGGCATTAGCTGCCGGTGTCAGTCAGCTTAATTTCCATAATTTCAAGTGTTCAGGTCTTGGAATGTCTAACAAGGATGAGCTTGATCTGACCCCTGATGAGTGGAAAGTTTTCTACAAAGATGCAATAGCCGCAAAACATTCAGTTAAGGACCTTGATATATCTCTGGATGATCCTATCATTGCCCTGTTGGATGCGCGTGACGCCGGTACTCTTGTAAAAGGGAGTGTCTGCGGAAAGTTGTCCCTGAACATCAAAGCCAACGGTGATATGACCCCATGTGGTTTTATACCTATAGTGATCGGTAACATAGTTTCTGATGATCTTCAACAGGTATGGAAAGATTCAGATATTCTGGATAGGATGCGAAATAAGCAGCCTACCGGTAAGTGCAGTGGCTGCAGTAAGTATGAAGATTGTCTGGGGGGGTGTACTGCAAGGGCTTTGGCTCTGACAGGTGATATGAACAACCCTGATCCTCACTGCTGGGGAAGCGAAACAAAAGGGGAATAGCTTAATGGAGCTTGCACTGCCGATTACAGTTTATTGGGATTTGTCTCCTGACGCGATATCATGCGATTATATTTCCCGTTTATCTTCCGAAATTCTGGAGTGCCGGCTGTTGATGCTGCAGTTGTATGATCCATCTTTAGAGTTGAGTGATGCCGCACTTAGTATAATCGAACAGTTTAAGGGGAAACAGGTTGCAGTCACCCTGACAATCTCTAACTCATCTTTTTTGTCTGTATCAGCCGATTCAAATCCGGAACTGGCAGTAAAAGAAATCTTAATTGCCTGTGACGGACTGGAATCTTTAAAAGAGTACCCCCCCTCAGAGGGGGTGGGGCTCTCTTTTTTTGTAAATAGTAAAAACTGGACAGAGCTTCCTGAAGTTATCTCCTTCTGCAGGAAAAATGGGATTAGCCGCCTTGTTCTTCCTATGCAGCGTCTGTACGCCGGTGAAGAACCATTTTTTCTCAACAGGCAGGAGCAGAAGAGATTAGAAACTGCTTTGGCAGAAGCGGGTGGAACAGAGGGGCTTAAGCTTACTATTCATGACCCTTTTCTTTGGCGGGCGTTTAACCCATCTACCCCATTTCCACAGGGGGGGTGTCAGGCAGCAAATACTATGATAGCAATATCTCCTGACGGAGGTGTTTATCCCTGCCCGACCCTGCCGGTGCGACTTGATGGAGTCGGCGATAAAACTTTGAAAGAGATAGTTGCATCTTCAGCGAAGAAAGATATCAGGCGTAGAATTTTGGAGACACCTTCAGCCTGCAGTAGTTGTCAGGAACTGCCGGTCTGCAAAGGTGGTTGTCGAGGTAGATCGTTGGTAATGCATACTTCGTTTGACTATATTGATGATGCGTGCAAATAAATGGAACAGAGGGGATAAATAGTGGAATTCTCGGATATTGTAAAGTTTCATGGTCATTCATGTCCCGGACTGGCTATAGGTTATCGTCTCTCCATGGCTGCCATGAACGGACTTGGAGTAGTAAGATCTGACGATGAGGAGCTTTTTGCAGTAGTTGAGAATGATGCGTGCGGTGTTGATGCATTGCAGTTTGTAACCGGATGTACATTCGGTAAAGGGAACCTCTTTTTTAATGATTACGGGAAACAGGTGTATACACTTTTTTCACGCGTGAAGCAGCTAGGTGTTCGGGTTACATTCCATGGTAGCGGTATACCTGTAGAGCTTCGTGAAGACAGACCGGCATTTGCTGAACGAGTGTTGCAGGAGAGTGAGGCTGCGATTATTTCTGTAGTTGCTGTTCCGTACAGAGAGCTGCAGGTTGCGAAAATCAGAAAATCCGGAGTCTGTTCAATCTGTGGTGAATCGGTTATGGAGACAAAGATGCTTGATGCATTAAATGGCAGAATATGTATTCCTTGTTCAGAACAGAAAGTAGCTCCGAATTAAATTTTCAAATACAGAAAGAACAGGAACGTAATATGCGTATAAAACTTATGACCTGCTTGTTACTTGGTTTTACAATGTTTTTAATGTTAGCCGGATGTAAGAGCGAAGGGAAAAGGGAGACAGTTAAGATCGGGTATATGCTCTGCAACAGTGAGCGTGAAACGACAGAGCGATTTCTGCCGCTTACAAAATATCTTTCCGACAAAGTCGGCGTAGATTTTGTTATGGTTCCGGTCGATACGAATGATTTTGAGAAACGTTTTAAGGCTGGTGAGTTTGCTTTTACACACACAAATTCACTTCTTTACATAATTCTGCACGAAAATGAGAATGTTCAGCTGCTTGCCTCCGAAAAGCGCGGTAAGTTGGGCTCCCGCTCCGCTGGTGTTATAATAGCCCGTAAAGATAGTGGTATTACAAAAATTTCGGATATTCGCGGCAAGCGCATGGCTTTCGGTCCCATGCTTGCACCGACCGGATACCTTGCGGAATATGACCTTATGCTGGCAGCCGGTATAAACCCGGAGAATGATCTTGGACACTACACAATACCGTCCGGCTCATTTAAACATGAAAAACTTATTTATGGTGTCCTTTACGGGATGTACGATGTCGCAGCTGCACCGATTATGGATATTGAAAATATGACGAGAGATGGCAAGATATCAGCAGATGAAATTATAATTTTAGCCCAGAGCAAGCCAATTCCATACTGTACTTTCGGCGTCGGAAAGGACGTAGATCAGGCCTTGGTGAAAAAGGTGAAAGATGCGCTGATGTCACTTAAACCTGAAGATACCGCTATGGTTAACGGTGAACAGCTTAAGGTTATGAAGGCTGCCTGGATTGACGGTTATGAAGAACTCCTCGATTCTGATTATGACCCTATCCGTGAAATGGCAAAGAGGGTAAATATGCCTCCGTACCAGAAATATTAAGGCAGATGTTTAGAGACCGATACGATAAGCTCTGCTGGTTCTTTCTGATCATTCTCTCTGTTTCTGTATTCACCATCCTCTATCAAAGTAGAGAAACTATTGACAGGAAGAACAGCGTGGCAAGCAAATCGCTGGAACGTGAGCTTGCATATAGAGCCAAAGTGCAGTTAATTGCTGAGATCTATGCTCCGGTCGAGTTGCTGCATAAAGAGGGGAAGAATCAAAATGCCCTTTTAAAGCTGGACGAACTTATAATAAAATATCCCTCGGAAGCACATGGGCATATTCTGCAGGGGGGAATTCTTCTGGAAATGGGTGCTTTTGACGAAGCTCTCTCTTCTTATGTAGCCGGTATTAAGCTGAACGGTGACTATCTTGATCCAAAAAGCCCTCTATCCCGCCGTACTGAAATTCAGAAACTTGTTGATGATGGTTTGAAGAGTGTTGGACAGCGTCTTGCTGCCAACCCTGGTAATACCTCTATTGCATCGTCACGCCAGAAACTTAACTACCTTAAAAGTCGCTTGGCTGGAGGATGCGAATAATGCTGAAAAGCAGAGAATTCTGGCTGGTTACCGCCTCAGCGCTCCTGCTTGGTATTACAGGGGTATTGCTTTCGGTATGGGGTAACCCTGAAAATTCCGGTATTTGTGTCTCCTGCTTTATAGAGAATAGTGCAGGAGCTCTTGGGCTTCACGATAATCAACGAATGCAGTACCTTCGCCCCGAACTGATAGGTTTTGTCCTTGGTTCGTTTGTAACTGCCTTAATTTTCAAAGATTTCCGTTCAAGAGGGGGGAGTGCAACACTCTCAAGGCTTTTCCTCGGCATTTTCATGATTTTTGGTTGTGCGGTTTTTATCGGTTGCCCAATTAAACTGATGCTCCGTTTTGCCGCTGGAGATATGACAGCTGTTGCCGGTATTGTAGGGCTTGTTGCCGGAGTATGGGCAGGATTAAAAGGTTTGACTCATGGGGTCGAATTTGTTCCGCAGTCACAGGCTAAAAGTCATGGCGGACTTCTGATACCCGGATTGTTTATATTGTTATTAGTATTTTTTCTAGTACGACCCGGGTTTTTGCTGTTTTCCTCTCAAGGGGGGGGGACTCAATTTGCTCCTTGGCAGACAGCTCTTCTTGTCGGTGTCCTACTTGGAGGATTAGCTCAGCGCAGTAGGTTCTGCATAACCGGAAGTATCAGGAATTTTATGCTTATGGGGTTAAGGACATCGGCGCTTCCAGGGTTGCTAATATTCATTCTGGCTGCTCTGCTTATGAATATTCTGACTGGAAGATTCAACTATGGGTTGTACGGACAGCCCGGGGCTCATCTTGAGTATATATGGAGTTTTCTCGGAATGGGGCTGGTAGGTTGGATTTCCGTATTGATAGGTGGCTGTCCGTTTCGCCAACTAATAAAAGCCGGCGAGGGGGATGCCGATGCCGGCATAGTAGTAATAGGTATGTTTATAGGTGGTGCTCTGGCTCAATCTTGGGGTATTGCTGCTACAGCTTCAGGTGTTTCAATTTACGGTAAGCTTGCAATGCTTGCCGGTTTTCTGCTGCTTGCCACGGGCAGTCTGGTTTTTCGTGAGCGAAATTCATGATATCCGGCAAGAGGCTTGTGGTTGTTATGCCGGCTTACAATGCCGAAAAGACATTACGCATGACCTATTCAGATCTTCCGATGGAGTATGTTGACGAGGTTGTGCTGGTTGATGATGCATCGCGCGATAATACGGCAGTTGTTGCAGCCGAACTTGGGATCAGGACAATTGTTCACTCTGTAAACGGTGGATATGGAGCTAATCAGAAAACCTGTTATCATGCAGCAATGGAGCTGGATGCTGACATTATAGTTATGGTTCACCCTGATTATCAGTACTCACCGCGACTCGTTACTGCTATGGCATCCATGATTGTCTCAGGACATTACGATGTTGTTCTGGGGTCTCGCATATTGGGTGGTGAAGCCCTGAGGGGGGGGATGCCATATTACAAATATCTCTCCAATCGTGTTTTAACAGCATTTGAAAATATAATTTTCGGGATTAAACTTTCTGAATATCACACAGGTTTTCGTGCTTTCAGTCGGAAAGTAATAGAAAAACTCCCTCTTGAGCTGAATTCTGATGATTTTCTGTTTGATAATGAAATGTTAGCCCAGTCAGTCGCTTTTGAATTCAGAATTGGCGAGATAAGCTGTCCGACAAAATATTTTCCTGAAGCATCGTCAATCAGTTTCTGGCCGAGTGTTCGTTATGGCTTTGGAGTTATCAATACCGCAATCAAATATTTTCTGCACCGTAATAACCTAAAGAGATACAAGCTGTTCTCTTCAGATCCTGAGTTGATTTTGTAAATCCCCTAGTTTATAAATACTTCGAGATACATTTAAATCTTTGTTGACAGATTTATGTTGAGGTTATATAGTCCAACAAGCTTTGTGTATACAGACGTAATGTTATTCTAAATACTTTTTTTGGGGGGAGAGATGAGGAACTTTGTTGAGATGAACCGTAAGGGCTTTACGCTGATCGAGGTTATTGTAGTAGCGGCAATTATTGCTATCTTGGCTGGTATTCTTGTACCAATGATAATCAACCAGGTTGATGACTCGAAAGTGTCAAAGGCAAAAGGTGATTTGAAGACGATGCAGACGGCTATTCAGATGTTCAAGAATGACCTTTCGACTTTCCCTATTAGGCATGATGGTAGCGTTGAAGCTTCTGCAGACACTTTCTTTGAAGTTCTCAAAAGTGCTGGTAACGAACCCGCTGTTGGCTCTACAGATTGGGGTGAAGCATTGGCTTCAACTGGAGGGAATGCAAAACTGTTGGATCACTTAAGAATTAATGTGGCACCTGATGGTTACAATTATCCTGCTACCAAGTGGAAAGGGCCTTATCTAGGTGATGCTCCTGGCGATCCATGGGGGAATGCTTATTATATTGGAGCGAAAAACTTTGTTGACGACCCATTAAATCCAGGTGTTTCCAAGCCGGTTTGGATTATTTCAGCAGGAGCAGACGGAATTCTTCAGACCAATACTACTGATGAAGAGCTAGTAGGAGATGATATCGGAATTCGTTACAAGTAGTATTTAATTATTTGTTTATTGTTCAAATATTTGCCGGGGCTGTTTTTAAGCCTCGGCATTTGTTTTTTCATACAGATGCTTTATACAACAAATATTTTGATTGACAGCAAGGAACTGGTAATGAAAACAGCTGTTACAATTGCCTTTCTCTCTGCAGCAGGTGGGCTTACTCGATTTTATCTCTCCGGTTGGGTTTATACCATTCTTGGACGTGCTTTTCCGTATGGCACTCTAGTAGTAAATGTGACTGGTGCATATTTTATAGGTTTTGTTATGGAACTTGGTTTGCGGAGTACTTTTATTCCGGATACGTTACGCCTAGGCTTGACTATCGGGTTTCTGGGTGGTCTGACAACATTTTCAACATTCAGTTATGAAACTTTTGTACTGCTTGAAGATGGGCGGGTTGCGTTGGCGTTTATAAATATTATGACAAGTGTTGCAGCCTGCCTGCTTTTTACATGGCTTGGAATCATCACCGTAAAGACAGTTTTATGAAGGAAACTATTATGACCAAACTGACGGGCGAACAGATGTTGATGAGGATATTTATAGCTGAGAGTGATCGCTTTGAACACAAACCATTATATGAGTCGCTGGTTGAGCTGTTCAGGAAAAATCTTTTTGCAGGTGTTACCGTGTTGCGCGGAATATCCGGTTTTGGTGCCAGTCATGTCTATCATACACAGAAACTGCTTGATCTCTCTGCCGATCTACCGTTGATAGTAGAGGTGGTTGATACTCCGGAAAAGATCAACGAGATTATGCCGCAGATTGATTTAATGATGAACGGTGGAATGATTACGTTGGAAAAAGCTACAGTTATACGCTATCGTTCAGGTGAGCTTAACGCTGAATAGTATTGGCGGAAATGCGCTCAGAGCAGTCCTTCCTGTAATATGCGGCATCTGCTGAAAACGGGGAGTTAGGGTAAGCCTTTAGGAAGTTGTCAAATACCTTTATGCTCTCTCTGCAGTCACCTATTTTGTAGGCACTTACTGCACTACGGTACAGAGTCTGTTCTGCTGCCGTTGTAACGGAAACAGTCTGGACATCGGATGAAGATGATGTTGAATATTCCTGTTTATCGTCGTTTTTAAGCCTGGGTTCAGCTTCTGGATATTTTGTAACACTGTAGGCTTCAGATTTAATGTTTCTATTCTTCTCAATTACCTGTGCATTAATTTCTTTCTGCTCTTTCGCAGGTTTGGCAGTTTCCTCAATTTTATTACTCTCAGTTCTATTTTCTATAACAATACTATCTTTTTTCAAGCTATCAACCTTTGTCTCTTTCTGTACATATTTATCGATGGCATCTGATTTATTTAAGTCAGTTACACTGCTTTGTTGATTATTAAAATTCCTCTCCTGCTCAATAACAGGCTGTATTCGATGAGGTTCACTCCTCATAATCCAGTCACGCGAACTTTTTTCAGTAATCATACTCCCCATATTATTTATGAGATGAAAATCCCCGCCCATATTCTGCATCCGTTTCTCATGATCTTCTCTTATTTCAGTAATGTTTTTGTTGTTTAGTACATATGGAGTCATCATGATTACCAACTCTGTTTTATTTCTTTCTTGGAAGTTGTAGGAAAAAAGTGCACCTAAATAAGGTATTTCACCAAGTAGTGGTACGCTACGTCTTGTCTCATTGAGCTTATCAGATATTAATCCAGCAATAACTATCGTTTCTCCATTTTTAGCATCAACCATAGTGTCTATTTCCCTGATGTCAATAATCGGTTTTGTACTGGTTTTGTCAGGGGAAACCGACAAAACTTTAATTTCGGATATGCTGGGATGTATCTGCATTATTATAGAACCATTAGGTCCAATCTGGGGAGTAACATCTAGAAATATTCCAACTTCATCAATTTGTGGCGTGGTAGTGTATGTATCAGTTCCTATGAGTCCACTTTGTGTCGTTTTGGTGGATATCCATGAAACTTGCTTTGTTGTTAACTTTATTACAGCCTTCTGATTGTTAAGTGCAGAAATTTTTGGGCTTGAAAGCATTCTTACATTTCCTTGTTCTTTCATAGCATCAATTAATATACTAAAGTTGTTCCAATGACCTGGTAAAGTAATTCCATCTGTACCAACAGGAGGATATGGATTAGAAAGTGGATTTAAAGTTTGAGGTGATGAAAGAGTGAATACATTAGTCATGGTATTTGGTGTTAAAGATTGCCCGATTACGAGATTAGTGCTTTTGTCGAGTATTACTTTCCAATCAATTCCAAGTGAAAAAGAATCTCTTAATGAAACTTCCATTATGTGCGCTTGAATCAGTACCTGACGTTTGCTCCCTTCTTCAACGTCTGAGAGGAAGGAGGCAATTCTATCAAGATTTTCGGGATAGTCGGTTATTTGTATGATACCTGCCATTTCATTAACAACTAGCTGTTTTAGCAAATTATTATTTATTTGGGTGTTACTTAGAAATGGGTCGTTTAGTTCTTGTGTTGTTACTTTGCTATTGTCTTTGCCTTTTAAACCGTCATCCGCTTTTTTCTCGGATTCACCGGCAATGTATCCACCACCCTCACGTTTTCCAATTCCGCTCTTACCGAATACGAACATTTCAAGTGATGACTCGAGAGCTCCCCAATAGTCAGACTTGCCGGTAGTTGAAACACTTACACTTCCAGAACCAGCAGACGCAAAACCGGATACATTCATGTTGCTTGAAGAGTTACGGGTGTCTTTAAGATAGTTCATGTGGAAAGTTCTGGTAGTAAGCCTTGGTCTTCCGACCAGTATCATTCCATTCTCTACCGCAGCGGTGTAGCCAAGTGGTTTCAGTATTTCGTAGAGGATCTCGCCCAGTTTCTTGTTTTTTGCCTCAATTTGAACCATTCCGCGCATATTTCGTTCGGAGACAATGGTTGTTCCGCTCTCTTTTGAAAGTAACATTAGAACATCACCCAGTTCGGCGTTTTTGAGTGATAGAGAGTACGTTTTACCCGGATCTTCATTTCTGTAAGCATCCGGATCTTTTGCGATCTGTTCAGGAACAGGTTTAGCCTGCGGGAGAGCATAAGATGGAGCAGCTTTAGTGTTATTGACGCTGCTCATTTTTGCATTAACGCAGCCTGCAACAAGAATCGCAGCCGGAATTAATATCAATTTACGGATCATTTTTTACCTCGATCTTTATCCAGCTTACCCTGGTAAATGTCGTAGACAATCTTTTCTTTTTTAGCATTCTGCAGCACAACCTGATACCGGTTGATCTGCTGAATTCTAGTTGTTCCAATCATATCGCCAGTTTTTAGAGCCCGTCCGTTTATAAGTGCATGATATGTATTGTCACTCTGGATTATCCCCTGCAGGTTGATCTCTTCTTCATTTTCAACCTGTTTGGTAGCTTTGTATCCGTTTAGTTTGGAAGTGAGAGGAACAGCGCGCTTTTTGGCTAGTTTGCCGATAAATGGGTCGCGATCCCAGGCTTTAGCGTCCTCATTCAGTATGTTCGATAGGCTTGCCGTTTTTAAGACAGGCTGTTTTTCCGCGCACCAGCCTGCCTGTGTGTAAAACAGAACCGTAACTAGATAAATGTTGAAAATATACTTAAACATTAATTCACCGGCAGGGAAAAAACTTCAACTGTAAGTGAGGCTTTTACCACATTTTCTGAAGGAGTCAGTCTTAATTCAGCTATTCTGTTGAAACGCTCCATGTTCTGCAGTCTTCTAATATATTCCGCAGTCTGTCGAAAACTTCCAATCGTGTTTACATTGATACGGTTAGCAGCAACAGTTAAATTATTACTCGATCTTCTGTTTCTGGCTGAAGTCAGTTTTTTGTTAACCTCTGTTTTTACGTTGTGCTGAGTTAAGCCCGATTCTTTAGCAAAGCGATAAAGTGCCTCTACCACAGCGGTGCTGTCTGCCTCCGATGGAATCAGCCTGGAAATTCGAGCCAGCTCATTTTCATCTCTGCGAACCTTATTCTTCTCGGATTCAACACGAGACAACTCTGCTCTAATCAGTTTGACTTTCTTAGAGCGATTTGTCCGGTATGAGAACATAACTACTGAGAGTATCAGCAGGTAGGCAACAAGGATTATAAGTTTACTTTGTCGTGTCAATTGACTTGACCTCGCAGTTGAATACTATTTTTAAAAACGGCTCTTTATCTTTAAATACTGTAGATATTGAAGGCTCAAGATGATTGTTAAGATACGGAGATGCGTCAAATACAGACATGAGCTGACCTGGAATATTGGTAGTAGTAACTCTCTCGCCGAGAGGGATCAAAGCTGTAATAGTTATATTACCTATATCATCTTTAAACTTGTATTCCACGCTCTCCAGAAAAACTCCTTTTGGCAGATCGTTGGCAAGTTCCCGGAAAATCGGGTAAAAAACAAACTGTTTTGAGGTAAGTTTTTTTAAAACCTCCATATTTTTCAAATGGCTCGGGTTTGATCTGCTTGAGCTGTCTCGCTCACCGTTTTTTTGGGTAGAATCAATCTGCTTGCGGAGAGTTTGATATTCACGTTCAGTCAGAAAAAATGCGAGCAGAGCCAATAATCCGGTTAGCACAAAAATTGAGATACCGTATGTTTTGCGTAATGGGAATCTTCTGAAGAAATCCGCCGTTGAATAGGTGACAGCAGTCCCGTTGTGCAGTGATGCAGCAAATCCTCCAAGCGGTACATAAGCGCTCTCGTTCTCCATGCCGCTCGGCATTGCAGGTGCTATGGCAACTTCTACCGACATTGCCTCTTTAAGAGCTGTAGCAATTTCATTAAGCTCGCCAACATCGCCGCAAATCCATGCTAACTGTAGTGGAATCTGCGGATTTTCAGCCATATAATTGGAGTTTATACGGAATATTGTATTTATTATTTTGAAAAGCAACTGTTTTAATGCCTTTTCGCCATCTGCTTCAAGGTTCTCATCGCTTCTACCCTCTTTTGTATATGGATGCCGCTCAAAATAGAGAATACCATCGGCAGATATATAATAAGCCTCTACATAGCCATCAATAATTTCATAGATTGCATGAGCGTTGAAGATCGCCTCGCGAACAATTTTAAACGAATCCAGAATGGCGTTGATTGGTGACGTAATACTTTTGAGTTTTAATTTGTTTGCTCTGAACAGTTTGCGATAACGTTTGAGTGTTGCGGCAGGAACGTACTGAGCCATCCAATTCTGGGCTTTCTGGTCGGATGTCGTCTGTACTATTGAGAAAGATGGAAATTCTTCATTTGACTCGGTCTTTATTTTACGATCGATTATTTTTTCGGCATCAATTTTTGAAAGTTTCGGAGTGGTATGATAGGAGATGACAACATCATCCTGTGGGAGTATCAGGTATGCAGCATCAATCGAAGAGCCGCACTCCTTGCGTATTGTTTTTAAAATTTCCTGGAGTGGCAAACCGGTAACAGCCTCGGTGTTTTCACTCGAAGCCTTAGCTGAACCGGCGTGTTCAAAGGTCCTGTGATAACCAGGAACTCCATCCTGGCTTACGATGGCTCTTACTATGGTCTCTCGTATGTCAATTATCAGTGAGGTCATAATTCCGGTGTTTGTTCAGTTGTCTAAGGGAAATTGATAAAAACTTTATTAGTATTGTCTTGAATAAAATAGTCTACAAAATCAGATGTTTCGCTGCCTGTGCAGTTTTCACCAGCGTAATATTTAGCCTTAAATATTACCTTTCCTATCGGCAGGTATCGCTGGACTGAATCTTTTACCACAAGGGTTGTGAAATTGGGGAATGCAGCATCAGTTTTTGTTTTACATCCTATATCAAAAGTCTGGTCTCCACCCACAGTGGTGGGATCACGATATGTTATAGCTATACGGGCACTATTACTGCCTGTAGACGTAAGGTTTTTGAACGCGAAATTACCTTGAATTCTATAAGTGGGAGCAACCTCAAGTCTATCAAGTGCTACACATATATCATCACCTTCACAAAATGTACTTGAGCGTTCGGTATCACATTCGTCATAGTTGTGGTGAAAGCCTCCGTCAAGCCCAGCGCTTCTCAAAGCACCTGATAGATAGCGATCATCCTCAGATTTACAAAAATAATATGAAACATCCCTTCCCCACGCATCTTTAAAAACTTCTGCCGGGTCAAATCCGCTCATATATGGCCCTTTCCAGTACGGATAGTCACAGCCAATATTTGGCTTGTTAACCAGAAGTGAAAGGCTGTATGCCTGCACGGATGTAGAATAATTACAGAATGGCAGTTCTCCGTTGTCACCTACAAAACCGAACATAGTTCTTATACCGGTCTGTTGTGCCTTTTTATTGCCGACTATGGCAATTTTCAGCTCTTCCAACCGCTCTCTGGTAGTGGCAATCTCCTCACCCTCCCAGAATTTCCAGGCTGCCGGCACCATCATTCCTGCAAGTATGGAAATAATCGCCATGACAACCATGACCTCAATCAGCGTAAAAGCCTTTTCTCTCATCGCATTTTTACCTGTCCAACAGATTTGTATATAGGTAAAAATACCGACAGCAGGAGGAGAAGAACCATGCCTCCAAGAACCACCATTGTGAGTGGTTCAACATAAGAGAAAACTTTCTTAATAGTTTCAGGCACTTCCTTGTCCAGAATATCGCTTGCACGAATCAGTGTAGTCTCCATAGTTCCGGTCTTTTCGGCAATAGACATCATATCAATTACCAGCGGTTGAATATAGCCGGTACGTCGCATTGCTTCCGAAATGCTTTCGCCTGTTACGATAACCCGCGCGATAGATGCCATGCTTTCGGAAATAACGGTGTTGCCGATTACCTCGGCACCGATGGCAAAAGTCTTGTCGGCATTTATACCGGCAGCGTGGAGAGTTGCTACAATTTTGAAATAGCGGGACATATTTATCTTTATAATCAGCATACCTATTAACGGGAGCTTTAGGAGCACACCGTCAATAAGACGTTTACCTTTTGGAGATCGTTTAAAAACCTTTATGGCTATAACCAGCAGGGCTATAAATATAAACATCGGAAGATAGTAACCGCGTAAAAAGCCTGAAATCGCAATCATTATTTTTGTCGGCATAGGGAGTTCGGCCCCCATACCTGTAAGCGCTTTCAGCATCTTTGGAAAGACAAAAGTAAAAATTACGAACATCAAAGTTCCCAAAATAGAGAGAACCGTAATTGGATAACTTAAGCTTGATTTGACCGTTTTTTTAAAATCCGCCTGCCAGGTCAGATAATTAACCAGAAAGTCAAGACTCCCTTCCAATGTTCCTGATACTTCACCAGCCCTGACCATCTGAACATAAAAGGGGGGGAATAAATTCGGAGCACCCTGCATAACCTCCGAAAGTGAAAGACCTGAATCAATACCGTTCATGACTCGCTGAGTTGCGTAGCCTATGTTCTTGTTTGAGTTGCTCTTGGTAAGAGTTTCTATCCCCTGAAGAAGCGGAATGCCCGAGCTGACTACAAGTTTAAGCAGATATGTGAAATCCAGCAGATCCTTATCCTTCAACTGCGGTTTGAACATCTCGTTGAAGCTCCCTAATCCACTAAAACCAACACCCTCTGCAGCAATAAGCGTAAGCCCCTGTTGAGCAAGAATCAGCTCCAGATCTGATTCATTTCGGGCTGATATCGTACCCTCCTCTATTCCAGAGTTTGCATTCATAGCACGATAACTGAAAGAACCCATCAGAATGTCATCCTGGTTGCATGGCTTACCTCATCGAGAGTTGTGATGCCAAGCCGCACTTTTTCAAGCGCAATCAGATGCATTTCACGGAAACCCTCGGTAATGGCGTGTATTCGGATGTCTTCAAGGCTTGCCCTTGTATTAATCATTTCGCGGATTTTAGGGGTGATCTTTAATATTTCATAGATTACGTTACGCCCTTTAAAACCTGAATTGTCGCAGGCAGAGCACCCTTTTGCCCGGTAAAGTGTGCTGTTGGATGGATCCATGCCAAGTTTGGCGTAGTTGGGACTAAACGGCGGAACAGGCTCTTTACACTCTTCGCATAGAGAACGTACCAGGCGCTGTGCAATGATGGAATCAATTGTTGTAGATATGAGAAACGGATCAATACCGATGTCGATAATACGCGCAATAGTCGAAATTGCATCGTTCGTATGAATCGTGCTGAAAACCAGATGCCCGGTGAGTGATGCCCTGATAGCAAGTTCCGCAGTTTCGGCATCACGCATTTCACCAACAAGAATAACATCCGGATCCTGTCGTAATATCGACTTCAGACCGCTTGCAAAGGTCAACCCGGCTTTCACATTTACCTGACATTGGCGTGCCAGCGGGAGTTGATACTCAACAGGATCTTCCAGTGTAATTATATTCCGACTGACAGTGTTTATTATCGATAGGCAGGAGTAGAGTGTTGTTGTCTTCCCTGAACCGGTTGGTCCTGTCACCAGAATCATTCCGAAAGGGAGTTGGATGGAGGCATTCAGCTTCTCTATATCTTCTTCAAAAAAACCGAGGTTTTCCAGACCGATGCGGAGTTGCCCCTTGTCCAGCACCCTGATAACGATGTTTTCTCCACCGAGGATCGGAAAAGTTGAAATACGGAGATCAAGCTTCCTGTTTTTATAAGGAAATTCAGCACTGCCATCCTGCGGGATTCTGGACTCGGCAATATTCATCTGCCCCATTATTTTAAAGCGTGACACAATAGGGTTGAGCAGCTCTGTAGGCAGAAACATACTGTGCTGCAGCACACCGTCAACGCGATAGCGAATACGCACACCCTTAACATCAGGGTTAATATGTATGTCTGTAGCTGTCCGCTGGATACCGTCAATAATGATTTTTTCAACAAGGTTAACAAGGGGGGAGTGTGCCGAATCCAGCTCTTTCTTGCCGACAGAACCATCGCGCTGGAAAAGTGAACTACTCTGTTTTACAAGGTTTTCTATCTCCTGAGGTATTGCAGCGTTATACTTGTTAAGCTCAGACTCCTCCTGACTTGCACTCGAAATCGTGAGGAGCTTAAATAAATCCTTTTGGCTTATAAAACCAAGACTGAAAAGCACCGAACCGAGCAGCTCACCGCTTTTCTTCTGCTCAAGAATAGCAATATCAAGCTGTTCCTGAGTAATCAGGCCCTGATCAATCATTATGTCGCCGATGCGTTTTTTTGGTGGCATAAGACTTAGTACCGAACCTGTTTTAAAAGTATGAATAAAGTGAGTGCAACATATTGATTTTGTGTGACTGTATTAGCTTGTTGCGGTTGAATTGTCAAGAATATTGAATTTTGTGATGCAGCCGCATGGAATGCTTTATCCCTTATAATAACTATGATATAGAAGTCTCACTCATCATAAATTGAAAGGGATTTCATACGTGAATAGTAATTCCATAATATATGTAGCAGGGCATCTTGGAATGGTCGGCAGTGCAATTGTTCGGAGGTTGGAAGCGGATGGATATAAAAATCTGCTTTTAAAATCACGAAAAGAGCTTGACCTCTGCAGTCAGGAGCAGGTCGCTAATTTTTTCAGCATTGAAAAGCCGGAGTATGTTTTTTTAGCTGCCGCACGAGTGGGGGGGATAATAGCCAACAGCAGCTACAAAGGGGAGTTTATACATGATAATCTGACGATTCAGAATAATATCATTCATAACTCCTGGCTTAACGGGGTTAAAAGACTTCTGTTTCTTGGCAGCACCTGCATTTACCCTAAATTTTCACCACAGCCTATGAAAGAGGAGTACCTTCTGACAGGCTCGCTCGAACCTACGAACGACGCATACGCCGTAGCAAAAATTGCAGGAATATATCAATGCCGCTCATATAACCAACAGTACGGAACAGAATATCTGTCAGTAATGCCAAATAACCTGTACGGCTCGAATGATAATTTTGATCTTGAGAAATCGCACGTACTCCCTGCATTAATCCGTAAAATACACGAAGCAAAGCAGAGTGGCGACAAATATGTAACTATTTGGGGGAGTGGTAATCCACTACGCGAGTTCCTTCAGGTTGATGATCTGGCTGCCGCCTGTCTGTTTCTGATGAATCTTGACGATATCAGTTACAATACGTTGCTTAATGACAAAGTTGCGCCAGCTCTCATAAATGTAGGTTCTGGTGAGGAAATCAGCATTCGTGATCTTGCGCTGCTGGTGAGGGATGTGGTTGGATTTAGCGGTGAACTTGTTTTTGATGCCGAAAAACCGGACGGATCTCCGCGAAAACTGGCTGACTCTTCAAAAATACATGAACTTGGCTGGCAACACTCTATTAAGTTGCGTGATGGTATTGTCTCGGCATATCGATGGTTTATGGAAAATTATTAGGCGTGACGGGATCCTCTACTTTGCACAGATAAACTTATAGCTCCGAATGAATGTTAAAATTCTGATGAAACTACAGCTTCTGAGTGCTTCATTATAATTCTAAAAATTTAAAGGTTTGCCAATTGCTATAAAAGAAAACCAGAATACCGAAAAGAGTCTGATTGACCATTATGTTTGGTGGAGATTTCTGTGTTTAAGATACTAACTAAAAATCCTGTTACAATATTCTTTAGAAGATCGTTGTCTAAATATCTTCTTGAAAAGAAATACAAGTCTAAGAGCCTGAAAATTGGATATCTTTGTCATATAAAGAAATGTGATTTCGGTTATATGAACACTATTTATGATTACGTAAATTTATCATCTGCAGCATTGGGCGACTTCACATATATTGCCTCTGGTACGAAAATTCATAACGCTACAATTGGAAAGTTTTGTTCCATAGGTCCAGATATTTTAATTGGTTTAGGTAAACACCCCTCAGATACTTTTGTATCAACTCATCCACTGTTTTTTTCAACTCTTGGGCAGGCTCAAAAGATAATTTGTGATCGTAATTATTTTGATGAATATTCACCAGTCACAATAGGAAATGATGTTTGGATTGGAGCCAGAAGTATTGTTCTTGACGGTATTACAATCGGAGATGGTGCTATTATCGCTGCAGGATCTATAGTAACTAAAGATGTTCCTGCGTTTGCCATAGTTGGGGGTGTCCCGGCAAAAATAATAAAATATAGATTTGAAATTTCGGAAATAATGTTTCTAAATAAATTTAAGTGGTGGGATAAGGAGATAAGCTGGCTTAGTAATAATTATAAAATGTTACATAATATTAAGGAGTTGGCGACTAAGTATTCAGATGAGATTTCCTGTGTTTGAAATGCATGATTATGCCGAAGCAGGAGCACATCAAAAATGGACCTTTTCAATTATAACGATCACCTACAACAGTGAACGCTATCTTTCTGAAACAATTGCCAGTATGCGTATGCAGGACTATCCCGACTATGAGCATATAATAGTGGATGGTGGTTCTACAGATGGAACTTTGGATATTATACGAAATTATGCTGCTGCTGATTCCCGCGTCAGATGGATTTCAGAGCCCGACCATGGAATATCTGATGCTATGAATAAGGGGGTTGCAATCGCTAATGGCGAGTTTATAGCACATTTGCATTCAGATGATTATTATCCCGATTCTAATGTGTTATCTGCGGTTGCTAAGAGAATCATCAATAATCCTGACTCTGTCTGGTTGACAGGTGGGGCTTTTCTTGTCGGATCAGGTGGGCAGCTTTTACAGGAAATTCATGTGCGTAATTTTTCTTATCGCAAGCTGGTAAGAGGCAATTTTATCCTTCATCCAGCTACATTCGTGCGACGCACCGTTTTTTTAAGTCTTGGCGGCTTTTCAAAAAAACTTAAATACGCCATGGATTATGAATTCTGGCTCCGTTTGGCAAAATCATCTGCCCCTGTTCCGATAGATTTGCCATTGGTCTGTTTCAGGGTTCATCAGAGTGGGGTTTCATCAGGTGAGTCGGATAAAGCTTTTGCAGAAGAGTTCTTAATACGCAGGGAATTTCTTGCCGGAAAACCGCTCCGTTTATCTGCTCACTACCTGTATTATCTTATCAAAATTATTCGTCATAAGATTGTAGCAGGAATGCTCTTGAATAAGGCTGAGTCCGATGGGTGAAATGGAGCTTGTCAGTAAAATAAATGTTCCAAAAGTCAGCGTAATAATCCCCTGCTACAATCATGGAGCTTTTCTTGAGGAGACGGTTGCTTCGGTTCTTTCACAGACGTTCCAGGAGTATGAAATTATAATTGTTAACGATGGCTCTGATGATGAAGCGACCAACCGTCTTTTGTCTAACTACAGCAAGCCCCGCACAATAGTTATCCATACTGAAAATAAGGGGGTTGCTTCAGCACGTAATACTGCGATTATGTCCGCAGTCGGCAAATATATTCTACCGCTTGATGCAGATGATCTGATTGCCCCGACTTATATAGAAAAAGCCGTTGAGGTCTTGGACAAACAGTCTCAAACCGGCATCGTCTATTGTCTTGCAGAGTGTTTTGGAGCTCGTCAGGGTTCTTGGTGTGTACCGGATTTTTCTATAAAAGGGATGCTGTTTACTAACCTGATATTCTGTTCTGCAATGTATCGCAAGAAAGATTGGGAAAAAGTTGGCGGATATAATCCGAATATGGCATCCGGTTGGGAAGATTGGGATTTCTGGCTTTCTCTTCTTGAACTTGACTGTGGTGTGTATAGAATTCCTGAAGTGTTATTTTATTACAGAATTGCAGAGGGTTCTCGGGAACGAACATTGAATCTTGAAAAACGGATAGCGCTGCATCGGCAGCTTATGGAGAATCATTCTAAACTTTTTGTCAGTCAGGTTGCTTCTCTGCTCGGATTTTATTATCGTTTGCGCGATTCATCTCCATATCGATTGGCAAAGAAATTTCATATAACTGCTCTGATTGGGCGTCTGTTGAGCAGGAAAGCATGAAAATAGTATTTCTCGCCCCATTCGGAATCCGCCCAAAGGGTACATTAATAGCCCGTATGATCCCACTGGCTGCTGAATTTCAAGCTATAGGTCATCAGGTGGTTATTGTTGCCCCCCCCTATACCAATCCTGAAGATTCCGGTAAAACAGAGCTAGTAAATGGTGTCGTCATAAGGAATATTAAGCTTGGGCCGGAACATAAGGTTTTGGCAGCTCCTTTACTGGCTTGGCGAATGTTCAGCACAGCTTTTTCAGAGAAACCTGATATCGTCCATCTGTTCAAGCCTAAAGGATATGGCGGGCTCGCTGCGATGCTTCACATTATACTGCAGCGCCTGGGGTTAAGGTTATCCCCGCTTTTACTGGATACAGATGATTGGGAAGGTTATGGGGGTATGAATGAACTTCATTCATACTCCGGGGTTGAAAAAAGCTTTTATGCCTTTCAGGAACAGTGGCTGTTAAAGAGGGCTTTTGCGGTTACTGTTGCAAGTCGTGCTCTGGAGAGTATGGTTGCAGGTATTGGAGTTTCTCAAAACCGGATTTTCTATCTCCCAAACTGTATTACGGAGCGAGTGCCGAATGCTCATCCTTATGTTTTAAGGGAACATCTGGGTATTAAAAAAGATTCTCCAGTCGTACTTCTCTATACCCGTTTTTTTGAATTCAGTCAGGATAAGCTATATTTTCTTTTTACAGAAATTGCGAGAGCTCTGCCTGAGGTTCGTTTTCTTGTTGTTGGAAAGGGGCGTAATAATGAGGAGGAGCGGCTGTTTAATTTTGCCAGAGAAGAGGGGTTTGCGGATGCTCTTGTTATGGCAGGATGGGTTGAGCCTGACAAGCTTGCAGATTGTCTGAGTGTTGGTGATGTGGCAATATACCCTTTTGCCGATACTCTTGTAAACCGGACAAAGTGTCCTGCCAAATTGACAGAACTCCTTCTGCTTGAGCGGGCGGTTGTTGCTGATGCTGTTGGACAGATAAGTGAGTACATAAAGTCTGATGTCTCAGGAGTCCTATGCAGCCCGGATAATTGGACTGAGATGGCTCAAAGAACGGTGGAACTTCTTAAAAATCCTCTACAGAGAGATAAACTGGGATCAGCCGGAAGGAGATATCTTCTGGAAAACTTTCGCTGGTCTAAATTTGCTGAGAATCTGCTGCTGCTTTATAAAAATATATTAAAGTGAATTGAGATCTTAAATGCGCAATATCTTGATTACCGGCTCTTCAGGTCTTATAGGGTCTGAGGTGGCAACTTTTTTTCATCAGCGTGGATGCAGGATTCACGGGATTGACAATAATCAGCGTGAAGTTATTTTCGGCACTCAGGGGAGCACTCTCTGGAGTAAGCGTAGATTAGAGGAGTCGCTCCCCAATTATCATCACCACGAGCTTGATATCCGCAACAGGCAAGCTCTGCTTGATCTGGTAAAGCTTTTGCGCCCCGATGCGATTATTCACACTGCAGCACAGCCTTCACATGATCGTGCTGCAGAGATACCTTTTGATGATTTCGACATAAACGCCGTTGGTACTTTCAACCTGCTTGAGGCAGCGCGTCGTTCATGTATGGATTCCCCCTTTATTCATCTCTCTACCAACAAGGTGTATGGCGACAAGCCGAACAGCATCGCACTGAAGGAGCTTGAAACGCGATGGGAATATGATGATCCTGCTTATGTGAATGGTATATCGGAGTCATTCTCGATTGATCAGTCAACCCACTCTCTCTTTGGTGCGTCAAAAGTTGCTGCTGATGTTATGGTTCAGGAGTATGGTCGCTATTTCAATATGCCGACCTGTGTCCTCCGTGGTGGCTGTCTGACCGGACCAAGTCACTCTGGTGTTGAACTGCACGGTTTTCTAAGTTATCTGGTGAAGTGCAATCTTGAAGAGAGAGAGTATGTAATATTCGGGTATAAGGGTAAACAGGTGCGTGATAATATTCACTCTTATGATGTAGCCGGATTTATCTACAGATTCTTTCAATCACCGCGTTCCGGAGAAGTTTACAATATTGGCGGCGGCAGAGATAATTCATGTTCAATTCTGGAGGCGTTTCAACTGGCTGAACAGTATAGCGGTAAGAAGCAGATTTTCAGGTATATTGATGAAAACAGAACAGGTGATCATATCTGTTATTATAGTGATCTTTCCAAAATGATTTCTCATTATCCGGGTTGGGGTATATCTAAAACATTGTCCGGGACTGTTTCTGAAATAGTCGCATCATGGCGTGACAGGTTGGCTGAGAAATGAAAATCCTTATAACCGGAATATGTGGCTTTGTCGGTAGCTCACTTGCTTTAGCTTGGCGTTCTGCGGATCCTGATGCTGAAATAATTGGACTGGATAATTTTGTCCGTGCGGGGAGTGAAGTTAATCGACAGAAACTTGCTAAAATGGGGATAAGGATTCTTCATGTTGATATTCGTACTCCCTCCGATTTTGAAGCGCTGCCGAATGTTGACTGGGTGATTGATTCAGCTGCAAATTCAACTGTATTGGCGGGGATAGATGGATATACGAGTAGCAGGCAGCTTGTTGAACACAATCTGTTCGGTACGATAAATATTCTTGAATACTGCAAAAGGTGTGGTGCCGGTTTTATCCTGATCAGCACCAGCCGTGTTTATTCAATAGCCGCATTATCAGAATTGAAGGTTGAAACTGTCGGCGCCGCATTCAGACCGGCTAATAATCAGGAGTTGCCTTATGGGATAAGCAGTTCCGGAATTGCGGAAACTTTCAGTACTGCTGCGCCTGTTTCGCTCTATGGGAGCAGTAAGTTGGCTTCCGAGGCGCTTGCACTTGAATATGGTGAAGCATTTGGTTTTCCGGTATGGATAAATCGCTGTGGTGTAATGGCAGGTGCGGGGCAGTTCGGGCGTCCTGATCAGGGGATATTTGCATTCTGGATCAATGCGTGGATTCGTTCCCACCCATTGAAGTATATCGGGTTTGGGGGTAAGGGATATCAGGTAAGGGATTGTATGCACCCCAATGATCTCATTCCGCTTATCAGGAAGCAGGTCAGCTCTCTGGTTTCAGGCTCTGAAAGGTTAATCAATCTTGGTGGGGGTAACCAAAACTCAATCTCTTTGTATGAATTGAGCTGCTGGTGCTCTGAGCGTTTTGGCAGACGTATAGTGGAGAGCCAGCATGAGGAGCGTAGATTTGATATTCCATGGCTGGTGTTGGATACTTCTCTTGCAGAAAAGAAATGGGGGTGGCGGCCGGCCACTCATATTAATGAGATACTTGAAGAGATTGCTGCTCATGCAGAGCGAAATCCTGATTGGCTTGAAATTTCAGGGGTTTTATGAAATCAGATGTAGAAAACGGCAGTCAACTGAAACTGCTTTCTGTCGTTATACCGGCAAGAGATGAAGAGGGGGCTCTCTCCCGGATGCTGGAGCGCCTCAATCTTCAGTTGAGTCTTAATAATATCCAGCATGAGATTATTGTTGTTGATGACGGGAGCAGTGATAATACCTGGGTACTGTTACAGGGTTTGAAAGAGAGTATTCCAGAGCTGAAGCCGATTCAGAATAATGGATTGCATGGGTTTGGCAGAGCAGTTATTTGTGGACTCGATGTTATGTGCGGTGATGCTGTTGTTATTATGATGGCGGACGAATCCGACGATCCAAAAGATGCTGTTAGATATTGGCATGAGCTTAACAGGGGGTATGACTGTGTTTTTGGGAGCAGATTTATAAAGGGTGGCGGGGTTGTCGATTACCCTTTGATAAAACTGTTTATTAATCGCATTGCAAATAAATTCCTGCAGTATTTCTTCCATATTAAGCTGAATGATACAACCAACGCCTTTAAAGGGTATCGCTATCGTGTTATAGAGGGGTGCCGTCCGCTTATAGCCCCACATTTTAATCTGACGGTCGAAATTCCCCTAAAAGCAATTGTTCGCGGTTTTAGCTGGACAGTTATTCCAATAACATGGCGGAATCGAACGTCCGGGAAAGCAAAACTGAAAATCAAGGAGATGGGGAGCAGGTATTTTTTTATATGTCTCTATATATGGTTGGAAAAAATCCTCTCCAGGGGTGATTACAAAAAACGATGATTCTGTCTGAAATTTTAAGAACAAAAAAGTACGGAGCTGAGTAATGACCGAACGCAGAAAAGATTATATGATTATCGCAGCTCTGCTGACAGTAGTGATAGCCTGTTATTCAAAGGTACTGTTTACCGACCAGATAATCAGAGCCCCAGATATTATAAATGAATTTTACTGGGGGGTAGAGGGGGTTGGCAAATTACCGTTTTCAGATCTGTTTAAAATAGATCTCAGCTCAGCCGGTTGGAACTCTTACGTCAACAGTGGACATACAAATCTTGGCGGTGCGGCATCCCTTAAATTTCTGATTCATAAAAATCTTATTTTCTGGCTGTTTCCAGCTCCTTCATGCGTAGCCTGGTTTATTGTTCTGCATCTCTTTTCGGGAGCTGTCGGTACATACTTTTTCTGCCGTCTTGCCGGCTGCGGAAGGGGGGCTGCTTTTCTTGGCGGTCTGGTATTTGCCCTTTCAACTGAAAACGCTTCACTGATAAATGCCGGTCATGTTATGAAAATTGCCACAATATCTTATGCGCCGTGGGCTTTTTATTTTCTTGAGCGTGGCTTTAAAACCTCCCGCCCAATATTCTTTCTGACTACAAGTGTTGTTCTTGCCTTTCAGTTTTTCAACACACACTGGCAGATCGCTTTTTATACCTGTCTTGCTCTTGCAATTTACGGAATAGTAAGGATGATCCTGCTTGTCAGGGGGGAACTGTCCGGTAAAAAAAGTCAAATTTACAGAATGTTAGGTCTGAATCTGCTAGTACTGGTGTTTTTTCTCACAACAGTAGCTATTTCTCTCGTACCGCTTGCTAAGTGGTCTACAGATACAAATCGTGGAGCGCAAAGCGGTGCTAATCAGGGGAGAGGGGGGCTTGACCGTGAAGAGGCTATGTCATGGTCGATGCCGCCTGAGGAGCTTATATCGTTTGCAATACCGGGATTTTTTGGTCTGTCGCGGCAGGAAGCGGGTGAAAACCCTGAAAATATTCCTGCATATTATTGGGGAAGGATGGTTTTTACGCAGACTCAAAGCTACATGGGACTTCTTCCATGGTTATTGCTTCCTCTCCCTCTTATATTCAGACGTGACCGCCTGACGTGGTTGGCTCTCCTGCTGGCGGCTTTCGGAATTATATTTTCGATGGGTAAATTCACACCGTTTTACAACCTGCTCTATGATTTCTTCCCCGGTATAAACCGTTTTCGTGTCCCGAAAATGATGATGTTTATCCCGGTCTTTGCACTTGGTTTTCTTGGCGCAAGCGGACTTGATGCTCTGCGGGATGATGAAATTTGCAACTCAGCTAATTTCAGGCGTTATATTTATGGAATCGGAACTTTTGTTCTTCTGCTTGTAATGTTGTTTTCTATGGAATTTTTTGCCGGTGAGTTTACCCGCAGCCTCTTTTTTCCCCAGATAGCAGAAGCAACACGGTATGAGGCGGGCAGTTATCTGGTCGGTCAGCGATTTAATAATATTATGCATGAAACAGTTATAGCGCTTATATTTGCATCACTCTTTGCTGCTCTTCTTGTTGCCAGGTATAGGCGTTTTGTTGCCGGTGGAATGGTTATTGTGATCTGTTCAGCCATTTACATAGCTGATGTTTCGAGGGTAAATTCAAAATTTTTATTTACTGTGCCTGTTCCTAATAAAGTTCGTGGAGTTAAAACTCCGGTAATGGATTTTATTGCGGGGGATAAAGGGAATTATAGGACTCTTCCAATGGACGGGACTGATCCGATGCAGTATGCGACAAATAGAATTCCTGTTATGTTTACCTCTAATCCGGTACAGCAGAGGAGGTGGCAGGAGTTACTGGATTCCTTCGCTCTGGATTCCGCAATCCCTGATATGCTTAATGTTAAATACCTGGTTTTTTCCGCAAAACAGTTTGAGGAGGAAAAACGGCAACTTGGCGCTAAATATCTTCCGGTTTTCACTTCTCCGGATAAAAAGCAGCTTGTTGTTGAAAATATTAATGTTCTGCCAAAAGCATGGCTGGTGTCATCCGCGATGTTAGTATCTGATGTAACTCAGAAATTCTCAATTTTGCAGAATCCGGCGTTTAACCCCGCCAGACTCGCTCTTGTTGAATCTGAACCCCCCGTTACTATGCAGAATGCTGTCGGAATGCCGGTGAATAACGGGAAAGTTGCTCTATCGTTATATGAAAATGAGCGTATAGAGTTGAACGCTGAAACAGCTGTTAATTCTCTGCTTGTTATCGGTGAAAAATATTATCAGGGGTGGAAAGCTTTTGTAGATGGAAATGAAGTACAGATCCACCCCGTAGATCATGTTCTTCGAGGAGTATATCTAACACCCGGTAAGCATAGGGTTGAGTTCGTGTTTGATCCGCTCACGTTTAAAATAGGTAAATATCTGACGCTCGCTTCGTTTGCGCTGTTTGCAGTTCTGTTGATAAGAGAGTTTCTGTTGAGAAAGAGTAAAGCGGTCTAGCAGCTAAACGATCAGAAAACTTATGCAATTTCTGAAAGTTGTGGCTGTATAAATTTTAAAGGTTCGGGCCTGTTATTGACAAAAGATGATTTAAAACTGTTTGATCTTCAACTGTTTCAGCCCCTTAATGGTTATAGATATTCGCTTGACCCTTTGCTGCTTGCCCGATTCTGTAGCCCGGTCTCTGATGGCGGGATAATTGCGGATCTTGGTGCCGGTTGCGGGGTAATAGGTTTGGTTCTGGCTCGCGTGAATCCGTCCGCATCGGTGGTTGCTTTTGAAAATAACCCCGAGATGATTGAGATTATTGATAAGAATATTCTGCACAACGAACTGTCACAAAGGGTTTCAGCCCGTTGCGAGGATGTTTTGAACAGGCGCGCACTATCCGGAGATTCAACATTTGATCTTGTAGTTTCAAACCCCCCGTTCCGTAAGGCAGGAAGTGGCAAAACAAGTCCTAAAGCCGGTAGAGATGTTGCCCGCCACGAAACAACCGCTACTCTTGCAGATTTTTTAACTGCTGCAAAATATCTTGTTAAACCATCAGGCAGGATATGCTTTATTCACCTGCCATCTCGTCTTGTTGAATTTATGGGGCTTGCGAACGATATGAAATTATCGGTGCTGAGAATTCGCATGATCCACAACTGTGCGACTTCTCAGGCGACTATGTTCATGGCGGAGCTTGCAAAGGGGAGACGGAGTTCTCCCGTTGTTGAACCCCCGCTTTTTGTACGCGGTGGTGATGGTGAATACAGCCATGAAGTGTGGCGTTGAGGAGATACTCTGGCAGTTACTATTTAGAATCATTAACAACAAAGGGGCGCTGAACTATAAAGTCAGCGCCCCTTTGTTGTTACATAAAAAGTTTTTTCAATTCTTAATCAAGAGTATAAGTTCCATCTTGTCGCCATCACCGATATGAATCGGGAATACAAGGGCGGTATCTTCTTCGTCTATCTGAAGTCCGTGCAGAACCTCAGGCGGATTTATATTCATAATAACACCCATCTGTGATGCTTTTGCGGCAACATTACCGCATACTACGTTTACAAATTCCATTACGGTATCTTCCAACACTTCAACAGGTTCCTTGTCAACCGACTCTTCGCTTAAAATTGCTTTTGCGATTGTTTTCTGCAACCCTTCAGATACAGAAATCAGATAGCGCGCGTTGACATCTCCGCTAAAGTCCATTGCGGCAAGCATGAAGTTCGGGGCTACTGTTTTTACCAATTCACACCTGCCTGGTCTGAACTGAAGATCGAGAACTCTTGTAACCATCTTGAATGTAAGGTCTGCGGTCATTTCCCATATTTTGCTGTTTGGCAGCGAAACCGGAAGCTCTATGCCGTTTGAAACATACTGAGCCTGATCAGCTTTGAAAGCATCAAGCTGTTTCTGCAGCTCCTCTGCGGTTATTGCGCCAACCTGAACAAGAGCTTCACCAATGTAGATGTGGGTATTTTTCTGTCTGGTAATGATATCGTTCAGCTGCGTGAGGGACAAAAAACCCATCTCCACGAGCAGGTCGCCCAACTTCATATCCTTTGACATCTGTGCGTTGTGAGCCCGCTGGATATCGGCTTCAGTAAGAAGACCCATTGATAATGCCATTTCACCAAGTTTAAGGTTATTCTTTTCCTGGAGATTTATAGCATCCAGTAACTTGTCGCTGGTAACAACCCCGTTTTCTACAAGAAATTGTCCGAAAAATTTAACAGCCATGACTTGCCCCTTATATTTATAAATATATTGTATTAATCAGAGCTCCCGCAGTATACGCAGGACGTTATCGGTTTCAAAAGGTTTTGAAATGACGTTCTTCGCACCAAGCTTGATTGCTTCGGTAAACTTGTCGCCTACACCGCCGAGAGAGGTAACCATAACAACTTTAACCTCTTTATCCATAACCGATAGAGTGCGGAGTGCAGTCAATCCGTCCATGCCGGGCATATTCATATCCATACAGATGATCTCAGGATCTTCGGAGTGATTCATCTTTATCGCTTCAGCACCGTTTTTGGCATGACCAACGCAGGTAAAATCTCCGGATTCTGCAATAATTTTCTCAAGTTGGCGTGCAACTGAAAGACTGTCATCGACTACAAGAACTTTTTTCATTTTGAAGTTTCCCCCTGAATATCTGGCTTATGCGTGATAAAACAGATTGATACAAAAACTACCGGAGAATGTAACTGAAAGAGATGTAAATGTCAAAAGTATGTTTGGCTTTTCAACTCCACTTCGACTATGCTAGATTGTCTGAAATTATACTTAAAGGAGTATCCGTTACAATGCAAAAGATCAACTCATCGCTGTTGTTAAAAGGATTGCTTGTTGTTTCTCTCCTCTCCTGCGGAAGTCTGGTTTCTGCGGCTGAGCCTGAGGCAGAAAAAAATGCCGTAGCTACTGTAGCTCCGGTTGCTGAAGCTGCAGCAGTCGTCGCTCCTAAAGGGCCTGTTGCCGTGGTTAATGGTGTTGCCATTGATGCGGTTGAATTGCGTCGTGCAAAAAAAGTGATGTTGCGTGGTCAGCCTGTTCCGGAGGGGCAGGAGGCTGCTATTGATAAGCAGGCAGTCGATCAGTTGATTTCTGCAGAACTGCTCTATCAGGCTGCATCCAAAGAGGAGATAAAGGATCTGGACAAGCAGATTGATGCCAAACTGACTCAGGGTAAATCACGTTTTAAGGATGAAGAGGACTTTAAGAAAGCTATCAAGGATCTTGAGATGGATGAGAACGCTCTGCGTGAGTATACCCGCCGCGATCTCCTGATTTCACATTTCGTTGAATCCGCTTTTGTGTCGAAGGTTACAGTCACGGAAGATGAAATACGTGCATTCTATGACCAGAATCAGGATAAATTCAAACAGAATGAAACGGTTAAAGCAAGTCATATCCTCATAGGTGTTGATGCAAAGGCGACCGCTGAAGAGAAGACAAAAGCGCGGAAAAAAGCTGAGAAACTTCAGAAAGAGGTTGCAGCAGGTGCTGACTTTGCTGCAGTAGCAAAAGAGAACTCGACCTGTCCAAGCGCAAAGCAGGGTGGAGACCTTGGCTTCTTCGGAAAAGGGCAGATGGTGCAGGCTTTTGAGAAAGCGGCTTTTGACCTTAAAACAAACGAAATCAGTTCGGTTGTTGAAACGCCGTTTGGATATCACGTTATCAAACTGACGGATAGAAAAGTAGCTGCCCCTGTTGAATATAAAGATACTAAAGCGAAGATTGAAGAGTTTTTAAAGGGGCAGAAGATCAATGAGACTATTCAGAAATATATCGCAGACACCAAGAAAACTGCGAAAATAGATATACTGCTTAAACAATAAGATAGAAAACAGCTCTCCGCAGAATTTAATGGCTGCCAGAATTGATTCTGACAGCCATTATTTGTTTCTTAATTTAATTTATTTCTATCGATTGATGTTATATGATAAGAATAACGATGTTCTGTATATCGCTTGATTCCCCTTTTAGTGGGCTGCATAACTCACAAACATACTGATTGAATGTTACGGAGGTTACTATGTCTGCTTATGAATTGCGTAAATTTGTTGCGCCTGAAATAGTTTTCGGAGTCGGGGCGATTGATCGTGTAGGGCAGTATGCGGCGCTATACGGAGCAAAAAGAGCTTTTGTGGTAAGCGACCCGGGTGTTGTTGCCGCAGGGTGGACAGGTCGTGTGCTTGCCTGTCTGGAAGAGGTTGGTCTGCAGTACTCCCTCTTTACGGACGTTTCGTCCAATCCGCGTGCGGAAGAGGTTATGGCAGGAGCCGAACTTCATCGACTTAACAGGTGTGACCTTATCATTGCCGTTGGGGGCGGAAGTGCTATGGATTGCGCCAAAGGTATCGGTATTGTCGTCTCAAACTCAGGCTCAATACTAGATTATGAGGGGATTGACAGAATTACACTCCCGATGCCGCCGTTAATATGTATTCCTACTACGGCTGGTACTTCAGCTGATGTTTCCCAGTTTACAATCATTACCGACAGGAAAAAACGCTCTAAAATAGCCATCATAAGCAAAGCTGTCGTGCCGGATGTTGCCATAATAGATCCACAGACCCTGACTACGATGAGCCCATATCTTACCGCCTGTACCGGGATGGATGCGCTGGTACACGCAATTGAAGCTTACGTCTCCAACGCCTGTTCCCCGTTGACGGATCTACACGCTCTTGAGGCAATACGCCTGATTAGTGCGAATTTACTACCTTCAATAGCCTCGTCCGATAATATTGAGCATCGCAGTCAGATGATGCTGGGGAGCCTTGAGGCAGGTCTGGCATTCTCCAATGCGAGTCTTGGAGCTGTTCATGCGATGGCTCACAGCCTTGGCGGATACCTGGATCTGCCGCATGGTGAATGTAATGCAATGCTGTTGGAGCACGTGGTCTCCTTTAACTACTCTGAGGTAGGGGAGCGATACGGTAATGTCGGCAGGGCTCTCGGTCTGGAAGTAGATAAAATGGGGGCTTCAGAAATTAATAAAGCTGTTTTCGGTAAAATAAGGGAGTTAAGAATTGATTCTGGAATCGATGGTGGCCTTGAGGCTCGTGGGGTTCGGGTTTCCGACATATCAGATCTTGCGCAGAATGCGATTCAGGATGCCTGCATGGCGACAAATCCTCGTAACGCTGTAAAGCGCGATCTGGAAGTTATATTTGAAGAGGCGCTCTGATAATGGAAGGTGATTGGCAAAAACAGAGGGAGGGTATCATCGGTCTTGGAATCACTTCCGGTCGCCGAAGTTATTTTCCGGAGCTGCAGCGTAACAATGCTGATCTTGAGCGTTTTCGCACACTGCTGGATTGCAGCAGTGAAGCTATTTTTCTTATAAAGCCTGATGACGGGGCGCTGCTTGACTGCAATGAAACCGCCTGTCGTATGGCTGGATTCAGGCGCGAAGAGCTGGTTAAACACGCAATTACAGAATTTATCACCGATAGTGCTTTAACTCTTCTGGACAAAATTCACAGGCTTGGTGAGGGTGAGCATCTTACTGTCCGATCGGATTTCTCCCCACTTTCCGGAGAAAAAATCCCGATAGAGTTTACCTGCAGCGGAGCAATGTTTCAGGGCGAACTGCTTGGCGTTACTGTAATCAGAGAGATAAGTGACAGACTCGTGCTTGAAGCACAGCTCCTCCAGCAGCAGAAATTGGAGAGTGTCGGTCTGCTGGTGGGGGGAATTGCGCACGATTTCAACAATCTCCTCGCACCGATTTTTGTTTACTCGGAAATGATCCGCAATCGTTTTCCAGAGGGTGATGTTAACCAGAAACAGGCTTCTGCCATTAACCAATCAGCGAGTAAGGCAAAAGAGCTGATAAAACAACTGCTTACTTTCAGCCGCAAGCAGGAGCTTGAGGTTAAGCAGATTGATCTGAATGAAATAATTACCGCCTTCAGCGAAATACTTCGTCGCACAATTCGAGAAAATGTCATTATAAACACCTCTCTTGATAGCGAAAGCTGTCAGATTATTGCAGATCGTACCCAGATTGAGCAGATACTCCTGAATCTTGTCGTGAATGCCCAGGACGCCATTACAGGTAATGGCAGAATAACAATAGGTACAGCTCAAGTGATGCTTGATGATGAATATTGTGCAATTCACCCAGGGAGCAGACCAGCTGCGTATATCATGCTGACAGTGAGTGACAACGGCTGCGGGATGGATAATAAAACGCTTGAGCATATATTTGAACCGTTTTTCAGTACTAAAGCTCTTGGTAGCGGGACAGGTCTTGGTCTTTCCACTGTATACGGAATTGTCAGGCAGCATGATGGCATGGTCAACGTGCAGAGCACCCCCGGCAACGGAACGAGTTTCATTATTTATCTGCCAAAAGCAAAAATTGATCATGAGGTAACCAACAGTTCCGAAATCTCTGACACAGAGAGAGTAACTGCTGCTTCCGCCACGATACTTCTGGTTGAAGATAATGAAATGGTTATGGATATGACGCGTGAACTTCTTGAAAGTTGCGGTTACACCGTGCTCTCGGCATGGCTGCCTGAAGAGGCTCTTGTCATAGCACTCCGCGACCCTGGGAGGATTGATCTGCTATTGTCCGATGTTGTAATGCCTCAGATGAGCGGACCTGAACTATACCAGAGGCTTAAAGATGTTATTCCTGATCTTAAAGTAATCTATATGTCAGGTTATACAAACAACGTGGTTGTGCATAAAGGTGCGCTTGATGAAGCTGCTGTTTTTATTGCAAAACCATTCACTTCAGCAACTCTGCTCGCTCATGTATCCAGAATTCTTGAATAGATAGCATTAAACCTGATAACTGAACTGCTATTTGCTTGATTTAATTGTAGCTCTCTTGTTATTGTCCCCTCTCTTGATAGCCAATTATAGAAAGCGGAGTCAGATGATGTCTAAATGCAGGCACATTTTAAAATACCTTCTCCATCTTGCCCCGGTTTTCTCACTGTTTCTGCTGATAACTCAGGTTACTCCGGTATATGCTGCTGCCAAAGTGCCTCAAATTCTGGTGCTTAACTCTTACAACATGGGGTATGACTGGTCAGAAGATGAGATGAAGGGGGTGAGGAGCGGATTTTCCAGGCTATTTCCAAGAGTGGATTTCTTTATTGAACATCTCGATACGAAGAAGTTTCACTATAAACTGCACTTCCCCAAACTTGCCGACCTGCTTGAATCAAAATATTCGACTCGTAAAATTGATGTAATCGTGGCGATGGATAATGCAGCCCTTGAATTTGCTACCCGCTACAGGAAGCGGATATCCCCCGGCACTCCGCTGGTTTTTTGCGGTATCAACGACTATAAACCTTCAATGATTGCAGGTGAAACAGCTATCAGCGGAGTCGCAGAAAACCACGATTTTATCGGGACTCTTAAGATGGCACTTCAACTTCATCCGGAATCCCGTGACGTAACGGTTATTCATGACTTTACAGACACCGGCATTGCCATTCGTCAGGAGCTTATAGAGATAGCAAACCGCCTTCCCGGGATCAAGCTTCATTTTATGGATGAAATGCCGCTTGAGGAGACGATCCAGAAACTGAAGCTGATACCTTCTGATTATCTGGTGCTTATGCTCTCATATACGGTTGAAAAGGGGGGGAGGACTTTCAGCCATTCTGAAGCGGCTCGTCTGGTAAGCGGTGCAAGTCCGGTTCCGGTCTACTCTGTATATGCTGAACAGCTGGGGAGCGGCGTTGTCGGTGGTCAAATGATGAAAGGGGAGACGCAGGGGCTTAAAGCCGCCGAGATTGCATCACGGATTATTGCCGGCGAACCGCCCGAAAAAATTCCGGTTTTTACCTCTGACCTTTCTCAGCCGTCATTTGATTACTCTGCTATGAAGAGATTTGGCATAAGACCGGCGGCTCTCCCGCCAGATGTTGTGCTGATTAATAAACCCCCTTCAACTTTTGCAATAAACAAAAAAATCGTCTGGACTGTCTCCCTGATCACACTTTTTTCTGCAGTTGGCATGACGGTACTAATTATAAATATTCGTAAACGGAAACTGTCTGAAAAGATGCTTTGCCGCAAAATTGAAGAGTATCAGGAGTCTCAGGAAGAGTTGCAGCAGGTGGAAGAGATGCTCCGGTCGCAGGTTGACGAATATATGCAGACGCAGGATGAACTGCAGGCGACTGATGAGATGCTGCGGGAGCAGATTGAAGAACATCTCAAAACTCATGACCAGCTGCTGGCAACCGAGGAGATGCTGAGGGTGCAGTTGGCTGTAACCGAAGAGAGTTCACAGAAGTTCAAGGCTGTTTTTGAATATTCACCCATTACAGTTGTACTTACGACCCTGCCGGAGGGGACATTCTGTGAAGTGAATCAGACTTTCATTGATATGTTCGGATACACGAGAGAGGAGGCGGTTGGTAAAACCACACTTGAACTGGGTGTCTGGCAGCAGGAGTCTGATAGAAACGATTATATAAGCCTTATGAAAAGCGATATTCACGTCCACAACTTTGAAGCTGAAATGCTTCGTAAAAGTGGCGAGCGATTTACTGTGCTTATCTCTGGTGCATTTCTGGAGATAGATGGCAAACCATCGCTTCTGAGCGCCATAATGGATGTTACAGAGCAGAGGAGGCTGCAGGGGCAGCTGCATCAATCGCAGAAGATGGATGTGGTAGGTCAGCTGGCTGGTGGAATTGCACATGATTTCAACAATATGCTTGCCGGTATCATGGCTGCTGCCGAACTTCTTAAAATGCGTCTGCCGGGCGATGTGAAGAACGGTAAAATGGTTGAAACAATTATAGAGGCAACGAAGCGCTCCGCTGATTTGATACGAGAGCTTTTAACATTCTCACGCAAAGGAAATTCGCTGCTGGAGACGGTGAATGTTCACGAAACCATAACTGCCGTTATGACTCTGCTGGAGCGTACAATTGATAAGCGTATTAAATTAATAGGAAAATTTGAAGATGGTGATCCCCTTGTTATGGGTGATCATACCCAGTTGCAGAACGCACTCCTCAATCTCGGAGTTAACGCCCGTGATGCCATGCCGGATGGCGGGAGGCTGGAATATACAACACAGATTAAAACTCTTGATGAATCTTCCTCCCGCTCACTCGGAATTCTGATTGCGCCCGGTCGTTATCTTGAGATTGCCGTATCTGACTCAGGAACCGGTATGTCGAGGGATATACTGGAACATATATTTGAACCTTTTTACACAACTAAAGATGTGGGTAAGGGAACCGGTCTCGGATTGTCAGTTGTTTACGGGACTGTTCACAATCATGGTGGGGAGATTGCTGTTCAGAGTCAGCCTGGTGTCGGCTCAATATTCAGAATATACCTCCCGCTTGTTGACAAAGAGTTGATTGCGTCGGTTTCTATCGGTGAGGCTGTTACTGGCAGCGGAGGAATTCTTCTTGTGGATGACGAAGAGATTCTTCGCGAAATCGGACGTGATATACTCGAAGATCTGGGTTATACGGTCTATCTGGCAGAAGACGGTGTGGATGCGCTTGAAGTTTATGACAGGCACAGGGGCGACATCTCATTGGTCATTCTGGATGTGATAATGCCAAGAATGGGTGGGAGAGAGGCGTTTATTAAGTTGCAGGAGGAATCTCCCGGTTTGAAGGTTCTGTTCTGTTCAGGATTCCACGGAGAAGGTACTGAAGAGGAGCTTTATAAAATAGGTGCCTGCAGTTTTATCCAGAAACCGTATAACCGTATTGATTTGAGTAGAGTTGTTGCGGAGGCTATAGGGGAGAGTTGAAAAATCAGACTATAAAACCAACTGTTCTTGTAGTGGATGATGAACTATATGTCAGGGAGTCGCTTACGGCTTACCTCGATGATATCGGTTTCTCTGTTCTTGAGGCAAAAAACGGTGAAGCAGGTCTTGAACTCTTTAAAAGCAGACGACCTGATATTGTTCTGACAGATCTTCGTATGCCGGTTATGGATGGTTTTGCTCTGTTAGAGGCTGTTTCAGCCCTCGATGAATATACCCCTATTGTAGTCGTCTCAGGTGTTGGTGCTCTGAATGAAGCGGTGCGGGCGATGAGACTCGGAGCCTGGGATTACCTTTCAAAGCCGATCGGTAATTTTGAAGAGTTGCAGATTACCCTTGAAGGCTGTCTTGAACGGGCCAGGATCAGGAAAGAGCTTGACCGGCTCCGTAGACATCTCTCCGACGGCACGCTGGATGATGAGAGCGCATTCAGCAGGATTATCACCGCATCACCCAGAATGCGTGCAATTTTCCTCTATCTCGAATCTGTTGCGCCGTCACGTCATCCGGTACTTGTCACCGGTGAAACAGGGACAGGAAAAGAGCTTATCGCTCGTGCAGTTCACGATCTCAGCGGGGTTTCCGGCCCCTTTGTTGCGATTAACCTGGCTGGACTCGACGACAGTATGTTCAGCGATACCCTGTTCGGGCATCAGCGCGGTGCTTTTACAGGTGCTGAACAGGTTAGAGAGGGGTTTATAGGGCAGGCAGCGGGTGGTACGCTTTTCCTTGATGAAATAGGTGATCTCTCACAGGCATCTCAGGTTAAGCTGCTCCGGTTGCTGCAGGGGGGTGAGTATACCCCCCTTGGATCAGACAAACTCTTGAAGAGTGATGCGCGGATTATCTCTGCAACCCATGCCGACTTGAAATCTAAAATGGATCAGGGGATTTTCAGGCAAGATCTATATTATCGCCTCTGCAGTCATCGCGTAGAGTTGCCACCTCTTCGCGACCGTCCTGAAGACCTCCCTCTTCTTGTAAAGCATTTTCTGGAGAAGGCGGCTGCCGATTTGAATAAACCCACCCCCTTTGCTCCCGCCGAACTTGAGAGGTATCTCGCTGCCTATCGCTTTCCAGGTAATATCCGTGAGTTGGAGTCGCTGCTTCATGACACGGTAGCACGTTCTGACAGCCGCATACTCTCTCTTGAATCCATCGTTTCATCGATAGGTGGCGATCTGCAAAGTTCCGGTGCGTTAACTCCACCTCGCAAGAGCTGTCTTGTATGCCCCTTTACCGATAAATTTCCGACACTCAAAGAGGCTGAGAATTTATTGTTAGCGGAAGCCTTAAATCTTGCCGGCAACAACCAGCGGCTGGCAGCTGCATATCTTGGTATATCCAGGCAGGCACTTAACAAGCGACTGTCCAGGGGTGTATAGATAAATTTCGCCTGATACATACCAAACAGAAATTTCTGGCATCCTTTCTGCCTTTTGCACATCTCCTCTCCGTTTATACAGTCATAAATCCCTATGTTGCCATAGCGACAAAAGTTGCACCTGCAATTTCTGTCGCAAGCTTCTGATAAACCTGCAAGAGCAGGATGTTCTGTTATCTCTGCTTCCACCTGTCAACTTATGTCGCTAGTCTATTGTTTTATCTCCCCTTCTAACTATTCGAAACAATTGAGAAATAATACAGATCCTCTCTGGCACAATCTCTGCTGACTGTTTCTTTAGCTGGCAGGTAACTTCTATGCACCGTAGTCGAGGAGATAAACTCAGATGGAATATCATCACAGACTGATAGACATAATAAATTCTCTCCCTGATGCGACCCTGGCAATAAACAGGGGTGGTTGTGTAATTGCCTGGAACAGGTCTATGGAGGAGCTTACCGGGGTTGATGCCGACGCAATAATGGGTCGCGATAATTATGAACACTCTTTTGTGTTTTACGGTGAACGTCGCCCGATTCTGCTCGATTTGGCTATAAATCCTGATCCCGAACAAGAGCGCAAATATGAATTTTTCAAGCGCACCGGAGATAAGCTGGAGGCGGAAAAATTTATTCCGAAATTCCGGGCTGGCGGTCTGTACGTATGGGCTACAGCTCGCTGTCTGCTGGATTCAGATGGCAAGGTGATAGGTGCAATTGAAACAGTTCGCGATATTACCGAACGTAAAAGGCTGCAGGAAATAATTATGCAGACTGAGAAGATGATTATGATAGGTGGGCTGACTGCCGGTATGGCACATGAGATAAACAACCCGCTTGGTGCAATTATGCAGAATGCCCAGAATATTGAACGCCGCATCTCTGGCGAGATTCCTGCCAATTTGAAAGCTGCAGCTGAAGTCGGGGTTACTCTTGATCTGGTACGCTCCTACATGGAGAAACGGGGCATTTTTGATTTTATCGGACATATCAGAAATTCAGGGATGAGAGCATCGGAAATAATATCTAATATGCTTCATTTCAGTAATAGTGCCGAGTTAACCGTTGAACTGACAGATATTTCGGAACTTTTAGACAGAGTTCTGGAGCTTGCTGCCAGTGATTACGGGATGAAGAAAAAATATAATTTCAAGGGTATTGAAATTCGCCGGGAGTTTGCCGCAGAACTCCCTCTTGTGCCCGTTGTAGTGGCGGACATGGAGCAGGCGCTGTTGAACATAATAAAAAATGCTGCACAGGCGATATATGCCGCAGATATCAAGCGCCACCCTGTTATTAACCTTAGAACGTCGCTTGTAAATGAGATGCTGGTTATTGAGATTGAGGATAACGGTTCGGGGATGTCTGAGTCCACGAGGTTGAGAGTGTTTGAACCCTTTTTCTCAACAAAAGAGGTTGGTGTCGGTATCGGTCTCGGGATGTCTGTTGTCTATGCGATAGTGACAAAAAACCACAACGGCAGAATTGAGGTCACTTCACAACAGGGTGAGGGGAGCTGCTTCAGAATAATGCTCCCCCTGGATGGAGTTTGATGTGAATAGCGCAGATATAAGAGTTCAACTGGTTGATGACGATGAAATGATTCGTGACTGTATGACCGCATATTTTGAAGATGAAGGGTTTACAGTTTATGCGACAGCCGAGCCGGAAGAGGCTCTGACAGTCATCTCTGAGGCTTATCCGACGGTCTGTATATCGGATTTACGTCTGCCGGGCATGATGGGTGACGAGTTTATTATGAAAGCGCATAGCATCAGTCCCAAAACAGCTTATATGCTGCACACCGGTTTGCGCTATCAGCTCTCTGACGAGCTGCGAGGTATTGGTATGAAAGTGGATGACGTGCTTTTGAAGCCTGTTCACGATCTGTCTAAACTTGTGAGAAAAATAAGAAATATCGCAGAATTCGGGAGAAAATTGTGATTGAACAGAAAACAGATAATCTGGTGCTTTTGACCATTGACGATGAAGAGTCCATTCGCTTCAGCGTAGCGGCATTTTTTGAAGATTGCGGTTTTACCGTTTTTCAGGCTGCTGACGGTCGGGAAGGTATCCAGATGATGAAACATCATCACCCTGATGTTGTTATAACAGATCTTCGTATGCCGAATGTTGACGGCATTGAGGTTGTTATTGCCGCAAAGCAGCTGGACGATAATATGCCGATAATTGTTCTCTCTGGCACAGGTGTTCTTGGTGATGCTATTGAAGCGTTGAGGGATGGTGCCTGGGATTATCTGACAAAACCTGTTTTAGATCTGGTGGAGCTGGAGCTGGTTGTTGCCAGATGTGTGGAGAGAGCGCAGCTGGTGCGTGACAATCGAAATTATCATCAGAATCTTGAAGAGCTTGTTGTTGAACGAACTGCTGAACTGCGTAAATTGATAACTGCTGTTGAGCAGAGTGCCAACAGTGTGGTGATGACAGATACTGAAGGTCTAATAGAGTATGTAAATCCAAAATTCTGCGAGGTTTCCGGTTATTCGAGGGATGAGGTTATAGGTAAAAATCCCCGCATTCTCAAATCGGGTAAACAGCTGGATCTTTATTATGCAGATATGTGGAAGACGATCAAGGCAGGTAACGAGTGGCGGGGCGAGTTTTGTAATCTGACGAAGGATGGCAGGCAGTACTGGGAGCTAAGCAGCATTGCCCCGATAAGGGACGAAAACGGGGTAATAACAAGTTATGTCGCGATAAAGGAGGATATAACCACCCGGAAAGCGAACGAGGAAAAGCTTTATCTGCAAGCCAATTTCGATGTTCTGACAGGTCTCCCGAATCGTAACTACTTCCAGAAATATCTGGATATGCAGATTGAGGCGACAAATATGGAGAACCGGTATCTGACCCTTATGGTGCTTGATATTGATAATCTTAAATTTGTTAACGATACATTTGGACATGAATTCGGAGATCTTCTTATAAAGGAAATTTCACGCAGACTCGAAGCTGTCTGCGGTCACGGTGCGTTTGTTTCAAGATTCGTAGGGGATGAGTTTACTGTAATACCACCGCTGTCAATGGATGCAGACGATGCCTGGCGACGTGCGGAACAGATTCGCGATGCAATGAATGATACTTATGTCGTAAAGGGTACTGAGGTTATGGCGACTGCCAGCATTGGAGTTGTTGTCTATCCAGAAGATGGTGAATGTGTAGAAAGTCTGCTTAAAAATGGTGAAGCGGCAATGTATCAGGCGAAGAGAAACGGCAAGAATTCCATAAGCTTTTATACCCGTGAGCTTAACAGTCGGCTGGAGGAGCGATTTGCAATGGAGGCAAAGCTTCACAAGGCGATTGAGAAAGGTGAGTTTGCTCTTAACTATCAGCCTCAGATCAATCAGCTGACAGGGGCAATTATCGGTGTTGAGGCTCTGTTGCGCTGGACTCCGACAGGTGAGGCTCCGCTCTCTCCGGGTCTGTTTATTCCAGTTCTGGAAGAGAGCGGTATGATTGTTCTGGTAGGAGAGTGGGTGCTATGGACAGCGTGCCGGCAGGCAGTTGAATGGCAGCAGTCCGGTTTGCCGCCGTTTCGTATTTCGGTCAATATTTCAGCTTTACAGTTTATGCGGAGCGACCTCGATATTGTTGTGAAACAGGTGCTTGAAGTGACGGGGCTTGACCCGCACTGCCTCTGTCTGGAGCTTACTGAAAGTATGGTTATGGTTGACAGCGCCCGTACTCTTGAAAAAATGACGGCGCTTTCCGATATCGGAGTAATGCTCTCGCTGGATGATTTTGGCACAGGATATTCGTCTCTCGAATACCTGGGTCGCCTCCCTATTAAAGAGCTGAAAATAGATATGTCATTTGTAAGGCGGATGTTGATTACGAAAAATGATGCTGCTGTGGTTAACACAATTATAGCCATGGGGCAGGGGCTTGATATGGAGTTGGTGGCAGAGGGTGTTGAAACGGCTGAACAGCTTGATTATCTGAGAGAGCGTGGGTGCAGCATAATTCAGGGCTTCTATTTCAGCCGCCCTCTGCTTCCAGAGAATTTTATTAATTTTTGCAGCGCGTGGGAACAGAGAGCCAGTTTACAGTTTAATTAAATAATCCGGTGTGATAATGTAATAACCCTGTTCTAAATGTAGACTTAAAAAGGTAAGTAATATATGTCTAAAGAGCCTTACAACAACTTTCGATGGCGTTTTATTGCTGCAGTAATTTCCCCTTTGATAATTATGTGGGGACTTTTCTGGCTTCATACTACGCACGAGCACAACTCAGATATTTCTTTAGCCATCATACTTACATTCACCGCACTGGCTCTCACCGTTGCCTTTCTTTTTTTACGACAGATAAACAAAATTTATACATCCAACGTAAAGCTTCTTGAGCAGCAGGAGGAGCTTAAACTTAAATCGGAGCTGCTTGATGCCGCTTCGGATGCAGTTCTGCTGATTGATGGCGATGGCAAGTTCGTTTATTTCAATAAAGCACTCTCCCAGATAACCGGCTACTCTTCAGATGAGCTTCATCAACGGGGTCTGCACGGGATAGAACCCACTGAATATGCCGCAAGGATAAAGCCTAACATAGAGATGCTTTTTCAGCAGGGGGAAGCCTCTTTTGAATCGGCTTATCTATGTAAAACCGGTGGTGTGCTCCCTATTGAAGTTCACGCACGTCTTGTAAATATGTCCGGCAGCAAACTATGCCTTAGTGTGGTGCGTGATATTACAGAGCGGAGTGAGATGGAAAAGAGACTTCATAAAGTTGGCATGGAGTGGAGCAACACATTTGATGCTGTTGAGGATGCCATCTGGCTGCTTGATATGGATCAACGCATTCTGAGAGCAAATAAAGCCACCGAGTCTATTTTTGGACTCTCTCCAGAGGCTGTTATTGGTAGATTCTGTTGTGAAGTGGCACACCATTCTAATACTCCAATAATATCATGCCCTACCAAGGCAATGCTCGAATCCGCTTCCAGAAGTTCCAGCCAGCTGCAGATAGCGGGTAAATGGTTTGAAGTTTCAGTTGATCCAATCTTCTCCGGTGATGGTGAGATAATTAATATCGTACATATAGTCTCCAATATTACAGATCTTAAGCGTGCCGAATTGAGGGAACATACCCGCGCAGATATACTTGAAAGAATTGTTTCCGGCGAATCGCTCTCAAACCTCCTCTCTTTTATTGCGCTATCGATTGAGAAAGAGAATCCTGAGATGCTCTGTTCAATTCTGCTAGTAAGCGAAGATGGCAAACGTCTCAATAATGGTGCTGCCCCCAGTCTGCCAGATTTTTACAATATTGCGACACATGGAACAAAAATTGTGGATGGTAGAGGTTCGTGTGGGACAGCCGCTTTTCGGAGGGAGCGTGTCGTTGTTTCGGATATTGCCGAACACCCATTCTGGAAAGGATTTAAAGCCGCCGAAGAGGCAGGTCTCCGCTCCTGCTGGTCTGAGCCGATCATATCATCAACCGGTATTCTTCTTGGCACATTTGCAATTTACCACAGGACACCGGCTACCCCTACGGAAGATGATTTCTTCCTCATTCAGCAGGCATCGGCTTTTACCAGTATTGCTATTGAGCGGAGCCAGGGTGAGGCGGAGAGGCTTGAGCTTGAACATCTGCTGAGTCAGAGTCAGAAAATGGAGGCTATCGGTCATCTTTCGGGGGGTATTGCCCACGATTTCAACAATCTTTTGACACCGATACTTATATACTCTGAAATGCTTAAACGCTCAATTTCCCCCGATAACGAAAAAGCTAAATCACAGCTTGACGGTATTGTAAAGGCATCCGGTAAGGCTCGTGACCTGACTCAACAGCTATTAAGCTTTGGTCGTAAGCAGGTTATGCAGATGCACGTTCTTGATTTAAACGATGTTGTAATGTCCTTCCACTCTATGCTGCGACGAACTTTGCGTGAGAATATAAGCATAAGTCTGCAGCTCTCAAGCCAGCCTGTAGTTGTTCGCGCTGATAGTTCCAAGCTGGAGCAGGTGCTTCTTAATCTTGTATTAAATTCACAGGATGCGATAGCCGCTAACGGCAGTATATCAATTGAAACCGGACAGGTTCTTGTAGATGACGAAGTTGCCCGTCGGCACCCCGGAATGGAGGCTGGCAGATTTGTTCTGCTTTCATGCACCGATAACGGTTGCGGTATGAATTCCGAAACTATGACTCGAATATTTGAGCCGTTTTTCTCCACCAAAGAGGTTGGTCACGGTACCGGTCTCGGACTGGCAAACGTCTATGGTATAGTAAAGCAGCACAAAGGTTACATAATGGCTCTTAGTAATGTAGGTATCGGAACAACCTTCAAAATATATCTGCCGCTTTGTGATGAAAAGCCGAACGGTATTCATATTGATGAAGCGCAAGTCGATATGGGGCAGAGAGGAAATGCCAATATTCTGCTCGTTGAAGATAATGAAACTGTGCGTCTTATGACAGCTGAACTGCTTGGAGATTTTGGTTATAACGTATTTATCGCTGAACACCCCGAACGTGCTCTTGAGATTTTGAAAGAGATAAGTTGCAAAATTGATCTTGTCATTACCGATGTGGTTATGCCCGGTATGAACGGTCAACAGCTGTTTGAGAGAATAGCCTCTGAACACCCTGAAATAAACAGGGTTCTGTATATGTCCGGTTATACTGATAATATTATCGTTACCGACGGTGAGTTGGAGGATGGACTTCATTTTCTGCAGAAACCCTTTACTGTTGACTCTCTTATGGGCAAGGTTAAACTGCTGCTGCAGATGGAAAATGAGGGGGTGGCGTAATGGCATTTTCAGCCAGCCAAAGGGTTCTGGATGCTACCGGTCTTAAATGCCCGCAACCGGTGTTAAAGCTTTCTGTACTTTCTGCTGAGATGAAATCAGGCGAGATATTGGAAATTATTGGCGACTGTCCGACTTTTGAAAAAGATGTCTCAAGCTGGTGCAGTCGTCTGAAAAAGACACTCATTCTAATGCGTGATGAGGGGAATGACCGGAAACACGCACTCATTCTGTTTTGAAAATGGAACCTGTTTATGCCAGATCTTGAAAATAAACAAAATACAGTATCTGCGGAGTTGAAACAGTCCTCACTTGATCTCGGTTTCGCCGCGATGTCAGATATGCTGAACCGCCTCTCACTCGGGGATCCTGATGTTCGTGTTGTCCTTCCGAATGATATCCCTCAGTTTTGTGAACTTGAAGAGCTATTGAACAGGTTGGCTGAATTCATAAAAGGGCAGGTAGAGGATAGCCATGAAGCGGCAATAGGGCTTTGCGAGCATTATGAAACACTGCTTAAACTGGCAAGTGGCGAGCTTGAAAGCAGAGCCAGCACATCTTCAAGCGTTGAGTTGATTTCGAAGCTGGGTGAACTGATCAACCGGCAGGCGGATGCATTTCAGGATGTGCTGCGAAAGCATGAAAAGGCTGAGGAGGAGCGTGAACGGCTCCACGATCAGCTTCATCATGCTCAGAAATTAGATTCGATAGGTCAGCTTGCCGGTGGAATCGCACATGAATTCAACAATATACTCGCCGCAATTCTAGGATATGCCGGTATTCTGGAGATGCGGCTTGGGAAAGATTCACCCAGTCTTAGGGCTGTGCATCACATTATAAGCGCATCGGAAAAAGCGGCTTCGCTGACACGCGGAATGTTAACCTTCAGCCGTAAGCAGGTTGTTATGCTTGAACCGATGCGCCTTAACAGTTTGATTGAAAATATGAAAGAGCTTCTTTGCCGACTCTCAGGTGAAAATATAAGAGTTGAGTTTAAGCTTGAAGAGAAGGAAGTTACGCTGAATGCAGATCAGGGGCAGTTACAGCAGATTGTACTTAATCTCTATAACAACGCCCGTGACGCAATGCCGGATGGTGGGAGTCTTAAAATCTCAACAGGGTGCTGTCAGCTTACAGGCATGGAGTCGGATCTGCCTCTCGAAATTCCGCCCGGCAGGTATATGCGGTTGACGGTTGAAGATACCGGAAATGGTATTGACGACTGCAATATGGAGAAGATTTTTGATCCGTTCTTTACGACCAAAGAGGTTGGAAAAGGTACAGGTCTTGGTCTCTCCATGGTTTTCGGAATAGTCAAACAGCATAAAGGGTACATAAAAGTAAGAAGTACTCCGGGGTGCGGGACGCGGATTTCAATATGGCTACCTGAGCTGGTTCGTGAGGTGTCGCCGGATTCTGAAGTTGTAGATTCGGCGAAAAAGAGGGGTGGCAGCGGTTTTGAAACAATTCTTGTAGGTGAAGACAACGAGGATGTCCGCCCTATGATTGTCGAACTGCTTCAGGATCTGGGGTACAGGGTGCTGGAGGCTCGTGACGGGAGTGAAGCGGTAAGCCTTATGGAAGATTTTGGTGACACGGTGGATATGCTGCTGCTTGACGTGATTATGCCACGGATGAACGGTTATGATGCTCTTGCCGCAATCCGTCAGCGTTATCCGGAGATTCCCTGCCTGTTTCTGAGCGGTTACAGCGATGATGTTCTGAAACAGAAGGCAAATCTCTCCGGTGATTTTGAATATTTATCAAAGCCTATTCTGCCCGATCATCTGATGTCGGCTGTCCGCTCTCTTCTGGACGGCAGGCGTTTTTAAAAACTACTTCCCGTACGAAACAACTCTGTTGCGTCCTGACGAAATCCCTTCAAATATTACTTTTCCGATATAAGCGCCTTTGTAAAGCAGAGTTGCCTCTCCAGGTGGGATATAGTGGGGTGTGTTGTTCGTTATCGTGCCGGAGAATCTGTTGAAAATTCCATCGGAAGAGCTTTCGTTGCTAATGGGCAGATTGTAGGTTTTTAGGGGTGGCTTCCCTTTATTGATGTTTATTATTTCTCCGTTTTCGCTGTCAGCAAGTGTGCCGATGGATACCCTTGTCTGATAGCCACGGTAGGTTTCTGACAGTAAAGGGTAGAGCTTAAGCTGTGCAGTTCCATTGTCTCTGGCTTCAAGGCTGTATCCCGGCTGCCACCCTTTAACGTCTGTCGCATATTGAATCGTAACTCTGCCACGCTCAGGGAGTAGTGAAATATGCAGTATAGGTTTGTTCTCTCCCGATTTTTTTCTCAGGTCGGCAACTTTAAGATCAATTCTTTTGATCTCTTGATTAGTGCGGCGTCGAGCGGTATAAACCGCTTCAAGTTGAGTAATCGCATACTCTGTCCCCTGACGGATTGACTGTATAGGGTCTGGATTTGACTTTGTTTTACGCGGGAGTTTTCCGCTCTGTGATTTGGCTGCAGCGGTAAATATAGATTCGCGTCTATCCAGCGCTTCAAGGCGGTCTAATAGGCTAAGTCGTCGTTCAGTCATTTCGTCCAGCTGTTTCTCTATGCTCTTTGCCGACTCTGATGCATCTGTTTCAACCCGTATGATAGTTGTACCCGGGGCTGGAATTACTTTGAGTGTATTTTCTATCGGTTTTCCTGTCAGCTGAAGAGTTACACCCCCCTTTACGGCAACAGCCTCTTTTCTAATGAGTGTGCCGTCTCTGAAGTATGTTACTATGTCAGCGGCTGAAACTGAACTTGCAGCTGAAATTATCAGACAGAAACAGATTGTATTCATACGCATGGAAGATTCTCCTCTGATTTACTGTTTTTACTAACCAGGATTAATTGCAAAATTCGTCGTCTTTCAGCATAGCAACTTGTTGCTTATAAAAGGTCTTGAGTTTATAATCCGTGCAAATTTTTCAAGAAGGTGCGTGCTATGAAAATGGGAACAGAAATCGATATAGATTCAGAAGTATCGGTTAAAGACATAGTCAATTTTTATGTAAAAATCAATGATTCATCCAAGGCAAAGAAGGAGATAGCCCGCCTCTCCGCCAAAGACAAGGCTATTGCACTTGAGACTATTGCCGTTTCCCCTGCAAACAGGGAATTCCGAATAGATGTTGCGCGCTATTTTATATATGACCTTGATGTTGTTGTGCGGCGAAAAGCGGAACGCTTTATGGAAGATCTGGTTCCTGACTGGGTTACAGACCCGGCTGAAAGCATACTCAAACTCCTTAAATCTGCTGATGGGAAGGGTGCAAACAGTAGAAACTCGGCTGTTAAATTTCTTTTCGGTATTGTTGATGCTGCAAGTCTGCGTGATACCTTCACTACTCTTCTGAACAGCCGTAATCGTGAACATACGATAGAAATACTTGCAATTGTTGAAGATTATATTGACTCGTCATGTGATGAATTTGAACAGGTAAAAATATTTGATGCCTGTCTTGATTTAGTTGTTTCAGACGAAGTTGACAACAATATCAAACACCACGCCTCAAATCTGCTTAGTACGTTTTTCAATAAAGTGCAGTCTACAAATCTCGGAGAGACACTTCGTCGTAAATACATTGAGAAACAGGTCGATAAAGCGGAGGCGGTCTACCGTTATCTCTGCAGCGGCTCTTCCGGATTGAACGGAACTTTTCTGGATGATCTGCTCCGTCCACTTAAAGATGGCGGTACACAATACCATGTGAAGATTCTTGGCTACTTCATGTCTGTTCTTGAAAAAGCAAAAAAACCTGAAGAGGCGGATTCGGTTCTTGATACATATCCTGATTACTGGAATCAGGAAGAACCACCGAAAGAAGAAAAGATAAGGAACTTCTGTGTTAGAATCCTTCGTGCCGTAGATGAACTCTGGGATGTTTCGGTAGATCCGCAGGTACGGGGACTGATAGTCCAGATCCGTTTCAGGGAGTATTCCAACAAACGGGAGCTGCTTGAGCAGATAAGGCTTAAGCTTGAGGGTGGTGAACTGAATCAGGTTGCCACGGAAAAACTGACGTTGATGCTTCGATGCTTTCTGCACCCTGATATAGAGGATGTTCTAAAATTGCAGGCTGCACAGCTTCTGCTGTTTAAAATTGCAGATACATCGAGCCGCTTGGCGGCGCTCGCATATCTCGCCTCTTATCTTGAAAACAAAAACCTTAACTACGCTGAACGTGGTAGCATTGCAACCGTAGTTGAGTCATTAATGGCTGAAAAACATATTGGCGGCCCTGCTCGCGAAAAAGCTCGTTATATCCTCTTTATTGCTGATCCAAAACGCCTGACAAATGAGGATGATCAAAAAGCCCTGCTCAGTTATCTGCGTGGTATTGTAGAGGGTGAGGGTCTTACTGATAATAACTCTGAAAGGCTTGTTCTTGAAGCTTTGGGGCGGTTTATAGATATGTCAGTTCCAAATGAAAACCTTAAAAAAGCAGCTCAGTATCTTGAGTTTAAAATAAAAAATCCAAGGAGTACTGCTACCTGGGATAAAATTGCGGCTGCATGAGGCTCTGCGGTTTACTCTTCTGCTGCCGGTTCGTCGCGCAACTCGTCTCTGATTTTTACAAACTGATCGTTGTTGTCAAAGAAAATTTTAAGCAGTTCCGGATCAAAGAACGGTAGCATACTGCCGGTCATAATCTCTCTGCTCTTTTCAATCGAGAAAGCTTTTTTATACGGGCGCTCGGATGTCAGGGCATCAAAGACATCCACAATTGAAACGATACGGGCAAAAATATTTACATCATTCCCTGATAATCCAAGTGGATAACCGCTGCCGTCCCATTTTTCATGGTGCTGCATTGCTATAATCCTACCCGCCTCAAGCAGTGGGTAATGTTGTGCATCCTGCAGAATTTTACTTCCTATGACTGTGTGATCCTTCATTATCTCGAATTCATCATAATCAAGCTTACCCGGTTTCAGAAGAATCCTGTCAGGTATACCTATTTTACCTACATCATGCAGTGGTGAAGCGTAACGTAGCAGTTCCGCCTCTTCATCAGGCAAACCTGCCAGTTTAGCCAAGAGGTGGGAGAGTGCGCTGATACGTCTGGTGTGCATTCCGGTTTCAAGATCACGAAACTCAGCCGCGACTCCAAGTCGCAGCGAAATTTCATATTCAGCCGCTTTTGACTGAGCCAATGCTTTCTGCAGTGCAGCAGTTTTCTTTATGACCTCTACTTCCAGAACTCTGTTCATATCTTTAGAGAGATCATTCAGCTTCTTGCTCCTGACGTGGTTCATCACTCTGAGTCGAAGCTCATCCGGATTGTACGGCTTTGCCATGAAATCATTGGCTCCCAGAGCCAGAGTTTTAACAACCTCGTCCTGATCGGCAGTTATGACAATTACCGGTATTTCACGATAAATTTCACTCCGCTTAAGAGCAGCGAGGGTCTCAAAACCATTCATAACCGGCATTTCAAGGTCGAGCAGAACAGCATCAATATCCGGATTCTCTGTAAGAAGGCTTAGCGCTTCTCTCCCGTTACAGGCTTTTAAAAGCTGAATATCCAACTCTGCAAGCATGATGTCCAGCATCTCCAGATTCATTGGAGCATCATCTACAGCAAGTATCCGTACTTCACTGTTCATTCAACTTACCTTTTGAAATTCAGAAACAACGCAGTTCCGCCCGGACTGTTTTGCCTGATACAGGCATATATCCGCACGTTGAATAAGATCAGCGGCTGTTACTCTGACAGAGTGTGAATGCGGTGTAAGGGTGACAGTTCCGAAGCTGGCTGTAACTTTAAGAGAAGAAAGCTCATCTCCTTTTGGAGTAAAAGCGATTTTCCCTCTCATTCTCTCAGCAACTATAACGCACCCTTCGGCATCAGTTTCGGGTAGAGCAATGACAAACTCCTCTCCGCCATAGCGGGCAACCCAGTCAATTTGTCGTCTTATTGAGTGGACTATGTTTTGTACGGACCGTTTTAGAACTTCATCACCCGCCTGGTGGCCATAATTGTCGTTAACCTTTTTGAAATGGTCAAGATCACACATGATAAGCGAGAGATTATGCTGATAACGATAAGCGCGCTCAATTTCATGCTCAAGTTGCTGGTCGAGATAGCCTCTGTTGAAAGCACCGGTCAGCTTGTCGCGTATTGAAATGTTGCGAATTTCTGTGAGGCTCTGCTTAAGAGAGCTTTCGAGGTCTAGTATGCGGCGGCACCCTTGAAGCCGTACCCGGAGCTCTGCAGGATTGATCGGTTTTACAATGTAATCGTCTGCTCCTGCTTCCAGCCCTTCAATAAGTGCTTCGGGTGAATTTTTTGATGTTAGCAGAATGATAAATGTGTATCGGTCGCTTGAACGCTCACGGATTGCACGGCAGAGCGCGGTGCCGTCCATCTCAGGCATCAGCCAGTCAGTTATTACAATCGGAAAATAGTTTGAGGAGAAAAGTCTAAGAGCCTCCAGACCGTTGCTGGCTGAAACAAACGGGTATCCGTTATGTTCCAGATGAAGCTCCAGAATAGAGCGCGAGACCGGATCATCCTCTACGATGAGAATCAGCGGTTTTTCTTCCGAAACAGTCATATACCGCCCAGACAGAGATATTTTATTTCAAGAAACTCTTCAATTCCGTAATGCGACCCTTCGCGACCTATACCGGACTCTTTCATGCCGCCGAAAGGTGCAACTTCCGTTGATATCAGGCCGGTGTTTATACCTACCATTCCGTACTCCAGAGCCTCTGCAACGCGCCATACACGACTTACATCACGACTGTAGAAGTATGAAGCAAGACCGAACTCCGTATCGTTAGCCATCTGCAGAGCTTCTGCCTCAGTCTCAAATCTGAACAGTGGGGCAAGCGGTCCGAACGTCTCTTCCCTGGCTACCAGCATATCTGGAGTTACTTCACCCAGTATGGTCGGTTCAAAAAAGGAGCCTCCAAGTTTATGACGTTTGCCGCCGGCCAGTATTTTTGCCCCTTTTGCAACTGCATCGGCAATATGCTCCTCAATTTTCTCTACAGCTGACATATTGATAAGCGGCCCCTGCTCGAAATCACCTTTAAGCCCGTCTCCTATTTTCATTGCTGAAACTGCAGTCTGAAGCTTTGCTGTAAACTGTTCGTAAACTCCAGACTGTACCAGCAGACGGTTTGTGCAGACACAGGTCTGGCCGGTATTACGGAACTTTGAAGCCATAGCGCCTGAAACTGCAGCATCAAGATCGGCATCATCAAAAACTATTAAGGGGGCGTTGCCACCTAGTTCGAGTGAAACCTTTTTTACCGTTGCTGCACATTGAGCCATAAGCTCTTTACCTATTTCGGTTGATCCTGTGAAGGTCAGTTTTCGCACAATCGGGTTGGCGGTCATTTCATTGCCAATAGCGCCTGCAGAGCCGGTAATAACGCTGAATACACCAGGTGGAATCCCCGCTCTTTCACCAAGTTCCGCGAGTGCCAGTGCCGAAAGAGGGGTGGCGCTGGCAGGTTTGACAACCATCGTGCATCCTGCGGCGAGAGCCGGACCAGCTTTGCGTGTTATCATGGCTGATGGAAAATTCCAGGGTGTAATTGCCGCACATACACCAATCGGCTCTTTTATTACAACAATTCTTTTATCAGACGTATGTCCGGGGATCGTGTCACCGTAAATACGTTTCCCCTCTTCGGCAAACCACTCAATGAAGGATGCGGCATAAGCAATCTCTCCCTTTGCTTCAGCTAAAGGTTTCCCCTGCTCGGCAGTCATTATGATGCCGAGATCATTCTGGTTTGCCATTATCAGATCAAACCAGCGCCTCAGGATTACGGAACGCTCCTTAGCACTTTTCCGCTTCCATGCGGGAAGTGCAGCATCAGCGGCGGTAATAGCGCGACGTACCGCATCTGCTCCCATCTTTGGGACTGTCCCTATAACTTCACCGGTCGCTGGATTAGTCACGGATATGGTTTCATTGCTGTCAGAATCGCACCACCTGCCATCAATATAACAGCTCTGTTTAAGAAGTGTCCGGTCATTCAGGGGGAGCATAAATTTTCCTCCGTCTATCGAATATTATTTTAAAAGGCTGCCCGAACTCGAGAAGCCTTTTATATTTTACCGTGAAGTGTCTGCAAAATCAGTGTCTTTTACTGAAATCACGGAAAGAACCTTTGGTTGTGGGTGGTAATGGTCTTTTGGGTGCGGTGGCATCCCATATTATTTTTGAGAGACTCCGTTCAATAGGTGACATCGTTATAGCGAGTAAAAAAAGAGCCAAAAATGCAAGAGCAAAAATCAAAAGCATACCGGCTGAGATGAGGATTGCCTCCAGAATAACTGGCATATTAGCTCCGTAAGACGGTAGTTGTATCTGAACTCTTTCAAGTATACACGATGGCTATGAAATTGAAAGTGTTCAATACGCGGCTATAGATTATAAATCGGTATAGCAAAGCTACGAGTAAAAAAAAAGATGCTTTTTTATTAGAATTTGAGGTATTGTTCCAAAAATTAATGAAAAGCGTTCCCGTCACAACGCAAATTTTGATTCTGTATGGAGACTACCAAATTGGCAACTACTGAAAAAAGTTTCGTAACAAACGTCTGGGATTTTTTCTGTTCGCTCAAACTTACACTTTTTCTTCTGATCTCACTCGCACTAACATCCATAATAGGAACAGTTCTGCCGCAGGGTTCCCTGCCGTCTGAATATGTAGCTCAGATAAGTGCGGCAAAACTGCAGATATACACCAAGCTCGGTTTCTTTGATATGTATCACTCATGGTGGTTTATTGCCCTTCTATACATTTTCAGCCTTAATCTCATCTGCTGCTCGATAAAACGGCTTCCGCACGTATTCAAATTCATCAGCGAACCCACACTTGTTCTTGGGGAGGGGATGAGAAACTCATTCTCCCTGAAAAAAGAGATTTCATTCACCGGGTCGATTGAAAAGGCAAAGGAACGTCTTGTCGAGTTTCTCGGTAAAGAGTTCTCGTCACCGATAGTAACCGAGCATAACGGTGAGCTTCACCTTTTCGCTCAGAAAACAGCCTGGTGCAGACTTGGCGTCTATGTTGTTCACTTGAGTATCCTTGTTATCTTTGTAGGTGCTATAATCGGATCTCTTGCCGGATACAAGGGGTACGTTTCAATTGTAGAGGGGACAAGCGTCAATTCTATCGAAAAACAGAATGGACAGCGGTTGCCGCTCGGTTTTGAAGTCCTCTGCGAAAACTTCAATGTCGAATTTTACTCCACAGGTGCTCCAAAAGAGTTTAGAAGCATTCTGACAATTCTGGAGAACGGCGTACCGGTTCCTGAATATTCCAAGGTTAAGGTCATAGTAAATGAACCGCTTACCTATAAAGGGATAACATTTTATCAATCAAGTTATGGTCAGGCTAACGAGGGGAGCGAACACTTCGTTACGGTTGTGGAGCGAAACGGCGGGGCAACAGAAAAAATTGCCACACGTGAAGGGGTGGTTGTTACATTGAAAAATGGCACAACCTTAAAACTGCTTGAGACAACAGAGGAAGTTCGGCAGTTTGCTCCAGGGTTTTCTGGCCCTGCGGCTCGTATAGAGGTGACCGAAAAGGGATCAACTCCTAAAACATTCATCGTATTCAAAAATTTTCCGGAAGTTAATGCACAACGCGGTGATGCTCTTATCTTTGGGTATGAAGGGTCAAACGCCAGACAGTATACCGGCTTGCAGGTAGCCAAAGATCCTGGAGTATGGGTCGTCTGGCTTGGCTGTACATTGATGGTTCTGGGGATTGGAATTGCCTTCTTCATGTCACACAAGCGGGTCTGGGTTGTTATAACAAAAGGGCAGGCTAGAATTTATGGCAATGCCAGTAAAAATCAGGCTGCTTTTCAGATGCAGTTTGAGGAGATCTCGGATAAATTCAAGGAAATTAAAATATAACGGAGGCTTCACCTTTTATGACGAGTTCTATGCTTTTTAACGTCACAACATTTACATATCTTATTTCAATGCTTGTATTTTTTGCCTTTCTTGCGGGTAAAAACAAGGCAATATCTTCCGTTGCCAGTTACATTGCATACGCCGGACTTTTTATTCAGGCTGTCGCAATAGCTCTGCGCTGGAAAGAGTCCTACGATATGGGTGTCGGTCATGCGCCTATGTCCAACCTGTACGAATCGATAGTTTTCTTTTCATGGACTATTGTATTGATTTTTACTTTCATAAATCTTAAATACAAATACTCAGTCATCGGGGCGTTTGTCATGCCTTTTGCTCTTCTTGGAATGGCGTGGGCACAGCTTGGGATGAATACCGGCATTGAACCGCTGGTTCCGGCGCTTCAGAGCAACTGGCTGCTGTATCACGTTATAACCTGTTTTCTGGGGTATGCAGCTTTTGCCGTAGCCTGTGGAATTTCAATAATGTACCTTATTAAAACCGCAGTTGAAGGAAAAGATTCGTCAGCATCTGCAGGCGGGCTGATTTCTCTTTTCCCACCACTAAGAGTTCTGGACGATCTTAACTATCGTGCAATAATGATCGGTTTTCCGCTTTTGACTCTTGGTATCATAACTGGAGCCGCCTGGGCAAATTATGCTTGGGGCACTTATTGGAGTTGGGATCCAAAAGAGACATGGTCGCTTATCGTCTGGTTTGTTTACGCAGCTTTTCTTCACGCCCGCATCACAAAGGGGTGGGTTGGTAAAAGGGCTGCATGGCTTTCCGTGATCGGTTTTGCCGCTACAATATTCTGTTATCTGGGTGTAAATCTCTTTCTCTCTGGTCTGCATAGTTACGGCGGCTAAAAGATGTAAGGTTGGTTTTGCGTGAAATCACTCCCCCAAAAAATTATATTTTTTGCACTAGCCACTCTCATGGGGAGTGCTGCAGTCGTTCTGCTTCTCAACGAGTGCCCTGCAGAGGCAGCGGGTAAGGAAAATTGTGGTTGCCATCCACATAAAGCAGAAAAAACATTTATTCATCAGCCGGTTAAAGACGGTGATTGTAATTTATGCCATAAACCATCCGGCGAAAAACATCCGAAAGTAAAAGCGGAAGCTTTTTTACTTACAGATAGTGGTAAAGGCGGCTTGTGTGCCGAGTGCCATGAACGGAAAGATACAAAGAAGTATGTTCATTCACCAGTTGCGGCTGGAGACTGCACTGATTGCCATGACCCACATCAGAGTGAAAATAAATATCAGCTAAAAGAGTCAGCATCCGAACTCTGTTATCAGTGCCACGACAAAAACAAGTTTGTTAGAACATTTCCTCACAAGCCTATTGCAGAGGGAAAGTGTCTTGGATGTCACGATCCGCATCAGTCAGACCATAAATATATGTTAAAAGAGGAGGGCGTAAACCTCTGTATGACTTGCCATGACAAGTCGGAATTCAGCGGTAAATCGATCCATTCACCTGTTGCTTCCGGTAGTTGTGATTCCTGTCACGCAACGCACGGGACAGGGATACACCATCTCTTGAAACAGGTTGCACCGGCTGAAATGTATCAATCTTTCAACAAAGAAAACTTTGCTCTATGTTTTGCCTGCCATAGTGACACACTGGCGGATAGCTGGCGTACAGATTTGGAGACAAACTTCCGTAACGGTATGTACAATCTTCACTACCTGCACGTTAATAAATCACATAAAGGGCGTTCGTGTAAAGTATGTCACGATCCTCACGTAGCAGCTCAACCTCGTCTGATATCAGATAAAGTAGCTGGCTTTGGTCGTTGGAGAATCCCGATCAGATACACCAAAACCGATGTTGGCGGAACCTGCGTTGTAGGTTGCCATAAACCAAAATCGTATGACCGAATCAACCCGATTGAAAATCCATAGGGAGTTATGATTTTGAAACGTCTCTGCATATACATTTCACTCTTGACTACGGCTTACGCTTCGGTAGCCTTTGGTGCAATGGAGTTCATATATCCGTCGCCAAACGCTGTTGTTACTTCTTCGGGACATTTTATATTCAAGCTTAACAGTACAGAACTCACATCAATAAGAATAACGCATAACGGTCTTGCAGGAGATCCGGTGGAGGTCGGTTCACCTGAATACCGCAAACTTTTTCAGGATATGTTTATCGCTCAGTCATTATGGGATACAGGTGTAAATAAACTTGCTGTTGAGCTTTTTAATGGCGTTCAGAAAATAGAATCTGCAGAAATGTCTGTTTATTACGCCCCTGGTAATAATAGTCGTAAAGTGCCTCCCGAATATCTTCCTATTCTTATGCATACAGAAGAGAAAGAGCGTCTCTGTTTATCCTGTCACAATATGAATCCAACCCCCGGACAGATGAACAGCAGTGTTGAAAAAAATAATCCATGCTTTATCTGCCACAAAAAAATGCTGGCGGTTAAATATGTTCATGGGCCGGCGGGAACTTATTCATGTGGATATTGTCATGCGAGCAAAGGGTCGCCGAAGCACTCTGTTCCTAAACGCGGTTCTGACCTCTGCTATGAATGCCATTCTGATATGGCGGTTCAGATAAAGAAGAAGAAATTTATACATGGTCCGGTTGAGGCGGGGATGTGCGAATCGTGCCATGATTCGCACGGAACTCAGAATGAATCTCAGCTGCTTATGGCTACAAATGATCTCTGTCTCTCCTGCCATGAACATATATCTAAACAGAAACACGTAGTTACAGTTTCAGGTGGACAGGGACACCCATTAAGTGGCAAAGATGATCCATCTAAAAAGGCTAGCGGCAGAAAAATGAGCTGTATATCCTGTCATAATCCGCATGGCTCTGATGTCAGATACTTCTTTGTAAATAACGCCGAAAGTCGTATGAATCTCTGTCAGATGTGTCACAACAAATAACCAATTTATATTAAGGAGAACCTATAAGGATGAAAAAGACATTCTCAAAAATCTTACTTCTGCTTTTTGTAACATCAATTATCTCTGCCTGTGCAATGGGACCAAAGGTGGTTGAAAAACAGAAGCGTTTTTTCTGGCCCCCTGAACCTGATGTCCCGAGGATTGAATGGATTGCTTCTTACTTTGGTGATACTGATGTAAAGGAGAAGACGTTTGTTTCTGAAATAGTTGGCACTGATGTTAATGTCCGACTTAAACGGCCTGTTGATGTGGCAGGAGACGGTGAAGGTCGTTTTGTTGTCAGCGACCAGGTGAATATGCAGGCTTTTTTCTTTGATTTAAACAAACGCACGGTGACACTTCTAGGGAATGAAGGTGGTGGGGATTCTGGAATACGGAAACCATCCGGTGTTTCTGTTGACGCAGATGGAAACTTTTATGTTGCAGATACTGTTACAAGTAAGGTTTATGTCGTAAACAGCAAAAACAGTGTACTCAGGGTTTTTGATTTTTCAGACCGCATGAAAAGCATTGCTGGAATATGCGTGGATAGAACCAGAAAACGGCTGCTGATGACTGATTTTAAAGAAAAAAATGTTTTAATATATACTCTGGATGGGGAGTATGTTTCGACAGTTAATGGAAACGGTTATTACACCTCCCCAATTTCTGTTGCTGTAGAATCTGATGGTACAATTGTTATAGCTGATGCTTATAACGTAACTGTTGTAAGATTCTCCGCAGATGGTTCAAAGTTTATATCTTCATTTGGGCAGCGTGGTGACACACCAGGCTCTTTTGCACTGATTGTGGGGCTGGCAGTTGATAGTGAAGACCATATTTATGTGACAGATGCAAAGCTTCATAATGTAAGCATTTTTGATAAAGATGGTAATTCACTTATGACGATTGGGGGTAAACACTCGGTTTTGAGCGGCAATTTCGGGGTAGGGGGCTTTTTGATTCCTCAAGGTATTTTTATCGATAAGAATGATAGAATATACGTTGCGGATAGTCAGAATTCGAGAGTCCAGATATTTCAGTATTTAAACAATCGGTATTTAGCAGAACATCCAATTGAAGCACCTGTTCGTTAATTTCAGAAGTAATCGGTCAATATGGTTAAACTGCGTATTCACTTTAAGTTATTTTGCCGAATTTCAGCACGGCATATTTTGTGAGAACTGAAATATTTATATAACTGGCTGATATTGCGAATGTAATTGTAGATAAGATAGTTGGCACAAATACTGCTAAATACGGAATTCAGTTCGTTGGTCTTGAAGTCTATTGAATAAATGTACAAAGTTTGACTATAGATTGGTTTTTAACCAAGAAGCTGCCAAGGCAGTAAAAAAAAAGGAGAGTAAAATTATGAAAAAAAGTATTTTATTGTCGTTAACACTGTTGGTAGGTTTCGCATCAGCGAGCCAGGCTGCAACCATCGTAGGGTCAAAGCATGACCTCTCTTCATCGAGCACTCGTGCCGGTTCTATTCAAACAACAACCGGTACGGATCAGACCTGCGTATTCTGCCATACACCGCATAATGCCGTAGTGCCTAAGCTCCTCTGGAACAGAAATAACTCCTCTGCTTTGGCAACCTTCAAAGTATACACAAGTTACAATACGTCAAATATGAAAGCCGCAATCTTAGCAGCAGGTACCAATAGCTGGTCTTTAGGTTCGGATAGTGTTTCTCTTCTCTGTATGTCATGCCACTCGTTGCCTGCGGTTGGCGACCTCTTCACAAATACCGGTGGACATGAAACTGATGTAAGCGGTGGTGAAACTGGTCTTTGGGGTTCAAGAACCGGTAGTTGGGGCAGTCTCTCAATGTCTCATCCAGTTGGTATCTCTTACGGTGCAGCCCAGGCTGAAGCCACAGCTACCGGTTTAGTTGCGTCACCACCTGTAACTGTTCCTCTCTTTGCAACAAATGGTGTTACTGGTGGAGATTCAATGGAGTGTGGTTCTTGCCATGCTGTACATGACCCCGCTTATAAGCCATTCTTGAGAATGGATAATGCTGGTAGTGCTCTTTGTGTTGCTTGTCACGTTAAATAATTTTTTAACAACTGATGTCTCTTGGGGTGGATGCTTTTAGCATCCACCCTTTTTTATAAAACTCATTTTGTTTTGACTACTTGACATCTAGCGTGATATAAAACCCTTGCTGGTTTAGCTAATTTATATTTATCATCGTAACAGCTTATTGATTTATAGGGTGATCATGTTCAAAATAATCCATGTTTTACTACTGTGTGTTTTTTGCGCTGCCTGTTCTGCACCGCAAAAAAAAAGTACCGATCGTTTTTTCTGGCCCCCACCTCCTGATGTTGCCCGCATTGAATGGCTCAAATCATACAGTAGTCAGCTTGATATTGAAAAAAACCCATACCAACTCTTTTGGGACTCTATAGCGGGGCAGGATGCGCCGAAATCGTTGCTTAAGCCTGTTGAGGTTAAATCTCTTCCGGAGATGAATAAGTTTCTAGTTTCTGACATGACAAGAGGGGAAATTGTAGTTTTCGATCTTGCTACCCATGAGATGCGTACTCTGGAAATACCCGGAGGTGCGCCAACGCTTTACCTTCCGTTGTCAATTGCTGTTGATATTAATGGTTTTATTTACGTTCTTGAACGTAGGTCAGCCTCAGTGCTTGTTTTTAACGCTCTGGAAAAATATCAGAGGACAATAAGTCTTAAGTCTGTTGAGGTTTCCAGTCCGACCTCCATGATAATAGATAAAAAGAACAGTTTAATGTATGTTTCTGATGCGGCTACCCGCAAGGTCGTGATTACGGATCTTCAGGGTACTTTTGTGAAAAGTATAGGTGGATTGGGCGAAGGAGACGGTCAATTTAATCTTCCAGTTGCAATGTCGCTTGACTCTAGGGGTAATCTTATAGTTGCTGATGCCTTTGCAGCGAACATTCAACTCTTTGATGCGAATGGGAATTTTGTCCGTAAGTTTGGGGAGAGGGGAGATTCTGCCGGTAGCTTTCAGCTCATCAAATCTATTGCAGTCGATTCCTCTGACAATATCTATGTTGTCGATGGGAGAGCACATAATATTACGATATTCAACCAACAGGGTGAACTACTGCTTGTTCTGGGAGCGTTTTATGCGGTTTCGGAAAACGGGAAGAGGGCGCCCGGAGGCTTCTCACTCCCTATTGGAATCGATATTGACTCAACCGATAAAATATATGTTGTGGATCAGTTGAATACAAGGGTTCAGGTATTTCAATACTTTTCTGATGAATACCTTAAGCGTCAGGGTGGAAACTGAAAGTTTAGGCTGCTGTTTGAGTGCAGTTATGGCAAACTACGCAGAATGACAGCAAAAGAGTCTGATATCTAAATGTTTACAGTTATTTGGCGCTTTTCAGTCTTACTGTTTATTCTCTTTTTGCTTTATATATTCAACTAAGTTATTGAATGTACACCACTCGGTAATATGCCGTTTTATGGCTTAAATATTGCATTTAGTATCCCGTGAAAATTCCCTTTCGAAATAATCTTATGCTCTCATTTTTGGGTTTCAGGACAATTAGCCATATTTATTTATCTGCCGGAGTTTTAGCCCTCTCCGTTTTCCTGCCATTTTCGAGCGCGTCTGCCAAATTAAGCGGCGAAGCGTCGTTGACTTATACCGATTATAATGGTTCTGCAAATCCCACTTTATATTCATGCCCTTCTGATAAAAGGGTGGTCATGCTCGATGGAACAAAACAGTTTGCGCCCGCAGGTACGAAGTGTATATTAACCCCCGAGGGTATATATAAAGTTGCAAATGGCGCAGAGCGTTACAAAATGTCTTCAAGTTCGTTTGTTCAGAATTACTCCCTTCTTTATTCATCAAGCGCCCCCATTTATAATAATCGTGTCGGTTTTTACGATGTTTCTCTCGGTTACAACTGGACTGGTTTAAATACAACATTTGATTCTTCCGAATATTCCAAGCCGTATTCCTACGACGAGACACGAGGTCATCTCCTATATAACGGAGAAATAACTCTCGATCCAAGGGAAGTACCATTAAAGCTGCACATTTACAGCCGTGACATGAAGCAGAATACTTTGGTTGTTTCAGAAGGTGATGGCTTGAATAGTTTTGACACCATTTTCAGTGATCGAAACCTTGCTACCAATATTAATGATGGTACTCATATTGAGAGTGGAGCTACATTGATTGCCGGTGTTAAAAACGGTATGACCAATGGTTATAATGAGATTCTCAGACATTTCCCAATGATCCTTATCGATTACAAAAATACTGTAAACAAGGACCTCAGCGCTGATAATCGTATTGATGATCGTTTAAGCAGGTTGGCATTTGTAAGTTTGAATAAAAAAGATAACTGGTTTCATTATCGTCATACTCTGTATGAAGACAAAATAAACAGTACCAATAATTACGAAGAGAATGAGTTGCAGTTGGGTACTGTAGATCAATATATGGCTCGACGATGGATAGATTTCTCAAACTGGATAAAGATTTCTACTGATATTCAATTTAGCAAAAGGCAGAGCAATTATCAGCAAAATCCCATCGAAGATATCAACTTGAATCTGTTTTTAAAGGGTGAACGTAAAAAGTGGAGTGCACGTGTTTTTACCTCGTTCGACCGGCTTAAGGATGATAATAATACTATCTCCTATAAAGCGAGTCTGCCTGTTTATGCTTCCGGTTTTCTAGATCAGAATACTTCATGGGATTTAAGAACTGCATTCCGTAATGATCATGATATCTATGAAGGTGGCACAACTGCAAAATTTACGGATTCACTTTTTGGCTATCGAGTTGAAACTTTCAAACAAAAACTGTTCACTTTAAGCCAGAGTCTTGATGTGGAGGCTTCTCAAACCAAGATAAATGATTATCTAACGATTAAAGGCTCTCTTGAAACTAAGAGTACATCACGTTTTTCTCGTGATCTTTCGCTTGGTGCGTCTTACAACGTAAGAAATTCAGCAACTTCTTCGGACTCCCTCCAAACCACCAATTTTTTTGAACAGAGCCTTGCTTTACGTGGGAGCTACGCATTAAACAACAAGCTTAGATTTCAGTTGAGTCAAACCAGTACTCTCACTAATGGTAACTTCACCTCTTTCAGCGGTTCAACACGTAATGCAGAAACACTGCTCGGTTCGTATTATAATCCAAGGGCTCAGTTAACCACTGATATTGGTAATGAAACCTACCACTCATTGACCTCGTTTAGCGTGTCATACACACCGAAGCCACGTTTCAATGTTTCTTTAACTCTTAACGAAGATATTTTCAAGAGCAAGGAGTTAGGGCTAGTTCCGATAACAGATGTAATTACTGTTGTTTCTTACACAAATGAAAAATGGAGAGTGAGTGATTCTTTGAAGTATACCCGTGGCAGTCTTGATACTCTGGATGATAAAGCATATTCGTTGTCGCACAGCGCGTCTATAATGTATACTCACAACCGTAACATTAATGGTGCTCTTACCTCTTTATACGAAACGTCTCGTGGAGATGGTGGCGCTCGTTCATATTATTCTGTTGTAGACCAGAGGTTTAACTATAATTACTTTAGTAAAGCTGGAGTCTCCCGTAAAATTTTTGAAATAAATGAATCCCTGTTATATTCTGAAGGTAACGAAATTTATGCAAATACTGCACGTTCTTACACAAAGTCACTTACTCTTAATGCTAAGTATTACCCTATTAAGAGGATCACCCTTGCAGCTGGAGTCGGCTACTCTTTTGAACATTTAAATAAAATGGGTAGTTACAGAATAGTATATAATGCCTCTGCTGCTGCAAACTTCCGAATGTTGCAGGTTTCCCTTGACTATCTCCATGGGAACAGAGTTTACGATAAGGCAGTTGAGGACAGGTTTACCGGTAATATAAAAAAAACATTCTGATTAAAAGCAGCTCTTATCACATTAATACAGGATTTACGTGAAGTTCCTTCGCATCTCATATCAAAAGCACCTCCCGCCAAGTATTCTTTTTTTCTTTGCTTATATACTTTACTTATCTACATTCAGTGCCACATGGACTATGGACGATTTTTCTGTAATAGTAGATAACAAAGACATACGTTCTATAAAAAACTTTATTGAAAACAGTTTTCCGGGGCGTCCTCTCCGTGAGATGTCTTATCTTTTTGATTATTATTTTTTTGCTGGCGATCCATGGGGCTACCATTTTCAAAATATATTCTGGCACGCTATAAACAGCTGGTTGGTATATATATTATCCATACGTCTCTCTTTAAGCAGATATGTTGCCTGGGTTGCGTCTTTTATGTTTCTGCTTCACCCGATCCACGTTGAAGTGGTTGCAAATACATCACACCGTAAAGATAGCCTTGCGTTAACTTTTATCTTATTAGCACTTTTCTTCTTTATGAACATATATGAAGAGAAAATACCAAAATTGCGTGTCTGCTGGTTTGCAGGTTCAATATTATTATGGGTTACCGCTTTTTTTGCTAAAGGGAATGCGCTTGTATTCCCTCTCCTTGCTCTTGGTTATGAATACGCCATGATAACGGAGGAGAAAAGGGTAATTATCAGATGGAAAAAGCTGGTACCTGTTTTTTGCTGTTTTTCTGCAGTTGGAGTCCTGCTCTGGTATTGGTATATAGCAACACTCCCATCATTTAAAATGGTTGTCATAGGTGCTTTTTTTAAGACGGACAATCTTACAAGCTTTTCAAACTTCTCCTATACTCTGATGGTTCTTAAATCATTTGCTTTTATGTTTTCAAAATTAGTCATTCCGCTAAATCTTTCCATGGAATACATATATTCTGTCCCTAAGTCTTTTTTTGATCTATGGGTTGTAGCTGGGCTGCTCCTTGTTACGTCATTTTTTGTTTTATTATTTGTTACGAGGAAGTCTTCACCGGTTCTTTTGTTTCTTCTTATTTTTGTCGGGGTTTTATGGTTTCCAACCTCTAATATTGTCTGGCATTTTTCATACTTTGCTGCTGACAGGTATATGTATGCTCCATCTGCCGGTTTATGCGTAATTGCTGCAATATTATCTGAAAGGATGCTCTTGGTTTCAAGACGTTCTTTATTTTTACTACTGCTGTCAGTTTTCTCTCTGTATGCAATTCTTAGTTGGAAGCAGAGTAGAGTGTGGCATGATGATTTCAGCTTATATTCAAACATGCTTGTTGTTAGTCCCCGCTCTTTAGAGGCAATGATAGGTCTTTCTAATGCATACTTTAAGGTGAAAGATTATGAGAATGCTGAAAAATATGCGAAGCTGGCTATAGAAAGGGACTTTACCGATTACCGCGGATATATGATTCTTGGAAATATTAGCTTTATTAAGGGTGAAATGAATCAAGCTCTTCAGCTGTTTCTGGAATCAGAGCGTAAGAGTAAACGCGATCCGGAATTATATAATTCTCTCGGTTCTGTTTATGATGAGCTTGGTAAAACACAAAATGCGATAGATTCTTTTAAAACAGCTCTGCGGTTACGTCCGGAATATTACCAGGCTTACACGAATCTAGCGGTGGTATATGAAAGAGCTGACAATTTGATAGAGGCAGAATCTGTTTTGAAAAAGGCATTAAGAATAAATGAAAGCTATGTTCCTGCACTATTTAATATGGGAGTAGTACTGTTTAAAAATAATGACCTTCAAGGCGCGAGGAAGTCGTTTGAAGCAGTTTTGACGCATGATCCTACTCATTCCGATTCACTTCATAATATGTCGGTTATATGCGAACAAACAGCCGATTTGCCATGTTACACTGACGCAGTCAGGCGTATTAATCTTTTAAGATAAGAGATATAAAAAGCAGAAGATGTGTCATTAAATATGCTGTCGAGAACAATATGCCGTCCAGCTTCTCAATAATTATTCCTGTAAAACATGGTGGTCATGTCAAGGCAATAGAGCATCTTAAAAAGAGTGTGCCGGAAAATATAAATTATGAAGTTCTTCTGGCTGAAGGTTGTTCTCCCAGTCTACAGCGAAATCTTGCTGCAGCTGAAGCGAGTGGTGATATTTTATATTTTCTTGATGATGATTCGCTGATAAGATCTGAAAACCTTTCTCTATGTTCAACCCTTTTCTCTGATTTGAAAATAGCCGTTGTGGGTGGTCCATCACTTACGCCAACAACTGACAGTTGGCTTCAAAAGCTATTCGGTGCAGCGCTTGCCTCTGCTTTTGGTTCAGGTGCGGTGAATAAGAGATATCGTAAGTTTGGTAAAACTCGTGAGACAACGGATAAGGAGTTGATTCTCTGCAATCTGGCTGTGCGACGGTCTGTATTTGCTGCTCTTGGTGGATTTAACGAATCGCTCTATCCGAATGAAGAGAATGAATTTATAGAGAGAGTGGTTGCTGCAGGTTATAAATTAATCCACAATCCTGATATGCATATATTCCGGAGTCAGCGTGTTACTCTGAAGGCTTTTATCCGACAGATGTTCAGTTACGGGAGGGGTAGGGGAGAACAGACGCTTATTACACGGTCATATTCTCTCATAAGCTTTGTCCCGCTTCTTTTTGTTATTTATGTTGCGTTTACACTTGTTTTTATAAAGTATGATTTACTGCTCGTTCCGCTCATGTTATATCTGTCAGCCGCGCTTTTAACTGCTTTGATGTTGTTTTTTTTCGAGAGACACTTGTATATATTCTTTCTTATCGGGTTGTATCCTCTGATGCATATTGTTAATGGAGTCGGACTTTTATATGGTTTGCTGAATGGTAAGCCGGAGCCTTTTATAGATAATTCTATTACTGTCAGTAGAATAAAGAAGTTTGGTGAGAAGTTTGGTGAGAAGTTTGAGTGATGGAGTGTGCATGGATTTAAGTGTGGTTGTACCGGTATATAACGAACAGGAGAATGTGGAGGCTGTTTATACGGCTATACATTCAGCGGTTGCAGCTATGGGCTGTTCGTTTGAAATTATTATGGTGGATGACGGCTCTTCAGATGCTTCATACAGCATTCTGTCTGAGCTGGCATCCAGAGATTCATCGCTTAAGGTTATAAAATTCAGGAGAAATTTTGGACAGACTGCTGCTATGTCTGCCGGTTTTGATCATGCAATGGGTGATATCATTATTCCGATGGATGGCGATCTCCAAAACGATCCTGCCGATATAGTCCGGTTGGTTGACAAGATTCACGAAGGGTATGATGTAGTATCCGGTTGGCGACGTGACCGCAAGGATACTTTTATATCGCGTAAAATTCCATCCATGCTGGCAAATGCACTTATATCACGTCAGACCGGTGTTCATCTGCACGATTACGGATGCACACTAAAGGCATATCGTCGTGAGGTGCTGGATGGTATTAATCTGTACGGTGAAATGCACCGCTTTGTGCCGGCGTTGGCTTCACAGTTCGGAGCCCGGGTGACTGAGCTGCCTGTCAATCACTTCCCCCGTCTTCACGGTGTCAGTAAATATGGTATTTCGAGAACTCTGCGAGTTGTTCTTGATCTTATGACGGTAAAGTTTCTTATGGCTTATTCAACCAAGCCTATTCAGCTGTTCGGGAAGTGGGGGGTTTATACCATTTTAGCCGGTTTAGGCAGCGGGACGATGACTCTTTATATGAAGTTGTTTGAACATTTCAGTATGAATCGTAATCCACTCCTCATTCTTACGGCATTTTTACTGTTCATGGGAACTCAATTCATACTGCTCGGACTTCTTGGCGAGTTGAATGCGAGAACATATTTTGAGTCGCAGGGTAAACCAATTTACGTTGTTAAAAACAGGTTAAACCTTGGTTGAAGAGTCACTTCGCCTTCTTATGATCGCCCCGACCCCTTATTTTGCCGACCGTGGTTGCCATGTAAGGATTTATGAGGAGGCTCGCGCATTGACCAGGATGGGGCATGAAGTCTGTATTGTTACCTATCACCTTGGTCGGGATATGCCGGGGGTACGTGTTGTACGGACTCCTGCAGTACGGTGGTATAAAAAACTGGAGGCGGGTCCATCGTGGCATAAGCCATATCTTGATCTTCTTTTGCTTCTTAAATCTCTGGCTGAAGCGCGTTCATTCCGCCCACATCTGATTCACGCCCATCTGCATGAAGGAACTCTTGTCGGTTCTGTTCTTAAACGCCTGCTTAATATACCTTTGCTTTTCGATTATCAGGGGAGTTTGACCGGCGAGTCTCTTAACCATGGTTTTTTTAGTGATAGATCTTTATTGATGAAACTCTTTAAATCTGTGGAACTATTTATAAATCATCAGGCAGATCATATAATCACAAGTTCAGACAAGGCTGCTATAGAGCTTGCAGATGATTGGAAAATTTCACCTTCGAGAATCTCCAATCTTATTGATGCTGTTGATACTGATGTTTTCTTCCCATATCCAGCCAGTGAAGCTCGTCGCGAACTCTGTATTGATGAAGGTGTAAAACTTGTTGTTTATCTTGGGCTTTTTAACAGTTATCAGGGTGTTGATTTCCTGTTGGACACAATCGCCACAATAAGAGCAAAATCGCCTGATATTCACTTTCTTCTTATGGGTTTTCCTGAAGTGGAATATAAGAGCAAAGCCAAAGAGTTGGGGATTGATGATGTTATTACTTTTACCGGCAGGGTCAGTTATGAGCGAGCAGCATTTTTTCTAAGCGCAGGTGATTTAGCGGTATCCCCTAAATTATCTCTGACAGAGGCAAATGGTAAGCTGTTTAACTATATGGCGTGCGGTTTGCCAACGGTAGTTTTTGATAATCAGATAAATCGGGAAATCCTTGGCGATTACGGAATATATGTAGAGCATGGAAACGCCGATCTGCTTGCAGAATCTATTATTTCAACTATCCATGACGAAGTGCTTTCAGGCACTATCTCAATAAAACTGAGGGAGAGAGCGGTTGAGGTTCATTCCTGGAAATCCAGATCCGAACAGCTGCATAATATTTATCGTAAAATACTGAATTCGAGATAGGTTTCTGAAAAATATCACTCTTATTCTCTTCATGCATAAATGCTCAAATTGTCGCATTGTAGGAGCGATCTCCAGATCGCTATTTTCGCTTGGGTTAATGGATATAATATTGCTTTATTATAATGGTTGCATACAATGAGTAACCGGGCGATCCTCTGCCCACGATGCAGACGTCTTATAGGGAGTGAAGAGTCTGTCTGTTCGTGGTGCGGCAGTAAGAGATCTGCGCCGTGGTGGCAATTTATAAACTGGTCCAAAGGTTCGCTAGACGGGGATTGGATTATAAAAGCTCTGATTACTGTTAATGTGCTTTTTTATGCACTCTCACTTCTGTTGAGTATGCGGACAGGGGAGGCGGGCAATTTTCTCTCTCCCGGTAACAGAAGTCTTATGCTTTTAGGGGCAACAGGAACTTATCCTGTTGGTCATTTCGGCCGTTTCTGGACAGTTGTCAGCGCTAACTATCTTCATGGCGGGATAATACACCTTATATTTAACCTGATGGCGCTAAAGCAGATTGCGCCGTTGGCTTCCAATGAGTATGGCACAAGCCGAATGTTCAGTATTTATACTTTTGGCGGTATTACTGGGTATGTGGTCTCTTATTTTGCAGGGGTACCGTTTACTATTGGTGCGTCTGCGGCTGTCTGCGGTTTGATCGGCGCACTCCTCTATTATGGAAAAAGCAGAGGTGGGTCATACGGTGGTTCGGTATTTCGAGAAGTTAGCGGTTGGATTATGAGCCTTTTCATTTTTGGCTTTATTTTCCCAGGTATCAATAATTGGGGGCATGGTGGCGGCATACTGGGGGGGATTGTTGTCGCTGCTGTTCTTGGTTATAACGAGCGTCGCAGAGAAAATTATTATGATAAAGCGCTTGCTCTGTTTTCTGGTGCTGTAACAGTTGCAGTTCTGGTATGGGCTGTTGCGAGAGCGTTTGTTTAGTAGTAAAAAGTTGTACGGTTGCTTAACTCCTTTTTCTCTAAGTGGCTGATTGTTGAGGGAGTATTTCATTGTATGAATAGAGATACAGCGCAACTTATTGTCTGCCATGACTGCGATCTGCTGCAGAGAGAAATTGCGCTTAAAAAAGGGTGTTCAGCCAGTTGCAGCAGGTGTGGTGCGCTTTTGTACAGAAACGCAACAGACAGTATAAATCGGACTCTGGCGTGGACGGCGGCTGCCTTTATTGTTTTTATTATCGCTAATATTTTCCCTATTTTTGCAATTGAACTGCAGGGTGATCGTTCTGTACTAAACCTCATAGAGGCGGTCTCCTCAATCTGGACTCAGAAGATGCAGCTCATGTCACTGGTTGTTTTTGTGACTACTATTCTTATACCAACAGTTGAGATGCTTTCGATGATATATCTTTTGTCATCGCTCAAAATGCTTCGTATACCGTTCGGGCATATTATGATTATGAAAATGATCAGAGTAGTAAGCCCCTGGGGTATGATTGAAATTCTGATGCTTGGAATGCTGGTTTCGTTGGTAAAACTTACCAGTTCTTTCAAGGTAATACTTGGGCTTGCCCTCTGGTCCTTTGGGCTATTGACGTTTTTGTTGGCTGCTGCTGCTGCATCATTCAGTGCGAGACATATATGGAATCTTATTGACAAAATAGGGGGCATGAAGTCCTGATGCCTACTTTCAGCACAAACGCAGCCAATCAGGGTTTCTGCTCATGTCATGTATGCAGTCTTGTATCAAGAGTGGATCAGATGTCAGACAGCCGTCGTTGTCCCCGCTGTCGTGCGCTTTTGCGTTTCCGAAAGCCCGCTTCCGTGTCTCGTTGCTGGTCTCTGCTGATTGCTGCCTATATTCTTTATATTCCGGCAAACCTGCTAACTATGATGGAAACCGGCTCTCTGCTGAATTACCGCAAGGATACCATTCTGAGCGGTGTCGTCCATCTGTGGGAAACCGGCTCCTGGGGGATATCTACTATTGTTTTTATAGCAAGCGTAATGATTCCGCTTCTCAAGCTGATTTCCCTAAGTCTGCTGCTTGTCTCGGTTCAGCGTGGCTCAAAGCTGCATCCGCGATTGCGAACCTCTCTGTACAGGTCTGTAGAGCTTGTAGGGAGGTGGTCAATGCTGGATATTTATGTTGTGACACTTTTGGCTGCGTTGGTACAGATGGGGACAATGGCAACTGTAAAAGCCGGGCCTGCGGCGTTGGCATTTGGTGCGGTTGTTATATTGACTATGTTTGCATCAATGCAGTTTGAACCACGCTTGATTTGGGATCCATTAGAGAAAAGAGAACCTGATGATGACGATACAGAATAAAACAGATAGTTCGAAGATTCCTGACGCTGTTAGTGAACCGCGTCGTCGTTTCTCTATTCAGCTGGTCTGGATAATCCCCATTATTGCTGCGCTGATCGCTTTGTCGCTTGCAGTCACTTCGTATATTGATCGCGGAGAAACAATCACTATTACATTCAAGAGTGGTGACGGACTGGAGGTCGGCAAAACCAAGCTGAAATATAAGGATGTTGATATAGGTGAGGTTAAGGGGCTTGCCATTGCAAAAGATCGCTCACATATTATAGTTACAGCTGAACTGTCCAAAGATGCTAAAGCCCTTCTGGTAAAAGATACCCGCTTCTGGGTCGTTCGTGCTCGTATAACCGGTGGGAATGTCTCTGGGTTAAGCACTCTTATTGCCGGATCATATATCGGCGTTGATGCCGGAGTTTCTACAGAGCGTATGAATGAATTTGCCGGATTGGAAACTCCGCCAGCAATATCTCAGGATATTCCTGGTCGACAATTTGTTATGCATACCGATGACGTTGGTTCTCTTGATACTTCATCTCCTGTTTTTTACCATCGTATTCAGGTTGGACAGGTGGTTTCTACCGAGTTGGATCATGATGGTAAAGGGGTTACGGTAACGGCTTTCATAAGGTCGCCATTTGACAAGTATGTTAAACCGAACTCAATATTCTGGCACGCAAGTGGTGTTGATCTGACGCTAAATGCAAGCGGCGTAAAGATAAATACTGAGTCTATTGTGTCAATACTTCTAGGAGGGATATCCTTTCAGACTTTAGAGGATAATCTGGATGACCCACCGGCTCCGTCAAATTCTGTTTTCACCCTTTTCCCAGGCAAGGATGAGGCTTTTAAGCATTCCGAAGTTGTTGAAACATATCTGATTGTCTTCAAAGAGTCTGTGCGTGGACTGACAGTTGGAGCTACTGTTGAACTGCGTGGAGTTCCAGTGGGGGAGGTTACAAGAATAAATATAGCTTTGGATTCAAGGAAGTCCGATTTTTATATTCCGGTAGAGATTCAGCTCTATCCGGAACGTCTACATGATCATAATCTGAAAGCCTTGAAAAAATATAAACAGATGGATACCCGTAGACTTCTCGATTCGCTTGTTGCCCATGGGTTGCGTGCCGAGGTAAAAAGCGGTAATTTGTTAACAGGACAGATGGTTGTTGCTCTTGACATATTCCCAAAAGCATCTGCTGCCAAAATTGACTGGAGTGCTACTCCTCCGGTATTTCCGACTGTTTCAGGTTCAATGGAGCAGCTGCAGAAGAAGCTTATAAGTATAGTAGAAAAAATCGAGAGAATGCCCATTGAGGAAATTGCAGTTGATGCAAGAAAGTCACTTAACTCTCTTGACGCAACTCTTAAAAGTGCCGATAAACTCTTAAAAAATGTCGATGCCGCAATAGTTCCTGAAGCTCGTTCAGTACTTGTTGAAGCTAAACAGTCACTTGAAGAGATGCGAAAAACTCTGCTGGAGGCTCAAAAGACTATTGGTGGCGCCGGTAAGCTGCTTGCAACGGATGCACCTCTGCAGATTGATATACGTGAATCTTTGCGAGAAGTATCCCGTGCTGCTCATTCGCTGCGAATATTGGGTGAGTATCTGGAACAGCACCCTGAAGCCTTGATTCGCGGAAAGCAGGAGGATAATTAAAAAATGCGTAAGCTCTGTTTCTGCATATCAACTCTTTTTATAGCAACTGTTTTGTCTTCATGCAGTCGCTCTCCTAGAGTTACTTTTTATACTCTGAATTCAGAGGTAAAAAGTGAGGCGGTTTTAGCTGCACCTCATAACGGCTCTCTCCTCATAGAGAGTGTTACACTCCCTGATATTGTTGACCGTCCACAGCTTGTGGTACGCACAAACGCAAACCGTGTTGAAATACTGGAAACACATCGCTGGGCGGAGTCTCTTAAAAGTGGAATTCCACGACTTATTGCCGACGATCTTGAGGGGATGCTTGGGACAGTCAAGATTTTATCTTCTTTCCAGCATTCAGTTGGTAACCCTGAATATAGAGTGCTGATAGATTTTGTTCGTTTTGAGGCAACTCCTGGCGATTCTGTTAACATAGAGGCTGAGTGGTCTCTCGGCAGAGTTTTGGATGGAACTCCGATAACCGGGCATTTTCATCAACGTGAACAGGTCAATAGCGTTGGTTATGAGTCAATCGTTGCGGCTTACAGCAGGGTCTTAAATGCATTGAGCGAAGATATCGCAAAATCGTTTCGCTCCGAATTTGCAGTTAAGCAGTGACTGCATAATCAGTCCTGTCTGTTTAATAACTGATACTGAGAGTGCAATGGTACGTTTATATAATTCTCTGCTCGGATAATTCACTTTATACCGGTATTACAACTGATGTTGAAAGAAGATTTTGTCAGCACGCTTCAGGTAGCGGCGCAAAATATTTCAGAGCCAGAAAACCGGTAAAAATAGTCTATCTTGAAGGTGATCACTCGCGCTGTTCTGCTGCTTCCAGAGAGTACGAGATCAAAAAAATGAAGCTTACTGCCAAAAAACTTCTCTTTGCATAAACCCTTCTATATTATCTATCCATATAAAATGTATACGCTAAATTTAAAAGATATCGTATTTGTATGCGAAAAATAAACTTGACAACTTGAATTTAGAAACGTACATTCTCATTAGAAATATGGTCTTAGTTTCTCATTAATAATCAAGGTCTACTTAAACGACATGAAAACCATTTACGTACTTTCTGACTCAACCGGTGAGACTGCGGAGCGTGTTATACGAGCTGCGCTTTCCCAGTTCTATGATGATGATGTGCGTGTGCATCATCTTTTTAAGGTCGCTACCCAGGCTGACGTTCAACAGGCTTTATCAGTTGCGGTTATGACACCTGGCCTTCTTGTTTACACTCTGGTTGATCCTCATTTGTCTGAGATTGTAGAGCGCGTAGCAGAGGAGTGCGGATTGATGACAGTCGATCTTCTCAGCCCTCTGATATATAGCCTATCACGCTATCTTGGTGCCTCCTCAAGAGAAAAACCCGGATTGCTTCATAGGATAGATACTGAATACTACCGTCGTGTAGAAGCGGTAAATTTTACGGTTAAACACGATGATGGTCAGGAAACCAGATATCTGCACAAGGCGGATCTTGTTCTTGTCGGTGTTTCCAGGTCTTCAAAAACCCCTCTTTCCATGTACCTTGCACATAAGGGTTTTAAGGTGGCAAATGTTCCGCTTGTTTTTGGTATTGCCCCTCCGGAAGAGCTGTTTGAAATAGATCAGAAAAAAATTGTGGGGCTTTTGATCGACCCGAAACGCCTCGTCGAAATCCGTACTTCACGTTTGATCAATATGCGTCAGAGCCCACGTGGCAGTTATAACGATTATCAGAACGTAGAGGAGGAGATATCGGCTTGTCGTCAGTTGTATAGAAAGCATCCTGACTGGTACATTCTCAATATTACAAATAAATCAGTCGAGGAAGCGGCGTCTGAAATTATGAGGCGCATGGAAATAGGAGTCGGAGTTGAATATTAAAAACCATAAAACCATGAAAAGGAGATTGTGATGAAAATTCTGATTGTAGAAGATGAAAAAAAGGTAGCCAGTTTTATTAAACGTGGACTTGAGGATGACAGTTACGATGTCACTCTCAGTTATGATGGCGCAGACGGTCTTAAGAAAGCAAGCAGCGGGGAGTTTGATCTGGTTATCCTCGATGTCATGCTCCCCAAGAAAGATGGGATGGGAGTCTTGAAGGAGCTGCGTGAGGCAGGCATCCTTGTTCCGGTTCTTATGCTGACTGCAAAAACCGAAACAGACGATATTGTTGCGGGACTTGATTCCGGTGCCGATGATTATCTGGCAAAACCTTTTGCCTTTGCAGAGTTGCAGGCAAGAGTAAGAGCTCTGCTCAGACGTAGTGCTCAGGATCGTGGTGCGGAGATCCGTTTTGCCGATATGCGCCTCGACCCGGTTAACCACAAGGTGTGGAGAGGTCAGACTGAGATTGTTCTGACTGCAAAGGAGTACAGTCTGCTTTCATATCTTGTTCGCAACGCCGGAACTGTACTGTCCCGTGCTAACATAGCTGATAACTGCTGGGAATATCCGTTTGAAACTTTCACCAATATTATTGATGTCTACATCAACTATCTCCGTAAGAAGGTGGATGGTAAATTCCCGGTAAAACTTATCCACACCGTTCGTGGACAGGGGTATATTCTTAAAGAAGATTAGAGGGGTTGATTTTTTCGTATTGATTGATTATTTTCTGTTTTATGAATTATCGAGGGTGGTGTCGTTTTTAACGATCCCACCCTCGCTTCATTCAAGCAATCTTACGGGAAAGAAGGGGGAAATTAGTATGTTTTTGTCACGTTTTTTTGCGGTTAATACTCTGATTTTAGGGCTGATTTTTGCGTTGTTGCAAACTGCAGTGGTCGATGCAAAACCGTTTAGTCCGGATTTTGTTGTTCTCGCTAAAAAGCTGAATCCAACAGTTGTTAATATCCGTACCACAAAAAATATTAAGCCTAAACAGCGAGTTCGTAGACCACAACAGCAAAATCCTTTTGGGGATAATTTTTTCGATGATTTCTTTAACCGTTTTTATGATGGAGTGCCTCAACAGAGATCTCGTCGTGAACAGAGTCTTGGTACAGGTTTTATAATAAGTTCAGACGGTTATATACTTACTAATAACCATGTAGTAAACGGTGCAGACGAGGTTATGGTTAAGTTGTCTGATGGAAGGGAGGTAAAGGGGGAGATAAAAGGCTCAGATGAGAAAGTTGACCTTGCTCTGATCAAAATAAATGAAAAGGGTGAACTCCCTTTTGCTGAGTTAGGTGACAGTGATAAGCTTGAAGTCGGTGAGTGGGTTATGGCTATAGGTAACCCTTTTGGTCTTTCCCATACCGTAACAGCAGGTATTGTGAGTGCTAAAGGGCGGGTTATCGGCAGTGGTCCATACGATGATTTTATACAGACGGATGCTTCCATAAATCCAGGTAACTCCGGTGGTCCGCTTTTTAGTTCCGGTGGTAAAGTCATTGGCATTAATACGGCTATTATTGCCGGGAGCGGTGGTGGAATTGGTTTTGCCATTCCAGTCAGCGTGGCTAAAACAATCGTCAATCAACTGCGAGAAACCGGCAAAGTTACAAGAGGATATATTGGTGTTCGTTTTCAGCCCCTTACGGCTGACCTCGCTAAATCATTCGGACTCGAATCTGATAAAGGAGCGTTGATAGCATCCGTTGAGAAAGATACTCCTGCAGAAAAAGCCGGATTAAAACCTGGTGACGTTATCCTTGAATTTGATGGTAAGCAGATAAATGAGGGGGGCGAGCTCCCCCGCTATGTTGCTGTAACCCCTATCGACAAGGAAGTACAACTTGTTATCTTTCGTGATGGTGCTAAAAAAGTGGTCTCACTTGTGGTTGGAACTTTAAGCGAAGGTGATGATTCTGTCATAGATGGTAAGGATAGTGACAGGTTCGGTGTAGTAGTTGAAGAGGTTAGGAAAGAACACGCCGAAAAGTTTGGTATCCGTGAAATTAAGGGGCTGGTTATAACTGGGGTTAAACCGGGTTCTTCTGCTGAAGATGTCGGAATAACTGCAGGTTCTGTAATTATCGAGGTGAACGGTCAAAAACCTCAAACTGTTAAGGAGTATACCTCCGCTGTTTCCAAAATTAAAAGTGGTGAAGTCGTTCGTCTTCTGCTTAGACGTTCTGACGGCTCTGTTCATTACGTTGCATTTAAAGCGGATTAGAGTCACATTACTACGGTTTTATCGCTCGCCGCACCACTGGAGAAAAAATGTCGAACAGATATATGCAGCCACTTAGAATCGTCATCCAGTTCGGTTTTATCGGATTTATGGTCTGGCTTGGTTTCAGTTTCTTTAAATTCGTAGAGGCTGTTCGGTTAGGAGGGGCTGTATCTGTTGATATGCGCCCCGGTGGAGTTGAAGCATTTCTTCCTATTTCCGGACTGATGGGAACCGCCTCTTATCTTAAGAACGGTGAAATAAATTCGATACACCCGGCTGCAGTCGTTGTCTTTTTAACTGTAATACTGCTCTCGCTGCTTCTCAGGCGTTCATTCTGTTCATGGATATGTCCTGTCGCTGCAATATCCGAATGCGGCTGGAAGGGTGGATTTCGAATATTCGGTCGTAATATTCATCTGCCGACATGGCTTGATATTGCTTTAAGGAGTCTGAAATATCTTCTTTTGGCGTTCTTCATCTTTTTTATTGTTATAGCTATGTCCCCTGATGCTTTGATACGTTTTATTCATTCGGATTATCATAAGATTGCAGATGTGAGGCTGATGAATTTCTTTCTGCATATTTCATCACTCGCCTTAAGCATAATTGTCGCGCTGATCTTTTTCTCGCTGCTGCTTCGTAATCCATTCTGCCGTTATCTCTGCCCTTATGGAGCGCTCCTTGGTTTGGTTGCAACTCTTTCTCCGCTAAGGGTGACAAGGGATTCTGAACGCTGTATATCCTGTGGCGTATGCAGTCAGGTTTGTCCGACAAATATTGATGTAATGCACAGTACCGCTGTGACCTCGCCTGAATGTATAGCTTGCTGGCGCTGTATAAGTCATTGCCGTTTCAATGAAGCACTCACGATGAGAGTTGGTCGCAAGTATGCTATTTCTGGTTTACTGTTTGCTGCTCTGCTCGTGCTTATTTTCTGGGGTGGGAGTGCAATAGGAAAAGTCAGCGGACATTGGGATTCATCTCTTGATATTTCTGAATATAGACGTCTACTGATCAAATAATATTCCTTGTAGCTAAGTTTTGTAATAATTCTTCTGTACTGATTGACATTAATGTCTCATTCCAGTAATGTACCCACTCAAACAAGGCCACTGGGGGAGTTCATAGAACTGAGATCCGACTGATGCGGTGAGCGCACGGCGGGAACCCTTTGCACCTGATCCGGGTAATTCCGGCGTAGGAAAGCGGCTTGCGGGATATAGTCTGTATCCAGCCGCCTGATGTTGTTATGTCAGAGCGGCTTTTTTTTTGTAAATTTCTGAACAGAGGGTTTACGTTATGGGCGAAACAAAACCATTCCGGCTTGTTGTGAATAAAACTTCGCAAAAACCTGATATTTCAGGAGTCTATCTGATTACAGATCAGGAACCCAACCTTATTGAGAGAGTTAGTATCGCGCTAAAGGGTGGGGCTTCAACTCTTCAGTATCGTGCAAAGGGCATTGGCTATAGTGAGCGGATCTGCGAAGGAATGGAGTTGAAACGCCTGACTGCCCGATTCGGTGTGTCATTTATAGTTAATGATGATGTCAGACTTGCCAGGGATCTTGACGCTGATGGTGTTCATCTTGGGCAGGATGACGGTAATATTGTGGAAGCGCGTATGCTGCTTGGGCCTGACAAGCTGATAGGCAAATCTACACATAATCTGGAAGAAGCCCTGCTTGCAGAAAATGAAGGTGCCGATTATATCGGTTTTGGTGCTATTTATCCTACTAAAAGTAAATTGGTCTCCTGCGTTCCGGGTATTAAAGGACTCCAGTCTGTAAAAGGCAACATAAATATTCCGGTTGTTGCAATTGGTGGAATAACCTCAGCCACCGCTGCCGATGTAATTGATTCCGGAGCAAATGCCATAGCAGTGATTTCTTCTGTACTCTCAAACTCCAAGCCTGATATTGCCGCTGCTGAACTTTTACTGATGTTCAATAGAGCATCTGCATATCCGCGTGGCAATGTTCTTTCTGTTGCCGGTAGTGATTCAGGTGGTGGGGCTGGAATCCAGGCGGATATAAAGACAGTTAGTCTGCTTGGCAGTTATGCGGCAACAGTATTGACTGCGCTGACTGCTCAAAATACGCGTGGTGTTTCAGCAATTCACGGACTTCCTCCTTCATTTGTTATTGAACAGCTTGATACTGTTCTTGCAGACATTCCAATTGATGTGATAAAGACAGGAATGCTGCATACGCCTGCAATAATTGGTGCTTTGGCAGAACGGCTTAGTGAAAGAAAAGTATATATTCCGATGGTAATTGATCCTGTAATGATTGCGAAGGGTGGAGCGACACTCCTCGAGCGTGAGGCGATACAGCTTTTTGCAGATCAATTATTGCCTATGTCTTATCTATTGACACCGAATATTCCAGAGGCTGAGCGTATTCTTGGCAGGACAATCAGGAATGAGGGTGAGATGGAAGAGGCGGCGCAACATCTCCACTCAATGGGGGCGGCTAATGTTCTGATCAAGGGTGGGCATTTAAGTAGCAGTACTTCAACAGATATACTTTTTGATGGCACAAGATTTCACTATTTCAGCTCGGATCGTATCTTCAGCAGTAATACGCATGGAACAGGCTGTAGTTATGCGTCGGCTATTGCTGCTTTTATATCTCAGGGTGAAACTTTGCTGTCAGCGGTTGGACAGGCAAAAACTTTTATTACCTCTGCTATTGCCAGCGCCAGAACATTAGGTAGAGGGCATAGTCCAATTAACCATTTTATGGCTGCACAAGAATTAAATAAAAAAGGATCTAATTTATGACTCAGCTTGAATATGCCCGTCGTGGTGTTATAACCGAAAAAATGCAGATTGCAGCAGCATCTGAAGGGGTTACACCCGAATTTATCCGTGATGGTATTGCAGCAGGTAACATAATTATCTGCCACAATATAAAACATTCCAATGGTACTCCGTTGGCTGTTGGTGCCGGACTGCGTACTAAAGTAAATGCCAATATAGGCTCTTCGTCTGATGATATGAATATGGAAAATGAACTTGAAAAAGCTCGTGTTGCCGTCAGATATGGTGCTGATGCAATTATGGATTTATCAACCGGAGGGCCTGTAGATGAGATCAGAAAAGCAATTATTGCGGAAACTAATGCCTGCATAGGTACGGTGCCGCTTTATCAGGCGGCTCTGGATGCAGTGCGAAATAAAAAAAAAGCGATAGTTGATATGACGGTTGATGATATTTTTGCAGGTATCATCAAGCATGCCGAGGATGGTGTAGACTTTATTACAGTTCATTGCGGTGTAACACGCAGCACTGTCGAGCGAATGAAGAATGAAGGTCGTATTATGGATGTAGTTTCGCGTGGTGGTGCATTCACCATCGAATGGATGACTTATAACAACAAAGAAAACCCTCTTTTTGAACATTTCGATAAGCTTCTTGAAATTACAAAAGAGTATGACATGACTCTTTCACTTGGCGATGGTTTCCGCCCCGGCTGTCTGGCAGATGCCACTGATCGCGCGCAGATTCATGAACTGCTTCTGCTGGGTGAGTTGACACAGCGTGCACAGGAAGCAGGTGTACAGGTTATGATCGAAGGCCCAGGTCATGTCCCGTTGAACCAGATACAGACAAATATTCAGCTGCAGAAACGGCTCTGCCATGGAGCTCCGTTTTATGTTTTGGGACCTCTTGTTACAGATATAGCACCCGGCTATGATCATATTACCTGTGCAATAGGGGGTGCAGTTGCAGCTTCTGCAGGAGCTGACTTTCTCTGTTATGTGACACCTTCAGAGCACCTCTGTCTGCCCAATGTGCAGGATGTGCGCGACGGTGTTATTGCAACCCGTATTGCTGCGCATGCCGGAGATATTGCAAAGGGTGTAAAGGGAGCTATGGCAAAGGATATTGCTATGGCAAAATGCAGAAAAAAACTTGATTGGGAGGGGCAGTTTGATTTGGCTATGGATTCAGACAAAGCAAGGGAATACAGAGCTAATTCACCAGTCTCCGACCATGGCGCCTGCACTATGTGCGGGGAGTTCTGTGCATATAAGTTAATGGACGATGCAATGAAGAGATAGTTTGTACTCTGTTGTTTGAGTCTTCTAAATATACAAGACCTCTGGAGAAGTTTAACGCTCCAGAGGTCTTATGTTTTTTAACGGTTATGTGTTTCCTGTCAGGAAAGCTTGTGAACAAAAAGCCCGCTACGGAGTTTAGGTTCAAACCATGTAGATTTTGGTGGCATTATCTGATCCTGATCAGCCAGTTCGATAAGTTCCTGAATAGAAGTTGGATGAAGTGCGAAGGCAACAGCGTATTCACCTGAATCTACCAGTCTGACTAACTCATCATTGCCACGTATACCACCTACAAAATGAATCCGCTGATCGGTACGTGGATTACTTATGCCGAGTAGTGGAGAGAGAAGTGAGTTTTGCAGAATCGACACATCCAGTCTGCCAACAGTATCATCTTCGTTGACAATCTCAGGAAGAGCCCGAAGATGATGCCACTGAGAATTAAGATACATTCCTAAAATGTGTCGCTCCGACGGAACAACAGGAATGGAAGATTTAGTTATTTCAAAATTTTTCCCGATTTCAGCTATGAGTTCAGCTACGGAGTGACCGTTAAGATCTTTAACCACCCTGTTGTACGGCATTATATTTAATTGATTCTCAGGGAAAATAACAGTTAGGAATGAGTTGTACTCTTCGTTTCCTGTGTGGGTTGAATTCATTATACGTCTACTCTCCCGAACTCGGGCTGCTGCTGCGCTTCTGTGATGTCCGTCGGCAACATAAAGCCTTGGGATTGCGGCAAACAAAATTATAAGCCGCTCAATCAAGAGGCTATCAGTTATAACCCAGGCTGTGTGCCCGACTCCGTCTTCAGATACAAAATCATATTCCGGCAATCCATTAGTGACCCCCTCTATAATTCCTTCTACTTCTGAACAGGAGCGCGATAGATAGAATACAGGCTCATCATTGGCATCAAGGTAATCAATATGTTTAACACGATCTTCCTCTTTGTCTGCGCGGGTGTGTTCATGCTTTTTGATAACTCCGGACTCATAGTCATCAACGCTGGCGCATACCACCAGGCCTGTCTGCACAATAGCACCCATACGCTGGCGGTAAACGTAAAAACAGTCCCTATTCTCGAGCATAAAAACGCCACGTTTAATAAACTCCGCCAGATTAACCCTCCCCTGTTGATAAACTGATTCATCATGCGGGTCAACCTCCTGCGGCAGGTCTATTTCAGGACGTGAAATGTGCAGGAAACTATCTTTATTACCAGCCGCCATCAAGCGGGCCTCTTCAACATTCATTACGTCGTATGGCAGAGCAGAAACTTTCTCAACCAGATCTTTTGAGGGGCGCAGAGCGCGGAATGGTTTTATAATTGCCATTGATTCTTCTCCGTGAACATCTAAAACTAAAAATATCTCCTGGCTCCAACAAATCGTTTCTCAAAATAACTTTCATTTACTTTCGTTATTCGAATTTCCTCTCCTCTGCGAGGGGCGTGAACAAACCTGCCTCCACCGACATAGATACCTACGTGGGTAATTTTATCTTTGGCAGAGCCAAAGAAAACCAGATCTCCGTCTTGTAAACTCTCTTTTGACACCAGATCACCGGTTTTAAACTGCTCACGCGAAGTTCTCGGAATACTGAGACCGCAAAGATTATAGACTGCTCTTACAAAGCCGCTGCAATCCATACCATCAACAACATTGTTTCCACCCCATCGGTATGGAATCCCAACAAATCGTTCTGCGGTCCTGGCTGCAATGGCGCCCATATCCTGAGTTGCTTTTGAACCGGTTTGTTCGGGCTCTTTTGGCGTAACAGGCTGAAGCGTGTTTGCAGGTTCTTTAATATGGGGCGGCTCAGCTTTTTGCCAACCAGCCTCCTTGGGTTTAGTAAAGACAATTTCGTTTGGCGGTGCAATGTAATAGCTGTTGATAAGCTGTTCTGCAACAAGTCTTCTGGCAATGGATACAGCTTTTTCCTTGCTGGGGAAATCACCGAAACGTACGGCGTAAAAACCGTTGTCTTTACGGAAATAGAAAGCCTCGATCCCCTTTGATTGCAATTTAGTTGTAAACCTCTCAGCATTTTTTACATCGTTGAAAGCCCCCATCTGTATCGCATAGCCAATCCGTTTTATAGCAGTGGATTTAGCTGCATGAGCAGTCAGAGACAAACCTATAATGCAGAAAACAATAATTTTAATACGAACGAGAATCGGTCTAAAATGTAATCTGTCTTGTGAATATAGCATTTTCGGGATATTAGCCGTAATTTGAGTTTCGGTAAAGAAGAAATTTGGAATTAAACTGCCAAATGGAATTGACAACTACTAAAGTATTAAGGTATTTTCCAAACCTCTTAAGGTTTGGCTGACTTGATTGCCATTTTAGCTCAGTTGGTATGGCACATCACTCGTAATGATGAGTTTGGTCAAAATAACGTAATAAATACCAGCTTGTTGATTGATAATTTAGCTCTGTAATTAGACTAAATTAGATAAATAGATAAGCCGCTGTGGCTCAGGGGTAGAGCAGCTCACTCGTAATGAGCAGGTCATCGGTTCAATTCCGATCAGCGGCTCCATAAATTAAGGGGGTTACGGGTTTTCCGTATGCCCCTTTTTTATTGCGTAAATTAGACACTAAAATTGCCTTTATCTATGAGTCTTGTAGCTGCTTGGTTCGCAAACAGTGGCGGATAACTTCGTGTTGAGGTTGAAGCCTGGCTGGAGGCTCGTCAGAGAGTATGACGCAAAAACAGAAGAGATGATATTTAATACGGCATGAATAACAAAGGACTTACCCAGTATTGGCTAAGTCCTTTGTTATTATTGGTACGCCCGGCACGACTCGAACGTGCGACCTACGGCTTAGAAGTTTGTGAAATGGCACTTTCCCTACCTTATTCAAGTTCTACTATGTTCTGTAAATGCTTGACATTCAATGGTTTATCCCTTATGTTGTTCTACAGGGTTTTACTCAATTCTTTCTAGTTTGTTACCCATACGTTACCCATACGTTACCCATAGAGAGCCGTAAACAAGCCGTATAAGACATATTTTATCAGATCAAGGTGTTACCCATAGCGCGGGGTAACAACGCCACAGGGGGCTTTTATGCCAACAATCCATATTTTAAAGACTACCGTTGAAAAATTGGACATTCCCGAAGCTGGAAGGGTTGACTATTTCGATGATGTTTTAAAAGGTTTCGGCGTTAGAGTCTCCCCTACACGAAAAACATATTTCACAATGAGGCGCGTAAATAACAAATTGGTAAGAGTGAAGATAGACACCGCCGACAAGATCACGGCAGAGCAGGCACGGAAGGCGGCAGAGGGCTTGCTTGCTGATATGGGGCGAGCCACCGACCCGAACGAAGAAAAACGACAGGCGCGGCAGCAAACGGCAGATGAAAAGAAACAGGCCACAACACTACAGGCGGCGCTTGATGAGTATGTCAACAAGGGCAAGCTGAAACCGAGAACCATAACGACTTATAAAGACCTTTGCCGCTTGTATCTTGCCGACTGGCTTAATAAACCGGCGGCGGATATTACCCGCGATATGGTGAAGGCGCGACACAAGGAGATTGCAAACGGGAAGCGCGACCGGCGCAAACTGACAAAGGAGATTACCACGGAAGGCGGCAAGGCAAAGCTGAAAGCGGTTGCACCTCCTGACCCAAAGCGGCGAGAAGCGGCAGCAGATAATGCAATGCGAGTTTTACGGAGTGTTTTAAATTATCAGTTTGAAGATGAAGAGGGCGGCACCCTTTACGCGAACCCCGTTAATGTGCTTTCAAGCAAGAAAAAGAAAGCATGGTTTAAGGTTGACCGGCGGCGAACCCTTATAAAAAATACCGACCTTCCAGCATGGTATAAAGCCGTTATAGGATTAGACAACGCCATAATGACGGATTACTTGTTATTCCTGATATTCACCGGATTGAGGCGGCAAGAGGCAGCGACGCTGAAATGGAAGCAAGTAGATTTTCAAGAGGGATGCTTTACCATTATGGATACGAAAAACAAACTTCCTCATACCCTGCCATTAAGCGACTACCTGCACACGCTTTTGACTACCCGGCAGGAAGGATTAAAAACAGAATTAATCGAAGCAAAGGCGGCGCTTTTTGGTATCGACAGAATGACTTTAAGAAATCAGCAGACGGCACACAACCGGGTTGTGCTGGCAGAGTCACGGCTTGCGTCTCCGTATGTTTTCCCCGGCGAAGGAAAGACCGGCTATATCGTAGAACCGAAAAGAGCGATTGACACCGTTACAGCAGAAAGCGGCGTTTCATTCAGTTGTCACGATTTGCGGCGCACGTTTGCCACCCTTGCCGAAAGTCTTGATTTATCCGGCTACACCGTCAAGGCGTTACTGAATCACAAGCAGGCTGATAATGATGTTACCGGCGGCTATATCATTCTGAATGTTGACCGACTGCGTGACCCTATGCAGAAGATCACTAACGCACTACTGGCAAGAATTAAGACGCAACACGGGCAAGTTGTTCAAGGTAATTTTGCAGGCAAGGCGGCATAGGAGCGGCAAAAATGACAGATCAAGACTGGCAGAAAATAGAAGATGCTCAATTATGGTGGAACCAGTTTAGAAAAGAGAATGCCAACATTATTTCAGAATTAGCAAGGTTTGCAGCAGATCGGCGGGAACACGGCACCGACACTAAAAACGCTTTTCTTAACGCGGTTGCGACCGCCTGTTATTCGGCTTTCATTTTTGAAGGCAACGCCGACCACCGGAAAAAGAGAGAAGACGACAGACGTTATCTTGAAGAGCGAGACGGAGCCATAAAGCACATTGACGCGGTTATTGATTTTATGAAGTGGCACAGCAAGAACGACACCGGCCTTTTAAATTCGGCGATGTTTGCGCTTGCGTCAAGTCCAAAGAAACAGGTTGATATGCTTTCAAAACTCAAAGAGGCACTGACCACCGAAGTAAAATGCTTCATGCGACCACACAGCCACCAACACGGATGTTTTCTTTATCCTGACCCCTTACACGGCGACCACACAGCGACTACACACCGGATGCTGGCAGTCAATTTGATCGGTTTGTTTCGGCTATTCACAAACGGTAAAGCGGATGCAATACGTCAACAGGGTTGGCCGATGCCTACAGGCGGCAAGCCGAACCACGGGCTTGTTAACGATATTGTTGATGCTGTACTAAATACAGTGGGCATGAACTCAAAAGAAGCCGAGGTGAGCTTCAAGAAACATTCGCCGGGCTTGTTAATAGTTTCATGGGAGCCATTTTAAAAAGTACGACCCGACCGCCTAAATAAACTTTTAACACTCATACCGACAGCAGCACATAGAACCCCGTATTCTTCAAACCATGAAGAAACGGGGCTTTTTCGTTTCTATCCCACTTAAAGGAGATGATATGAAAGAAACAAAAAGCTCGTTGACCGCTCCATGCAGTGATTTATACTTGTAACTGCCTGGAGTAGATAGGCTATAGGCTGGATGATTGTGTGGGGCTTTGACCCTGAAAAGG
>JAQUHA010000042.1 GCA_028683855.1 Desulfuromonadaceae bacterium
GTTGCAACAAGGAATGAAACAGTTATAGGAGTCTAAAAGGTGCACTCTCCCCACGTTCATTTGCCTCGTAATGATTACGGCAGGTTCATAGCAACAATTCTTACATTCTGTCTTCTGGCAATGGCAGGTTATGCACTACAGCATACTATCTCCTGTTTTCTGCTCTCATGGGTAATCGCATATCTTCTCGATCCAATTGTGGTAAAAGCCGAACAACGTGGTTTGAAACGGTTATATGCACTGATCCTTCTCTATGTAGTGCTCTCGATTCTGACAATATTTTTCCTCACATTTATTGTCCCGGCATTAACTATAAGCTGGAACTCTTTCATAAATGATCTGCCTGTATATATTGAAAAATTCAGGCAGATAGGCATTGAATCAAAAGATAGACTGCCGGACCGTTACGGAGCAGATGAAATACAATGGCTGATTGACGCAGGCGCTCGCAATATCAATACTGCCGCCGAAAAAGCAGGTTCGTGGGCTTACGGTTTCGGTACCCGTATCTTTTTTAATCTGTTCAACATAGTGCTTTCTCCAATACTGGTTTTCTTTATGCTCTATTACAAACAGACGGTTATTGTCACCGTAGCCTCATGGCTCCCTGACGGTAGCAGGGATCAGATTATAAAGATTGCTCGTGAAGTAAACAGCAGTATTGGAGGATATCTCCGCGGGCAGGTTGCTGTTTCGATAATAGTTGCAATTTTTGCGACCATAGCTCTCCTAACGCTCGGAATACCTCATCCGTTCTTCTGCGGTGCATTTGCCGGAGCAGCCTCCATTCTCCCCTTTATCGGCGTTATAATTGCCACGTTGCCGGCACTCTTTTTTGCATGGTTTAAATTTCAGGCGTTGGACATAATAGGTCAGACAATTTCTGTCTTTGCCATTATCTATTTCGTAGAGGGGTATGTAATTAAGCCCCTGGTTTTTAAAGAGTCAATGAACCTCAATCCATTGGTTACAATAATCATGGTAATGGCATTGGGGGAAACACTCGGATTCTGGGGTATTTTACTTGCGCTGCCGATAGCTTCCGCAATAAAAATAACATGGGGACATTTTCTAAATGGCGATTTTAAGCAGAGGTAAAACTGATTGACCAAAATTACGCTTGGCATAAGCGGTATGTCATGTGCTAACTGCGCCGCTAGAATTGAAAAAACTCTGGCAGTGGAGGAGGGGGTGGGTAGCGCTGTAGTTAATTTTGCGATGTCAGAACTGAATATTAGCTTCAACCCAACAATTATAAGTGAAAAACAGATAGTTAGCCGTGTTGCGGAGCTTGGCTATGCAGCGGTGGATCTCAGAGACTCAACTGCTGTTCAGGAAGAGTCATTACGTTCACAACGCAACTGGTTCATATTCTCAATGTTGGCTGCCCTCCCAATTATGCTGACAATGGGTCTCCATTCAAACCGCGCTGTAATGCAGCTGAATCTGCTGTTGGCAACTCTGCTTCAATTCTCTGCTGGGCTTACATACTATCATGGGGCGTGGAGCGCTCTCAAGAGCCGCAGTAGCAATATGGATACTCTGGTAGCTCTTGGGACATCTGCCGCATACTTTTATTCCCTCGCCGCATATTTTGGACTATTAGGCTCAGAGACTACCGTCTTCTTTGAAACATCCGCTATGCTGATAGCTTTCATTCGTCTTGGTAAATACCTTGAAGCCAGAGCAAGGGGAAAGGCTGGCGAAGCTCTCAAAAAACTCCTCCAGCTTCAAGCCGATAATGCGACACTTATAAATGAGAACGGTGAGCTTGAAGTTCCGGTATCCACAATTAAAGTTGGAGATCTGCTTCTTGTTCGTGCAGGAGATAGCATACCGGTCGATGGTGAAGTGATAGATGGGGGAGGGGCTGTTAACGAAAGTATGATTACCGGAGAATCACTTCCTGTTTTGAAAAAAACGGGTGACTCGGTTTCCGGTGCTACTATCAACACGAATGGAGTCATGCGAATACGGGCAACTCGGATAGGGGAGGAGACGCTACTCTCCCAGATTGTTAGAATGGTACGGGAGGCACAGGGAGATAAAGCTCCGATTCAAAAATTTGCCGATACAGTTTCTGCCTGGTTTGTGCCTTTTGTAATGCTGGTTTCAGTGACTACTTTTACAGTCTGGTACACACTCCTCTCTGCTGATTTTCTCACAGCCTTCAGATTTGCCATTGCTGTTCTGGTTATAGCCTGCCCATGTGCCATGGGATTGGCAACACCGACTGCCATAATGGTAGGGAGCGGAATATCTCTTAAACGTGGGATACTCGTAAAAAAAGGATCCGCACTCGAAATAATATCCCGTATAAATGTACTGTTGCTTGACAAAACCGGCACTCTTACTAGAGGAGAGCCGGAGATGACCGACCTGATACCGGTGACACGCAGCGTAGACCCGGTAAAATTAATGGAATGCCTTGCTACTGCCGAAGCATATTCAACCCATCCATTGGCACAAGCCGCTCTTGCGGCTGCAGAAGAGGCTGGAATCGAGCCTGGGCAGGCAGACAATTTTGAAGAGCGGGGCGGGTTTGGAGTGACCTGTCTGTATGGTGGGTTTCAGTTGGCAGTCGGTAATAAGCGTCTTATGGATGAGCTTGGCATAGCTTTGACACCATTGGAAAGCAGAGTAGCCGAATTAACAGCTGCCGGAAAATCACTGGTCTATATAGCCGCCGGTAATGCCCTGGTTGGTGTGTCCGCATTCGCGGACATTGTAAAACCGAGCTCTGCTCAGGCTGTAACGGACTTGAAGAAGCTTGGCATAAAAACCTGTATGATAACAGGTGACAATGAAGCGGTAGCGGCAATTGTTGCCAGTCAGGTAGGAGTTGATACATTTCAAGCCGGCGTTATGCCGGAACATAAATCTGATTTAGTCAAAGAGTATCAGAGCAGATCTATGATCGTCGGCATGGTGGGTGACGGGATAAATGACGCACCTGCTCTTGCACAGGCTGACATCGGGATAGCCATCGGAGCGGGCACTGACGTTGCCAAAGAGACCGGTGATATCGTTCTGATGCGCAGCGATCTCACAGATGTTGTACGAGCGATAACAATAGGTCGCGGAACACTTTCCAAAATCAAACAGAACCTGTTCTGGGCTCTGTTTTATAACATTCTCGGTATTCCGATAGCTGCAGGTCTCCTGTCAAAATATGGTTTATATCTGAAACCGGAGTATGCAGGACTTGCTATGGCATTTTCATCGGTATCGGTAGTGCTGAACTCCCTCTTTCTGAGACAAATCGAAAAAAAACTGTGACAAACAATTAAAAGTTTGTTCAACCTTTCCGGAGACCTATAGTGTCTTGTTTTAAAATTAGACTTAAAATTTCGCGAATCTGTATTTTAATAATATTATTCTCCTCCCTTATAGAATTTTCCGCTGTTGCCGGCGAAAAAAGCGGCGACTTTAATGAAAAGACAAACGGCGATTCCATATCGACAGTTGCAAAGCCGGACTGCATAGATAATGAATATATTTATGGATATCTTGATGATACTGGTAGATTACTGGCATCCCCGACAAGTTGGGGGGGCAACGATTGGCTGACAGCAACTTTAATTGTCGGTGCGACATCTGGAGTCTACTTTGCTGACGGTGGTGTAAGAAATTTTGCGCAGAGAAACCAGAGTTCTGTCGGCGATGATTTTGCGGCAGTTGGTAATGCCGTTGGGAACCCGCTTATTATTATGCCATCACTTGGACTCTTCTACCTTTATGGTAAACTCAACTATGACCCGATAGCTCGCCGGGCTGCCCTTCTGGCGGCAGAGAGCCTGACGATTAGCGCCGCTTTTGCTACGGCACTAAAGATTGCGACACAACGTCCACGACCCTTTACAGGAGAGTCGCCCAAAACCTGGGATGGTCCGGGTTTAAAAAGCCTCAACTCTTCCTTCCCTTCAATACACACACAGAGTGCATTTTCAGTAGCGTCGGTTATAGCTGAAGAGTACGGAGCAAACCCGTTAATACCGCCACTTGCATACGGTTTGGCAACACTAACCAGCCTGTCGAGAGTTTATGATAATAAACATTGGGCTTCAGATGTCTTTTTAGGTGGGGCTATCGGCTATTTTGTAGGAAAAGCCGTTGTGCGTTATCACTCTCAAACATCCAATTCTAAAATAAATATCATTCCTATCATAAGCCAGCAGGGTGTTGGAATAACGGCTGAATATCGTTTCTGATCTCTGTCGGAACTGTCTTTACTAAACCCAGTCTATGGACGAAACAGATGAGTAACATACCGATTTCATTGTCTTATCGCCGTTATGCTCTAGGGCTTCTCTTAGCGGTGAATATGCTCAACTATATTGACCGTCAAATTTTATTTGCTCTGTTTCCACTTATAAAAACTGATCTCAATCTGACCGATACTGCGCTTGGCTTTCTTGGAAGCGCCTTTATGATCACCTATCTGCTTGTTGCTCCCTTATTCGGTTGGTTGGGCGACAACTGGAGCCGCACCAAACTCGCATCAGGGGGGCTTGTCCTCTGGAGTCTGGCAACTGCTTTCACAGGTTTTGCCTCCAGTTATCGAACGCTTCTGTTCGCACGCTCGGCAGTCGGGGTTGGTGAGGCAAGCTTTGGAACTGTCTCGCCCGGACTTGTTTCTGATTTTTTCCCCAGAGAGCGCCGAGGCCGTGTCCTATCACTTTTTTATGCTGCGATACCTGTTGGAAGCGCACTGGGCTATATTCTTGGCGGTTGGCTTGGGCAACGATACGGATGGCACAGGGCTTTTATGCTGGTCGGGATTCCGGGGCTGTTGTTTGCTGTTCCTGTAGCGCTCCTGCGTACTATTCCCCGTGAAGCTAAACATACAGAACACGAATCTCCCAAACATATAACAGCTACAAAAAAGAGTGATCTTTTTTCCGATTACGCAGATCTTTTTAGAAATCGTTCGTTTGTATGGAATACACTTGCAATGGCGGCGATGACTTTTGCCATCGGCGGGCTTGCCCAATGGATACCCTCTTTTTTAAACCGCCTACACTCTCTTGATGTGGCAAAAGCAAATACACTTTTCGGTGCGACTACTGTGGTTGCGGGACTTCTCGGGACTTTATCGGGTGGATGGCTTGGTGACAGGTGGCAGAAAAAAAGTGGAACCGGATATTTAATGATTTCCGGATGCGGTTTCTTAATAGGTACACCATTCGCTGTATGGGCAATTCTTTCACCCGATTTAACGGGGTGTATTACTGCAATATTTATAGCCGAGTTTTTTCTCTTTCTCAACACAGGACCTCTGAACACAGTAATAATAAACATCACAGCACCAACCGTACGAGCTATGGCTTTTGCCATAAATATATTTTTTATTCATGCATTGGGGGATGCCGTATCTCCATCCATTCTTGGCTTTCTCTCTGATCAGTGGGGACTGCGTAGCGCACTTCTTATAACGCCAGGGGTTATGGCTCTTGCGGGAATTCTCTGTTTTGTTTGTAGCAGGTATGTAGTTCAGGATATGGCAAAAACTGATGGGTAGAACGGGGTGGGGAGATTTCTTAAAGTGACGACTGCATACGGACAAAACTGTCCGCAGGCAGTCGTCAAAAACCGCTGTTTTTAAGACTGTGCCGCCTGTACTGCAGTAATAGCGACAACATTTACAATGTCATCAATCGAGCATCCGCGCGACAGATCATTAACCGGTTTTGCAAGCCCTTGGATGATCGGACCTACAGCCTCGGCTCCCGCTACGCGCTCCACAAGTTTATAAGCAATATTCCCTGCATCCAGATCCGGGAAAATGAGTACATTGGCTTTTCCAGCCACGCTGCTGCCCGGTGCTTTTTTACTCCCTACGTTGGGAAGAAGAGCGGCATCAGCTTGAAGTTCTCCGTCAATCTGCATATCAGGCTTTATACCTTTGGCTATTTCCAGCGCTTTCAGAACCTTGTCACAATCCGGATGACTTGCGCTCCCTTTAGTAGAGAAAGAGAGGAGTGCAACACGGGCATCCACATCCAGAAAAGCCTTGCAGTTGCCTGCTGTTGCAACGGCAATTTCGGCAAGAGCCTGAGCATCAGGATTAGGATTAACTGCACAGTCGGCAAAGAGTACAATTCCGTTTTCACCGAATCCGGGATTTTTGGTAATCATAAGAAAAAAGGAGGATACAGTTTTAATGCCTTTGGCTGGTCCTACGGTCTGGAAAGCAGCCTTTAGCACATTCCCGGTTGTTCCGGTGGCACCTGCGACCTCTCCGCCGGCATCACCGTTTCTGACCATCATCCCCGCATAATATAGATTATCATCAGCCGTCAGAAGTTTTCTTGCTTCATCGGCAGTCAGACCCTTGCTCTTGCGCAGCTCAACCAGATCAGCTACGTACTGATCCAATTTAGGTGAAGCAGTCGGGCTTAGCAGTTCAACGCCGGTTAAATTTATACCCTTAGCAGCAGCGTCAGCCTGAATTTTAGCGGGATCTCCGAGTATGACTACCTTTGCCAACTCTTCACTGACGATCTTTTCGGCAGCAAAAAGCATTCTCTCGTCGTAGCTTTCCGGTAATACAACAGTCTGCAGATTCTTTCTGGCCTTTTCCTTGATCTGGTCAACAAGATGCATAATGCTCCTCCTTCGTGATTATAGAACGGCTTTGTATATAGTCGAAAACGTCCTCATCGGTCAACAAAAAAAGCCTGATTTCTCAGGCTTTTAACGTAGCTTAAGGTTTTATATCAATGTTAAAATTTCTCGCCCATCGCATCTGCAACTGTATGAATATCCTTGTCTCCGCGTCCAGAGAGACAGACAACAATGCTCTTCTCCTTTGGTAATGTGGGAGCCAGTTTAAGTGTGTATGCAATAGCGTGAGCTGACTCCAGAGCTGGAATAATCCCCTCTTCACGCGTTAAAACGCTGAACCCCTCCAGTGCCTCTTCATCCGTTATGGAGACGTATTCAGCCCGCTCGGACTCCTTAAGCCAGGAGTGTTCAGGGCCGACGCCGGGATAATCGAGTCCTGCCGAGATCGAATGTGCAAACTGTATCTGCCCGTGCTGATCCTGAAGCAGGTAGGTCTTGTTGCCGTGCAGAATGCCGGGTGAGCCGGCGCATAGTGCCGCAGCATGCTTTCCGCTCTCGATGCCGTAACCGGAAGCCTCGACGCCGATCATCCTTACGCTGCTGTGTTTAAGAAACGGGTAGAACAGCCCCATTGCGTTACTCCCCCCACCGACACAAGCAACAAGAACATCGGGAAGCCGTCCATGAAGTTTGGTGTGCTGACGCTTGACTTCTGCACCGATAACCGCTTGGAAATCCCGTACCATCATTGGGTATGGGTGCGGTCCTGCTACGGTACCTATAACATAAAATGTTTCGTGTATAGTTGTTACCCAGTTACGCATCGCCTCATTCATGGCGTCCTTCAGAGTTGCAGTACCTGACGTGACAGCTGTAACTGTGGCACCTAGAAGTTTCATGCGAAAGACATTCAGCGCCTGTCTGCGTATATCCTCCTCCCCCATAAACACTTCGCAGCTCATCCCAAAAAGCGCTGCGACTGTTGCGGTCGCTACACCATGCTGTCCCGCGCCTGTTTCAGCAATGACTCTCTTTTTCCCCATCCTCTTTGCAAGAAGTCCCTGACCTATCGTATTATTGATCTTATGAGCACCCGTATGATTAAGGTCTTCGCGTTTTAGATAGATTCTAGCCCCACCAAGCCTCTTCGTAAGCTTTTCCGCAAAATAGAGAGGGTTAGGACGACCGACGTACTGACGTAGGTAATACTGAAACTCCTGCTTAAACTCACGATCATTCCGATAGTGAAGATATGCCTCTTCCAACTCAAGAAGAGCTGGCATAAGTGTTTCTGGGACGTATCGACCGCCAAACTGGCCGTAGTGACCTTTTTTGTCCGGATAATTCATATACAGCTCCTTATAAAACCGTTAACCAGCGTTGCATCTTTTTTACCCGGAGTGATTTCTACTCCGCTTGATACATCTACCGCATACGGCTTGACAGCCGCAACTGCATCGGCAACATTCTCCGGGGTAAGCCCGCCTGCTAGTATAATCGTATCAGAGGCAGCTGCCTTTGCGGCGATGTCCCAGTTAAATGTCTTACCAGTTCCGCCGTGTGCCGCTGGAGACCAGGCATCAAGAAGATAACCGGCAACATGGTAACTTTTCATGCTTTCGAGGCTTGATTCGTTCTTAACCCGAAACGCCTTGATCACTCTACGGTTGACTCCGTCACAAAATAGCGGAGTTTCATCGCCGTGAAGCTGTACAATGTCCAGGTTGCAGCGATCTGCAACGGAGTTTACCCTTGCCAAATCTTCGTTGACGAAGAGACCGACTGTCTGCACAAACGGGGGGAGAAGAGCGATGATTTCGGCAGCCCGCTCAACAGTAATGTTGCGTGGCGATGCTTCAAAGAAGACAAAGCCGAGAGCGTCAGCTCCGGCTTTGACCGCCATAAAGGCATCTTCGAGGTTGGTAATGCCGCATATTTTAACTCTAACCATACAGTTACACCGTCAGAAGCCGAAGAGACCTTTCAGCTTGATCGCATTATCTATAAGACCACTGGCGCCACTACCACTACCTGATGAGGAACCGGACTTTTCGGGTTTGCTCTGCTCTTCCTCAAAGGCTTTGGCCTCTGATGGGCAGTAATCCAGAAGTTCTCTGAAGTTATTTGCATCGACCTTTGCACAAACTTTTTTTGTTAATTCGTCCATCTTGATGTCACATATTTCTGCGATGGATATATCAGAGGTGTCGTCATGTTTTGCCAGTTTTATGTATGCGGCAATATCTTTTACAACCTCCTTTTTGATAACTTTGCAGGCAAACTTCTCTTTCCCCGGACAGGCGGCAGACGTTCCGAAAAATTTGCTCGAAATGAGTTCTGTGGCGCTGTAATTGGAAACTTCGCACTGTTCGTTAATGGCGCTTGCCATCTGTGCTTTTGCCATCCCCATCATCTCATTCAGATTGTCCATGCTCTTCGACGCATTTATTGCGATAGATTCTGTATCACACGGTGTACCCAGCTTTTTTCCGCTGAATCGTGAAGTGAAATTTACAGGCTCTCCATCTGATGTGCCGGAGAGCTTACTGATGCCGGTAAAACTGCCAACCTTATGCGTTACCTCCCCGCTTCCGGTCATCTTATCGCCATCTCTGTCACAGCTTATCTTCCATGTAACTTTGCTTTTTGTACTTTTAACATCCGAAACTTCGCAGTTTTCATTCTGGTTCGAGAGCATCTTTGGGTCGTTTTCAGACCCTTTCTGGAGGCAGACGTTCATGCTTATCTCAGGAAGTGTGCCAGGTGAATCCTGAGATTCGGTCTTTGTAACAATTTCCCAGGTTTCTCCAGGAGCTGCGGAAACCTCAGTAACAAAACAGCCCGCCAGAACTGCTAACAGAGATACAATTATTAAGTTCATTGACCCACCCCCTATTGTTGTCAATCGCAATAATTTATAGGCAATACTAAAGAGTTATCTTGGGCAAGCGCTCCAGTGCGGCTTTTACCATTGAATCCGGATATTCATAGTCTTCAAGGTTTCCGGAAAGGTAGGAATCGTAAGCCCCCATATCTAGCTGACCGTGACCCGAAAGACCAAAAAGGATAGTCTTTTCCTTCCCCTCTTCCTTAGCCAGAACAGCTTCATCAATAGCAGCCCTTACAGCATGGGAGGATTCTGGTGCCGGAACAATCCCCTCGCTTCTGGAGAACAGAATAGCCGCCTCAAAACAGGCATTCTGTCGGTACGATTTCGCTTCGATCTGCCCCGCATTGTAAAGCTGAGAAACCAGTGGAGATTCACCATGGTAGCGTAAACCACCTGCATGAATCCCCGGAGGCATAAAGTCATGTCCAAGTGTGTACATCATGGCAATCGGTGACATCTTGGCAGTATCACCATAATCAAATGCGTAGATACCTTTGGTTAGCGTCGGACATGATGCCGGTTCCACAGCGATGCAGCGGACGTTCTTGCCGTTGGCACGATCTGCAATAAACGGAAATGCAAGACCGGCAAAATTGGAGCCGCCACCGCAGCAGGCGATTACGACATCAGGGTAATCACCGGCAATTTTAAACTGTGCCTGAGCCTCCTGACCGATAATAGTCTGATGCAGACAGACGTGGTTGAGTACGCTTCCGAGCGCGTAATTGGTATCAGCGTGGGTTGCGGCGTCCTCAACCGCTTCCGAAATGGCTATGCCGAGCGAACCGAGGCAATCCGGATCGTGGGCAAGAATGGTGCGACCTGAATTGGTGAATTCTGAAGGCGACGGGTGAACAGTAGCGCCCCATAGCTGCATCATGCTTTTACGGTATGGTTTCTGAGTGCAGGAGACCTTTACCATGTAAATGGTGCATTCCAATCCGAACATCGAACAGGCGAGAGCGAGTGAGCTCCCCCACTGACCGGCACCTGTTTCGGTTGCCAGACGACGAATACCTGCCTGCTTGTTGTAATACGCCTGTGGAATAGCCGAGTTAGGTTTGTGCGAACCTGCGGGTGAAACCCCCTCATATTTATAGTAGATTTTTGCCGGCGTACCGAGTGCTTTTTCCAACCGGTGAGCTCTAAAGAGCGGAGATGGACGCCATAGCTGGTAAATTTCACGGACTTCGTCCGGAATGTCGATCCAGCGCTGCATGGACATCTCCTGCTCGATCAAGGCCATGGGGAAAATCGCCAGCATCTCCTCAGGAGTAACCGGCTTGAGAGTTTGCGGACTGATAACCGGTGCCAGAGGACCCGGCATATCCGGAATAATATTGTACCACTGGCGTGGAATCTGATCTTCAGGCAGCAGAATTTTTGTTGTCATGGTTCCTCCAATCGCAAAAAATGAGAGTTATTCCAGATTGTCTTCAATACGGATAAAGCTGGTTTTCTGGCAGATGAAGTCAAGCTTGTCAATTTCTGAAAGAGCCTCCTGAACCGCCCCTTCACGAGCCTGATGCGTCATTATCACTATCGGCACCGGCGCGGAATCATCAACATCGTGTGCTGTCTGCACCATCGACTCAATGCTTATGCCATGCTCACCAAGCGCCCCTGCAATTCCACCCAGAACACCCGGTTTATCGAGAGTGCTGAAACGGAGCATATATTTGCTGACTATTTCCGACATCGGCTTGACCGGAATAGTGACAATTGCTTCGTCCAGAAAGCCAAGCGGTGACACGCGCCTTCCGGCACCGGCCATCATGCTGCGTGAAAGTCCGATGAGATCTCCGACGATTGCGCTTGCCGTAGGGTTCTGCCCGGCACCACGTCCGGAAAACATGACCGGACCGACAAAATCTCCGGTAAGCCTTATAGCATTAAAAACTCCGTTAATATCCGCAAGCGGGCTGTCGAGAGGTATCATGGTTGGATGCACACGCGCTTCAATCTCACCGTCAACGTGCTTGCCGATTGCCAGCAGCTTAATGCGGTAGCCGAACTGAGCGGCGTACTTCACATCCAGTCCACTGATATTGGAGATCCCTTCGGTATGAATGTTCTCAAAGTTGATTCTGGTTCCAAAACAGAGCGAAAGGAGCACAGCCAGCTTATGAGCAGTGTCAACGCCCTCAACGTCAAAAGTCGGGTCAGGCTCGGCGTAACCAAGCTCCTGTGCGACCTTCAGCACCTCGGCAAATGCGGCCCCCTCCTGAGTCATACGTGTCAGGATGTAGTTGCAGGTGCCGTTCATTATACCGAAAACGCTGCTGAAATTATTAGCGGCAAGATTGCTCTTGATCGCAGTTAGAACAGGGATTCCTCCGCCGACTGACGCTTCAAACTGAACTTCCACACCGTTTTTTGCGGCAGCAGCGTAAATCTCTGAGCCATGAAGAGCCAACAGGGCTTTATTGGCTGTTACGATATGTTTACCCTTTTCAATCCCTTTCACAACAAAGGTCTTGGCCGGCTCATACCCTCCGACAAGTTCAATCACAACAGAAATGTCGGGATCATTAAAAATATCATCCACGCTTGTAGTCAGTACGCCGGCATCAACCGGAACACCACGGTCGGTAGTTATATCCAGATCAGCGATACGCTTGAGCACGATACCGGCTCCGACCTTGTTCCGGATAACTTCGGCGTTCTCACGGAGGAGTCTGACGACACCCGCGCCGATATTCCCGAATCCTATCAAGCCTACCTGTATATCTTTCATTATTCCTCGCCTGTAATTTCAGTTTTAGCGCATGCCTCGATTTCATCGAGAATGCCGTTCACAAAAGCCGGAGATTCCTTGTCGCCGTATCGGCGTACGATCTCTATCGCCTCGTTTATAGTAACTTTTTTCGGAATGTCGGCGCGAAACATCAGCTCGTAAACCGCCATTCTCATAACATTCAGATCGACTCTTGGCATACGGGTGAGAGACCAGTTCTTTGATCGTGCAGTAATCGCCTCATCAATAGTTTCACGCTGCGAGCAGACACCCTGTACCAGCCCCTCCGCAAACTCACGGACACGCGAGTTTATCTCTATCTGCTCCTCACGAAATGTCTGCAGTGTTTCACGCACCCCGACGGAGCTGTTCGAGTCAAGAGCATACAACATCTGAACCGCAAGTTCTCTGGCTTCACGACGAATACCCATTATTTCATCGCCTTCATCAGGCTTGCCGATTCAATGGCGGTTACTGCTGCATCAAAACCTTTATTCCCGGCTTTCGTTCCGGCACGCTCAACAGCCTGCTCGATAGTATCCGTCGTTAGAACACCAAACGCGATCGGAACACCAGTCGCCATGGAAACCTGTGCAACCCCTTTGGAAACCTCTGCGGCGACGTAGTCAAAGTGAGGAGTTGAACCACGGATAACAGCTCCAAGACAGATAATGGCGTCGTATTTACCCGACTCCGCCATCTTTTTTGCAAAGAGTGGAATTTCAAAAGCACCAGGAACCCGTGCGACAGAAATGTTTTTATCGTCTGCGCCGTGACGGAGCAGAGCATCAATAGCACCCTCAAGAAGTCGCTCACAGATGAAGCTGTTGAAACGGCTCACAACAATACCGAACTTCTGCCCTTTTGCTTCAAGTTTGCCTTCAAAGAATTGCGGCATAACTACCTCCAAAGTTTAGCGTAACCCTGAAAAACAGGATAACGTATTTGCATATTTTATAATCCGGTAAAAATCAGAGAAAATGACTTCCAACCAACGAAAAGAAACGGGATATTAGCATATTTTTTACAGCTGGGTAAAAAAAATTGAGGGGTGCGGCAGGTTAATGACGATGTCAGAGATTCAAGGCAGAAAAAATCATCTTCCATACGACAAGAGCCGTAAAGGAGATGTAACAGAGGATTGTAAACATTGCGAGACGGCGCTGGATCTGGGGGATGATCCTGGCAAGAGTAACAACACTTCTGAACGGCATCAACAGGCTGATGGCGATACCCGTCACCGCACCGGAGAAAAGGGTGGCGTACAGCACGTAGCCAATGTAGCTGTACTCCTTCTGCAGAATACAGAACGGACAGTGGTGTGTCGGCAGTTCGTAAAAATAGAGACAGATGAATGAGAGTATCGAGGAGAGCGCAACGAGGAATGTGGCAGCGGAAAAGAGCGAGAAGAGATACCCGGCTTTACCGCTCAGATAGAAATAGATGCCACTGAGCAGCGTCAGCGCCATGGCGGAGAAGAAAGCTATCTGCATCGGCACCGGCGGCAGGGCGGCGAGATCGCCGCTGAAGCTGCTGGCTTCGTTACTGAAGAGACTGCCGCAGCAGGAGGTTATGATATCCGCTTTTACCCCGCCGAAATACGATGAGAGGAGATAGGTCTCGACCACCAGCAGGGGGATAATAACCAGCAGGAGTTTATATTTGAACCTGATAAGCGGGTAATCGTAGCTGCGGTTGTCAACCTGATTGACGACCAGCCAGACTCCGGCGAACAGAAAATTCACTATTTTCACTATCAGGGCCGGATAGCCGAAGGAATTTACAGCCAGAGATCCCGCCGCGCACATTGCACCGGTAAAAAGCATATGCAGATCATCGGCGGTGTAGATGAAGAGGAAGAGCGACATCAGCTCGAAGCAGAGGATGTAGCTCATGATGGTTGAGATCAGGTAGGTTCTTCGTTCCAGCTCCAGCTGAAGTTCACTCCCTGACGACTGATCCCAGCGTCTGAGAATCCGCACACCGTAGTACCCGGCGTAGAGCCCCATCCCCGAGACCAGCAGCGCAATCATCAGCAGGGCAAGTATTGCCGGCTGCAGAATCAACGGAGACTCCGGCTGCCGATAACCATTCCGTCCCTCATCTCAACCATGGCATCGATCAGCGGTGAGTCGTAAACAATCGGGTCGTGACTCGCGATCAGCACACTCTTCCCCTCCCCTTTCAATCTGCCGGCAATCTCCATGAACTCCTGCGACAGTTTTGAATCAAGGTGAGCCGTCGGTTCATCGGCAACAATTATGGATGGATTATTGATCAGGGCACGGGCAATGGCGACCCGCTGCAGCTCTCCGCCGGAGAGCTGCTCAACCCTCTTCGCAGCATGACGGGAGACCGAGAACTGCTCAATCAGCGACTCCGCCCTGGAGCGGAATTCCCCCCTCCCCTCACCGGTCGGATAGGCGGGGAGCATGACATTCTCCAGCACCGAGATACCTTTGACAAGATTGAATTGCTGAAAGACGAAACCGAAAGTGGAACGCCTGATTTCATTGAGAAAGCGCTCCGGCAGACTTGTGATCTCCACGACATCGCCACCATCCTGATTGAACGGCAGCGCCGCTGCCACCCCACGGAGAAAAAACCTCCCCGAGGTTGGACGCGCCATGCAGCCGATCATGGTAAGCAGAGAGGTCTTGCCGGAACCGCTCGGTCCTTTGAAGACGGTAATCTCCCCCTGCTGCACGTTGAGGGTCACATTGTCCACCGCCGTGAACTGATTCGGTTTTCCGCTGTTAAAGCACTTTGTCACATTGGCCAACTCGATCACGTCAATACCTCATTGCTGCGTCGGGATCGATGGTTGCCGCCCGCCAGCAGGGGATGACAGTGGCAACCGTATAGGGCACTACCGTCAGAAAGAAGAGCACAGACAGCTGGTAGGGGTCAACAACCGGCACCAGATGAAATTCGGGATAGATAACCGACCACCCCTTCAGAGCCTGAACAAATAGTGGCGCCGAGAGAAAGAATACATGCCCGTACGCCAGCACAACCCCGGCAAGAAAGGCAGTAAGCGAAATTGCGCTCCCCTCCCAGAATTTCAGCAGCAGCACATCCGAGGTTTCCCAGCCGATTGATTTGAGAATTCCGATCTCCTTCCGTTCCTCGGCTGAAAGGCCGGTCGCCTTGTCCCAGGCAAAAATGATGAACGAGAGGAGCGCAGAGGCCAGAATAATCAGGGTCATACCGCCGCGCCAATCGAAAATCGACTGATAAGTCCGCCTGATTTCACTTTTGAGAATAGGTCTGGAATCGGGATAGAGCGCAACAATCTTGGAAGCAACGGTAGCAAGTTCCTCCTGGTTTCTGACATTAACTGCCAGGTCTGTCGCCTGATTCGCCGGGAAATTGAACAGCTGCCGGAAATCCTCGCGGGAGACCAGAATCAGATCCGCCGCAATGAGATCCGATTTACTCGAAAATATGCTGTTGATATCGAGCATGACCGGAATCTTGTCATAACTCATGAGCGGAAGGAGATCACCAACGGCAAGATTGCGCACCCCGGCAACTCCCGAACCGACGGAAGCGCTCTCCGGCTGGACATCGTCACTGGCCATGATCGTGTAGTTGGCGCCGTTCAGCGAGTCATAATAATAACCCCAGAGGCGCGGGGTAACCGAGGTGACCCCCCTGATTTTGCCGATTTCGGCAGCATAATCCTGCGGCACGACATCCTGGCGCCCGGCAACCAGCCGCTGAACCACCATATCCGGTGCATCCTGCAGAATGGTTGCCGCCTCCCTCTTGAGTGCTGTAACAAAGAACTGGAGAGAGGCGAGTATAAAGATTACAAGGAGATACATCGCCAGCAGAGAAAGGTTTTTGGCTTTTCGGCGGGAGAGCGATGCAAGGGTGAAGTCCAGAATATTCAGATGCCTTTCGACAGATCTTTTCATTGGTCACTGTTTCCTGATATTTTGGGAAGGATGAACGAACCGGAGGGGAAATGTTCGAGCGCCGTCGGATGTTCCTGAAAAGCCGCGTGAAGATCTGTCACTGCCGGATGTCTTGTGTAGCGGGCCTCGGTAACCAGACAGAGATCTGTTATATGCAGATTCCTCAGCGCAGCCATCTCTAGCCGGTTCCCGCTCGCGGCATTTTTCTGTGTCCGGCATGCGTGAAAAGGGAGCGAGACAAACAGGGCAAGCAAGATGGAAGTAAATATCAGAAATTTTATTGAGCGGCGCATAAGTACCTTAATTCAATGACTTGATGATTTGCGGAGTCAGCTCGTTGAAACGCAGAATCTGCTTTCCACGGTGATCGAGCTTGAATGATCTGGCGTCCTCCTCCGTTTTAAAAGGTATCAATTCACTTCCCATCGGCCCGTAGACATCGCTTCCTGAAACGAAGAAAGCGGCTCTGGCGTCAATCATTGCCAGCGAATAATACTCCGTGACAGACATGGAGACGACATCACCTGTCCGCCTGCCCGGAGTGTAGTGCGCAGGATCAAAATAGTGACTGAACATATCCTTTGGGCCATCATAATATGAGGTGTGCCCATCCTTGAAACGGGCTGACGCCACCCAGTCCGGATATTTTGCCACAAACATCCCGCAGACCGGGCATTTGGCTCCGGGAGGTATGGAGAGCCCACCCTTGTCAGCCGCAAAAGCGGCTGACAAGGCGAACAATGTCATCAGCAGAACTGCCGGAATTACCAGTTTCATACGAACCATGCCTGACATGAAATCACTCCTTGCCGGCCAGCGCCAAAGCCTCTTTATAGGTAGCAAGCTTGCCTCCGTAACTCTTGACAAAAGCCAGGGCATCGCCTTTGCTGGCAAATGCCCATTTGGGTGTTTTTGTCATAACGCCCTTCTTATCTCCACCTATTACCCAGGTTGCCTTTTCGGCATCCACAAGTTTTTTGGTTAACAGATCGGCAACTTCAACTGATTTGACTTTTTTTTCCTTGTTGCTTTTCAATTCAGTGACAGCGCAGTGAATACTGCAGACCCCGGCTGAACTGCCGTCTGCATAGGTAATCAGCATTCTTGAGTGGGAGAACTTTTCCCTGTCCATTCCGCAGTGAGCACAGGCGTGATGCTTATGAACATCTGCGTGTACCGAATCTGAAGCGGCGCTGTTACCGTGAGCCTCCATCTGTGCGGCAAAGACAACACCTCCGCAGAGCGTCAGCGAGGCAGCGGCAAATAATGCAATGATCCGTTTCTTCATAAGGTTTCTCCTATGAAAGAATTCTACTCCTCTTGATTTTGGTGTTACTTTTATGCATCTTTTATTACGAAGTTTGAGAAGTCCTCAAACACCCATCTGTTCTTCAACGTCAGGTAGATGATGCCCAGTAG
>JAQUHA010000023.1 GCA_028683855.1 Desulfuromonadaceae bacterium
ACTGTGGCTCCTAACGTAATGGATTCACAGTATTGATCGGCATTTACAGGGCTTTTATTAATATATTGTTGCGATTGAGCAAAACAAATTGCTCAGAATCATGGGAAATTATAAGCAATCGCCCTGTCCTGTCAACAAGTTTGGCTATTCCGATTGGGGCATTTTCAAGAATTATATCAAGCTCCTGCATAATCAGGTTCAGCTGGACGGTGCGCTCATCAACCCTCTGCTCTAGTGTGCTGTTCATCTGCTGCAGTTTATCGTAAGCACCCTTCATCGCTTCGCTCATAATCTGAACTGTCGCTGTAAGGTTTCGCATCTCCACGGTTGACGGTGTCTGCCACTCTACAGTGCCACCTGCAGCTATTATCTCCGGAAGCCGACGTACCTCTACCTCAAAATTCAAGACGTTTTTGCTCAGTTTACTGGCAAAAAGCCGCGAAAAATAGACCAAGAGCAGTAACAAAGCACCTATTCCTGCCAGCGCCACGGAGGTTTTATGCCCTAACTTCAAAAGAGTCGGTCGCAGGGATGTTTCTACTACAAGCTTCCAGTCCGGTTTCCCCTCCAGCGGTAGCTCAGTTACATAGAAAGAAGAGTTCCACCGTTTGGCAAGCCCTATTCCGGGCTGAGGGTCAGGAATCCAATGCCCGACCCCATCGGAGAGAGGCTTCAAAGTTCCGTTCTTAGGCATACTGAACTTATCCAGAGGCTTAAGCGCAGATTTTGTACTTACTATTACACTCTCGTTTTCATCCACCAGCGTGATATTCATATCATCTGACTGGATAAGGTTCTGTATGAACAGTTTCAGCGAATCAAACTCTGCAACACCAAAGGCAGCGCCAAAATACTTCCCTTCGGATAGAATCGGTGCAACTACAATAAGTCTGGCTCCGGGTTTGCCTATCCTTCCGGAAAAAAGCTGCGTTACCATCCTGTATGGTGGAGTGCTGACAGCGGCAATATAACGTCTATCGGAGAGATCAATACCAACGGTTGATCTCCCTTTGTCGTCAACCGGAGGTGAAAATCCTCTCGATATTGCATCTTCATCAACAATTCCAAGACGTTTGAACTCCGGCATTGCAGAGAGGATAAGATCCAGTTTCTTCTGGAGCGTCTGAGAGGCAACAACAGGATGGGGAGTAGATGCGGCAAGATAGTTCACAGCCTCCTGATTTCGCTGAAACCAGAGAGAAATACTTTTCTGAGCGCCGTTTGCCGACATATTTATCATTCTGCGCTGATTGGCAAGCTGAGATGCAAGCGTCTGCTGAATATCCATATAAAGAAATAAAAACGAAGGGATAAAAACAAAGAGTGAGGTGACTACAAAAATGATCTGACGGAGGCTGGGGAGCAGCTCCTGATCCTTTCTCGTATAACAGTAACCGACATAAAGTGCGCTTGCGGCAAGGGTATTGGCAACTCCGTTAATCCCCTGTTTAAGAGCGATAAGGATAGTTGTGTCGAGCGGGAACTTCATTATAAAGTGGTAAAAGAGGAGTACAAGAAGGGTGCCGCACGAAAACCAGTATATAAGGTTGGTAAAAACTGAATTTACTTTTCGACGTATCAGAAGTGCCGTGAAAATCGCTTCAACGGTAAATATAACAACTGCCCATGGCTGTCCCCAGTGATACCATGTGCAGAGCGCAGCTATGAATGCCGCAACTATGCCGGTTGTAAGACCAAAGCGCATAATGGCAAACATGGTCAGGATCGAGCCAAAAAGAAAATCTACATTGAAGTAGAGCTCCAGTTTGAATAAATTAACCGCAAAACCTGCCAGACCGAAGACGATACCAATCAGCAGATCATTGGTTACTGTCCGCTTAACGCTGGCGGTAGAAGTCACTGATGTTTCCGCCATACTGTCTCCTTAATCTGAAATCAATAAGTATATTCAGATGGCGTTAAACCCTGAATTTAGCAAGCGCTCCGCGAAGTTTTTCAGATTTTTCAGCTAGAGTTGCAGAGACAGCCCCCACCTCATTTGCAACAGAGTGATTCTGTTCAGACAGAATTATTATGCTCGCCATCAATTCTATCAACTGTTTGGTACGAGTAGCTATGTATGTGCTTTTCTTGACCAGATCTGATGAAATATCAACAGCACCGCAGAGGCGGTTATCAGTTTCACCGACATTTGCAATTAAACGCTTAGTCTCCTCTGCAATTCCACGCATACGCGAAGCACTCTTCCCAGTTGTACCGCAGACTCGCTCTACGCCGTTAACAACAGCCTCTACACCTGAGTTTATCTGCCCAAGAGAACTCTGTGTTTTAGCTGCAAGTGCCCTAACCTCATCCGCAACCACTGCAAACCCGCGCCCCGCTTCACCCGCCCTGGCAGCCTCAATAGAAGCGTTTAAAGCGAGAAGATTTGTCTGATCGGCAATGTCTGCAATAATTTCAAGCACTTTTCTGATATCAGAAACTTTTGTTGACAACTCCTCTGTTTGAGCAGCCATAGCTACCTGACTGTCAGATTCAGCTATAATAATGTTACCCGCTTTTGTTAACTCTTCAACAAAGCGTGAAAGAGTTGTTCTTGTCGCCTCAATGGTTTCTGTCGTTGAAATAGCCATACTCTCTGTCACATCAAGATTTCCGGCAACATCCTGAGTTAATTGATTGCTCTCGCAAATCATCGCTGACTGTCTCTCTGTTATGCTGGATAGATTCGTAACAATGTGAGAAAGCTCCTGACTGGCGACGGCAGTTTCGTTTGAACTGTCAGCTGACATGGCAACGCTGTTCTGTACCTTAGCGATAAACTGATCTATCAGACCTGCTGCCTCACCAACCTCATCCTTCTGTGTCAGTCCGAGCCGTTTTGTAAGATCACCCTCACCATGAGCAAGATCATCAGCCATATCTACCATCTGCTTTACCGGAATTGTTACTTGGCGACCTATCAGCAACGAGACCGTCATGATAAAAGCGCCGAATGCTACGACACCAACGAGCAGAGTCCATCTGATAATGGCAACCTGTTTATGGACTTCATCAAGATAGATGCCGCTCCCGACGATCCATCCCCACGGTTCATACAGCTTAACGTATGAAGTTTTCTCAACTGGTGCGCTTGCTCCCGGTTTTGGCCAAAGATAGTTTACATACCCACCCCCTTTTGCCCTGCAGACCTTGACAAACTCGACAAACAGCTGTTTTCCTGATGAATCCCTGTTCTCTGTCAGATCCTTTCCATTCAGCTCTGATTTATACGGATGCATCACCATGCGGGGTTGAAGGTCGTTTATCCAGATATACTCCTTCCCTTCATAGCGCAGCTTAGAAAGTCTTGCAGCGGCATTGCTCTTTGCCTCTTCAATCGTCATCTTTCCGGCTTCAACCTGCTCACCGTAATCAGCTAGTACTCCAGAAGCCAACTCGACAATATGTCGGGTCGATATCTCTTTCTCCTTGATAATGCTCTTTTCAAAGAGCGGCACTAGATAAACAACTGTCCAGATGGTCATAATAATCGACATCACAGTCGGCGCGACAAGAACTTTGTTTCTAATTTTCCAATCCCGTAATGAAATCATCACGCCCCCCTGACGCTGCTGTAGATATTCAGAGTACAACCGTAGCTGCTACAATATTGCCATGCCCTTCAAATTCAACAGTATTAAATGAATAACGTCTTGCCATTGCTATCCCCCTGCCGTTAGGGTCAAGCGAACGTACAGGGTCAAGATCTAAATACTTTCCCCAATCGAAGCCGTTTCCCTGATCCAGTATCCGGAATTTGAGCATATCACTTCTACGCTCCATTGTTACGGTAGCAAAACGCCCTCTGTACTTTTCGGACAGTAATCTGCCATTAAGCTCTTCGCGCCATCTGTTATCGTACATAAGCTGTTTTTTTTCTTCATATGTAATGCCGAGATTCCCATGTTCCACTGCATTAAGAAGCAGTTCGACAAATCCGGTGGATACCTTGTCAGGGTTCGGACACATCGCAGAGAGTATCCCTGCAATGCTGTTTACATCTTCAGGAGTTGAGAAGCGGAGTTCTGCACGGGTAAAGTGTTTAAGTGTTTCAATATATCTGGCTGCCTGTGCAGTAACCTGCATACGGAGTTCGATATCCACCATAACAGATCTGACTATGCTCAACAGTGTATGAGGGACGTAAGGCTTCGTCAGATAGTAGTATGCCCCCGCCTCAATACCCTCGGCAATCTGGTCTGGTGAATTTGCTCCGGACTGGATTATTACCGGCAGGTTTTTCAGCCTGTCATCTGATTTAATCATCCGTAACAGTTCGAGACCGTTAATTCCCGGCATAATTCGATCAAGTATGACAAAGCTGAAGGAGCTGTTCGGAGCGTTCAGCTTTTCCCAGGCTGCTGAACCATCAACTGCGGTTTCTACAACGCAGTTGTCGTTCTTCAACAGCTCGACTATGATCGAAAGTATCATCGGCTCGTCGTCAACAACCAGAATTTTCCACTCAGACGGTAAGCTCATTTATCTACCTTCCAGCTGTTCTATCCAACAGGCGGACATTAAAAACATCAATAAGACTAAGTTCTTCCAGAAGCTGATATAAACGGCGATCACCTACAACAATCGACAACCCAACCCTGTCAATGTTTACCGTTTTCATCAGATGACCGATAACAGTAGATGTCATTGAGAATGAGTCCTGAATTTTAAGGAGAATACTCTTTACGCCTTTCTTTTGAATGGCATCTATAGCCTGTTTTATCTCCTGACCATCCTCGACAGATTTTATGTTGCCGGTAATTGTCAACTCGTTGTTGCCGGTATGTTTAATCAGCATATATATCTTCCCCTTCCAGAGTTTTAAGAATTATCAGAGTGCCGCTTGAGCTGCCGATATAGAGATAATCGCTCAGTCTGGAAATAGTTTTTAATCCGTTCCCATCCATAAACGCATCGCTTGTGAAGTACTGAAGCCCACCTTCCGAAAGGCCGGAACCGTTATCTTTTACTTCCAGCATAAGGAGCGGTTTTGATGCGGTTCGCCACAAAGAGGCTGAAAGTTTTATGACTGTGTCAGGAAGATGTTCCATCCCCTCCAGAGCATCTTCGTATTCACCACGCATCAGTAGCTTTATCTTGTTGTCTGGGTCGATATTCAGACAACCATGTTCATACGCATTCATCATCGCTTCGATAAGAATCATACTTAGCACGTAGCGTTCTCCGGCTGTAACTGCACTCTCCTCCATCAATGCGTCCAGAAAACTATCTATTGTGATATTAAGTCCACTGAGAGAAAGTTCAGGTTCATCAGACCAGCCCCAGTGCGAAGTTGCATCAAGTCGGCGCAGATGCAGCATTGTCAGGTCATCCTGATCTTCTGCAGAGGTTTTTTTGTTGAAACAGCGGCGTAGCGCAGGTAGAGTCGGGGATTTGCAAAAATCAGCTTCAAGCTCTTCCCTGTATAAACCTGCACTATCCCCTCTGACTAAAGCATCTGTAACTCCATCAGTCATAATCAACAGATCTGCAACCCCTGCCAGAGATAACCTGCTGATTTTTGATTCACAATGATAAATACCTATCGGTGGATTCCCGCCGCTTATTTTTTCAACGCCCCCATTCTCTCGACGCAAAAGCATCGGCGGAAGCGCAAACATGGCTGTTTCAACCTCCTCTTTCTTAAGGTCAACCAGCCAGAAACCGCAGGAGAGTACCTCCTCTTCAAGAAGCATATTTGAAAGATATTCCTTAAAACGCTGCAGAAAAATACTAAGGGTAAAGTTACTCCATAGATGAAGATTTTCAACCTGATAATTGAAAAAAGATGTGGCAAGCATTGCAGTAAGGGATGCAGACATACCGGAACCCATAGCATCAGCAACAAATATGAACTGCCGACCATCAAACAGATTACGCACTGAATAAGCATCTCCGCACATTATATCGTGCGGAGAGTAGGCTACATTGATTGCCCATCGTCCCCCTGCTGATCCGGTCAGAACACGCCCCTGCAGATCGTGCTTCACCACGTGCCGCTCCTTGCGGAGAGCCGCCTCTTGCTGCATAGAGTTATAATTAACCCTGTAACGAAGCCGATCTATCTCCTGCTGTCGGTACAGCTCGGTAAAACGGGCGTTCACGATATTCTGAGCTATCTCGTCAAGTATTCTTATGATAAGACCGATGTTAAAAGGTTTTGGAACGAACTTTTTAACATCGAGATTTATTGCCTGCAGAAGAATTTCATTATCAATTGAGCTAGTTATAAGAATAACCGGAGTCGAGAAACCGGCATCCCTAATTCGCCCTATAAGTTCAAGCCCCGACATAGCTGGCATAACCTGATCCGTCAGTACAATATCAGGGGATGATTTACAAAACTGCCTAAAACCTTCGTCACCGTCTGAAGCAATAATAACAGAGTCGAATCTTTTCTGAAGATACATGAGCAGCATCTCCCTGCTCATCTGATCATCCTCAACAACGAGGAGTTTCAGAGATTTCGCTGCGTCTCCAGATTTAGATTGAAATTTTTGATCATCAATTTGAAATGAGTTAAAAATCACCAAAACTATCTCGCTCATCATCAGAGAACATTCTGTCAATATCCATTATTATCAGAAGTCGTTCAGCGTGGTTGAACACACCTGTGATAAACTCCTGCCCTACTCCGCTGGACATCACCATTGACGGCGGAGGCTGTATCTCGCTGCTGTGAATGCGGATAACCTCGGATACAGAATCAACAATAAAACCTGTCAGCGTACCGGAAACATCCATAATTATGATACGGGTCTGATTGCTGTTTTCGTTCTCCATAAGATTAAAGCGTCTTCGCATTGATATTATAGGAATTACCTTCCCACGCAGATTTATGATCCCTTCAACGTGCTGCGGCACATTCGGCATCTTTGTAATTGAAGGCATACGGATAATCTCGCGAACCTTAAGAACTTCTACCCCATACTCTTCATCAGCCAGCATAAAGCTTACCAGCTGGATAAGCTCATCATGTTTTGCACCGTCATCAACTTTTACAAGAGCTTGCGTAGACATCACTACCCCCCTTATTTATATAATCTATAGTTTAAACTGCCTTACCAGTCTTTGAAGCTCTTCCGCATTCCCGTTCAACTGCGCTGCAGCAGTTGCCGACTGATGCGCTCCGTTTGCGGTATCCTGAACAACCTGGGTTATCTGCTGCATATTGTTGGAAATTTCGCTTGTTGTAGCGGTCTGCTCTTCTGCGGCGGTCGCAATCTGGTTTACCTGCATAGCGACGGCATTGACCTGATCAAGAATATCCCGCAGCGCCTCACCCGATTTTGCAGCCTCAATCGTTCCGCTTTCAACCTGATGAACCCCCTGCTCCATGGCAGCTACAGCACCTTTGGTCTCTGACTGAATAGCCTTTATCATCTCGCCGATTTCTCTTGTCGCTTTTGTAGTCCGCTCTGCCAGCGCCCTGACCTCATCAGCCACAACAGCAAAACCGCGCCCCTGCTCCCCAGCCCGAGCCGCTTCAATAGCCGCATTAAGAGCCAGAAGATTGGTCTGGTCTGCGATATCTTCAATAGTTCCTATAATCGCACCTATCTGGTCAGAACGCTCACCGAGACTTTCAACAGTTCTGGCAGACTCCTGAACTTTCGCTGCAATCTGCCCCATAACCGCTACAGTTTTTTCAACAACCGCCGCCCCGTTATTTGCAGATTCAGAAGCCCTTTGCGCCCCTTCTGCCGCCATCTGGCAGTTCTGAGCTATGTCTCCGGAAGTTGCCGACATCTCTTCGCCTGCAGTAGCGACAGTAGATGCCTGAGCTGCAACCTCCTCCGCACCGGTGGCTATCTGTTCGGCGTTTGAATTGAGCTGATTAGCGGCTGCGGCAACCTGTGTAGAACTTTCAGCAACTTTTCTGATTACTTTTACAAATGAATCCGCCATCGCGTCAAAGGAGTTTCCGATAATTCCCAGCTCATCTTTTGATGAAAAATTGAGGCGTTTAGACAAATCCCCCTCTGCCATGGCAGCGCTGGCAGAAATAAGAGAGGATGCTGAAGCTGATATCGAACGTATAATCATTATTCCGAGAATCAGAGAAAGGGCTATGGAGATAACAATGGCTGAAATTACAATGGCTAAAAGTTTGTGATACTGGTTTACTGCTGCTTCGTGAAGCTCTTTTGCCATTTTCTTCTCATGTTCATACATCTTGACTGCAACTTCATTTGCATCCTTAAATAGCGGATTTGTTTTGTTAATGGTAATCCTTACAGCTTCATCAAAGTTACCCGCCAACAAAGCCTCTCTGCTAGCTATCAAACCCTCTTTAACAAAACGCATCCTTTTTTCGGCATATTCATCAGCCATTTTTTTCTCTTCCGGTCCCATGGGAGAAGAGGCATACTCTTTCCAGATACTGGTTATCCTCTCGATATTTGCAGGCACCTGATCGGTGTGAAATGTCATCGGGTGATCGTGCATTGCAACAACAACCGGATTTACAGGGTCGTGCTGAAGGGATAGAAGCAGCTGAATACGATTATCACGCATAAGCCCCATTATCTCGGCTATATCTGTAACCCCGCGCAGATTTTCCTTGTAGAGGGTTTCAATGTCTGCATCCGCATCTTTCATACCGTATAGCCCCAGAAAACCGGCAAAAACTACGGAAATACAGCCAACCAGCATGATAATAAGTATTTTCGATTTGATGCTAAAGTTCATCGTTAACTCCCCCTTTTAACTTCAATAAGCTATAGGGGCGGGATAGTATCACAGAAAATATTTATTGTTAAACAGGTTTATACAGTTTCAATCCCCTATTTATTCAGATTTTAAAGAAATTTTGAGAGGGGCTGGTCGGTTAAAACGGAGATCAGAAGCGGAATAAGTAAAAGAGATTGGAAACAGAAGAGCAGTTAATTACAATGTGATTATTTAACAATGCACAACTAACCATCTGTTTTATAAGAATAAAAATTGATATACATTTGGTTTTTATTTGAGACAATCTGCCAGCAATTCGACAGAATGCCTTACATCAACTGCTGCGCCATCCTGATCCAGCCCACCCCTTATCTGCATAACACAACCGGGACAATCCATAACAACAGTTTCTGCTGAGGTTTCCTTTATGTTGTGAAGTTTCCTCTTAAGAATCGGCGCAGATATTTCGGGGAGTTTTATTGAATATGAGCCACCCATGCCGCAGCAAGTATCGCACTCAAACATTTCGGTCAACTCAAAACCTGCGCGTGACAGAAGCGATCTCGGCTCTTCGGAGACCTTGAGGGTACGTTTCAGGTGACATGAGTCGTGGTAGGTAATTCTGCGAAGAGCTTCACCCTCTTTAAATGATACTCTACCTTCAGTGAGGAGTTTTGCTGCCAGAGTTGAAAAATCGACCGTTTTATCGGCAAGCCGCCTGGCTTCCGGAATCCAACCGCTCTGTTCCAGACTCTCAAACGTGCTGATAAATTCATGCGTTAGCGCTACTGTACAGGTTGGACACGCAGATATAACGTATTTAACATCTTCACTCAAAAGAGCCTTTATATTATCTACAGCATTGCCTGCGGCAACTTCATACGCTCCATTGTAGCGTGCGGGAGCACCGCAACAGGTCTGCTCTTCCGGAAACAGAACTTCAATTCCGGCATTATTCATTATTTTAACCAGTGACTCCCCCATTTCAGGGTAGGCAAAATCAATCAGACATCCGGCATAAAACGCCGCTTTTTCAACGCAATCCAGCTGCTTGATATCTTTGAATCTCTCCCTGAAAGGCTTATCTGCAATAGCGGGAAGACTCCTGCCGTCAGTCAGGTCGGCAAGAAACAGCGGCAGATGCCTGATGAATTTTCCCGAAGCGAAGGGTTTTCCGGCTATCGAGGCGGCTTTAAGCATTCCGTGAAAAAGTTTCCGATTATTAACCACTGAGTAGATAGTTTTCTGCAGAAGCGGCATCCCCTGTTCCTTCACCAGTCGCCGCCTTATCTCCAGAATAAGATCAGGAATATCAATCTTACCCGGACATACATCCTTGCAGACTCCACACTGAATACAAAGCCCCTGTATCTCTTCAGATTTTTTAAGCTCGTCGAACCAGGCTGTAAGAATAGTTCCGATTCCTCCTGTATATATTTTACCGAAAACGTGCCCCCCTACGAGCCGAAAAACCGGACATACATTCAGACAGGATGCGCAACGGATGCACTGCAAAGCCTGTTTGAATTTTGGATCAGCAGACATCTCCGAACGTCGGTTATCCATCAGGATAATGTGCAGTTTTTTCATGCTCCCGTCATCGTTAGGGGTAGAGCCGGTTATTACAGAGACATAACTGGTCAACAGCTGGGCAGTTGCACTGCGCGGCAGAGCTTTCAGGATAGTTGCAACATCGGAATATTTTTCAATCAGCTTCTCGACCCCTACCAGCGCAATATGAATTTTCGGTAGAGAAGTAACCAGCCTGGCATTACCCTCATTAGTCATCAGAACAATACTTCCGGTCTCAGCCACCGCGATGTTGCCGCCGGAAATACCCATATCTGCAGCCAAAAACCGTGGACGCAGTTTGTCACGCGCAACTTTTACCAGCCTCGGAATATCAGCGGCAACTCTTTCATCCACCTCTCTGCTGAATAGCTCGGAAACGTCCTCCTTTGTCAAATGTATGGCGGGCATAACCATGTGCGATGGTGTCTGACCGGCAAGCTGTATTATCCACTCACCAAGATCGGTTTCATGCACCTCAATCCCCGCTTTTTCCAGATACGGGTTAAGATGAATCTCCTCGGTTGCCATGGATTTAGATTTGATTACAGATTTTACCCCGTTCTCTTCTGCGACATTTAAAATGTATTCCCTGACTTTTGCCGGATCATCGGTGCGGAAAACCTTCGCACCGCGAGCCTCTGCCTCGATGGTAAATTTTTCTGACAGTTCGTTGAAACGTGAAGCAGCATCAGCTTTCAGCTCTGCAATCCTGCAGCGTAACTCTTCAAAATCAATACCTTCGTACGCTTTTGCACGATTGACTTTATACGCTTCGGAAAATTTGCCGAGCGCTCCGGTCAGGTTTGCATTGTTGACAGCCTTATGTATGGACTCCTTAAATTCAGTTGCCATGTTATGCCCCCTTAAGATCATCAACAAACAGTACAATTAAACGCTCCGGCCCATGCACCCCGATTGTAAGAACTCTCTCGATGTCTGCAGTTCTGCTGGGGCCAGTGATCATTGCAAGATATCCGCACTCGGCAGGGTGGACTTTTGCCAGAAGCGCAGGCATATCAGGGAGTATCGAATCAGTGGCAACTATTGCTATATGAATTGCAGGCAGCGAAGAGACGAGTCGCTGTTCTACAGCAGTCGAGTTCTGGGCAAGCGTTCCGGTATCAGCAATAGCCCAGTCCATCTGACTGATGCCGACTCTTGCCCCGGCTGATGTTTCTCTCGTAATATCAAAAATAACTTCGGGGATAGCTTTAAGAGGATTAACTGTAAATTGATTTAAAAACCGGCAATCTGCGGATACTGCAAAAATACCGGGCTCTCCCCCCACCCCTTCTTGACGAAGAAAGCGGATAATAAAGTCAACTGCAATATCTCCGGAAACAAATCTATGAACCTCGGCACCAACACCCTCTCCCCTGCTTTTAAATTGCTGGTACATTGATCGCCCCCCCGCTAAAACTTAAAAGTTCTGCAGATAATAAATAAAACATATTTGTAATACCAATTATTTTTTTGGAGCCTAAGCGATTGAATCAGATTTGTCAATAAACATATTGTTCGCTTTTTAACGTCATATTTAAAGAAAACAATCAGAGCGATAATTGGTATTACAATTTTAAAACCATGCGCCCGCCCTGATTCCTACCATTTTTCTAGTAAAACTTCACACAAATATGATAAGAGAGAAATAATTGAAAATAAATCTGATTGTTTTTCAACCACTTGTTTTTTAGAAATTGAACTGAAATTGAATAAAAATTGACATGATCCAGAGGGAATTAAAACGTGAGAAAATTCCTGAAATTTTCAATTATCGGCGGCTTCGCAGCTCTGATTTTAATCCAGATTATCCCTTACGGCAGAAACCATGAAAACCGGGCAGTAAAAGCCGAACCACTATGGGACTCGCCAGAAACGAGAGTGATTGCGAAAAAAGCCTGTTTCAACTGCCATAGCAATGAGACAATATGGCCGTTCTATTCAAATATTGCTCCTGCATCCTGGCTTGTTTACCATGATGTTGCAGAGGCTCGTGAAAAACTGAACTTCTCCGAATGGCAGAATGGAAAAGGTGCTGCTGAAAATCCGCAACTGATTAAATCCATGGTTATTAGCGGCGAAATGCCCCCTTTTCAGTACACCATGGTTCATCCGGAGGCAAGATTAACGTCTGAAGAGAGAACAAAATTTGTTGAAGGGATAATTAAGACTTTCAATCAAAAGTAGCTGAAAAATAAAAACATGGGAGGATTTATGAAAAGAACTGTAATCTGCACTGGAGTTATTTTAAGCCTCGGTTTTTCAGGAGCCTGCTTCGCACAAAAAAGCTCATCTTTAAGCGGAGCTGATCTGCTTGAAAAGAGATGTTCGACCTGTCACCCGTCAGCCCGTCCGAAAGGTCTGAAAAAGTCGGCTAAAGATTGGGAAAAAACCGTACAGCGAATGATGGGCAAAGGAGCAATGCTTTCAAATGATGAAAAGAAAGTATTGGTTGACCATCTCTCCAAAACCTATAAATAAAGCCCACTGAGTTTTTGATCTATCGTCATAACATCAGTAATTACGTTGTTTATCTGTTAGTAAGCACCTTCAACAGTTAGCATTACACCATCAGAGTGGGTGAGACAGTTGCTTCCGGCTTAACAACTGTCGTCACCCCTCCGCTGAGCTGCTTCTTTCATCGCCTTGCGCCTCCTTTTACCGCCAAGAAAAGTCTCTTCTATTATTATGGCGACAAAACAGATTAAAAAGAGGATAAACAGTACGGCTAAAACTATACGCATCTTTTCACTCCAAAACTCCAACCCGGCAATATTCATTTTAGCTCTCCACAAAAAAAATCTTTACACCACCCCATAATGTCATTTTCATGACTCTGACAGGGGTGTGGAGATTATCATATTGAGAATTTTCTGTGAACTTTTCTCTTAACTCTTCATTGTGTCAAATTTACTTAAAAACCTACGGTGGTCAATTCGGTGTTTTTTTTGATTGAAAATCTCTGTAGACTACAATCTGAGGGAGACAGCTGCTTATTTTACTGTTTTCTCTTTTGAAAGATACTCCTACCTAACATTCATACTCTGCAGCATAAGGAGTGGCTGAAACCATGAAAAACTCAACTTTAAGCTGCGAAGAAAAGCCTACCGACTCCTCCATCTCTCAGGCGTTAAATGTTCTTGGTAAAACCGACTTCCTTCTGGCTGTTCACGACGCCTCTTTTCCCTCTGCTGACGGTGAAGATTCCGGACGTGGAACACCCTACAGCTCGGGCGGTTATGCTCTTGCATCTTTTGCCGCTTCGCTCGGCTTTACAGGGGTGCAACTGGGACCGCAGGGGGGAACTTCCGAAATAAATCAGTCTCCATATGACGGTACAATTTTCTCCAGAAATATTCTCTCACTCGATCTTAAGGCTCTTGTTGACCTCCGATTACTCAGTTTTGATACGTGGAAAGATATAATAGAAGGGAATCCTGAACCTGACGGCAGAAGAGTCACTTATAGCTACGCCTTTAAAGCTTATAACCGCGCCATGGATGAGGTTTATAAAAACTTTGCAGCTGCGCGTGAAGCGAATGATCGAGATGCGCTGACTCTTGATGTGGAGATAAAAGATCTCCAGCGCTCTGCGCGATGGCTTCGCGATGACTCACTGTACGAGGCTCTATCTCTGGAACATGACAACCTGCCATGGCATAAATGGGGAAAGAGCGGTGACTCCTGCTTTGACGCGATGCTCTGTGCCCCCACCGCTGGAAAAGAGGGTATCTGCTTAAAACGCCGATCAGAAATAGAGCTTAAATATGCCCCGGTCATTGAGCGATATTCACTGCTTCAGTTGATTCTGCTCAAACAGCACTCTGCATTCCGCAAGAGCATGGAGTCTATCGGGTTAAAGATTTATGGTGATCTGCAGGTTGGTTTTTCACAAAGTGACTGCTGGAGTCTGAACTCTCTTATCCTTCAAGACTATTTTCTTGGTGCGCCACCAAGTCGTACAAATCTAGAAGGGCAACCCTGGAGCTATCAGGTTCTCGATCCGGCGCAGTACCTGAAAAGTGATGGAAAAGCCGGTGCTGTTCTTGATTTTGTAGCTGAAAGGCTTGGCAAGATGCTGTCGGAGTTTGACGGACTCCGGCTTGACCATCCGCACGGGCTGGTCTGCCCATGGGTATATCGCAGAGATGATGCAGATCCTTACCACGCTGTACAGAACGGCGCGCGTCTATTCTCCTCCCCTGACCTGCCGGATCACCCGGCTCTTTCCACATTCTCTGTTGTGCATCAGGAGCAGATAAACAGAGGTCAGCCTCGTTATGCAGACAACTGGATAAACGAAATTATCCCCGAGCAGGAGGATAAATACGCCCTGATCATGGATGCGCTTATGCAGCAGGTGCTTGCAAACAGTCGCCGCAAAGAGGATATACTCTGCGAAGTTCTCTCAACGGAGCCGCTTCCGCTGCGTAATGTTCGCCTCCGGCATGAATTGGGAAGATTCCGGGTGACACAGAAGGCGGATCTGAACAATCCTGCAGATGTTTACCGTAGCGAGAATTCCGAAACTGCCGACTGGATAATGGTTGGCAATCACGACACCCCTACTATCTGGAAACTGGCGAAGGGTTGGTTTGGGAAGAGTGATGGGGTAAAACAGGCTGAGTATCTTGCAGAAAGGCTTGATCCGGATAACAGGGAACATCTGGCAGAACTGCTTGCCGCTGACCCACGGAGATTGGTACACGCAAAAATGGCTGACCTTTTCCTCGGAAAGGCAAGCCATGTAATGATATTTTTTGCTGATCTTTTCGGGCTTGAGGAGAGCTACAACCTCCCAGGCATAGTAAATGAGGAGAACTGGACTCTGCGGGTTCCGCATGATTTTGAACGAATTTACATGGAGCGGAGACTCTCGGGAGAGGTTCTTAACCTTCATGCGGTTCTGGCGCTGGCTCTGCGAGGGCGTAGAGACATCAACTCCCATGAACTGATTGCAAGACTGGATAATGAGGCAGGATGGAGAGTTGACTCTACGCTCTAATATTTATTCTCTGTCTTTATCCCTCTTCCCCTCTCTCGGCCACCATCTGTCGATCAGTTCGGCTGCTGCATCCTTGCCACCCAGTCCAAAGGCGAGTGATATAGCGAGGACTATTCCGGCAAGAATAATGAGAAAACTCTGCCGTACGATATCCCCGCCGACATTGACCTGATCAAGCGCAATCAGCACCACAAAAGTCATAATGGCGTACTGGGCAAGCTTACCCAGAACATCGGCATCCTGAATTGCAATATTTTTGCAGTAGCTTACTACCGCATTACCGACAAAACGTGCGAAGTAAGAGCCGAAAGCGAGAATCAGAATGGCAACAATGACCTTTGGAACAAAGAGTACGACCTCTCCGAGAAGTCCGGTTATATAGGTTAGACCCATGCTGTTGAAGCCGATGATAAGAGCAGCCAGTATCACCAGCCAGTAGACCAGAAGCCCGAAAATACCTGTTGTATCAGTCTCTATCCCCCCCTGACTCAGAAACCCCTCAAGTCCGGCACGTTCCGTAAGAACATTGAAGTTGATTGCGCGTAGCGCTTTAACTACCGCAAATCTGGCAAATTTAGCCAGCAGGAAACCTACTATCAGAACCCCCAGCGCCATTGCAAGCTTCGGGAGAAATGCCGAAATCTGGATGAGGAATGCCTGAATAGGCTCTAACATGATATCAACTTTTTCCATATCACTCTCCTTTCGGGTGATCCGGGTTGCCGGTCACTCCATCAGTCGATACTCCGCAGAGCGCAAGAATACCATTCATGGGAACATTTATCCAGGCGGGGCGATTGCCGATTTCATAGCGCAGTTCATACAGAGCTTTTTCAAGTTCAAAGAGTCTTATGAGCCCGTTCACCTGTTCAAAATCTTCGTACAATCCGTTTGCTACAGCTGACTCACCATAAGAGTATATAAACAGATTGCACGCTTCACGCTCCCAGTCTTTCAACAGCGGCATAAGTTTAATCCGTTCGGGATCAGTATAGCTCTCATTCAATACTGCACTCCAACGCGCATAATCGAATGACCGGAGCATTCCGGCGACATCGCGGAGAGCGGAATGTTTGGCTCGCCGTTCAGCCAGCGGTCTGGCAGGTTCGCCTTCAAAGTCGATAATGTAAAAATCGTTATTGCTTACCAATACCTGACCTAGATGGTAGTCACCGTGGTAGCGCGTTTTGAGACACAACCCGGCAGGCATCGCACACTTTTCGACAAAATCTGTCAAAATGTTCTTCTGCTTTAGAAGAGAATCTGTATCCCGCTTTACCTGCTCTGAGAAATGTTCCTTATGCTGGTCAAGCAGCGCAAGCGTTCCGTTCAGATCGTTCTGAACCGATCTCTTCCAGCTTATCAGATCATCTGACGACATCTCTTCAGGATCGAACGCCGGGTCACCGCTTCTTATCGAAAACGCCTTGTGCAGCTCTGCTGTACGAAGAGCAAGTGTGCTGACCAGTGACATATAGGCGCCATGTACATCTGCAGGGGTTTCGACAGGAGCGGCAAGACGGCTCTCAATAAAACGCTCCAGATAGTCCATTGTGTTTGACCAACCGTCCCCCTGATTTGCAACGTGCCCCTGCAACAGCGCAAGACTCATCGGCACTCCGTCGGAAGCGATATACTCCATAACTCCCGCTACCGGTACACATTTATCAAAATTTGCGACTTCCGTAAGAAACCTGCCAACTTCGAATTCCGGGTTGATTCCGGTTCTAATATTCCGATAACCCTTGAGAAACAGCTTTTCACCGAGGGTTACAACAGTATTGCTCCCCTGAAACTTTGGACGCCCCATCGGGAGATTTTCCAGCAAATCAGGTGATATTTCTGAACACGCCTTTGTCGGAGTAAACCTTATCTGACCATGAGCTGATGAAAGCACCCCACCTTTTACAATCTGATCTACAATTGACCGGCAGAAGCTCTCTTCGGCAAAAGCATCCGCCAGCACACCGACATGAGACTGTTGACGAACACGCGCAAGAGTTGCGGCAGCCAGCCCCCTCACCTGTTCATCATCACTATCCCCCCAGGCGAGTGTCATCGGAAGAAAATAGGTACTCTCGCCGGAACTGTTCTCTACTTTAAGCATTGCAATCAGCCACGAGGATGGCTCACTCCCCCACTGAACCCAATCGTTCAGATATGCCCGTCTGATCGGCACCCCTTTTGCTGCATACCAACGCTGCGTCGATATGTAACGCGGCAGGGTTTCAACCTCAAACTGGGTCCTCAGCTTCTCTGCCATACGGATACGCCATGGAACTACGCGGTCGCGGAAAAGACTCGTCCAGCCATCGAACAGAACAAGAACCGGCAGTTCATCCGGGGGCAGGCGATCTTCATACCAACTCGGCACTTCGACATCCAATGTAAGCCTGAACCAGTAAAAACCGCAGGATGGGAGAGTAAGGAGATACGGCAGCTCACCGATGGGGGGGAATGCTGTACGCCCCATCATCTCAAGCGGTACACGACCGCGATAGTTTGAGAGATCAAGCTCCACAGGTTGCGCAGATCGCCCCAGATTCGCAACGCAGAGTATCACTTCATCTCTATACTCGCGGAGATATGCCAGAATTTTACGGTTTCCAGGGGCTAGAAAAACCAGGCGACCACGTCCGAACGCCTTGCTGCTTTTTCTGACCGCCAGCATACGGCGTGTCCAGTTGAGGAGCGAAAATGGGTCGCGGCTCTGTGCCTCTACGTTTACAGCTTCGTAACCGTAGACTGTGTCCATTATCGGAGGGAGGTAAAGCCTCTGCGGATCTGCCCGCGAAAAACCGGCGTTACGATCTGGACTCCACTGCATGGGTGTACGCACTCCGTTACGATCACCAAGAAATATATTGTCACCCATTCCGATTTCGTCGCCGTAATAGACTATCGGAGAGCCGGGCATAGAGAGGAGAAGGCTGTTCATCAACTTTATCCGTTCCCTGTCATTCTCCATCAGCGGAGCTAGGCGACGCCTGATTCCAAGATTTATGCGAGCCCTCGGGTCAGCCGCATACATCTTGTACATATAGTCACGCTCTTTGCTTGTTACCATCTCCAGCGTAAGCTCGTCGTGGTTGCGAAGAAAAATCGCCCACTGACAGTTGTCAGGAATATCGGGGGTCTGCTGCATTATTTCAACAACCGGGTGACGATCCTCCTGCGCTATAGCCATATATATTCGCGGCATAAGCGGAAAATGGTATGCCATGTGGCACTCGTTGCCCTCACCGAAATACTCACGCACATCCTCCGGCCACTGGTTTGCCTCCGCCAGAAGAAGCCTGTTCTTGTAATGTGTATCAACCTGCGCGCGAAGCTGACGGATAACTTCGTGTGTTTCGGGGAGGTTTTCGTTACTGGTCCCTTCACGCACGCAGAGATAAGGAATTGCGTCCAGACGGAATCCGTCAACCCCCATATCGAGCCAGAAACGCATCACGCGGAAAATTGCCTTGAGCACATTCGGATTATTGTAGTTCAGGTCTGGCTGGTGGCTGAAAAAACGGTGCCAGTAGTAGGCTTTGGCAACCGGGTCCCACGCCCAGTTAGAGGTTTCTGTGTCGTTGAAAATGATTCTCGTGTCGGCAAACTTCCTGTCGTTATCGCTCCAGACGTAATAGTTACGTTTGGATGAACCTGCCGGCGCGCGACGAGCAGCCTGAAACCAGGGATGCTGATCGGAGGTGTGATTGACTACAAGCTCTGTTATTATCCTGAGACCACGCTTGTGGGCTTCGCGCACCAGGATGCGGAGATCATTTCTGGTTCCGTACTGCTCATAAACATTCCGGTAATCAGCTACATCATAACCGTCGTCTCTCATGGGTGAAGGATAGAAAGGCAGAAGCCAGATTGTATTTACTCCGAGGTCACGCACATAATCCAGTTTTTCAATTAAACCGGCAAAATCACCCATGCCATCGCCGTTCGAATCAAAAAACGCTTTGACGTGCAGCTGGTAAACTACGGCATCTTTGTACCAGAGTGCTTCACTGTTTTCATCCTCTGTTGAAGAGCCCGTATATTCTATCTTATCAACATCCGGATTATCAGTATTACCCATTTATGCACTCCATTTTTTCGGCATATAAAATTTAAACACCCTTTATTCAAGCTAATTGCTCCGATCAAACCTCTCAAGCAGAGCAACCGGAAATTCAGAGAGTATGTCTGCCACCGAAAGGGTTAATCCGGCACCATCCTGATTAAGCTCCAGAACCTGACCGGTAAAAATATTGCGATAACAGCTTGTAGCTATATCGAATTGCTGAACAATTCTGGTATCCTGCCAGACGTCAACCCCGAGCGGCACTCCGGAAGTTTCACCAACAAACCTGCTACAGAGTCGTGGTACGACCACCATAATCGATCTCCCGTTGATTGATCGCTCATAAGCACAGATATTCTCACGGCACAAACCTTCAACGATTAGAGGGAGATACCTGCCCAACTCAAAAAGCTCGCGATGTTCCCGTCTGAAAATGAGCGATTTAAATGTCATATACATTTTTATCCGACCATCTTTTCGACTTTTAAAAACTTCACGGGCAGTCTCAAGCAGACCGGCAGCAGACACTTTCTCTTTCAGTTCATCAAGAATAGCTTTCCTTAGTTGAAAATCTACCGGACGCCGGTTGTCCGGGTCTACCAGACTGAAATCCCACAGTTCGTTCCCCTGATAAAAATCGGGTATTCCGGGCGAAGTGATTTTTAGAAGAGTCTGGGAGAGGGAGTTAAAAATTCCGCAGGCAGAGCTTAACTCCTGAAACTTTGCAAAATCGTGCAGGAAACTGTTTTGCGGTGAATCTTTAAGTATTGTATCTATAAAATACATTACTGCGTCTTCACGCATTGTATTAGGGCTTATCCAGCTTGTGTGAACTTTTGCTTCACGCATCGCCTTCAGCATATACTCCTTTATTCTGGTGCGGAATTGAGCAAACTCATCATCTTCAAAACGACAGAACGGCCAGGTTCCGACAAGCGTCTGGTAGAAGAGATACTCTTCATTCCGGCTTGGTGCGGGTTTGCCGTCAACAACCATTTTAAACCTTCGATTCTGACGGCTCCATCTTGAGAGCGCGTCACGCCAGCGCTCAGGAATTTCAGAAAGCACTGTTATTCTGGCACGGACATCCTCACTCCTCTTGGTGTCATGGGTGGATGTTGCAAGCATCGCAAGCGGTCGCGATTTACAACGCTCAATATTCTGTCCGTGGAACGCCTCCAAAGTGATTCCAAAGCGTTCCGGACTACCACCTACTTCGTTGAGTGACACAAGCCTGTTGTAGATATAGAAGGCCGTATCTTCAACACCTTTAGCCATAACAGGACTTGTGATCTGTTGAAAACGCATTACAAAATCAAGCCAGTTTTTCTTCTGATCCTCAGAATGATTTGCTGGAAAACTGAGCATAAGAACGTCACGGATAAAATCAAAAACGGAGGCGCTGATAGCCGGATTCTGACGCTTTGCCCAACCTATGGCAGATTCGATGTACTGCTTATCCCGCTCAGGAACATCAAAGCTGTTGATATATGTCCTGTAAACCGGGAAAAATGCGATGACCTCTACTATCGCCTTTATAAGACTGTTAAGGGTGAAATCACGGGTGTGACGGTTCTGCTCCGATATCCTGTTGAGGTAATGCCCCAGGGTGTTTATTTCGCTGGACATAGCTACCTGCATAACCAGCTTTTTCTTGTCGTACACTGCCTGCATAAAATCAACGCGATGCCTCAGAAAACGTGTGTATATAGCTTCAAATGCCTTTGCATTTCCAGTGTCTACAAAAAGTCCGTTTACCTGATTGGCAAAATCATATCCTGTTGTATCAAATACAGACCAGCTCTCCGGCAGTTTCTCTCCTTTAAGGAGAATCTTTTCGGCAATTATGTAGAACGGTTTGTAAGAATGGTTCGTTGCTGTTATCAGCTGATACCGTTCTCTGGATGATATGGAGTTCTCACCTTCACAGTTTTCCGCTTCAAGCTCTTTGCCGTACATCCTGCAGAAGCAGCCAGACTGAAGACGTCTTATATAATCTTCCGGGTCTTTAAGACCGTCGGCGTGGTCGATGCGGAGACCGCTTATTTTCCCGGTTTCTATAAGCTTGAAAACAAAACGGTGAGTCTCTTCAAAAACGGCTGGATCTTCAACTCTTATCGCGCCAAGCGAGTTTATATCGAAAAATCTCCGGTAGTTTATCTCCTCAGTGGCTACCCGCCAGTGTGAGATACGGTAAACCTGTTCACGAAGAAGGGCGTCGAGTAGATCGAAACTCCGTGGATCACCTTTTTTCCCGTTGAATATGGCTACGTTGCAGCTGATAAACTCACCTATCGCGGAGCTGTTCTGGCAGAGGGTCCATAGTCGCCGCTTTATGACCTCTTTCTCCCTGTACCGTTCCGATATCCTCTCCGGATCTTTTTCTGTTGCCGGTGGGAGATGTTTAAGCGCGGTTACAATGCTCATAAGCTCCTGAAATTGAGGGGCATCTTTCGTCAGAACCTCCTGTATTTTATCAATTCCAAGAGTCAGGATACTACTGTAGGATTTTGGTATCAGAGGCAGTTTATGGTTGTAGTAACGGACAAAAAAGGAGCCTTCTTCAAAGGAGAGACGGAGTTCTCCGTTCTCAAGTATAGTTCCGTACTGATCACCCAGAATCGGAATCAGTATTTTATTTTCCAGCTCCTTTGTAACCGGATGCCAATCAATATCAAAAAAATTCGCGTAGTATGAGCTTGGGCCGTTTTCCAGCAGATCCATCCAATATGCATTCCCCTGCCCTTCAATGCACATATGGTTTGGAACAATATCGAGTATCTGACCCATATCGTAACGCTTTAACGCGGAGACAAGCTCCTCATACTCGTCATTAGTGCCGACTTCCGGATTGAGGGAGTTCTGATCCATAACGTCGTAACCGTGCAGACTCCCCTCACGCGCCTTGAAATATGGTGAGGCATAAATATCTGTTATTCCGAGCTGATGCAGGTATCTGGCTATTCCGGATGCATCACTAAATCCGAATTGCCCGTTAAATTGAAGTCGGTAGGTTGATATTGGTACTCTAAGACCTTTGTAATTCATGCTGTTCCCTTTACTGTCATGGCAACCTCAATATTAAAATATAAAAGCTGCCCCAGTTTTTTCAGAGATTCAATCCTTGCTGCACTGCTGTAAGTTCTTTTTTTCAGATCTAACTGTGAGTCCGCTGCTGATGACTGCAGAATTTCCCAAAACACATTCTGCGCCTGCCAGAGGTTCACCTCTATAGGAAGTTCAGCAATTGCCTCCAGCAGAAGTATCAGCTCGTCAGAGAGAACCCTATTATCGGGATTGCAAAGCAGCTCCGACATAGCCGATTCCAGTCTTTTACGCACTATAAACTCAAGAGCAACCTTATCGACAACAACACTCCACCCTCTGATCTCGCTTATTAATTCTGTTAATTTAACAACATCAATGAACTCTGCCGAAAACATCTTTTGCAGCTGCAGATTAAGAGCAGTTTCGGCTGTATTCATAAAACGATGCGGTACCGGCATTCCTGTCTCTCTCAAAAACCACATTAACCCGCGACTGTTTTCGTAGAGAGAGGTAAATTTTTCTTCAAACTCCTGCAGTGTACCAGCAATTACGAACTGTAGAATATGACGCTGTTCATCTCGGAACAGATTCTTGAGGGAGTAGTTGTGCATTCCAAAATGACTGTCCATCAACCTTATAATGGAAGCAAAATCCGAGTCATTAAATGCATTAACCATCTCTTTTTTAACAGCGGTGTAGATCTCTTCCCCCTGAAAGGAACGGACTCCACAGTTTAGGGCGTGACCACCGAAATAGAGGGTGCAGAAGCTTATACGATCAGATTTTCTGGTTATTGAGGAACGAATAAATATTCTGCCGACGGCAAGTTTCATCTGGCCGGAATGATATAACTGAAAATCCTCACTGTATACCCTATAGCTGAATATACCGGTCTCTTCACCATACTCTTCAAAAACTGAACTTACAGCGTAATGTGCGCCGACCTTAATCAGATCAATCATAGCCGGCTTAACAAATCTTGCGTAGATCTCCGCACCGTTAAGGTACTCCGGAATGTTGCTGGGAGCCAAAGCCAGCCGCTGCAGAAAGGCAGATTCTATACCCTTGCTTCCGGATTTTTCTGCAAGCTGTATCGCACGTCCTGCATACTGGATTATCTGAACCGTCTCCAGTCCTGAGAGTTCATCAAAGAACCAGCCGCAGCTCGTATACATCAGCATGGCATGGCGCTGCATTTCAAGCAGCCGGAGTACTGCTACGCCGTCATCCTCGTCAAGCGGGCGGAGCGAGTGCCTGAACAGAAATGCCGCAACATTTTCGACCGAGCGATCCAGCAAGACCTCAATATATTCGTCACGGGCAGTCCATGGGTCTCTAAGGTATCCTGACGTACCGGCTTCAAAATTTTCAGCAAGCTCGGTGCTAAGCCAATCAAGAGCGCCCCTTAGCGGATTGCGCCACTCCTGACTCCAGCCACCATTTCCACCTGAGTTGCACCCACAGTTATTCCTCCACCTCTCTATTCCATGAATGCAGCTCCAGGAGCTGTTTTCAATAATATTTACCTCATGCACAGCCGGATTTAGCTCAAGATATTCACCGTAATTTGTCAGCCGGGCCAACCCGTTCCCTTCTATATGATCGAGCGCGTGCCCCAGAGCCATCTCTCCGAAGTGGTGGTGATGACCGTATGTTTCTCCATCTGTTGCTATATTAACCAGTTGAGAGTGCGCGCGGTTATCGGAAAAACCTGATGCCAGACGGGCGGCAAATTTTTCTCCGCTTCCAAGCAGATTTTCAAAAGCAACAGCCTGAGAAATTGGACCGTCGTAAAAGAAAAGAGTAATATCACGCCCTGACGGGAGAGGACAGATGTATGCTCGTGAAGGATCAATGCGCGAACCGCTTACGTCATTCCAGCGATTACTCCCTGTTTTCCTGACTCTGGCAGCCTGGCGCGGTGCCAGAATAGTAAATTTGATCCCCTCTTCAGCCAGTACCTCCAGAGTCTCGATATCAACGGCAGTTTCCGCAAGCCACATCCCTTCAGGAAAACGCTGAAAACGATATTCAAAATCCCTGATCCCCCAACGCACCTGACTACGCTTATCTCTAAGAGTTGCGAGCGGCATTATTATATGATTATAAACCTGAGCCAGTGCTGCACCATGCCCTGATCGCCATGCAATGCTCTGCCGGTCGGCGGCAAGAATTGCCCTGTAGGTATCAACTGAGTACTTCTCCATCCAGGAGAGAAGTGTAGGACCAAAGTTGAAACTTATACGGGCATAGTTGCTGACTATTCCCATTATACGACCGTCACGATCCAGATTACGCGAGGCTGTATTAGGTGAGTAGCACTCGGCGGTTATACGTTCGTTCCAGTCATGATAGGGGTATGCCGAGTCCTGAATTTCTATGGACTCCAGCCATGGATTTTCGCGTGGAGGCTGGTAGAAGTGACCATGTATGCAGAGGAAGTTTCCCATTTAATTATTCCTTTCAGTTCGATAGACGATAACACCGAAAGGGGCAAGCGTCGGAAAAGTCGCTGGTCTTGTTGAGTAGACTGTCATACAGCTCCCTGCGGGATATCTGCCGGTAGAGTCGAGCATTATACGTATGTTCCCACCAGCAAGGGATGGAGGGATTATGCAATCACGGTCACTGAAGTTAAACAGGCAGAAGAGCTGTTCATCCGCAATATTTCTAATAATCGCAAGCATCCGCTCCTCTTCCATCCCAAGCACCTGCATATTTGCCCTGCTTGGTCTAGCCAGTGGCTCGCACTCTTTACGAAGCTGTATCAATTCGCGGTAAAACTCGAAAACCGCCCGATGTTCACCACTCCTACGCTGTTCCTGATCAAGTTTGGCTGAAAGAAAAGTAGCCTCATCCTGTGGATCCGGAGGCACCCCCTGATCTGCAAATGCGGCGAACTCCTCAAGACGTCCACGCCTCACACCATCAACAAGTTCTGAGTCGCTGTGACTCACAAAATATGGAAAAGGGGCAGATTCAGCGTACTCTTCACCCATAAAGAGCATAGGTATATATGGAGAGAGGAGAACTGCAGCGGCTGCCAGTTTAAGCCGCTCTTTTGTAAGATAGTTTCCAAGTCGCTCCCCGCGAATACGATTACCGACCTGATCATGGTTCTGGGAGAAAACTACAAGCTGTCCGGGTGGTATCTCTAAGGATGAAGATCCGTGTCTCCGCTTTCTGAATGCAGAATAACAGCCTGAAACTACAAACCCCTCAGTAACACTTTTCACAAAGTCTGAAAATTTTCCGAAGTCAGAATAATAACCTGCCTGATCGCCGGTAAGTAGCGAACGCAGTGCATGATGAAAATCGTCATTCCACTGGGCATCCAGTCCGTAACCGCCAATCTGCGGCGCTGATATGACACGGACATCATTCAGATCGCTCTCGGCAATAACGTAAACCTTACGACCAAGTTCAACCCCTTTTGAATGAACCGCTTTAGTAAGTTCTTCAAGTATATGAAGTGCCCCAAAATCATATATTCCGTGAATAGCATCCAGTCTCAAAGCGTCAATATGATATTCAGCAATCCAGTGAACGGCATTGGAAATGAAATAACTCCGTACTACATCGCTGCCTGAATCATCAAAGTTAACAGCATCACCCCATGGAGTGCGATAACGATCGGTAAAATATGGTCCGAAAGCGTGCAGATAATTACCTTCAGGTCCAAGATGATTGTAGACAACATCCAGAATCACGGCTAATCCGCAGGAGTGGCACGCATCAACCAGCCGCTTTAAACCATCTGATCCGCCATAGCTGTTCTGCGGTGCAAATGGAAAAGTGCCGTCGTACCCCCAATTACGATCACCTGGAAATTGAGCGACAGGCATAAGCTCAACAGCGGTTACCCCTAATTCCAGCAGATATTCCAAGCGTGAGATTACTCCGTCAAAAGTCCCTTCTTTTGAGAATGTACCGACATGAAGCTCGTATATAAGATATTTTTCAAGTGGCATACCACGCCACTGTTTGTCGCTCCAGGTGAAGTGCTGGTCTAAAATCTGTGAAGCTCCATGAACACCATCCGGCTGACTGCGTGAAGCCGGATCCGGACGGCGCAGTTTTCCATTCAGCCAGTACCAGTAATGATCACCTGCCGTCGCATTTACCACACCCTCAAAGTATTCACCCTGACGATGAAGCGGTGTTTTAACCCCTCCGTTTTCTACGATCTCTACCTCAACTGAATCAGCTTCAGGTGCCCATACTCTAAAATTAACCCCTCCTTTCACAGGGGTTGCTCCTATTTTAAGCGCAAACCTATTATTCATAAATTTTCCTTAATTTAAAAAGCATTATGTATACTACGAAGCCGGCAATTAGAACTGAAAGGAGCGCAATATAGGAAACTGCCTGGTTCTACAGTTCATTAAAACCTTTAATCTGTTGAATCCACCCCCTTCAGCTTTCCATCAACTCTTGATTCCTGAAAAAAAACTATAAAGAGCGCAAGTATGACCGGACCTGCCACTACACCAGTAATACCGAAAGCAAGCACACCGCCAAGCACACCAAATACGACGATAAGTATATGCAGTTTGGCTACACCACTTATAAAAAGTGGCCGTATAATATTATCAATGCTGCTCACAACTACTGCACACCACGCAACAAGGAGTAGTGCGTATATTGTATCCCCCTGAACAAGAAGATATATGGCACCCGGAATCCATATAACTGCAGTACCGATGATCGGTATCAGAGCGCAAACCGTCATAAGCGCCCCGAACAGTATCGGCGCCGGAAGTCCTGCAACCCAGAATCCAAGCCCGCCAAGTATGCCCTGTATTACCGATGTAAGGACAATCCCATACATAACGGCGTACAAAACTCTTCTGATAGTATCAAGAATTGTTTTCTTCAACCCCTCCCTGATTATAATAACTGACCAAAAACGCTCCAGAAACAATGATCCATCCTTATAGATAAAAAAGAGAGTTATAATAATCAGGATAAGCTTAAACAGAAGGCCAAAAAAATCTTTCAAAATACCGGTTGAATAGTTAAGCATGGCGGCAATGCCTTTTTTGACAGTGGGCAGCAGCACAGCGTCAAGATCAATATTGAGCGAGCTTGTAAATGGTCTGATTTTTTCCATAATAATGATCACAGAAGGAGTATTAAGAAGATCAGCCAACTCAAGCACTGAGCCTGAGGCAGCTCTGCTGTCCAGATACTGATATGCAAGAGCAGCCTCCCTCGAGAGAGAGAATATCAATCCAACAAGAGGAATTATAACAGCAGTGACAACTCCGGCTGTAATTAGAAAAGCTGCGGTTATATCGCTAAAGTTGCAGTTAGAAAGAATCTTCTTATGAAGCGGAAGCGTTATTACACCTATTGCTCCAGCCCATACTAATACGCCTAAAAATGGGGAGATTACTGAGTAGAGAAGATATAAAAGCAGAAGAGTAAAACTGTATACCAGTAGTGTTGAAAAAAGCGGTCGGTCAATAGCCACTAATACCTCCATAGTCAATAAAACTGTATTTCAACAAAAATACCGGAGGTGTACTTTCCGCTTCAGACATTAGCATAATAATTGACATATTACAGCAATCAAAAGGTAACTGTCGGCTACAGTTCTCCCCTCTACATGAAAAAGCCGTGCAGACATCTCTTCTCATGAGCAAGAGTCGGATAATCCCGGCATATATCCGGTTTCGTATCCTGAATTGCACATATTTTTCTGTTTTCAGGAATTGAAGTTATAAAAGGACAGCGTTCAAGCGGCTGCTTTGTTTCTGGATCTACCCATATCCAATCAAGTCTGTTGATACGCGCAAGCAGGTCTTCACGCCCTTCCCTTCTCCACCGCTCCTTGTCATTTTCCGATGCATGAAGATGACCACCAAATGCTTCGCAGCAATCGCCGCAGCAGAGGCAGCAGGTCTGCGGTTTTTCATCATTACTTGAAATTGAAAAGAGCTGTTTAAGGATTTCAAACATAGATCCTCCAACCACTAACAAAATCAGCAGATTGGCATAGACATTTCGCAACCTTGCCGAAATAGCCGGTGTAGCTTTATTTTGGAGTATTAGGCGTGAAAGTACGCCAGTTATAATGAAGTTGCTATCAGACTGAAACTGTAACTATGGGGGGAGCTCTGGAAGGTGGAGGGAAAAAACATATTCTGTTTTTTGATGTCTGTACGACTGCGAGAAAATATTCCTTAATTGCAAACGGAGCTGATGCTGTTCTTTTTATCGGAATGATACTTATTTCTGCAGCAACCTGTTTTTTTACTTCGTTTACCTGACTGGTTTCACAATCCGGGGTGAAATTGGGAATATTTTCTGTGCTAAAAGTAATTGCAGACAGCAGAAGCAGAGTAAACACAAGGAGACAGGACATATCCCTACGGAGTTTAGAAACGAATAGAGCAACCTTGCTACTGAATACGAAGCCAACAACAGCTGAAAAACAGGTTATATGATTTAAAGTGTGCATCGAAACACCTTTTAAAGTAAATCCAGACTGCTCACGCGACCACCAGCAGTTTTAACGCCGTACACCTAAAAAACAGTTTGAGAGTCCGTCTTCAAAACTTGAAAGGGATTTACTTAAGTTAGTGAAACATTTTGTACTGGATCATGTAAGCGGCTATACCGCCAAAATATCCTACAAGAGCCAATCCGCTTATACGTTTTACATACCAGAAGAAATGAATCTTCTCCAACCCCATAGCAGCAACACCTGCAGCAGAGCCGATTATAAGTATAGAGCCTCCGGTTCCGGCACAATACGCCATAAACTCCCATAGAAAACTATCCGGTGGATACTGTACCATGCTGTACATTCCCATTGAAGCGGCAACTAGCGGCACGTTATCCACAATGGCACTAACCATCCCGATAACAGTAACAATTACATCCTCACGCCCGATAGTATCTGTGAGCCATGCTGCCAGATTTGTAAGAATATGAGTATGTTCAAGGGTTGCAACTGCAAGCAGGATTCCGATAAAGAAAACAATTGAGCTCATATCTATCTGGCGTAAAGCACGAATCAGAGTGAGGTGCTCCTTATCTTCATCCTCTTTTTTACTGTGCAGTAATTCACCGGTAAGCCAGAGAATCCCAAGTCCGAAAAGTATCCCCATAAATGGCGGCAGGTGTGTAACAGTTTTAAATATCGGTACCGCAACCAATATACCGACTCCCATGGCAAACATGAAATTCTGTTCAAATGGTGTGGTTGCAGCATGAAGACCGCACTCCTCGGATTTTGTCGGACTCACTACCTCACGCCCTTTAAGTATGTAACTTGTTATAGCTAAAGGAACAATCATGTTTACAAGTGACGGAAGGAAAACACCCTTCATTATTGCCAGTGTTGTAATCTGACCACCAATCCAGAGCATTGTTGTTGTTACGTCACCGATAGGCGACCATGCGCCACCGGCATTCGCCGAAATGACTATGATTCCGGCAAAGAATAGTCTGTCGTCATGTTTATCCAGAAGCTTCTTAATCAGCGAGATCATTACAATTGTTGTTGTAAGGTTATCCAGGATTGCGCTGAGGAAAAAAGTTACAAAGCCTATCAACCACATAAGGGATGAGAGCTTGGTGGTCTTTATACGGGAAGTAATTACCTCAAAACCGTTGTGAGCATCCACTACCTCAACAATCGTCATTGCACCCATCAGAAAAAAGACAATCTGGGCTGTCCCCATAAGCGACTCATTCAGCTGCTCGGTTACAAGGTGATGATCACCTGTTGACAATGCATAGATAGTCCAGAGCAGACCGGCACCTATGAGTGCAGTGGCAGATTTGTTTACCTTAAGCGGATGTTCAAGAGCAATAGCTGCATAGGCAACTATAAAGACAATCACTAGCATAGTCAGCATAGCAAAACTCCATAATTATGAAATGTCAGACCTGTTTTTACTTAATCGTTATCCTTGAAATACCCGAATATCCCCATATCTCCGATCCTTCCAATTGATGCCTTTGGGTTATTCGGATCTGCCGGAGGATCTCTAAGAGCATCGCCAATAATCATTCCGCCAACGGCACCGTATAACATGGCTGCCACACCGCCGGTTAAGAGGATATCCATTTCTGTACTAATCCCAATTGCCGTGAAGAGTATGCCGGAAATCAGACCAAGCAGCCCAAGAACTATGCCGCCAAGTTTTTTGTCTCCAGTTTTCTGTACCGCCCACCCACCTACTCCCCATAACATCATGGAGTAAACGGCAAAACCGCCAAGTCCCCAACGAGCGGAAAAATTATCCATGAATCCCATCATTGATAAAGAAGATGGCAGAACATTAGTGGTAAGACTCAATCCGGCAAGAGATCCTAGTACAGTGGCTCCGACCGACCGGAATCTTATCCCCATAATAACTCTGACCGTTCCGGCATTAAAGTTTCGCATCATTTTCAGGATCATATTTCCCCTATTCTCTACGGTGTCTGTCGCTGTCTGCATATCATAAACTCCTTGGCCATGGATATAGAAAATTTAAAAAAAGGCGGTTGTCGCTAGTGACAACCGCCAACTCGAACATTCTATTAAAACTCAGGTTTTCAGGATTTTTGGAATTTGCTAACTCTAAAAATCCTGAGAGATTAATGACCTGCAGAAGGAGGAGCTACCAGTTTGCCAGGATAGCGGAGACTTCCAACCATATCCTGAATCTCCTGCGGAGGCTCCGGTGTAAACTTACCTACAACATACATACAGATGAAGTTGAGGGCAGCACCAACGGTACCGATACCTTCTGGCGAAATACCGAACCACCAGTGATCTTTGTCATTAACAGCAGGGTTTACAAACTTGAAGTAAACAATATAGGCGGTTACGAATGCTATACCGACAAACATACCGACCAGCGCACCCTCTTTGTTCGCCTTCTTGTTGAAAATACCCATAAGGATGCACGGGAAGAAAGATGCCGCAGCCAGACCGAAGGCAAAAGCAACAACCTGGGCAACAAAACCTGGAGGATATATTCCGAACAGACCTGCAATACATACAGCCACACCAGCACCAACACGAGCCCAGATAAGCTCTTCCTTATCGGACATATTAGGCTTCAGAATCCCTTTCATCAAGTCGTGCGATACAGCAGCGGAGATAACAAGCAACAGACCGGCAGCAGTTGAAAGAGCGGCAGCAAGACCACCGGCACCGATCAGACCAACAACCCAGTTCGGCAGCTTTGCAATTTCAGGGTTTGCAAGAACCATGATATCGCGGTCAATCTTAACTTCGTTAGCACTCTTTGGATCAGTTTCCTTACCTTTTGCTATCTGCATGATTCCATCGCCGTTCTTATCTTTCCAACCTACCAGACCTGTTTTTTCCCAGTTTTTGAACCATGATGGTGCATCTTCATACTTTACGTTATGAACCGACTTTATGAAGTTTGTGCGGGCAAAAACTGCAATTGCTGGAGCGGTCGTGTAAAGAATAGCAATAAAAAGAAGTGCATAACCGGCTGATGAACGCGCATCACGCATCTTTGGTACTGTAAAGAAACGGATAAGGATGTGCGGAAGACCAGCAGTACCGATCATCAGGGACATTGTGATAAACCAGACATCGATCCTTGGACGTGCTCCGTTTGTGTACTGCGAAAAGCCAAGATCCGTCTGAATATTGTTAAGTACATCAAGCAGATATTTACCCTGGGTTGTTACGTCATTCAGTTTCATTGCACCTTCAGCTGTGATAGCTGATCCCATCCCTAACTGAGGAATAGGGTTGCCCGTAAGCTGCATGGAGATGAAAACAGCAGGAACCATATAAGCGCAGATAAGAACAACGTACTGGGCAACCTGGGTGTAGGTTATACCTTTCATGCCGCCCAGAGTGGCGTAGAAGAAAACCAGAGCCATTCCGATGATAACACCCATGTTGATGGAGACGCCCATGAAACGGGAGAAAACAACACCAACACCACGCATCTGACCGGCTACGTAAGTAAATGATACGAATATAGCGCAAAGGAGCGAGAGTACACGGATTGAATTTGAATAGTAGCGGTCACCCATAAACTGCGGAATAGTAAACTTACCGTATTTACGCAGGTAAGGACCAAACAGCATGGCGAGGAGAACATAACCACCTGTCCACCCCATGAGATAGAAAGATCCGTCACGTCCCATGAAGGAAATAAGACCTGCCATTGAGATGAATGATGCTGCAGACATCCAGTCAGCACCGGTTGCCATACCGTTCATAATGGGGGGGACTGATTGCTCTGCGGCGTAAAAGTCGCCGGTTGATTTTGCCCTTGAAGCATAGGCAATGTAGATGTAAAGGGCAAAACTGAGCCCCGTAAGAATCCAGGTCCAGGTAAGAATACTCATAATTTGTCACCTCGTAGTTTTTTAGAATTTGGTCGCATTAACTAGATACCGGTCGGGGTGTCACCCTTCGTGCACATCATACTTTTTGTCAAGGTTGTTCATCATGTAGACATAAGTCCAAATCAAAATAACAAAGGTAATCATTGAACCCTGATTCGCGAACCAGAACCCTACTGGAAAGCCGCCTATCATGAACTTATCAAGCTGATCAACGACCATGATGCCACAGAAAAATGATACGAAAAACCAGACTGCAAGATGACCCAGAATTATAACCAGATTCTCTTTCCAATAAGCCTGTAATTCTTTAGTTGCGTGAACTGACATAAAACCTCCTTGTGTTGTTGAGATGGCTGCTAGTAAAACTCCTCCGCAAATACGTGTCGGCTATTTACCTCCTTTCTCTCGGGGGCTGCCTGTTGCCCCTGCCCTGCTCGGGCGGTTAGTGGTTAAACTCTTGACTTCGCCTCTTATCTAGTAAAACGTACTGCAATATTCCTATGCATACGCCTTTGAATAACCGAATTTCATTGACAACTGTTCAGCCCCCTCCAGCATACAGGGGATTACTTCTTTTTCCAGGCGATCATGCAACATACGGAAAGATGGAGCCAAAACGGTTAACGCACCTACAACCTTACCAGCATAATCCCTGATAACAACTGCGACAGAGCAGACCCCTTCTCCAAGACCGTTAAAGTCTACTGCAACACCTTTGCGGCGAATCTCATTCAGTTCAGCTTCAAGCTTCGGAAGATCTTTAATTCCACGTTTTTTGCCGGCACGGCAGAAAATATCTATAGAAGCTACCGATTTCAGGACTTTACCAGCAGCATTTGTAAAGAATGGAAAACGCTTACCTACCAGGTCAACCGTCTTAATCTGCTGAAACGAATCAACCATATCCAAAAATAAAACCTCGTCGTTATTTGCAACGGTTATGTAAACAGCCTCGTCAAGCTTACGCGCAAGATTTTCCATTATCGGACGAGCCAGTCGGATGAGATTATCACTCTTCAAAATATGCTGAGCCATCTCCAGCGCCTGTAAACCAAGGTTATATGTTCCTGCAAGAGAATCTTTCTCAACCAACCCCTTTGATTCAAGCGTTGTAAGTAATCTGACGGTTTTGCCATGGTTTAAACCCAGCTTTTTCTCTATTACGGAAATGGTGGGGTTTTCTCCATCCTGAGCAAGAGCTTCAAGGAGATCAATGGCTTTGGCAACCGCCTGTACCGAATATGCACCCTTATCCTTTGTCATAACAGAATCCCCTTTCAAACAAATAAAACCTCAATAAAATCACAAATAGAACAAAGTAATAAAATATATGTTTGTATATTTAGTACACCGTTATAATTTTGTCAACTTTTTTATTTATGTATACTTTATAAATTATATAATCCTTTATTTTAAGTATGTTAGCAACAAATTATATTTTATTTGTTTATATATCTTTTATTGTACTATTGATCTAAATACGATTTCTTACACTGTTTTACTTGCTTTATTTTTGACTTTTTTAAACACATTGATACAGACACACTAAAACAGTTTTCAGATTTTATAGAAAATTTGTTTTATTTTTTCTACCGACTAGAACAGGAATTCGAATGAAAGGATAGATTTTGTAAGAATGCTGATGTATAAGAATCCGTAATCTCAAAAACCACATTGTAATTGGTGAAAAATGCCCACTACGCACGAAGACAGCCTGTTTTTCATTCCGGTTGAGGATATTTGCCGCCACAAGGTTGTAACCTGCAGCCCGGATATGCCTCTTGTTGAAATGGCTAAAATGATGATGACCAACAACATCTCTGGAATTGTTGTCACCCTCAACAATGAACCGGTTGGAATTGTTTCCCTGCGGGATCTGCGTAATCTCATCGCTGAATCAGCTGCCGATATTCCTGAAATGCTGGTCAGTGACATTATGAAAACCAGGCTTATTTCGATAAAAACCAGCGACCATCTCTTTAAAGCTATCTTCCTGATGTCTAAACATAATATTCATAGACTTATCGTAGTTGACCAGAACAACAAACTCTCCGGAATCCTTACCGACACAGACCTTCTAAGAATCCAGACGAGGAGTCCCCTTTACCTTGTTCAGGAGATTGAATCGGCAGTAACCATTGAACAACTGAAGTTAATCGGCAAAAAAATGACAGAAATGCTTAAGTATGCAGTCAGCACAAATGCTGATGCTCACAGCCTTATTCAGCTTATTGCCCACTTCAATGATGCCTTTACAGAGCGTTTAATACATATACTTGATGTTTACCATGACATAAGACTGCCTGAGGGTGCGGCATATCTGGCAATGGGGAGTGAGGGGCGCGGAGAGCAGACTCTTAGAACAGATCAGGATAGTGCTATAGTTTATCGTGACGATTTGATTCCGGTAAAACAGGCTCAGATTCAACTCTTTGCAAGCAGGATTGTTGCTTCGCTTGAGGCTGTTGGGATACCGCTCTGTCCCGGAAATATGATGGCTAATAATCCGGATTGGTGTCACAGCATATCTGAATGGAAGAGATTAACTTCAGAGTGGATATCCAACCCTACCCCTGAGAATACCGTATTTTTTGGAGTTTTTCAGGATATACGGGTACTTCATGGCGACACCTCTTTTGAAAACGAACTCCGTTCACACATAATTGATTATGTCCGGCATAATTCGGTTTTTCTGCCGTTGATGGCTCGTAATATTGTACGTTTCAAACCGCCGCTCGGCATATTCGGGAGATTACTTGTCGAAAAGAAGGGTGAAGCAAAGGGTAAGATTGATTTAAAAAAAGGGGGGCTGTTTACTCTGACACGCGGTATTGGACTGATTGCCCTTGAAGCAGGAATTATGGGTGGCTCAATATGGGATAAGCTTACACGTCTCCACTCTTTAAATATTATCTCAGATCACGACCTTGAAACTCTTACAGAATCATTCACATTTCTGATAAGACTTAGACTTGTAAAACAGCTGATTTCAGCCTCAAGCGGCAGCGAACCGAACAATCTTGTTGATCCGCTTGTTCTAAGGGATAACGAGCGAGACAAACTAAGGGCTGCATTTAAGGGGGTAAACACTCTGATTGGAATAATGCACAGTCGCTACAAGCTTGACATGATTGCAAGATAAAGTAAATTTGCCACCATTCATTCAGAATCAGAGGATAAGACTATCTTTTTACCCTCGGATCCAGAGCGTCACGAATCCCTTCCCCAAGCAGATTATACGCAAGAACAGTAGCAAGAATAGCCAACCCTGGAAAGAGAGAGAGCCACCAGGCAAACTCTATATAATCTTTACCTGATGTTAAAATATTCCCCCAGCTTGGTGTGGGGGGCTGAACGCCGATTCCAAGAAAAGATAGTGCTGATTCTGTAAGAATTGCACCGGCAACTCCGAGTGTCGCAGCGACAAGAACCGGTGAAATCGCATTTGGGAGTATGTGACGAAATATTATGCGTAGATTGGAGCATCCAATGCACCGTGCAGCCTGAATATATTCCATTTCTCTAATCGATAGAGTTTCTGCCCTGACCAGACGCGCGACACCCATCCACCCCGTCAACCCGATTACCATCATAATGTACCAGATTGACGGTTCAAGAAATGTTATTACCGCAAGAATGAGAAAAAATGCCGGAAAACATAGCATTATATCAACAGTACGCATAAGGAGAGTATCAACAATACCGCTGTAATATCCAGAGACCAGACCAACAGCAGTACCGATAACAACTGCTATTCCAATTGCGACAACTCCGACTTTCAGCGAGATTCTTGCACCATAAATGACTCTGCTGAGAACATCTCTACCCAGTTCATCTGTCCCGAACCAATGCTGAGAAGATGGTGGAGCGAGTACGTGCCATGCATTGATTGCACTGGGATCGTATGGAGAGATAAGCGGTGCCAGTAGCGACACTAAAAACATCGCCAGCACCACAATGCCGCCGATAAGAGACAAACGATTGCGTTTAAGGCGTTTCCAAAAAACAGAGTAGAAATAAGAGTGTTTAAAATTCATACTCTACCCCTCCCCGTGTCTGATTCGTGGGTCTGCAACCGCGTAACAGAGATCGGCAGCCAGATTTCCAAAAAGTGTCAGAAATGCTCCTATAACTAGAATTCCCATAACAACCGGATAATCACGTGACATTACGCCCTGATAGAAAAGTTGCCCCATTCCAGGTATTGCGTAGATTGTCTCAAAAATTACTGAGCCGCCGATAAGCCCCGGAATAGAAAATCCAAGAAGCGTAATCAGAGGGAGCAGAGCATTACGAAGCGCGTGTTTATAGATAACAACACTCTCCGACAATCCTTTTGCTCTAGCGGTGGTAATATAATCCTGGCTGACAACATTCAGCATGGCAGAGCGCATATATCGCGAAAGCCCCGCCAGACTTCCAAAGGAGGCAACCATTACAGGCATTATGAGATGTTTTGCCATATCCCATAGATAACTCCACATTCCCCAGTTATCACTCCCCAGTGTGTGGAGTCCGGATATCGGCAGCCACCCCAGGCGCACTCCGAAAAAATACATAAGCAGCAGTGCCAGCCAGAATGTCGGGACGGCAAACCCAATAAATACGAATACGGTTATCCCCTTATCCAACAATGAATCGCGACGGGTAGCTGCGAGTATACCTATCGGAACAGCCAGACCAAATTCAAGAAACAGGGCAATAATGTTAAGAGAGAGGGTGACAGGCAGACGCTCCTTTATTTTATCAAGTACCGGCCGTCCATCTGATGAAAAAGATCTTCCGAGATCCAGACGGACAAGCTTCCCCACCCAGTTGAAGTACTGTTCATGGAGGGGTTTGTCAAGACCGTAGAACCTGGTAAGTCGTTCTCGAGCCTCCTTACCGACTTTGGGATTCATGGCTGTCTGCATATCAACCGGCTCACCGGGCGCAAGATGAATAACGGTGAAAGTGATCAGGGTGATTCCAAGCATGAGCGGAATCAGCATAACAATACGTTTTAGAAGATATATTTTCATGGCAGATACACCTGCTCTCTCTTGGGTACATACCAGAAGTTCTGATTATAACCTATTCCTGCAGGAGCCGGTTCAATGCCTCTAATTCGCGAACTAACGACAGGCAGTGCATCAGGCACATAAAGAAATGTGTATGGCTGATCTTCTGCGAGTATCTCCTGAATACGGAAATATGCCTTTTTACGTTTTTCCATATCAAAAGTACCACGCCCCTCTACAAGCAAGCGGTCAACCTCTGAATTTTTGTAACCAATGAAATTCAGTTCCCCGGGAGCTGTTTTACTGGAGTGCCAGATATCGTACATATCGGGATCCTGCGAGATGTTCCACGCCAGCATAACAACTTCAAAATTACCTTTATTAATAAACTCCTTTAAAAATGCCGCCCATTCAACAACTCTTATTTTAACGTCTATTCCAACAGTACGGAGTCGCTGCTGTACGATCTGAGCCGTCATAAGACGTTGTTGATTACCCTGATTGGTGAGAATAGTAAAACTGAGCGGTTTACCGTTTTTTACCAGAAACCCTTCGTTATTTTTTTCTTCCCATCCAGCCTGTTTCAGAAGTTCAACAGCTCTTTTGGTATCATAGTTAAAGTCCTTTATTTCAGGGTTATATGCCCAACGACCTGGAACAATCGGGCCTGCCGACTTCTGCCCCATTCCGAATAGTACACCCTGCACCAGCTCGTCCTTATTTATTGAGGAAGTTATAGCCTGCCGGATACGCTTGTCGGAAAATAGTGGATGACGTAGATTGTAACCCATATAGAGATAAGAAGATGAGGGGTAGCGATATTTATTAAAACGCGAGGTAAACCGTTTATTGGCTGTCTGCCGGGCATATTGAACAGGTGTCAGACTCATAAGGTCTATACCGCTTGATTTCAGCTCCATATACATTGTGGATGTGTCAGGGATGATGCGGTAGATATAACGGTCTATGTAAGGGCGTCCATTGAAATAATCGCTATTTGCCTCCAATACTATTTTCTGTCCGGCAATCCACTCTTTAAAACGATATGGTCCTGTCCCCACAGGTTTGCGCGCCAGAGGACTCTTCGTTATATCCTGATTCTCGAGCAGATGAGCCGGCAGAATGTTCATCCCCCATGAAGCAAGAGCGGGTGCAAAAGGGTTCGCATATACAACACGAATCGTATAATCATCAGGTGCCGATATATGTTTAACCTGTTTGAAGTCTTCAGCGTATGCCGTAGGTGTATTGGGATCAATCGTGACCCTGTATGTGTATAGAACGTCACGCGAGGTAAATGGGGCACCATCATGCCACTTAACTCCACGGTGCAGATGAAATGTAATCGTCAGACCGTCACCGGATATATCAAATGACTCTGCCAGATCTCCGACTATTTTTAGATTTTTGTCATATTTTATCAGACCGTTATAAATCTGACCGGCTACTGCAAAGGATGATGAATCGGAAGCCAGAATCGGTATAAGTGTGGATGCTTCACCAATCGTACCCTCAACAAGTGAATCACCTGTCACGGGAATATCTGCTGAAACGGTATTAACCGGAGGTTTGGAGGAGAGTTCTGAATCATTACAGGAACAGAGAAAAACCATGATAAACAGCCCGTTCGCCAGGCATCGCGCAAGCGGCGATTTTATCATTTTGTAACCTGCTCCCTCTGCTCACCTTTAAGTTTCTGGATTTTTTCAATTAACTCCTTCCGTTCCGGAGCTAATATCAAGGCTCTCTGATACTGCTTCAAAGCTTTTTTAAAATACTGTCTGGCGGCAAATACATCACCCAGATGTTCTACTATTGTAGAGTCATCATCAACAAGCGATATAGCCTCTTCCAAGGCAGCTACAGCCTCATCATAGCGTTTAAGCTTGAAATATGCCCAGCCAAGACTGTCCATTATGAACGCATCCCCTGGACGGATTGCAACAGCCCGCTTAATGTATTTCAACGCTTCATCAAGGTGCGTTCCCATTTCAGCGTATGAATATCCGAGATAATTCAGAGCCTGGGCATCATTCGGATCAAGAGACAGAACCTGTTTCATCCTTTTAATTGATTCATTGCGCTTGTCCAGTTTGTCAAAGAGTACGCCTATTCTGAAGTGGTAACGTGGTTCCTTCAAAAACTGCTGCTCATTTTCAATCAGCACCTGAAGAGCCGATTGAGGGTCATCGAGCGATTCATAAAGAGTTGACAGGTTCAGATAAAGCTCAATATTACCTCTGTTTGAATTAATGGCTTCCTTCAAAGTAGCAATTGCAGCATCACTTTTATCCTGCTCCTTGAGTATGAGTGCCATATGTCCAACAGCCTCGATGTACTGCGGAGAACCTTTTGTTATTTTGTCGAATTCGACGTATGCAGACTCAAGTTCCCCCTTCTCTTCAAGTGCAACCGCAAGATAAAATCTTAAATTATCAGATTCGGGATCTTTTTCCAGCAGATCCTTGAATAGCGCAACTGCTTCATCAAACTGTTCGAGTTCAAGAAGCACCAATCCAATTTTACGTTTGGTTTCGACACCTCCATAACCGGATTGAACAGCCATGCGAAGATAATTGAGCGCCTCCGGGAAACGACGCTGCTGCAGGAGCAGCTGAATGAGACGCTGGAGAACTGCAGCACGATGTTCATCATTATCAATCAAAGCCTTATAGGTTTCTGTCGCTTTAGTATAATCACCCATAGCCTCAAAAGTAGCCGCCTTATCAATCAGCGCCTGTTCAAAATCGGGGCGCAATTCCAACACCTTTGTAAAGTAACCAAGAGCGTCGCGATAAAGTTTCATCTGGCTGTATGTTCTACCAAGATAATAGTAGCCGAGAATCGACTCAGGGTTCAGCTTTACCATTGATTTCAGGGTGGAAACAGCCTCTTCATATTCAAAGAGTCTCGTAAGCGAAAGAGCAAGATGCAGATAAGCATCTTCCTTTTCGGGGTCAAGCTTGACAGCTTTACGCAAATAGTCCGCCGCCTCCCAATCCTTTCCGACTGAGGACATTAATATCCCGCCTACGATGTAGGGTGGACGATAATTCTGATCAAGCGCTATAGCTTTATTGACGTATTCAAGTGACTCCGGAATCTGTCCTATTTTAAGCTTTATCTCGGCAATTTCACCGTGCAGAACGGCAGAACCGGGGTCGATGGATATAGCTTCGCGAAGGAGATTCAAAGCTGCAGGATAGTCACCTTCATGGGTTGCTAATCTGGCACGCGAGTAGAGATACCATGAGTGAGCGTGAGCATCATGAATTATAGGGGGTGCAGGGGGAAAATCTTCTACTGCGGGGTTAATACCGGAACAGGCGGTAAGAAGCAGAACAGAAAAAAATACGATAAGCCGCTTGTACATCGGGAAGCCAGTCCATTTCAACAAAAAATTTATTGTTTAAAAAAGTTACTTGATTGCGCTTTTTAAGCTTGTAATAAGAATTAAAAGTTGATCCATAAAACTCTATACAGTCTATTAAAGAGGGTTTTGGAAAGCTAGCATGAAACAAAATATTGGTCAAACAATATAATATTTGTCATGTAGGTGTTGACATCGCCACCGGCTGCATGGAAAATGCACTGATGAATAATAATCTGCTTTATCTTTTTTTCGTATTCCTGCTGGTTGCTGCAAACGGTTTCTTCGTTGCTGCTGAATTTTCGCTTGTATCTGTACGCAGATCAAGAATTGCTTCGCTGGCAGAAGGTGGAAACGCTCAGGCATCGACTCTCCTTGGGCTTCTTGACAATCTTAATTCCTACATCTCCGCCACTCAACTTGGAATAACCATGGCTTCTCTTGCCCTTGGATGGATCGGGGAACCGGCACTCTCAAGACTTCTGGAGATACCGCTTCACGACCTTGTCAGCGATTCTGTACGTCACACTATTTCGTTCGCGGCTGCATTTACTATAATCACATTTCTTCATATAGTTCTTGGCGAACTTGCACCAAAAACACTGGCTCTTGATAAGGCTGAGCGTGTTGCTCTCGCAGTAGCAACTCCATTAAGGTTTTTCCACACACTTTTCAGCTGGCCAATCCGGTTGCTTGATTATGCAGGCAGAAGCACGGTTCGTCTCCTTGGTTTAGAGGTTTCACCGGAGAATGAAAGTGCATATACCGTTGATGAGCTGCGCCAGATAATTAATATTTCACACACAAGCGGTGCTTTAGAGACATCCGAACAGCAGTTGCTTCATCGAATATTCGAGTTTTCTGATTCAGAAGTGCAGGACGTGATGATACCAAGAAACGCTGTAACCGCGATACCAGTTAATTCAACCCTTGAGGCGACTTTATCAGTTTTCAATTTACACGGGTTTTCACGTATTCCGGTTTACGAGGAAAAACTGGATAATATAATAGGGATTATCGTAAGACGTGACCTTGAGCCGTATCTATCTCAGGTTGAAATGCCTGAGTTCAATCTTACCGATCTTGTTCATCCTCCACGCTTCATCCCTGCAAATGCTCAACTCAGTACCGCCCTGAAACAGATGCAGTCTACCCGTAATCACATGATCTTTATTGTCGATGAATATGGCGGATTTGAAGGAATTATAACTCTTGAAGATCTGCTGGAGGAGATAGTCGGTGAAATTGACGATGAATATGATGATGTTTCATCTCCTCAATGTGTAGAAGATGACAAGGACTACCTCATAGACGGTATGCTGACTGTTCGTGAAGTAAATCTCCGCCTGAATCTGCATCTGCCTGAGGATGCAACTTACAGCACAATAGCAGGCTTCCTGCTCGCCCAGTCAGGTCGATTGTTACAGCAGGGGGAGTACATTGATTTCGGAGAGGCACGTTTCAAGGTAGAGTCTGTAGACGGTAAGAGAATTTGCCAGGTAAGAGTAACTATAGCGGATCCGACTGAATGAAAATAACTCCACATCTTATAAAAATTGTCGGTATTCTTTTAACTTCAATCGTCACGATTGTAATTGCTATCGCTCTTTTTCTCCCCTATCTACTGGATTTGAACGCCTACCGTTCAGAAATAGTTACAGCCATACAGAATAGTCTTGGACGTAAGGTAAGCTTCAACTCAGGCTCGTTTGCATGGCATTTAGGACCATCATTTGACTTTAAAGAGTTTGCTGTCAAAGAAAAGGATGGAAAAACCGATTTTATATCGGCAAAACAGATAACTGTTCAGTTAGCTCTTCTGCCGCTACTGGAAAAGAGAGTCCAACTGAGGAAGCTGATTCTGGATGGCACCGTAGTGTCATTATACCGCTCTTCTGACGGCACTCTAAATATTGATGATTTAATGAAAACAAGCAGTAGTGATTTGCGCATTAATTTCCGTAAGATTACGATCAAAAACGGTTCAGTTCTATGGAGGGACAACGTAGTAGACAAAATTCCCTTTTCTCTCTCGCTGAAGAATATATCTCTTGTAGCAGACCACCTGAATAGTGGTCAGAACGGAGGTATAAAACTAACAGCAGAAATTCCATCCGGCAACAGAACTCCTACAATCATTGCCCTTAATGGCAAAATCAATCTTCCTGGAAGCGGAAAACCGCTAATTGAAACTTTTCTTGACTGCGCCTTATCGGTGAAATCTGCCGAACCCGATAGATTCTGGCTCTATTTCGCGCGTTTTGTGCCTTTTGGTAATACTGGCGGCAGGGTGGATTTTCTTACAAATTTTAAAGGGACACCTCTTGATTTTTCAGCGGATGGTAAAATTACTGTCACCGGTGCAAAGCTTATATGGCCGACTGTATTTCACACATCACTTTCCCCCAAAAACCTGCAGCTTGATTATAAGCTGGCATTAAACAGACAGCTTATCAATTTTTCGTCTGTTGATCTAAGCATGGAAGGTTTCAGAATAAAGGGGAGTTTCGAACTTCACGATTATCTTTCAAAAGATCCGCGCATAGTCACCAAAGCAAGTACTCCATCTACATTTCGATATGAGGATGTGCGGGATTACGTACCGTATGGCATTATAATAGACCCCGATGTTGTTGATTACATAAAAAACAAGATCAAAACCGGAGTTTTCAAACTTGATGAAGGGGTTCTTAATGGCAGAATAAGCCAGATTACACAGATGGAAGTCGGACAGAACTATAATACTCTTATGATCCGCGGAACTGTAAATAACGGATTGTTGAGTTATGGTTCAAAAGCTCCTACTTTCAATAGCCTTAATGGTACGATAGAGCTGAAAGGAAAAAATTTCAACCTGCTGGGGATGACTGGAAACTTTGGAAAGTCACCATTTTCGTTGAATGGCTCAATTGTTGAGTATAATACCGACAAACAATCTAACTACCCTATCTCTATGAATATATCACCTAGCCACACTGAAATGGCATGGCTGGGGAAACTTGCAGGAATACCATCACTTGAGTACAGCGGAAACTCATCATTGTCCCTTTCCGGAAATGGTCAGATCTCAGCTTACAGACTTAATGGAGAATGGAATCTTAATGAGGCGTTCTACTCGCTGCCGGGCTATGTTACCAAACCTATGTCTATGCCGCACAATATAAAATTTAATTCGATTATAGCTGAAGATGAAACAAAAGTTACAAATGTAAACTACAATCTTCAACCTCTTGTTGTGACCGGCAGCGGTTTAATAGGTTATGGGAAAAATGCGTATCTCGGTTTCGATCTCCAGTCCAATGCTTTTCTGATGAATGAATCACTCCCTATTCTCCAAATGTGGCGACAGTATAAACCGGTAGGCAGGGTAAAGGCTCACATAAAAGGTGGCGGAGATCCGGCTGATATGAGTGCAATGGATTATCACGGCACCGTAAACATCTCAGATTTCAGCATTCTCCCGGATGACCAGCTTAAAACTATCAAAGGGATGAACGGTTCGATTATTTTCAAAGGTAACAGTCTGGAAACCGACAACATTCAGGCTCGCTACGAAAATTCAGACATTAACCTTAAAGCTGCAATCAAAAGTCTTAAAAATCCGGAAGGGGAAATAACCCTCTCTTCCTCTCAATTTTATCTAAGCGATATAAACAGTGATCTGAAAACTCCTGATCTTGCTTTCAAAAGAGTGAATTCTGATTTAATCATTCGTGAAGGTCACATCGATATTAAAAAACTTTCCGGTGTACTTAATTCGTCAAATTTTCATTTGAATGGCGTATACCACACCGGCTCTAAACAACAGGCTAATATTTCAGTTACATCAACCAAACTTGATGTTAACGATCTACTTCTACTTACATCCTCTGAGAAAAAGAGCAGTAGCGGGCAGAACAGTAAGCTTAATATTAAAATGGCTCTGAACGTACAGGATGGTAACTTTGGTAAAATGCTCTTTCATAATCTGAATGCTGCGGCAGAGCAGGAGAACGGGATCATATATCTGAAAAATCTGACGGCAAACCTGCAGGATGGTAAACTTTCAGCCAAAGGCAGGATTGCTCCGGACGGAGTTAACGGTGACCGGTACGATCTCAGTTTTGATATAACAAACGCAGATGCTGAAAATCTGTTTGAGGCACTTGAATTTTCGCGTGAAGTTACAGGTAAATTGACCCTTCATGCTGATTTAACGGCTCGTGGCAAAACTCTTTTAGAAATAAAAAGAAGTGCTTTAGGTAATCTTCGCCTCAATATGGATAGCGGTAAAATACGAAAATTCAGTACACTCTCCAAAGTATTTTCAATACTTAACGTATCCCAACTACTTAAATTCGAGATTCCTGACATGGCTTCAGGCGGTATGCCTTACAAGAGCATTAAAGGGAGCATCGCTGTAAAAGACGGTACTCTCTCAACAGAGGATCTTTTCATCAGCAGCAACGCCATAAATGTTTCAATCATCGGAACAGCAGATATAGTCAATAAAGAGCTTAATTTAACACTTGGAGCCCAGCCGCTACAAACTGTGGATAAAATTGTAAATCGCATTCCAATTGTTGGATGGCTGCTTAAAGGAGAAGAAAAAGACCTGGTAACAGCATATTTTGAGGCAAAAGGGAAGTGGTCTGATCCAGATGTAAGCCCGATTCAGGTAAAATCAATGGGGAAGGGAATTCTGAATATTTTCATCAGGGCATTTCAGTTACCGGTGAAGCTCTTCACAGATACCGGCGATGTAATACTTGGTAAATAAGCTCTATTAGTAAAGGCTGTAATTTTTCGGATCAGAAAACAGCTCCTTAAGAAACAGATTGTTAAGATAATGCCCCGTCTTATGAGCCTCGATCTTACCTAGAATTCTGTATCCGCTTGTGTAAAGATCACCAATCAAATCGAGTATTTTGTGGTTAACAAGCTCTTTTTTGTAACGTAAACCGAGAGGATTCATTATATCGTCACTTCCGATTACGACTGCATTATCAAGTGAACCACCTTTAGCCAGACCTATCTTGCGAATCGCTTCGATCTCTTCCTGAAGAACAAAAGTCCTTGAGTTTATTATTGAAAAGGCGTTTTCAACATCCATGACCCGTTTTTTCTGTTTTCCAACCGGTGGACGGAACTCAATCGACATTGTAATTTCAAGGGTATTAAGCGGCTTAGCCTTGACCCATGAATCGTTATGATGAACTTCAACCGGACGCAGTACTTTAAGATATACCTCAGTTTCTGGAAATTCGTATACACCAGCCTTCCACATACCTTGGTAAAATTCCCATGCTGAACCATCAAGAATCGGAACTTCCGGACCATTGATATATACAAGACAGTTTGTAATACCTGAAAAATAAAGTGCTGCCATAAGGTGCTCGATCGTTGAAACATTCACCCCGTTACACCCTATTTGAGTTGAAAGACGTGTATCTCCGACCATATCGTAACGGGCAGGAATAAGCTCCCCTTTATAAACGAAGGCAATCCCGAATTCACGCCGCGGCAGAAACTCCAGGGTGACTTCACTACCGCTGTGCAAACCAATTCCGGATACTTTAAAAATGCGATTTATTGTCGTCTGTCTTTTTATCATTTTCCCATAACCCTGTTTCTAAGCTCTTCGTGTTCTACGGCAAGAGCGTCATATTTACGTTCCAATTCTCGAATCTGATCGAATAGGCACGAAATTGCTTTAGCCTCAGGATCCGGCAGCTGTCCATGCTGCAGATCGGCTCGACCAACATCCTTCTTCTCCTGTTCTATAACCATTCGCCCGGGAATCCCGACAACTGTTGCGTTATCAGGAACCGCTTTGACAACAACAGAATTAGAACCTATTTTTGCTCCTTTGCCAACGGTAAACGGACCAAGCACTTTAGCACCCGACCCTATAACGACATCATCCATAAGAGTCGGATGTCGTTTAACCTTGTCCCAGGTAACCCCGCCAAGCGTCACTCCATGATAGAGCGTAACATTGTCTCCTATTTCAGCAGTTTCACCAATTACAACTCCCATCCCGTGATCGATAAAAAATTTTCTGCCGATTTTAGCACCTGGGTGAATTTCAATACCTGTAAAAAAGCGCCCTAAATGTGAGGTAAGACGACCGGCAAAAAAGAGTTCATGAGTCCAGAACCAATGTGCAATGCGGTAGAACCATAGCGCGTGCAACCCTGGATAGCAGAAAATAATCTCCAGAACATTTCTTGCAGCCGGGTCTCGCTCAAAAACAGAATTTATATCTTCACGCAGATTTTTAAACATCCCGCAACACACTCCCATATAAGCAAAAATCATCTTGAGACGTACCATACTGGCGGTAAATCTGTCAAATTCATTTCTTGATTCAAATGGTATGTAACTTCTCACTCGACAAATATACAGTTTATTCTTTATAAGATGTACAAAATACGTGCAAATTAATAATGGAGCCAGCATGACAACATTAAAAGTACTTGCCCCGGCAAAAATAAACTATCTGCTTGACGTAATAGGAAAGCGCCCAGACGGTTATCATGAGCTTAGAATGATTATGCAGCGCGTGAACCTCTGTGACAATATATCCCTCAAACTTAATGATAACGGGGAGGTTAAAATAATATGCAACTCAATCGGCATACCTGACGGTCAGGAAAATATTGCCTGGAAAGCGGCAAGAGCCCTACTTGATTTCGCAGGTTCAAAAACCGGTGTAACAATCGAGATTACTAAGAATATACCAGTAGCAGCAGGTCTTGGCGGAGGAAGCAGCGATGCCGCAGCTGTATTAATGGGATTAAATGATCTTCTGAATTTAAATATCAGCGATCAGAAACTTATGGAAATTGGGGTTAATATTGGTGCAGATGTCCCTTTTTTTATATTCAAAAAAGCTGCTATCGCAGAAGGTATAGGCGAGAAACTAACGGAACTTCCTGAAATGCCTCACTGCTGGATTCTCCTTGTAAATCCAGCAATTCATGTTTCAACTGCATGGGTTTATAAATCTTTACAGTTGACAAACAGAGGTAAGCTGAATAGACTGCCAGAGTTTTTCGATTCAATAGAGCAAGTTATCTCTATCTTATCTAACGATCTTGAGTCTGTAACTGTTGAGAAGTTTCCTGTAATAGCCGAAATTAAGTCTTTACTGCTTGAGTCTGGAGCATCTGGAAGCATGATGTCGGGTAGCGGGCCAACAGTTTTTGGTATTTTTGACAGTTTTGATGCAGCAGAAATCGCACGTAAGCGTATTATCACCAGAGACAACAACTGGTTTGCTGCAACAGTTGAAACAATTTAGAAATCAGTTTATTGGGGCGTCGCCAAGCGGTAAGGCACCGGATTTTGATTCCGGCATTCCCAGGTTCGATCCCTGGCGCCCCAGCCACTTTCAACCAATGGTCAGCATAAACGCTGGCCATTTTTGTTCTCGATTGTAAAAAGATCAGGGCAATTAAAAGGGGTGCCCCCATGTTAATCAAACTGGTTTCAATTCACCCTGCCCCTTCACCACAATCAGTTCCTCTTGCAACCGCATTTCTAAAATCCTATGCCAAAAAAAGTTCCGTTACAGTTGATATGGCAGATTTCTTTCTCGGCAATGATCCTCTAATCTGCGCAACAGCTCTTGCAGATAATTCACCGGTAGCGATTGGATTTTCTATCTACCTTTGGAATGTCAAACTGAGCATGAATATTGCCAGCGAACTTAAAAGAATTGCCCCTGCAATTAAACTGTTTTGCGGAGGCCCAGAAGTAACAGCCAATCCCGAATTTATTTTGAAGAGTGAAATTTTTGATTTTGCAGTTACAGCTGAAGGGGAACTCCCTTTTCTATCTCTATGTCAGGCTTTTGAAGAGGGCAGAGAATTTTACTGTATCCCTGGAGTAATTTCTGCTGAAGACATAAAACCAGCAACATCCACACCTATCGCGGATCTTGACTCAATACCGTCACCATACTTAAACGGAGTTATAAATGTTAACTCAACTCCTGGCTTACTGTGGCAATTATCACGTGGATGCAGCTTCACCTGCGATTTCTGTTTTGATTCGCGCGGTATTCATGGTGTACGGCACTTCTCGTTGGAAAGAGTTGAATCGGAGCTGCATTATTTTGCAGCGAATGGAGTAAGACAGATTTTCGTATTGGACTCCACTTTTAACATTAATCCAAAACGTGCAAAGAAAATCCTGCGCCTAATTAAGAAGGTTGCGCCCGAAATACATTTCCATTTTGAAGTTCGGAATGAATTTATTGATCGTGAAATGGCTCAACTTTTCGCCGAAATTCAATGCTCACTGCAGATAGGGCTGCAGAGCTCAAACCCTGATACGCTCAAATTAGTCGGACGCTCTTTTAATAAAGCTGACTTCTCTTCAAAAACAGCTCTCCTGAATGACTGCGGAGCCACTTTTGGTTTTGACCTGATATATGGATTGCCTGGAGATACTCTTGCCGGATTCATTCAAAGTCTTGATTATGCATTATCACTTTATCCAAATCATCTTGATATTTTTCAACTTGCCGTTCTTCCTGGAACAAGACTATCAGACAACGGGGAAAGACTTGGACTTAACTGGGATAAAAATCCACCATACCTAATTGAATCAACCATAAATTTATCCAAAGAAGATATAAAATCCGCCTCCAGACTTGGAACCGCCTGCGATATTTTTTATACACGCGGTAAAGCTGTCGCATGGTTTAACTCTGTGACTAAATTTCTACGATTAAAACCATCAGAACTCCTGGATAAATTCGGCAAATGGATGTTGGACAGGAATTATATTGACAATACAGAGTCTGATTTTACAGATAACGATGTATGGGATATGCAGCAGTTTTTTTTGCGAGAGCTTTTAAGCAGAAAAAAGCTTGTAAAATATTATCCGCTAATACTCGATGTTATGAAATATCATCATTTTTACGCCGAAGTTCTTCTCTCACCGGGTGGAACAAATGATACTGACCATAAAATACCTGCTGATATATGGAGTTGTAAATTCAAACTGGCACCTTCTGTACATATCATAAACTTCAGTTATGATATAGAGGAGCTTCTTGACTTTGGTGAACCACAAATTCCGCGGATGTTTGACCAATTGCAACAATCCGGCTCACAAGCATTTATGTACCTGAATAATGGCAGACTCTGTTCCGAATCGATTGATGCACCTTATCTGACGCTTTTAGAAAACATAAGAGATAAAGGCTACATACCACCTCCACCAGAAGCATCACTTGAAAAGAGTGAAATTTTGGAGTTTATCTCGTTTGCACTTCAGGAGGGAATTCTCTTAAACGATTGAGCAACTGTCGCAATTAAGGCTTACCGTAAATTTATACCCTCACTTGTTCATTATGACTTCAAAATGGTTGCTTTTTGGTGAATGTTTTAGTATATCTCTCATTTCTTTTTCGTAAGTTTATAATCGCCCAAATATGAAAGGTGCTTCCACACCATGCGTGATAAAATAAAGATTTTTTCCTGCAACTCAAACCCTGCACTGACTCAGAGAATATGCGACAGCCTCAATTTTCCGCTCGGTGCAGCCAGAGTTCGGCGTTTTTCTGATGGCGAAGTAATGGTTGAAATTCAGGAGAATGTCCGTGGACGTGATGTTTATGTAGTTCAGTCGACCTGTGCACCCACCAATGACAATCTTATGGAACTTCTTGTTATGACTGATGCACTTAAACGCGCTTCTGCAGCTACTATCACTGCCGTTATACCTTATTACGGCTATGCACGCCAGGATCGCAAAGCTGCACCACGTACTCCGATCACCGCAAAACTGGTTGCGGATCTTATAACTACGGCAGGGGTCAACAGAGTTGTCACTATTGATCTGCACGCCGGTCAGATCCAGGGTTTTTTCAATATCCCTGTGGACAACCTGTATGCAGCACCTGTGATTCTTGATTATCTTAAAGACCGTTTTAAGGGCGAAGAGGTCGTTATGGTTTCTCCTGATGCCGGCGGCACTGAAAGAGCCCGTGCATTTGCAAAAAGGCTTGAATATTCTCTTGCCGTTATTGACAAACGCCGCACCGGACCAAATGTAGCCGAGGTAATGCACCTGATAGGTGATGTGCGTGACAAAATCACCATTATCCTTGATGACATGATTGATACAGCCGGTACACTTACCCAGGCTGCCAAGGCACTTAAAGAAAATGGTGCCAAGGCTGTTTACGCCTGTGCTACTCATGGCGTTTTATCCGGACCGGCAATAGATCGTATAAATGCTTCTGATATTGAGGAAGTTGTTCTCACTGACACGATACCTGCAAATTACGGAGAAAATGTTACGACAAAAATCAGAATGCTGTCAGTGGCAGATCTTCTTGCAGAAGCAATCAAACGAATTCACGGAGACGAATCTGTCAGTTCACTTTTTGTATAGCAACAAATATTTCGGTTTAAGAATAGGACGGGATTTACCCGTAACTACACGTGGAGGAACAAATGCAACAGAAACAGATGAATATTGAACTGCGCACAAAAACCGGTACAGGTGTAAGCCGAAGATTACGTAACGCTGATATGGTTCCCGGAGTTGTCTACGGCAAAGGGATTGATCCGATTTCAGTAAGCATCAAAAGTCGTGACCTTAAAGAGGCTATTTCAGGCGCTGGTGGACAGAACAATCTGATCACTCTTATCGGTGGCGGCAGCCTCGATCAGAATATTGCAATAGTTGTGGATATTCAGCGTGATCCTGTCAAGCGCTCATTCAAGCATGTAGATCTCCACCGCATCAATCCAACAGAAAAACTCAAGGTAACTGTACCTGTTGTTCTGACCGGTACTGCTATTGGCGTAAAAGAGGGCGGACTTCTTGATCTCGCACACCACGAACTTCATATAGAGTGTCTGCCTGGCAACATTCCAGACAGCATCACTATCGATGTTTCAGATCTTAAAATTGCACACTCAATTCATGTTTCTGAAATAGTACTCCCTGATGGTGTAGTTCTTCTTGATCAGCCCAAAATACCTGTTGTCAGCATTCTTGGCAGGGCAAAAGAAGAAGCAGCTCCGGCAGCCGCTTAATACAAATTGAGTACGAGTTCCTATATAATTGCGGGGCTGGGGAATCCCGGTCCCGCATATCAATGGACCCGCCATAATGCGGGTTTTCTTTTTTTGGATCGCATGGCACATCTGGAAAACGCTGCTGTCACCCATAAAAAGTTCTCAGGCGTATCCGCAGAATTGAATTTTGCCGGACAACGCCTGATTCTGCTTAAGCCTCTGACCTTCATGAATCTGTCTGGAAAATCCGTTATGCAGGCTCTCCAGTTTTACAAACTCCCTTTATCAAATCTGATTGTGATTCACGATGAACTTGACCTTAATTTTGGCACAGTGAGACTTAAAAACGGTGGCGGGCATGGCGGGCATAACGGTCTCCGCTCCATAATAGAAAATCTTGGCAAAGCAGACTTTATACGCCTTCGTATCGGGATAGGAAAAGCTCCTGACGGCAATACAACAGATCATGTACTGGGGAGAATTACACCCGAACAGATGGAAAAACTCCCGGTTATATTGGACGGCGCTATAGAAATGCTTCAAGTGATGCTTAAAGAAGGAATAGCAAAGTCAATGAGTCTATACAATAATAAAAATTTTCTGGAAGGATAAATTTATGGGTTTCAACTGCGGAATAGTCGGGTTGCCAAATGTCGGCAAATCTACAATATTCAATGCATTAACATCTGCCGGTGCCGAGTCGGCAAACTATCCATTTTGCACTATTGAGCCAAATGTAGGAATTGTACAGGTTCCAGACCCTCGGATGAACCAATTGGCACTTATTGTTAAACCTCAAAAGATGCAACCGACTACAATTGAGTTCGTTGATATCGCGGGACTTGTTAAAGGCGCCAGTCAAGGTGAAGGACTTGGCAACCAGTTTCTTGGTCATATACGGTCGGTTGACGCGATAGTCCATGTAGTGCGCTGTTTTGACGACGACAATATTGTTCATGTTAACGGACGTGTTTCACCGGCTGATGATATTGAGGTAATTAATACCGAGTTGGCGCTCTCTGATCTTGACACAATAGAGAAGAAAATTACTCGTGCCGAAAAAATGGCTCGAAGCGGCGACAAAAAATCAAAGGACGAAGTTGATTTTTACTTGAGAGTCCGAACTCTCCTCGAAGGGGTAAAGAAACTTCACGGTGTCGTGCAGAATGATGATGAAAAGATCTGGATGCGCGAACTGCACCTTCTTACAGACAAACCTGTTCTGTACGTTGCTAATGTGGCGGAAGATGATATGGAGGGTACCCACCCCAATGTCGCAAAAGTGCGTGAAATAGCCTCGAATGAAGGAGCAGGCGTTGTTGTAATCTGCGGCAAACTGGAAGCAGAAATTGCCGAACTTGAAGGTTCGGAAAAACAGGCTTTTCTAGAAGATATGGGATTGGAGGAGGCAGGACTCGACCGCCTTATCAGAAACGGATATGCCCTGCTTGGACTCATTACATATTTTACGGCTGGTGTTAAAGAAGTTCGTGCATGGACAATAGTAAACGGCACTAAGGCTCCACAGGCGGCAGGAGTAATTCATACCGATTTTGAAAAGGGATTTATCCGTGCAGAAGTTATAGGTTTCAGCGACTACATAAACTGCGCCGGAGAATCCGGGGCAAAAGAAAAGGGTTTGATGAGACTGGAAGGAAAAGAGTATGTGGTTAAAGATGGTGATGTCATGCATTTCCGCTTTAATGTCTAGTTCTATTTATCTCGGCAATCTAAAGGCGTATAGCAAAACTCAATCAATTATGATAACCTGCCGAACCGTTTCAAACTCACTTGAACTCTCTGGAGATGATCAATATGTTCAGTTCTATTATTAAGAAGTTTATAGGTAGTAAAAACGAGCGTGAACTTAAAAAAATGTGGCCGATTGTTGCAAAAATAAACGAGCTTGAGACCTCTGTTTCCGCCCTCTCTGATGAACAGCTTAAACAAAAAACCGAGGAATTCAAAGGGCGGCACGCAAATGGTGAATCTCTTGACGCACTTATGCCTGAAGCCTTTGCAGTCTGCAGGGAAGCTAGTAAACGTGTTCTCGGTATGCGCCATTTTGATGTACAGTTAATTGGTGGCATGGTTCTGCACTCTGGTAAAATTGCCGAGATGAAAACCGGTGAGGGTAAAACCCTTGTAGCCACCCTTCCCGCCTATCTAAATGCAATTTCAGGCAAAGGCGTTCATGTTGTTACCGTGAATGATTACCTCGCTAGACGTGACTCTGAGTGGATGGGTCGACTTTATAATTATCTTGGGCTTACTGTAGGAATTGTTATTCATGGCATAGAAGATGATCAGCGTCGCTTAAATTATGCCGCTGACATAACATACGGTACTAACAACGAATTTGGCTTTGATTACCTTCGTGATAACATGAAGTTTGATCTGGCTGATTACGTTCAGCGTGGATTTAATTATGCCATTGTTGACGAAGTTGACTCCATTTTAATTGACGAGGCTAGAACTCCTCTGATTATATCAGGTCCTACCGAGGATTCTACAGACAAGTACTACGTTATAAACGCGATTATCCCCAAACTTGAAAAAGGCGAAGTAATAGATGTTGAAGCCAATACACTTTCTGGTAAACGCAAACAGTACAGTGGTGATTTCACAATAGACGAAAAGGCAAAAAGTGCTTCACTCACTGAACAGGGTGTCCTGAAAGTTGAAAAGCTCCTCAAGATCGACAATCTTTATGACCCGCGTAATATTGAAGTCCTCCATCACATAAATCAGGCGCTGCGCGCCCATGCGATGTATAAACTGGATGTTGACTACGTTGTAAAGGATGGCGAAGTACAAATTGTAGACGAATTCACAGGTCGTCTGATGCCTGGAAGAAGGTGGTCTGACGGTCTGCATCAGGCAATTGAGGCTAAAGAGGGTGTAAAGATTGAAAACGAAAATCAGACCCTAGCAACCATCACCTTTCAGAACTATTTCCGTATGTACACCAAATTGTCCGGCATGACGGGGACGGCTGATACTGAAGCAGAGGAATTCCATAAGATCTATAAACTCGACGTTAGTGTAATTCCTACAAATCGACCGCTTCTGCGCCCGGATTTTCCAGATGTAATTTATAAAACAGAGATGGAAAAATTCAAAGCGGTTATAGAAGATATAAAAGAGCATTACGCAAAAGGGCAGCCATGCCTTGTCGGTACTATTTCAATAGAAAAATCAGAGGTGCTATCAGAACTCCTGAAACGTCAAGGGGTTCCACACAACGTACTTAATGCAAAACAGCATGAGCGTGAAGCCGAGATTGTATCCCAAGCCGGACGTAAGGGGGCAATCATGATTGCCACCAATATGGCAGGTCGTGGAACTGACATTGTTCTAGGCGGAAACCCTGAAGCATTGGCAAATCAGTGGCATCGTGCAAACCCCGAAGCTACCGATGAAGAGTATGTAGCTGTCCTTGCCAGGTTCAAAACTGAATGTCAGCTTGAGCATGAAGAGGTTATAAAACTCGGCGGACTCCACATCCTCGGCACTGAACGTCACGAGTCACGCAGAATCGACAACCAGCTTCGAGGACGTTCAGGTCGACAAGGTGACCCGGGCTCATCAAAGTTTTATCTCTCACTTGAAGATGACCTTCTCCGCATCTTCGGCTCTGAACGCGTATCCAAGATCATGGACCTCCTAAAAATTGAAGAGGGTGAGGCAATTACACACAGCATGATTTCACGCTCTATAGAAAATGCACAGAAAAAGGTCGAAGCTCACAACTTTGATATCCGTAAGCACCTGATAGAATACGATGATGTCATGAACAAACAACGTGAAGTCATTTACTCCCAGCGCCGCGAAATCCTCGGAGGTGAGGAACTTCGCGAGAGTTTTCTGGAAATGCTGGATGATACAATCAGCGAGATATCTTACGCTTATGCTATTGAAAAAGTATCACCAAGAGAGTGGGACTGGCAGGGAATAAGCGAAGTAGTTTTCAAATGTTTTAATCTTCAACTTGATTTACCCGAAGAGATGGTTAATCGCCTGACACCTGTTAATTTCCATGACACACTCAACGAACAGGTTCACGCCATATTCAGAGATCGTGTTGCAGAAATGGGTGACGAGCTTATGGATCACCTCATAAAAGTAATGATGTTACAGGCTATTGACACTCACTGGAAAGACCACCTGCTTAATATTGATCACCTTAAAGAGGGGATCGGTCTACGCGGCTACGGACAGAAAGATCCTAAACAGGAATACAAGAAGGAAGCCTACAACCTCTTTATGGAGTTGATGATTCGTATAAGAGAAGAGGTTGTTGAAAGAATATTCTGGGTGCAGATAAACCATGATGGCGAAGAGATTGAAGCTATGGAAGAAGAGATGCAGAGCAAAAAGCTTGTATTCAATCTCAGCGCTGCTGAAGAGCAGGTTAAAGAGCCTGCCAAGAGTCAGAAAGTTGCAGGACGGAATGACGCCTGCCCATGCGGCAGTGGTAAAAAATATAAAAAATGCTGCGGGAAGTAGTCTATATGGATATAAAAGGTTTTAGTTTTTCAACTGTTGAAGCCGCAATCAAGAAACCCGGGCGTAAAGACCTGGCTCTTATCTACTCCGAAGTACCTGCCAATGCGGCTGCGGTATTTACTACCAGCAGTGTAAAGGCTGCACCGGTACTTTTATCACAGAAAAATATTGCCGGCGGCACCGCACAGGCTCTGATTGTCAACAGCGGAAACGCCAATGCCTGCACAGGTGAACAGGGCATGAATGTTGCCGTTGAAACTTCTGAACTGATTTCAGCAGCTCTTGGAATTGACAAGAGTGCGGTACAGGTATGCTCTACAGGCGTCATAGGAGTACAGTTGCCGGTTGAAAAAATCCGCTCAGCCATTCCATCTCTGGTTACTGCCCTTTCGTCAGGGACGTTTTCAGACGTTGCAAAAGCAATTATGACAACTGACACCTTTCCAAAAGAGGCAACCGGAAACGGAGCTGCCGCCGGAACTGACTATATGGTAGCCGGCGTGGCAAAAGGTGCCGGAATGATCATGCCCAATATGGCTACGATGCTCTCCTTTATTATTACCGATGCTGCTGTAGAACCGACATTCCTGAACAACACTTTCCGCGCTGCAGTAAATCGTTCATTCAATGCAATTACCGTAGACGGTGACACATCAACCAACGATACATGCCTCATAATGGCTAACGGCATGGCAGAAAACAGACTGATTACGTCTGATTCTTCCGATGGCGAGACATTTGCCGGAATACTCGATAACGTCTTACTCTCCCTGGCAAAACAGATTGTCAAAGATGGTGAGGGTGCCACCAAGTTTGTAGAGATAAAACTGATCGGTGCAAGAAACGATTCTGATGCCAAACGAGCCGCTATGGCGGTTGCAAACTCAAGCCTCGTAAAAACAGCTTTTTGTGGAGAGGACGCTAACTGGGGGCGAATTTTTGCTGCAGTTGGCTACTCTGGAGCAGAAGTTGATCAGTCACGCCTCTCTCTCTGTTTTGACGATGTATGCATGGCTAGAAACGGTATATTTGCAGGAGATGATGCCGAAGCCAGAGGAACTGTTATTCTCAAAAAAGAGGAATTTACCGTTACAGTAGATCTTGGTTTAGGTACTGGATCTGCAACGGTTTATACCTCTGATTTAACTCATGATTACATAAGCATAAACGCAGATTACCGCTCCTGAAAATCAGTACAAAAACCAAGTAAATTCAAGCCTCCGGTCACGGGGGCTTTTTTCATTAAATCTAATATCGAGCTGCCAAGTGTATTTTACCCGTATAATCTCTATTACAATGCTGTTTCTTTTATATTCCATTAATTTGTATGCTGACGACCTTTTGGATGCAGGACGTGCAACAACAATTGACGTTCTTATAGAAAACGCCGTACGACGAAAACTGATTGCCGGTGCTGTAGTATCAGTCGGCAATCATAACGGTCAACTCTACATCACGACCCTTGGCAATCTCTACCCTGATACCGCATCAGAACATATTTCAGAGCTGACAAAGTTTGACATTGCATCACTTACTAAAGTAATTGCAACTGCTCCTGCCATAATGAAACTACTTCAACAAGGGAGATTAAACCTCCTTGACCCAATCACACGATGGTTTCCCGAATTTGAAGAAACCGATCTTGATGAGATTACAGTTCTAAATCTGTTAACACACACATCCGGACTTAATGACATAGAAATTTCAACTGACACTCCATTACAGAATCTCATTGAAAAAGTTGTTACACAGAAAAAAGCAGCCTCCCCTGGAAATCGCTTTCGATATGCCGACATAAACTTCATACTCTTAGGTGAACTTGTTTCGAGAGCTTCAGGGGTATCTCTGGATAAATTCTGTGCAGATAATATTTATACCCCAATGGAGATGAAATACACGGGATTTCTGCCAACCAGTATCAACAATTTAATAGCACCTACAATCGAGCGCGACAACACCCTTAAGTCCGGAGTAGTACAGGATATGAACGCACGCATACTTGGAGGTGTGGCTGGACATTCAGGAGTATTCAGCACCTCCGCAGATTTAAACAGATTCGCTTCGATGATTCTTAATCAGGGCAAAATAAACGGAAAAGAGATATATACAGAGCGCGTAATCCGCCAGATGACCTCGCCGTATTTTTACAGCAATGGACGTGTTATCAGGGGACTTGGCTGGGATATAAACTCTCCGTTCTCATCACCCAGGGGAAACTACTTTTCCGCCACATCATTCGGTCATACAGGTTATAGCGGTTCATCAATATGGATAGACCCCGAACAGGATTTATATGTAATTCTGCTGACAGTTCGGCTCGACTATAGAGATATCCGGCAGTTTAACCAATTGAGAAGTGACATATCCAGCCTTGCCGTATCAGTATTTTCAGCTCCGCAAATAGCAGCAGACATAATTAAGACTATAAAAAGCCCTTAAACGCTAATACCTTGACACGTTATTTAGCCTGTGATAGTTGTCAACACTAAAAAATTATATACCTCACTTAAGGGAGGGTTCGATGAGCATTAAAGTGCTGGTCGCAGATGACAGTATAACTATCCAGAAAGTAATCGGAATCATCTTTGGCGGAGATGAATACTCACTTACTGTCGTTGATAACGGCAAATCTGCCGTAGATAAAGCAATTGAAATTACTCCTGACATACTGTTGATAGATGCTCTTATGCCCGGAATGACCGGATATGAAGTATCCGAAACTGTACGTTCGATACCATCTCTCTCTTGCAAACCCATTCTTATACTTACCGGTTCGTTTGAACCGTTCGACGAGGAAAAAGCTAGAAAGTGCGGTGCAGACGATTTCATAGCAAAGCCTTTTGAGTCGCAGCAGATAATTTCCAAAGTAAAGGAACTACTGGTAACGGGCAGAGAGAGAGAGCTTAAATCACAATCAGCTCCAGCAACTGTTGCAGAAACACCGGTGCAACCAATCCAACCGGCTGTTAATGCAGCTCCACCTGCAGCTCCGTCAATAACTCCACCGGCTCCACAACAGGTTGAACAACCTGCGGCGCCGGCTGATATATGGGGCGCGTTTACGCCTGAAATTGAACAGCCACAACAAACTTTTAGCGAAGAAAAACCTGCTCCGGCACTCGAACCAGACGTTTTTGCAATTGTTAACGAAGAGAGCGACACCGAAATAATTCAGAGTTCATCTAAAACCGTATCACCTACACATACCGGTTCACAGTGGGTTCCTGTTGAGGAGAGTACCTTTGAATTTGGAGAGACAGTAGCAACTCCACCGGCTTCAGTTTTTACTGAAGAAGCTTTTACTGTCGCGGAGCCTTCATTTGCTGATATAGCTTTCGAGGAAACGCCATTAACTCCCCCCCCCGCTTTTACTGCACCTGAACCTGCTTTTACTGCACCTGAACCCGCTTTTACTGCACCTGAACCCGCTTTTACTGCACCTGAACCCGCTTTTACTGCACCTGAACCCGCTTTTACTGAACCCGAACCTGCTTTTGCTCCACCTGCGGGAGATATAGCTGATTTCTCTGCTGTATCGCAGGAGTTTGTTTTACCTGTGACACCTCCTGAACCTTTTACCCCGCTCGCAGACCCGACTCCGATATTGAACCACACAGCGGTAGCTCCCGCTCCTGAAATTCCGGCTGTAACCAAGACTAAAGATACCCTCCCCACGGCGATTAGCGAAGAGCAGCTTAAAGCTGCGCTTGCATCTGCATCAAAAGATCTAATTGAGCGAATTGTATGGGAAGTAGTACCGGATCTTGCTGAAGCCATGATTCGCGAGGCAATTCGTAAAATTAAAGAAGGGGTCTGATTTCATCTGATAAGTTACAATACCGAGGGGGATGGCAACATCCCCTTTTTTCGTATGGAGAATATTATGATAAAAAAAGCCATAGCCAAAGTTGTTGAACGTAAAGATTTAAGCGAAGCAGAGACAATTGAAGTTATGAATCAGATTATGTCAGGAGAGTCCACCACTGCACAAATCGGTGCATTCATTACAGCTCTGCGGATGAAAGGCGAAACCATTGAGGAGATAACCGGCGCAGCACGGGTAATGCGTGAAAGGGCAACTCCTATAAGGGTTGGCAGAGGAGTTTTGGATATTGACAGAGATGAGATAAACGTTGACAGGGAAACAATTCTGGATGTTGTAGGCACAGGTGGCGACGGAACCAATACCTTTAACATCTCAACAACTGTTTCGTTTGTTGTTTCAGCTTGCGGCGTAAAAGTAGCTAAACATGGTAACAGATCAGTCTCATCTGCCTGCGGAAGTGCCGATGTTCTTGAAAAACTAGGCATCAATCTGGATGTAACATCTGAAACGGTAGAGAACTGCATAAACCAGATTGGAATCGGCTTTCTATTCGCACCTGCCCTTCATGGTGCTATGAAACACGCCATAGGTCCAAGGCGGGAAATAGGGATTCGTACTATTTTCAACATACTTGGACCACTAACCAACCCTGCCGGAGCAGATTGTCAGGTTATGGGAGTTTACAGCGAGGATCTTGTGGAAAAGCTCGCCGGCGTGCTGCATAAACTGGGATGTAAACACGGATTTGTAGTTCACGGTTCGGACGGAATGGACGAGATCACTCTTACCGGCGAGACCACTGTGGCAGAAGTAACTCCTGCCGGAATTACTGTTAGCAGAATAACACCTGAACAGTACGGATTAAAAAAATGTTCAATGGATGAGCTTAGGGGTGGTGATGCTGTCGCAAACGCAGCAATTGTGAAATCAGTATTAGGTGGAGAGCAGGGGGCAAAAAGAGAAATTGTACTTTTAAATGCCGCATACGCACTGCTTGCTGCCGGCAAGGTAACAACTCCCGCAGATGGCTTCAGCCTTGCGGCTGAAGCCATAGATTCGGGCAGAGCAATTCAGCAGTTGGATAAACTGCGGGTTTTGACAAACCAGAACTAAGAATCTGCTTAATGTGACTATTCAAACACATTGAGAAGTTTGACCTGTCCTGTCAACAGTAGACACCTCCAACTCAAGTAACTTTTTGCAATTGGTTGTAATTCTGCTCAAATACTGCCGGTGAAAGATAGCCAAGACGAGAATGTCGCCTTTGGCGGTTATAGA
>JAQUHA010000043.1 GCA_028683855.1 Desulfuromonadaceae bacterium
CTTTTCAGGGTCAAAGCCCCACACAATCATCCAGCCTATAGCCTATCTACTCCAGGCAGTTACAAGTATAAATCACTGCATGGAGCGGTCAACGAGCTTTTTGTTTCTTTCATATCATCTCCTTTTGGAGGCGTAGATGTTGCTGTGGAGGCTAAAGAACTCCATAACCGCCTCCATAGTGCTAGGATTCAGCCATATCACAAAGAACCGTATTGAACAACAGACAATAAAAAAGCCCCTATTTTCAAGGGGCTTAAGGATTTGTCCGGACTTACCCGGACTATTTATTGGTGGCGGTGCAGAGATTTGAACTCCGGACCTAGCGAATATGAGTCGCTTGCTCTGACCAACTGAGCTACACCGCCATTAAACTGTACATCATAGGTGACAAGGAGTGACTGTTTAACGTATTTATCAGAAGTTGTCAACAAAAAATGGTTTGCTGCGGTGGTTTGGAGTTACAGTTCACTTACATCGGCTACAAAAAGTACGCGTCCGTCACCGGTAACCGTTGCTCCGCTGATGCCTCGCAGTTGAGAGAGCGGCGAGCGGAGTGGTTTGATAAAAATTTCCTGCTGACCCGATACAGAATCAACAGTGAATGCCACAAGAGTTCCATGAACATTACAGAGAAGCATCGGTTGAAGTATATCATCCGTTAACTCAGTTTCGGGAAGATGGAGCGCCTGTCGCATACTCCTGACAGGAATCTGCTCCCCCTCCAGCATAGTAAAGAGTCGACCGGACTCATCAGTTATTTCTGACTTTCTCTTCTCTATAGTGCGGTTTACGACTGTCAGCGGAAATGCTATTTCGAACTTGCCGCTTCGCGTGATCATAACGTGGATTATTGATACGGTCATCGGCAGGCGCATGATAAAGCTGCTCCCCTTGCCCTGTTCTGACTGTATTGTCAGTATTCCTGATAATCCGTGCACTACCTCGCGAACTGCATCCATTCCTACCCCTCTGCCAGAGATGTCCGTGACTGTTTCAGCTGTTGAAAATCCCGGGGCGCAGACAAGTTGGAACGAGTCCTGATCGGACATAAGAGCGGCTTGTTCAGTAGTTATTAAGCCTTTTTCCACCCCCTTAGTTTTTAGCTTAACAGGATCCATTCCTCTGCCGTCATCGGAGATGATAATCTCTATATAATCTTTGTCCCGTATAACTGTCAGCGTGAGAGTGCCGCCAAATGGTTTTCCTGTCATTACCCTTTCATCGGCGCTTTCCAGACCATGATCGACTGCATTTCTCAGTATGTGGACTATAGGTTCAGCAATCTCTTCAAGTATTCCGCGATCAAGTTCAATCTCTTTACCCTCAATCTGAAAATGAACCTCCTTGATCTGCTTGCGAGCCAGATCACGTACAAGACGCGGGAATCGTTCCGCAATTACTGAAAAAGGGAGCATACGCGCCTTGAATATTTCATCACGCAGTGAACGTACGAGGGTTGTCAGTTGATGCAGAGGCTCATTGCAGATGTTCGTTGCTCCCGCCAGTTGAATAGACTCGGCAAGTCTGTAGCGATTTGTAATCAGTTCTCCGGTTATATTGACCAGATGATCCAGGGTTTCTGTTTTTATGCGAATGCTGTTGAGAGAGTCTGATTGTCTGAACTGGTGGATTGAGGTGGTGCGGTCTGGGTGGAGATCTGCAGCTTCTTCCTCTTTTCGGCTGGTTGTGTTTGCGTCTGGATTGTCTGTGTGGGTATATGCTGTAAGTTTTGCAATCAATGGGGTGCAGTCGAGAGAAGCTTCAGAGCCGGATTCAATCGATGTAACAAGGGTTGTAAGGAGATCACCCCCTTCGAGCAGCAAGTCGGTTAATTCCGGTAGAAGTTCCGCTTCCCCGCTCCGAATAAGACCCAGATGATCTTCCATTAGATGGGCAATTGCGACAATCTGCTCATAACCCATTGTTGCTGCCATCCCCTTTAGTGAATGGGCGTGCCTGAAGAGTTCATTTATATCCTCTTTGTCGCCCGCAGCCTCTTCCAGATGGATAATCAGTTCATCAAAAGCTGAGAGATGGCTTTTAGCTTCGGAAACGAACAGATCCCGATACAGGGACATATCCATTGGTCAATCCTCCAGACTTTCCAGCACCTCGGTTACTTTTTCGGGGGTGAAGGGCTTCTGGATAAAGGATTTGGCGCCAAGATCCAGTGATTTTTGAATAACCTGCTCCTGACCGATTGAGGAGCAGACAACCACCTTTGATTCAGGGGATGCTGCAATTATAGATTCGAGCAGTTCGAGTCCGTTGGAGTCAGGGAGGATTATGTCCAGAATGATAAGATCCGGATGATTCGAATGCAGGTTTCGCATCGCTTCAATGCCGCTTGAAGCTTCAGATGTTACGATATATCCGTTCTCGACAAGAATGCCGCGCAGGATTTTGCGCATGAATAGAGAATCGTCTACTATCATCACGGTTCGGCTCATATATGCAACCTCCTACCCTTTGAGTTTGTTCAGCAGCAGTTCGTTTACCACGGATGGATTAGCCTTCCCCTTACTCGCTCTCATTACCTGTCCGACGAAGAAGCCGAAGACCTTCTCTTTTCCGCCACGGTACTCTTCAACCTGACCGGCGTTTGCCGCCATGATTTCGTCGATGATCCCTTCAATCGCGCTGCTGTCGGAAACCTGGACAAGCCCCTGTTCCTCGACGATGGCGGCGGCATCTTTTCCGGTTCTGAACATCCCTTCAAAGACGGTTTTCGCGATCTTGCCGGAGATGGTTCCGTTATCGATAAGCTTCAACAGCTCCGCCAGCTGCGCAGGTGTCACCGGGCAGGCTTCAATGGAGGCGCCGCTGTCATTCAGGGAGCGGGTGATCTCCCCCATGATCCAGTTGCCGACAGCTTTGGCATTCCCACCTGCCGCTACGCCTGCTTCAAAATAATCGGCTTGAGCCCTGCTGGCGGTTAGTACTTCCGCATCATACAGCGGGAGACCGAGGTCGGTCATAAAGCGCTGCTGGCGCTGTTCCGGCAACTCCGGCAGCCCCTTTCGCGTGCTCTCGACCCACTCTTCACTGATCACCAGCGGTACCAGATCCGGATCGGGGAAGTAGCGATAGTCGTGCGCCTCCTCCTTGCTCCGCATGGAGCGGGTTGTGCCGCTGTTAGGATCAAAGAGGCGGGTCTCCTGGACGATGGTGCCGCCATCTTCGATCAGATCGATCTGCCGCTGTATCTCGTAATCAATAGCCTGTTTGACAAATTTGAAGGAGTTTACGTTCTTGATCTCTGCCCTGGTGCCGAAGGTGTCGGAGCCGACCGGCATTACCGAGACATTGGCGTCACAGCGGAAACTCCCCTCCTCCATGTTGCCGTCACAGATCCCGAGCCAGGTTACGATCTGGTGCAGCTGTTTCAGATAGGAGACCGCCTCATCGGATGAACGGATATCCGGTTCTGAGACAACTTCCAGAAGTGGTGTGCAGGCGCGGTTCAGGTCTACGCCGGAGCCGTCTCCGGGGCCGGAAAGCTCGCCATGCACCAGTTTGCCCGCATCCTCTTCCATATGAATCCTGGTGATGTGGATCCGTTTGGGTTCATCCTGCCCCTCGATTTTAATATCGAGCCACCCCCACTGGCAGATCGGATCTTCAAACTGGCTGATCTGATACCCCTTCGGGAGGTCGGGGTAGAAGTAGTTCTTCCGGGCAAAAATGCTGCGCGGAGTTATTGAACAGTTGGTCGATAGCCCGGCCTTGATGGCGAACTCAACCACTTTTTTGTTCAGCACAGGGAGAGCCCCCGGCATACCGAGGCAGACCGGGCAGGTGTGGGAGTTTGGTTCAGCGCCGAATGTTGTCGAGCAACCGCAGAATATTTTGGTGTCGGTCAGGAGTTGAACGTGAACTTCAAGGCCGATGACTGGTTGATATCTCATATTAATTGCTCCGGAAGTTAAATCGCTGCTTTTCTCGTGTGCCACTCTGTAGCCTGCTCAAAGGCGTAGCCCGCGCGCAGGATGGTCTCTTCGCCAAACGGCTTGCCGATCAGCTGCACCCCGATGGGAAGCCCCGCAGCGGAAAAACCGGCCGGGAGCGACATGGCGCAGGTGCCGGCAAGATTGACCGGGATGGTAAAAATATCGGACAGGTACATCTGAAGCGGGTCGTTGATCTTCTCGCCGATTTTGAAGGCGGGGGTGGGGGCGACCGGAGTCAGCATGACGTCCACTTCGGCAAATGACCTGATGAAGTCATTCATGATGAGCGTCCTGACTTTCTGGGCTTTTACGTAATAGGCATCGTAATAGCCTGAAGAGAGCGCGTAGGTGCCGAGCATTATGCGGCGCTTCACTTCAGCGCCAAACCCCTCGCTACGGCTTTTGGTGTACATACCGAGCAGGGCGTCGGCGTCCGCCCGGTGACCGAAGCGCACCCCGTCATAACGGGCGAGATTGGAGCTGGCTTCAGCCGTGGCGATCAGATAATAGGTGGCTACCGCGTAATCGGTGTGCGGCAGTGAAATATCGACAAATTCAGCGCCGAGACGGCGGTAGGTTTCGATGGCGGCAGTCATCGCTTGCTGAACATCCGGATCGAGGCCGTCGATGAAATACTCTTTCGGCAGACCGATCTTCAGCCCTTTCACCCCCTGTTTGAGGTTGGCGGAGTAGTCCGGAACCGGAGTGTTGACGCTGGTGGAGTCTTTCGGGTCATATCCGGCAACTGCCTCCAGCATTGTCGCGCAGTCTTCGACATCTATGGTGAGCGGGCCGACCTGGTCGAGCGACGAAGCGTAAGCGATGACTCCGTATCTGGAGACACGACCATAGGTTGGTTTCAGGCCGACACAGCCGCAGTGCGAGGCTGGCTGGCGGATGGAGCCGCCGGTGTCGGTGCCTAGTGTGGCGATTGCCTGGCGGGCGGCAACCGCTGAAGCAGAGCCTCCGGACGAGCCCCCCGGAATACAGGAGGTATTCCATGGATTGCGGGTGGTGCCGTAAGCGCTCGATTCGGATGAAGAGCCCATGGCAAACTCGTCCTGATTGAGTTTCCCCAGAAGCACTGCGCCACGGTCGCGCAGCTTTTCCCACGATGTTGCACTGTACGGTGGGATAAAATTGTCGAGAATCCGCGAGCCGCAGGTTGTGCGGATACCCTCGGTGAGAAAGATATCCTTGAGAGCCAGCGGGATTCCGGTGAGGATATCGCAGTTCCCCTCGGCGATCTTTTTGTCCGCAGCTCCGGCAGCTTCGAGCGCCTGCTCCCTGGTTACCGTAATGTACGAACCGATCTGCGGTTCAAGCGCTTCAATCCGCTCCAGCATGGCGCCGGTGGCTTCCATGGAGGAGAGCTGTTTCCCCTTCAGAGCGGCGTGAAGTTCGTGGATGGTCATGTCAAAAATGTTCATGTAGTTATGTCCCCTGCCTTATTCAATTACTTTTGGCACCGCGAAAAACGACCCGGCCCGATCAGGTGCATTCGCCAGCGCTTTCTCAAGGCCGATGGAAGGATGTACGATATCATCACGGAACGCATTCTCCATCGGTACTGCATGAGAGGTCGGAATAATATTATCCGTGTTCAGCTCTTTAAGTTTGTCCACATAACCGAGGATTGCATCCATCTGTCCGGCAAACAGCTCCTTCTCACTCTGTGAGAGTTCAAGACGAGCCAGACGGGCTATATGTTCAACGTTAGCGACGCTTATCTTCATAATGACAACTCCGGAAAAATCTGATAATTGCCGGATGCTTGTATCACGAAATCGGTCAGGTTACAACCTCGTTCAAAAAAACTGACAATCAGAAATCGTTTGCAGTTAAAATGCGTTTAGTGAGATAACATCTTGGAAAAGCTGATTCTGAAGGAGGAATTGTCATGCATAAATCTGAAATCCTGCATTTTGCAGTCACTGTCGTCGGTAAAGATCGTCCCGGTATTGTGGCTGCCATTACCGAGGGGCTTTTTAATCTTGGCTGCAACATTGCCGACTCCAGCTGCACCATGCTTGGCGGTGAGTTTGCCATGATTCTGATCATTTCACTGAAAAGCCCTTTCAGCAAAACCAGGCTGATTGAAGAGCTGAAGCCGGTCTGCGACGGTCTAGGGATGACGCTCGGGGTGCGGAGTCTGCACTCTGACGAAGTGGCAAGGAAGGAGATCAATGATGAAATCTGCATGATCTCGGTTTATGGAGCGGACCAGCCTGGCATCGTCTATCACGTCACCCGCGAACTTGCCGCCCGGAAGATCAACATCACCGACCTGAACACAAAACTGATCGGAACCGATGAAGCGCCGGTATACGTCATGATGCTTGAAGTGGCTCTGCCTGATGGCGAGACCCCTGAAAGTGTTGAGCAGATGCTGGCGGCGCTGAAAAAAGAGCTGAATGTCGAGATCGGCGTTCGCGAAATAACACCGGTGGCCTTCTAACTATGCCGATACAATCGATATTGCGTTATCCTCACCCTGTTTTGAAAAAGCTCTGCCGCAACGTGGAAAAGATAGACAAAACTATTCTGAGCCTGATTGAAGACCTGATCGATACCATGCACGACGGCCCCGGTTCGGTCGGCGTCGCTGCCCCGCAGATTGGTGTGACTCTCCGGGTCTGTGTGATTGATGTTTCGAAAAACCGCCACGGCAAGGAGAACAACCACGGTCTGCTCCGCATGATAAATCCGGAAATTACCGCGCGCAGCGGCTCTGCGACGATGCGTGAAGGGTGCATGAGTGTGCCCGACTATACCGGTGATGTCGAGCGCGCCACGGAAGTGACGCTCAGATTTACAGAGCCGGATGGCACAGTAAGGGAATTTGTTGCCAGCGGTTTTGAGGCGGTGGCAATCCAGCACGAAATGGATCATCTGGATGGAATTCTCTTTCTGGACAGGGTAACAAGTATTAAAACCGGACTGTTCAGGCGAAAAAATTATTGAGAGGCAGCTTTATGGCGGAACTTCTTATCAGAAAAGAGCAGATTGAACTTCTTAAAATAGCTCGGGAAACTGTTGTGGAATACGTTACAAACGGAAAAATTCCGGCAGTTGCGTCTGACTCTCCCGGACTTAATCTGCACTCCGGCTGTTTTGTAACAATAAAGCAGAGGGGCGAGTTGCGCGGCTGCATCGGCAATTTCATCTCCGAGCAGCCGTTGTATCAGCTGGTGCAGGAGATGGCAATCTCCGCTGCAACCAGAGACCCCCGATTTTACCCGATGAAGCTTAATGATCTCGCTGATTTCACGCTTGATATCTCGGTGCTCTCGCCGCTGGAGAAAGCAGCTTCGGTTGAGGAAATTGAGGTGGGCGTTCATGGCATCTACATCGTCAAGGGGAGTTATCGCGGGGTGCTGCTGCCGCAGGTGGCAACAGAGTACGGCTGGAACAGCGACCAGTTTCTTCAGCATACCTGCATCAAGGCCGGACTGCCGCAAGATGCCTGGCAATCAGGTTGTGATATTTATATCTTCAGCGCCCAGATTTTCGGGGAGTAGTTTCTATATTAACCTTTTAACCCTCTCTTCAAATTCCCCGTCAAGCGGTGCGCTGACGGTGGTCTCCACTCCGTTTGAATTTCTGAACGTCATCGCAGAGCAGTGCAGCATCATCCTTCCGGCAGGTTGGCCACCATAGGTTGCGTCGCCAATGATCGGCAGGCCGGTTGAGGCGAGATGAACCCTTATCTGGTGCGTGCGCCCGGTTAAAGGCTTTGCTTCAACAAGCGCAATCCCGCCGGACGAAGCAAGCAGACGAAATCCGGTGACTGCCGGTTTCCCCCCCTCAACCGCTCCGTACTGCGCCGGGGCGACTTTGCCGATTGGCGCATCGACCGTCCACTCACTCTTTTCCGGAGTACCACTAACCAGCGCCAGATAGTATTTATCCACCAGACCATCCTGAAACAGTTTGGAAAGCCTTCCTGCCCCCTGCCTGTTTTTGGGGAAGAGCATCGCTCCGGAGGTGCCGCGGTCGAGCCGGTGGACAACCCGGGCAGGTTCGCTGCTCCCGTTGGCTCTGAAATATTCGCTTACCCAGTACTCAAGCGTCCCCTTCAGCTGATACGGGGTGCGCTGGCTGTTGATTCCGGCAGGTTTGTTGACGGCAATCAGCTCCGGATCTTCGTAGAGCAGTGCTTCAGTGGGGAGATGAAGCTCGCTGAAACGTCCCTTCTCCATGATGCCGATTTCGATGACGTCGCCGCTCTTGACGCTTCTCGACGCAACCCTGACAAGGGCAACGTTTAGCGTGCAGCCGCCGCGGTCGATGATGCGGCGAGCCTCGGATTTGCTGACTCCGCTGCAGAGTGCCGCTATGGCGTCGTCAAGCCGGCGGTTGTGTTGCTCGCTGGTGACAGTTTTTCGTAATATCATGACGCTTTAGTACCTTTTTTATCCCATGATTACAAATAAATTCCAGGTGGCTAATGCGCCCTTATTCTGCTAGTCTCCGGTGCTATGAACTATGCCGGCTTTTTCAATTCGCTTCGTGATCTGCTCCCGTTTCTGGCGGTTCTCCCTTCAGCGGCCTATGCACTGATTTCGCTCCGCTGCGCTCTTGAGTATTTTGCTTCTCCGGTCAATGCGGAACCGTCTGCCGAATATCCGGATGTAACAATCATCAAGCCGGTAAAAGGGGTGGATGAAGAGAGTTACGATAATTTTGCCTCTTTCTGCTCGCAGGATTATCCGGGACGCCTGCAGATAATCTTTGCCGCAGCTTCGCCCGATGATCCGGTTGTGCAGGTCGTCAGGGAGCTCATGGCGGATTTCAGTAATCATGACATTGCCATGGTGATTAATCCTGCCCGGCATGGGGCGAACCAGAAGGTCTCCAATCTGATCAATGCCTTTGCCGGGGCGAAGTACGGGTTTATTGTTGTCAGCGACAGCGACATCTGTGTTGAGCCGGAATATCTCCGGTCAGTCATCGCTCATTTTGCTGACCCGAACGTGGGGCTGGTCACCTCGCTGTATCGCACTCCGGAAGTTCACGGAATTGCCACCGCCCTTGAAGCGACAGGATTTACCGCTGAGATGATCCCTAACGTGCTTGTGGCCCGGCGACTGGAGGGGCTTACCTTTGCGCTCGGCGCGTCGATGGCGGTCCGGCGCGAGGCTCTTGTCGCAATCGGAGGTTTCGACTCCCTTGCCGATTATCTCGCAGATGACTATCAACTCGGCAACAAGATTCATCGCGCCGGATGGCGAGTCGTACTCGACTCCTGCTTTGTCGAGAGTGTTATCAAACCGGAAAGTCTGATGTCGGTGCTGTCGCGTCAGCTTCGCTGGGGGAGAACGATGCGCGTCAGCCGCCAGGGCGGCTACCTGGCTTCCGGTCTGACGTTACCATTTCCGGCCATTCTGCTGGCATCCCTCCTGGCTCCTTCGCCTGCTGCCGGTCTGGCGGCAATATTTCTGCTCTACTCCATACGCTGCACGGTCAGCACAATTTTCAGCCGCCGTCTGGTGCGTGACAACCTGTTTCCACGCTGGCTCTTGCTGCTGCCGCTACGGGATATGCTCTCCTTTTTTGTCTGGGCGCTCTCCTTTCTCGGAAAACGCGTCGAGTGGCGTGGTTCCAGATTCATTCTCAAACCGGGCGGCAAAATCGAAGAGATTGTTTAGTCGCAATATTTTTTCTTGACTACATTCAATTTACTCTATACAAGAATGAACGTTCATTCCGTTTTTTTTGTGAGGGTTTTGGCCATGTCTAAAAGCGACAAGAGGGAAGAGATCGTACGAGCAGCACTCGAGCTTATCGCGGAGAACGGCTTTCACGCCGCTCCCATGGCGATGATTGCTGACAGGGCTGGAGTGGGAGCCGGTACGATTTACCGCTATTTCGAAAACAAGGACGTACTGATTGGGGAATTGTACAAGGATCTTGAGGAGAAGATGCTGCCGGTAATTCAGGAAGGGTATGATATCAATGCGCCGCTCAGGGAGCGGTTCCTGCACCTCGGCACGCGAATTCTGCGTTATTTTATCGAAAATCCTCTTCATTTCCGCTTCATAGAGCAGTTTCACAACTCACCCTACGGTGTTGAGCATCGCCGGGACAAAATTCTCGGAGAAAAAAATGGCTGCAACATATTCCGTGAGCTGTTTGAAGATGGTCTGTCGCAGCAGCTCCTGAAAGCTTTTCCCCTTACCATACTTTTTGCGCTCTCCTTTGGTCCGATAGTCAATTTGGCTCGAGATCATATACTCGGATTTGTAGTTATGGACGAAACACTTATAGTGGCAGCGATAGAAGCTTGCTGGGATTCGATAAGCAAATAGCCAACAGGATTTATTTTATATATTCCACATTTACAGAGGTGTTTTTATGAAAAGTATTTACAAAGTCGCTTTGCTGTCAACCATCACAATTTCGCTTCTTGCATCCGGTTGCGGGAAAAAGCAGGCGGGGCCGCCCCCCGGTCCTCAAGGTTCTCCGGAGGTGGGAGTTATTACTATCAAGCCGGAGCGGGTGGTTCTAACCACAGAAATGCCTGGCCGGACCGCGCCGAGATTTATCGCAGAGGTGCGTCCACAGGTAGGCGGGATTATTCAGAAAAGAACGTTTGTTGAAGGTTCTAACGTGACCGCAGGCCAGATCCTCTATCAGATCGATCCGGCTTCCTTTGAGGCCGCTTATGCCAGCAGTAAGGCGTCCGAGGCAAGGGCTGAGGCGAATCTTTCCGCGCAGCGTCTGAAAGCGGGCAGATATCGGGATCTTGTCAAGATAAATGCCGTCAGTCAGCAGGATAATGACGATATTCAGGCTTCGCTGAAACAGGCGGAGGCTGACGTGGCTTTTGCGAAGGCAGCTGTTGAGACAGCAAGGATTAATCTAGCATACACGAAAATAGTTGCTCCGATCTCGGGAAGAATAGGGCGCTCTTCGGTTACAGAAGGGGCGCTTGTTACAGCGAGTCAGCCAAATGCGCTGGCTACAATTCAACAGCTTGATTATATGTACGTTGATGTTACTCAATCGACTGCTGATCTCATCAAACTCAAACAGAACCTTGCTGATGGCGTAATGAAAAAAGGGGGGGCAGCTGAGGCGCCGGTAAAGCTGATACTGGAAGACGGTTCCGCATACCAGCAGACAGGTACTCTCAAGTTTTCTGAGGTCACGGTAGATCAGAACACCGGTTCTGTTACGATGCGCGCACTGTTTCCCAATTCGGGGCAGACGCTGCTGCCGGGTATGTTTGTACGCGCCCAGCTCGTAGAAGGGGTAAGTAATAACGCTATTCTTGTGCCTCAACGCGGTGTGTCGCGCAATCCGAAAGGGGATGCAACAGTTATGGTGGTTGGCGCTGAGGAGAAGGCTGAACAGCGTATTATAAAGGTAGTACGGACTATTGGTGACAGCTGGCTCGTGAGTGATGGTCTTAAGGTCGGTGACCGCGTAATTCTGGAGGGTCTACAGAAAGCACGCTCCGGCACGCCGGTCAGGGCAGTTCCGTTTGGCTCCCCGCCGGCACCTTCACCGACCTCAAATGCTCAACAGACACCAGTAAAGAAATAAAGGAGCTGCTCCATGCCTAATTTTTTCATTAAGCGCCCTATTTTTGCCTGGGTAATCGCAATTATGGTCATGATGGCGGGACTGCTCTCTATCAAGCAGTTACCGGTCTCCCAATATCCAGCAATTGCACCACCGCAGATAGCAATCAACGCCGTTTACCCAGGAGCTTCTGCTCAGACGGTTCAGGATACGGTTACCCAGGTTGTCGAACAGAAACTGAATGGCATTGACAACCTGATCTATATGTCGTCTACGAGCGATTCGTCGGGGGCGGTCTCTATAGCTCTTACATTCAAAGCCGGAACAGATCCTAATATTGCCCAGGTTCAGGTTCAGAATAAGCTGCAGCTGGCTGTGCCGCTGCTGCCGCAGATCGTCCAGCGGCAGGGGATTTCGGTCGTAAAATCGACCAGAAACTTCCTTATGATAGTCGGATTGGTATCAGAAGATGGCTCAATGGATAGGAACACTTTGACCGATTATCTGGTATCAAACGTCCAGGATGTTGTCAGCCGTCTCGAAGGTGTTGGTGAACTGCAGGTCTTTGGTACACAGAACGCAATGAGAATTTGGGTGAACCCGACCAAGTTGAACAGCTATCATTTAACAACTAATGATGTTATCGCGGCTATCCAGGCTCAGAATGCCCAGGTGTCAGCCGGACAGTTCGGAGGGAATCCAGCTCCGGCGGGGCAGCAGTTAAATGCCACTATCACTGCACGTACACTCCTGCAGACCACGGAACAGTTTGACAATATAATTTTGCGTACAGGTAGCGACGGTTCAACGGTAAGATTAAAGGATGTTGCCGAAAGCAAAATAGGTACAGAAAATTATGAGATCAAATCGTTTTATAACGGAAAACCGCTCGGTGGTCTGGCTGTTCGTCTGGCTTCCGGTGCCAATGCTCTTGAAACAGGCAACCGGATTAAAGCCAAAATGGCTGAGCTCTCCCGGTACTTCCCTGATGGGATGAAAGTCGTATATCCATACGACTCTACCCCATTTGTTAAAATCTCTATTGAAGAGGTTGTCCGAACGCTCATTGAGGCGGTCTTTCTCGTATTTATAATAATGTTCCTGTTTCTTCAGAACATCAGGGCGACTCTTATACCCACAATTGCAGTTCCGGTGGTTCTTCTCGGAACAATGGGTGTTCTTGCTGCAGCCGGTTTCTCCATCAATACCCTTACTATGTTTGCTCTCGTTATTGTTATCGGATTGCTGGTGGATGATGCGATAGTTGTGGTGGAAAACGTCGAACGTATCATGACTGAGGAGGGGCTCCCCCCTAAAGAGGCTACCATCAAATCAATGGGGCAGATTACCAGCGCCCTCTGGGGCATTGCCACCGTCCTGACGGCTGTTTTCCTCCCCATGGCTTTTTTTGGCGGGTCAACCGGTGTTATCTACCGCCAGTTTTCAATTACTATTATCTCAGCAATGATCCTCTCGGTTCTTGTTGCTATGATTCTCACTCCAGCCCTCTGCGCCACTATTCTCAAGCCTGTTGCAAAGGGGCATCATGCGGGCGAGTACGGATGGTTCGCGGGATTTTTCCGCTACTTCAACAGGGCATTTGAATTCTGCCGCCATAACTACGAAGGAATTGTCGGCAGCTCCTTTGGGAAGCCGATGCGTTATCTGCTCCTTTACAGCGGAATTGTAGGAGTAATGATTTTTTTCTTCATGCATCTTCCGACATCATTCCTTCCGGATGAAGATCAAGGGTTTATTATCTGCCAGGTGCAGCTCCCTGCCGGAGCTACTCAGGAGCGGACAGTGGATGTAATTCGTCAGCTTGAGAAACATTTTCTTGATAAGGAGTCCAAGACGGTGGAAGGGGTCATCACAGTAGCCGGTTTCAGTTTTGCTGGGCGCGGTCAGAATATGGGGCTGGCGTTTGTTAAACTTAAACACTGGGATATGCGTAAGAACCCGGATATGAAAGCTAAAGCCATTGCCGGACGTGCTATGAAGGCGTTTTCGCAGTTCCGCGACGGTCTGGCATTTGCTTTCTCCCCCCCGGCGGTTCTGGAGCTTGGTGTCGCCAACGGATTTGATATGCAGTTGCAGGATCGTGGTGGTCTGGGGCATGAAAAGCTAATGGAGGCTCGAAATCAGCTGCTGGGTATGGCTATGCAGAACAAGAAGATGGTCGCGGTACGACCTAACGGGCAGGACGACTCTCCACAATTTAAACTCGACATTGATGATGTGCGTGCCGGTGCTCTTGGTTTATCTCTTGCCGACATCAACAGCGTGCTTTCGACAGCCTGGGGAAGTTCCTACGTTAACGACTTTATACAGAATGGTCGTGTGAAGAAGGTTTACCTCCAGTCCGACCCCAAATTTCGAATGCTGCCGGAAGACATCAACAGTTGGTATGTCAGCAGCAAAAACGGTCAGATGGTACCATTTTCCGCATTTGCAACCCCGCGCTGGCAGTACGGCTCTCCCCGTCTGGAGAGATATAACGGCATTCCTTCTACTGAGATCCAGGGGCAGGCTGCTCCGGGTATAAGTACCGGTGAAGCTATGGCAGAAATGGAGAGCATGGCTGCTAAACTCCCCGCAGGGATCGGTTTCGAATGGACCGGACTTTCCTATGAGGAGCAGCATGCCGGTGCTCAGGCCCCAATGCTTTACGCCATTTCACTCCTTGTAGTCTTTCTTGCTGTAGCAGCCTTATACGAGAGCTGGACTATCCCCTTTGTCAATCTACTGATGCTGCCGCTTGGTCTTGTCGGAGCGGTGGCTGCTGTCAAATTCAGGATGCTCCCTAATGACGTATATCTGCAGATAGGGCTCCTAACGACAATAGGTCTTTCCACAAAGAACGCCATTCTGATCATTCAGTTCATCAAGGAGCAGATGCATCAGGGGCATGAACTGGTAGAGGCGACATTGGCAGCGGTCAAAATCAGGCTTCGACCTGTTATAATGACATCACTTGCCTTCTTCTTCGGGACACTGCCGCTGGCGCTTACCAAAGGAGCGGGGGCTTCAGCCCAGAACGCTATTGGCACTGCGGTTACTGGCGGCCTCCTCTCTGCCACATTCATAGATTTGATATTTATCCCGTTTTTCTTTGTGCTGATATCGCGCATATTTGCAAAGAAAACTAAAGAACCCCGTGTGAATGCGGCAAAACAAGTTTCGGAGGTTCATTGATATGAAAAAAGTCGAAATATACATAACACTTTTTGCTGCCTTAACTTTAAACGGTTGTGCGAGCATGGCTCCAAAATATGTTCAACCCGCTTTACCTGTTCCTGCAACAGTTAACGGGACTGAAACTTCTCAGTCGGTTGCGCCGGAAAGTGATGCTAAACCGATAAATCTGATCTCAGATGTCGCGTGGAGGGAATATTTCGGGGATGAAAAACTGCAAAAGGTCATTTCGCTCGCAATTGAGAATAATCGTGATCTGAAAGTTGCTATCCTGAATATCGAACGCTTCAAAGCGCTATACCAGATTCGTGATTCTGATCTGCTGCCGAAGCTTGACGCAACGGCAGCGGCAGGCTTTCAGAGAGTACCGGAAACGCTCTCCGCCTCAGGTAAGTCAATGACAACCGAGCAGTACAGCATCGGACTTGGAATGAGCTCGTATGAGCTGGACCTCTTCGGGCGGGTCAGTAGTCTGAAAGATCAGGCTCTTGAAGAGTTTCTTGCCTCAGAGTACGCGCGGCGGGCTACTCAGATAACTATTGTCTCTCAGGTTGCCCATGCATATCTTTCGCTCGCGGCTGATAGTGAACGATTGAAGCTCTCAAAAGAGACTCTCGCAAATCAGGGAAAATCGTACACTCTCACAAAAAGTCTTTTCGATGCGGGGATGTCGGATGCATTGGCATTAAATCAGGCTGAGAGTACTGTTAATGCAGCGCGCGTAAACATCGCCAGATTTGCAACTTTGGTTGGACAAGATAAGAATGCCCTTAACCTCCTCGCAGGTTCACAGCTCCCGACAGAGCTGTTGCCGGAAGGTTTTTCTGAATCTCTAGACTCACTGGACATAGTAATGCCCGGTCAGGGGTCGGAAATACTTCTAAATCGACCGGATATTCTGGAGTCAGAGAGCCGTTTGAAAGCTCTGAATGCAAATATAGGGGCTGCTCGTGCAGCATTTTTCCCAAGTATAACTCTGGTGTCATCAGTAGGGTTGGGGAGCGACCAGCTTTCGGAGCTATTTAAAAGCGGAGCTTTCGCCTGGAGCATCATCCCTAAAATATCAGTTCCAATATTTGATGCCGGAACAAACAGCGCGAATCTTAAAGTTGCAGAAATAGATCGTGATATTGCAGTAGCGCAGTATGAAAAGAGTATTCAGAGCGCATTCAAAGAGGTCTCAGATGTCTTAGTACAGGCAGCGACAACTGATGAACTGCTGGCTGCTCAACAGGCTCTAGTCGCCTCAACTTCAGAAACATTACTTTTATCTCAGGCGCGATTCGATAAAGGTGTAGCCAGTTACCTTAGTGTTCTTGATTCCCAGCGCTCCCTGTTCAGCGCGAAGCAGGAGCTGATCGGGATACGGCTCACCAAACTGGTTAATCAGGTTAATACGTACAGGTCATTTGGTGGTATTCGTTAGTGTTTTGAATTTGTATTATTGGTTGCGTATTTATTTTGTGTGATTTTAGGTGGTTAGGATTTATTTTAGATTTGCTGTATTTTTATTTTGACATTGTTAAATTGTTTATGATAGAAAGC
>JAQUHA010000044.1 GCA_028683855.1 Desulfuromonadaceae bacterium
CCTTTTCAGGGTCAAAGCCCCACACAATCATCCAGCCTATAGCCTATCTACTCCAGGCAGTTACAAGTATAAATCACTGCATGGAGCGGTCAACGAGCTTTTTGTTTCTTTCATATCATCTCCTTTTACCGTTAAATGGTGGCATTGTGTTAATCTGTTGGAGATATGTCAAGTTGAAAGCGAATTGATAGCCTTTGCAACAGCTCTGCGAATATCCGCTCGTTCTGGAAGCGCCCTTGCCAGCCTCTCTATATAGCTCCGCTCCCTTAGAAGTTTGCGCGAAGTTGTGTATGTAAGATCATAACTCCATGAAATCTGTAGCAGTTTAAAATCGTTAACACATTTTATAGTATCAAGGCGAACGATAGAACCGGAATCAAGAGCCTTTATGCACTCATCAGAAGCTGCATCAGGAAGATCCGGAAGCCCAAGTGTTGCAGCAGATGCCCTCTCTTCCGGCGGCATCTCGAGAAGTTCGGAAAACACACGCCATATATCGAGCTTATCAGCATCCCTGATCAGATTTATATAAAGCCGGGTATTGGATCTTATAACTGCGGGCGGGGTCAGCAAATTATGAAACCTGACAGCCTCCTCAATCAGAAGCTGCTCGGTTTGGTCTATTTCTGAGAGAACATTCTCTTCATGCATAATATCAACGGCAAGACGCGCGTGGTTGTCAGAGTCTCTATCAAGAAAGGTGCGCCAGCGTTTGTACTGCTGAAAACGTCCGAGGTCGTGAAAAAGTGCGACTGCATACGCTATAAACGACTGGTTTTCTGACAGTTTTTCACCAGAAGAAAGAAGCTCCATAACATCACACACTTTGCGCGTATGCTCTATTTTAAGTTGTATATTTTTTTTACCCTCATCATCAGTTTCGAGAAAAGGTTCAACATATTTGTCAAACCATAAGATAAGCGTATCAAGTTGAGATTTTTCCATATAATCAGATAAACTCCGTTGCGTTCAAATGTTTCGCATAATATAGTACCCAGCCGTTAAGTCAAACAATCCGTGAGGAGTCCAGATGCAGCTGTCACTTCTTGAGAATAGAAACGACCATGCAGTAGCCGAAAAAAGGGTTAAAGAGCTTACCGAATTATTGAATCATCACAACAGACTCTACTATCAGCATGAAGCTCCTGAGATAAGTGATGCCGAATACGACGAACTCTTCCGTGAACTTATAAGACTTGAAGAGCTTCACCCCTCACTTTTTAATGCAGCATCGCCGACCCAGAGGGTCGGATCTGCGCCGGACGGAAGATTCAGTGGGGTAACCCGTCAGATCCCGATGCTTTCACTTGACAATGCGACCTCTGGCGAAGAGATAAGAGCAAAACTGGACAACCGCATCAAGAGAGAGCTTGGACTGGCGGAAAACGAACAGGTTGCATATATGTGCGAACCTAAAATGGATGGTCTTGCCGTTGAACTAACTTATGAAAATGGTATTTTAAGAGTAGCATCAACCAGAGGCGACGGTATTACCGGTGAAGACGTTACAAAGAATATCCGCACTATCCGTAATCTGCCACTCAGGCTTAACGGAGAGAATCACCCTTTGCTACTGGATGTGCGCGGAGAAGTATATCTCTCCATCTCATCTTTTCAAAAAATAAATGCAGAGAAGGAGGAGAACGGAGAGACCCCATTTGCGAATCCACGTAATGCTGCAGCCGGATCATTGCGGCAACTGGATTCAAGAATAACCGCTCGCCGCCCTCTGTCATTTTACTGTTATGCCCCCGGACGAATTGAAGGGGCTGATTTTCCCTCACAGGAGGATTTTTTAAAAAAAGCCGGGGAGTGGGGAATCCCTGTAAACCCTTTGAGACGCCGCGTTGACAGTATTGACGGTGCAGTTGATTACTATTATGAAATGCAGCAGCAGCGCGAATCGCTCCCTTACGAGATTGATGGAACGGTAGTAAAAGTAGATTCGTTTCAACTCCAACGGGAACTGGGTGAGAAGAGCAGATCCCCATTGTGGGCTGTTGCTTGTAAATTTCCGCCTCGTCAGGCTGAAACCAGGCTTGAAAACATTCTCCTCTCTGTAGGGCGCACCGGAGTTATAACCCCGGTTGCGGTACTTAAGCCGGTGGACATCTCTGGCGTTACAGTTTCAAAGGCAACTCTCCACAACTGGGATGAAGTCATCAGCAAGGATATACGTGTCGGTGATACTGTCGTTATTGAAAGAGCCGGGGATGTCATACCGGCTGTTGTAAGAGTTCTTACTGAGCATCGTGATGGTTCGGAAATGATTGTCCCGGTGCCTAAAATATGCCCGGAGTGCGGTTCAGCTGTCGTTCAGATTGCCGATGAAGTTGCATATCGATGTATCGGAATCTCCTGCCCGTCTCAGATACTCGAGTCTGTAAAACATTTTGCTTCAAGAGGTGCTATGGACATTGAAGGATTAGGGGAGAGAGTTGTTGAACAGCTTCTCAATCTTAGCCTGATTCATACCGTTGCAGATCTTTATAGCCTGACAAAAGAAGATTTCATGCGTTTTGAGCGGATGGGAGACAAATTGGCTTCCAATCTTCTGGCTGCGTTAGAGAGGAGTAAAAGATGTACTCTCGACAGGTTTATTTTTGCCCTAGGCATTCGCCATGTCGGAGAGCGCACCGCAAAGAGCCTGGCGCAGGCTTTCGGCAGCATTGATAATCTTGAGAGAGCAACTATTGAGGAATTTGCTTCAATTCGTGATATAGGGAGCACCGTCGCGACGAGCATTTTTACATTTTTCCACAATCCGGTAAATCTCGCTGTAATTAGCCGATTGCTGCAACTGGGCGTCAAGCCGTCTGTAGTTGCCAAAACTGTTGGCGGGAGGTTGAGCGGTAAGAACTTTGTTTTTACCGGAACATTGATGCATTTCGGTCGTGATGCAGCCAGAAAAATGGTAGAGGATAAAGGTGGAAATGTGGTAAGTTCAATCTCCCGAAAAACGGATTATCTGGTTGCCGGAGAAGAGTCAGGCAGTAAACTGGACAAAGCGAGGGATCTCGGTATAACCGTTCTTGGCGAGGAGGAATTCCTTAGCCTTCTGGAAGAAACGCACTAAGAAAAGGGACTAATTCGTGGAAAAAGTTTCAATGATGATAAAAGCCCGCAGGCTGTTCAAGGATATAAGCGATCTTCCTACCATACCCGCCATTGTCTCTAAAGTAGTCTCGATGCTCGACAATCAGGACGCGAATCCTGACGATATTGCCGACTTGATTCTTTCCGATCAGGTATTGGCTGCAAGAGTCATAAGGGTTGTAAACTCCCCATTGTACCGCACCAGCAATGCTATAGAATCCGTGAAGCGTGCACTGCTGTTTCTTGGATTCAAAAGCGTTCGTGAAATGATATTGACCAGCTACTTTGTGGACGGTTTCAAACACAGGGAACAGCCCTTTGATATGAAGATGTTCTGGATGCACTCCTTCAGCGTCGGCGCGATTTCCCGCAGAATAGCCCGTCAGGTCGGTTTTTACGACGTTGAAAAAGCCTATCTGGTAGGGATACTTCACGACATTGGGAAGGTTTTTCTTGGGCATTACTGTAAGAACGAATATGGGGAAATGCTCAAAAATATAAGGAATACCAGCTATACGACCTACGAAGCCGAATACGAATTTTTTGGTACGACTCACTGCGAAGTAGGGCTCTGTCTAGCGCAGCGCTGGAATTTCCCATCGGTATATTGTGATGTTATTTCCTATCATCACACCTCTGAAATGGCTGCGGAAGATCCGCTCCTTACCTCAATTGTCGCACTCGCTGATTTTTACTGCCTTTCACACGGCAACGCAGACAGTGTAGCTCAGGCAAGTATTCCCGGACAGTCAGAGGAAAATGCCTGGAAAATTTTCAAACAGCTTGCTTCAGACAAACTCCCTTCGACTCTGGAAAGTTTTCTCTCTGCGCTGGATGAGGAGTACGCATCGATCAGCAACGAAGTTGACCTTCTTTTCAACACAATGACAGCATAATCTGAAAGAGGTGAAAAATGGCAGACAGCGAATCGGTAACCTGTTCAAAATGCAGCACTGTGTGGCAGAACCGTGGAACAACAAACTGCTGGAGCGGCGACCCTTCTAAGGCACCGCCAAAACCAGGGAACTGCCCCTCAGAGCTATATGAAGAGGTTGTAAAAGAGTCCTTCGACGAATATCGTGCAGAGACAGAGGACGCAAAAATTGCATTCGTAGCGGCAAAGGTTGAGGGACTATGTTATCAGCCGGTTCCGGGAAGTGATGCAGTAAATGCAAGATGGACCCGGGTTGAGGATACTATCGCCTTCGCAAAACTTATGGGTTACAAAAAAATAGGAATGGCAACCTGCATCGGTCTTCTTGAAGAGTCCGACCGGTTGTCAAAAATTCTGACCGCACAGGGTTTTGAGCCGGTCAGCGTCTGCTGCAAAGCGGGTAGTATTGACAAACTGGAGTTGGGACTTTCGGAATCGGACAAGGTAAGACCCGGGACTTTTGAACCATCCTGCAATCCGATCGCTCAGGCTGAAATATGCAATCGCATGGGAACCGATATGAATATAATCGTCGGGCTCTGTGTCGGACACGATATGTTATTCAACAGACATTCAAAAGCTCCTGTAACAACTCTTGTTGTTAAGGATCGCGTCACCGGTCATAATCCTGCTGCTGTTTTGTATGGTCAGAATTTTTACTATAAACGCCTTCAGAAACAGATGGTTTTGCCTGACTGAGGGGGAGTCCTGGCTGGTTTTAGCTTTTCTGCAGGCTGCAGCGAAAACGTTTTCAATTTCTTAGACCAAACAATAATACGGAAGAGCATCAGAACCAGCTCTCCCGAAAAGGACATCCGCTGGGGCATGGGCAATGTATGATGCGGTGATACCGGCCCACTTATTCACCTGCATGAGATAGATCAGCTAAAAATAATCACTTCTGTTTTTGCGTCCATTCAAATCCCTGAACAAGTAGTTCGGGAAATAACTAATACGCCCATCCTCAGCTTCATTCAGCAGTATTCAGAAAATATCAACATTCATCCGATATCAGAGCCTGATCTTTTTGCAACCAAGGATGCTTTTTCAAACTTCCGGCTGCACCTGGCTGATCTTGCTGTAGTGATGCTTCTTAAGATTCACATCGAAGCTGTTGCTGTTACAGATGATCTTGCCCTGCGTAAGGCGATAGAATCATCAGAGAGAACCGTCGTCGGCACCATAGGATTGCTATTCAGGGCAAGGTCTTTGCGGCTTATCGACAAAGTTCAGCTCAGCCAGCTCATAAATCATGTTTTTGATGACAGTACGCTTTATCTGAATAGTGCTTTCAAAAGCCGGGTGCTTATGATGTTGGATTCAATAGAGTGATTCAGTTACAACAACCGAATATACATCGGGTAGGTAGTTCGGTATTCTGGCACTATAGGATGGCAATATTGCTTCAGGAGGTGCGCAGTGCCTAAAATTTATCGTTTCGGATGCAATCAATGTGATCAGCGCCTCGGGATTGGCCGCCTTCAGCAGCTCAACCAGCGGATCACCGGTTTTTTTCTTATTTACCATAATGACCTCAGAGATGAAACTGGACGACCTGATCCAGAAGCGGCAATTTCCTCACCCTGAACTCTTCTGAATAGCGGTCATTGCCGCTGCGTTCAATCTCCACCAGCCCGAAGAACAGCGCAAATCGTTCCAGACAGCGGGCCGAATAACTGAGCCGCACCACTTGCTCCGGCGAATAGCAGTTGCCGACCGGCTGTACCTGCGGGATCAGGTTGGGAAAGGCTTGCAGGAAGTTGTCTTCATAGAAGATACTGCTCCGCCATTCACCGCCGTACCTGGTAAGCAGATAGAGGGTGAACAGAAACGACTGTTGGATGAACGGAATTTCTCCCAGGTGATCGTCATAGGCCCAGTTGTATTCCCTGACAAAGGCCCGGAACAACCTCGGGTAGATACCGGACTGCCCCTGTTCCGCCAGCAGTTTCCGGCACTCCCTGCTGAGAATAAATTTCCCCTTGTATTTCCTGATCAAACCGGCCAGTTCGGCAACCAGCCTGGTGGTGTGCATTTCCATGAATTCCGGCTCTGATCTCAGCTCACCAAACCGTGACCACCGTTTATATTCCTCTTCACCCAGAAATGTCCCTGCCGATTCCCGGCAAAAGTTTCGTGGCAGGTTGCCGGTGGCGGTCGCCTTCAAGCCGTCATCTCCGATAGCGGCTGCCAACAGGTTGAACAGTGACAAAATCGGGGCTTGCAGAAAGTTGTCGAGGCTGGACGGGAAAACGATCAGGCTCGTTGTATCAAACGGAAAATACAGAAACCGGTGCATCTGTTCGGGAGACAGGCCGTGGAAATCGTCGCTGGGTGCTTGATTACGTTGCTGGTTGTGCTGACGCAGAAAGGTGTTGGCCTCATCCAGTGAACCGAAGTTCTTGCCCTTGAGTAATTCCTTCAGTTCGTCCATGACCGGCCCCATGATGCGCTGGTGTTCACTTGCGTCATGTTTGTCGGCGCAGCATTTCTTGTATTTGAGCCCGCTGCCGCAGGGGCAGGGATCATTTCTGCCTGTTTTCATGATTCTACCTTTGATACCCAATGGAGGGTTTATGTCGGGTTTTATGTCGGCTTAACCATCCGCATCTTTATGTCTTGTTTGTCCAGTTTATGTCCAGCTTACTATTACTTGGAAACTATCTTTTCCGTCCTGCTGATTTTTTGTCGTTCAGCAACATTCACTATCTTGCCATCCTTTACCACGTAGCAAGGCGTATGTGTCTTACGAGCCAGTTTCAGAGCATTTGCAGCTGAGCGCTTCATTGCCTGAACAGAACCCAACAGATCAGGATCTTTGGGCAGTTTTTCGTTCTTCATTGTTTTTCTCCCCACGCAAGTATCCTCGGCTTGCTTTCAGAATTATCATACAACATCCAGGCATCAACTTGCTGCTTATACATCGTGTCAAAGTTTTTCAGACCGGAATCAAATCTTCGGCGAATAATATTTTCTGGAATATTGTGGCCGCCTTGCGAGACGCGGGCAGCAACCCTTGCTATCGCAACATCAGCATTCGGCAGACTCAGAAACAATAGCTTTACGTGATAACCAAGCTCCTGCCATTGCCGGATTTTGTGGAGGTATGAACGACCGCTCAACGTAGTTTCAAAAGCAAAACTCTTGCAATTTCGTACCCGGTCATCAATCTCATCCAGCATCAAACGCCCTGCACGTATCGACACCGATTCCGGGGCAAATGGGGAAATACCGGCAGCAATAAGATCGGCATTGATAAATGTTGGACAATTACCCTCGTTGGGGAGAAATTCACGGGCAAAGGTAGTTTTGCCTGCGCCATTCGGCCCGGCTATAATAACAATCTTCAACTCATCAGTCATAGATACTCTCTCATTTGCTTATCCGCTGGCAATTTTCATGTTTAAGTCTCATGTCAGTGGTTGATCCCGCCATTGCCGGTCCCGTGCCGAAAGCTCTTCGAAAAGAAAAACATCCGAAACAAAACGATGTAACACGGCATCTCCCAGGAGAAATGCCTTCAGATCCCGGCGAACCTGGGCAAACTCTATCTGAACGCTGCTGATGAATACTCTCTTGCGGGTCATGGTCATGTCAGTTCTCGATTTGTCAGGATGATATGTGCATCAAAACTCATCACTCCTTGGGCGGAATCCGGCGTTGCACCTTTGGCCTGAATATGGTTGCTCATAATATCGCAGATCCTCCCGACGCACGTGTTGCTGCCTTGCCCGTTACACCCGGGTATCGCTCCTCCAGTTCCTGCCAGGGTTTCCCGGCCAGCATCCCGCTTGAAGAAGTCAGGCGGAAGCGGAACGGGCGGACACCTCCGATTTGTATAGGACTGGAGAGCTGTCGAGCCGGCCCGAGTTCAAACAGCCAGTACTCATTATCATTTCCCGGTTCCAGGCTTCCGGCCTGTTCGACCGTCAGCTCACAACGTTTCACCAGCCTGACCAATTTTACGTCATAAAGGTATTCAATCAGCCGGTCATGCGCGCCGGGCTGATGGACTGAAATCGCACAGTATCGTACTTCCCGCATGACTGACCTAGGGATTTTTCTGTTTTCCTGAGTGCTGACCGGCAAGTGATACCAGCCGGCAGTACCTTCCAGAAAACGGTTGACATAACCCCTGTCTCTGCCGGCTATGCTGCCGAGCGAGGCGGCCAGCGTCAGGTCGCTGTACTGTTCAAGCTTCAGGCCGGTCGGCGGAATTCTGACTGACTCATGCAGCCGATGTTCGTCAGCATCAAGCGCTGATGTTCTTACAGTATCTCCGAACTTCTCTTTCAGAAATGCCTTCAGCCAAAGGTTGTCACGACCCGGCAGAAGCGGGAACCCGCCGATGCCGACAGACTCAACTGCGGCAGCATACGGGTTTGTACCAGCCTCTTCATCAAACCATCCCGGATAGAGTACAAATGCTCCCACAATCGGACGGCTTTTTTCAGTAATTCCGTCATCTCCGGCGGACAGATGTATCAGTGCGTCGCGGTAACGGTGCATCTGATTGATTGCATCATCGGGAATCAGGTCATCGTTTCCGTCTTCAGAGGCTATCCGGTATTTTGCGTCAAAGATCCATCGGATCCTGCTGTTGCCAGGAAAAGAAGCTTCAAGAAGAATGTCCGGTTTCTGAGGTGTAGTCCATGAGTAGATGCCTCTGGCGTCAGGCTTGTTCGTAACAGAAAACGGCGGCTCATGGGCCAGACGAATCTTCAGCCCGTCAAATCAACAGTTTTCATTTTGTGATAAAGCAATTCGATGTCAGCTGATTTTATACGGAACTGACTTCTATGTTTGACTTTCGGTTTTGTTGAAGCATTTTCCAGTTTTATGCCGGGATCATAGTAAACCTTGTTAAGTGCCAATGCTTTCAGACAGAGATTAAAATCCGTGCCGTAGCCAATACGAATCAGATGGCCATAGCGATAGGATAATTCAGGGTCTTTCTCACAATTGCTCGGAATGTAAACCGCCTGTGCATGTTTTTTGTTCCAGTGGAGCATGATCTCGGAAAAGTGCCAGGTTGCGGCATCAACGCCGCTTTTAGACATCAAGGTAATACCGCCGCCTGTGTCTGTAATCTTGCAGGAAACAGTATCAAAACCATTTAGAACCAGAGTCAGGCCGGTTCTTTCGTGAAAGCTGTTGATACGAAATGGTCCTCCGAAATTCAACCTGTCTTCGCGATCGGCTTTGCCAGTCATATCCGGGTAGCCAAACTTTCTGACAAAATCCTCGACGCCGGAAGTTTTGTAATAACCGCCGGTAGGCTGTGGTGTCATGAGTGTTAAAGTGCCTGATGTGATTCGGTTGAGGTTGGCAACGGTGTATTGTTTGACCTCATAGCCAAGATAATCAGGCTCCGCTTTGCCATTGGGGATGATGCCCAATTCAGCTTCAAGCGTGTAGCCTCCGCATTGAGGTGCTTCACATGCTACAAAATCACCATTTGCGTTAAGTCGCTTAGAGCGTATCCATCCCAAAGATTGTATTCGTTTTAATTGATCAAGGAGCTGATCTTCACGATTGGTTATTAACTCAGCAACACATATTTCTTTGAAAACCCCTGTACTAACTAACCCTTCCTGTATTGCAACAACTTCATGTGCAAGATCACTATCGGGATGACACAAATAACCAATTACTTTACCGTCAGGACACACACCCATGAATAGTATACGTCCAGCAAGCCTTAATCTCTCATCCATAAGCTGGGACGGAGCTTTGTCACAACCTTGAAGAAAGCCGGAAAAACGAACTTCTGGATATTGAGGGTAAAGGATCAGTTGTGCGTTTGGGGCGAGACAGATTTCACTGTTATCAGTAAGCCAGTAAAAATCGAGCGGGGCTTTGAAAATATGTGGTTTGGTTGGGTCAGTAGTTATAGCTTTGAAAGGAATCAGGTTTATAGCGGTAAAGTTACCACCAAAATATACTTGTTGTTTCCGGTTATCATTTGCTGCCAGTCTTTTGATATAAATGGTTCGGCAACCTTTATCGCGCATCATCATTTTAAGAACTGATAGTTGCATGTTCTGCTCCTCTGATTTCAGCATTACCAGTGCTTGTATTCAGCCAAGTAAAAATATCATCTGCAATTTGTTCAATCGGTTGCCTTTGTTTTCCCTTCAGTGCACATTCCCAAATAGTGAGAGCTCGCCAACCAGCCGCCTGTAACTGCTGATATGATCGTTCATCTACAGTCTTGTTCTTCGTGAGCTTTTCTTTCCAGAAAGATTCGTTACTTGAAGGCCATCTGAAAAGGTGGCAATCATGGCCATGCCAGAAGCAACCATGTATCAGGATGACGGCACGGTAACGTGGCAAAACTATATCGGGTTTTCCGGGAAGTTTGCTACCATGTAGCCGATAACGAAACCCCTTACCATGCAGAAGCTTGCGGATAAGAAGTTCAGGCTTGGTGTTTTTGCCGCGTATACCGGACATCATCCGGCTTCTTGTTTCTGGTGTTACTACATCTGTCATCAGACGGGTAAAATTCTGCCATTGTACGAAATTGTTGCCACCAACTCTCCTGCATGAAAAACTTTTCCGGCTTCACCGCACCAGTTTCCACTACCAAGATTCCATTCTTTAATGTACTCCTGACACGCAGTTGACGCAGCATCTAGGCTGCATACAATGGCCGTTTGTTTTCGACTTGGAGAGACATATTGTCCATGGTCTGGATTGCCTGTTGAGCTGAGTATTGTTGTGTACATAAAGAGCTTCTCCTTTTAGTCAAGTCAAGTATGTGTGGCTTCATGATTCGCGCAATTTCCCTGACAACCGGCACTACCACAGCATTTCCAAACTGTTTGTAAGCACGGGTATCAGATACTGGTATCGTAAATTCTTTTTCTTCATGATCAAACCCCATCAAACGAGCACACTCGCGTGGCGTCAGTCGCCGTGGATTCTTGCTTTTGCCGCGATCAATAAGAATCTCGCTGCCATCCTTGTAATACCGAGCCGATAGTGTGCGCGCAGTGCCTTCTTTTGTAACAAGCCCGAATCCGAAACCGTTCCCGGCAGCCTTGTGTTTTGCGGCATAATTTTGCAGATAACGCCAAAGATTATCAGTCAAAATATACTTATCATCTACCTCTTTGTCTGGGAGAAGAATGTCTTTCAATGTCTTTGCTTTCGGGCCTGGATGCTGTAAATCGTCCCATGAAAAACCGGTGTTGCCGTCAAAACCAACAATGAAGATTCGTTCCCGGTGCTGCGGAACAAAGCCCTTGGCATCAATTACCTTGTACTGAACCTTGTAATTCAGGTCTTTTTCGAGGACGTCCATAATAACCCGAAAGGTATTCCCTTTATCGTGGCGCTCAAGGTTTTTTACGTTCTCAAGCAGAAAAGCCGGCGGGCGAAGTTCTTCAAGAATGGAAGCAATGTGAAAGAACAGGTTGCCTTGCTCCTTGCACGCAAAACCATGCGGGCGGCCAAGCGAATTCTTCTTGCTTACCCCGGCAATTGAAAAAGGCTGGCAGGGAAAACCAGCCAACAAAACATCCGGAGTGATTGGAATATGCTTTCTGATATCTCCGACAATATCGTTAATGTCACCAGCCAGTTCATGCTCAACATCAAAGTTGGCGCGGTAGGTCTTTTGTGAATATTCATCCCATTCACAAGTGAAGGTGCAATGGCCGCCATTTTCCTCAAAACCCTGGCGGAGCCCACCAATTCCGGCGAACAGATCAATAAAAGAGAATTCAGTGTTTTTGGGAGGGGATTTGTAAAGATGGAAGCAGAGTTGCTCAAGCACCATCAGATCGCTTTTTGATGCCTTTGTTTGTCCAGCAATCCAGCGCCGGACGGTTCTGGCGTTCTTGCCAAGTTGTTCGGCTACCTTGTCATAACCAAGTGCAGCTACAGCATTTTTGACAATCCATTCAGGTTCCCGTTCCATAACGCCTCATTCTGGGTGTTTTTTTGACATACTGTCATAAATGATCCCTGCTAGCAAGAGGTATTATTCGCCGGTGATATTTGTCAGTTCATATGCAACCGAAAACGGAAACCTGCCGCATGCAGCATCTTCCTGACCGCGATTTCCGGCTTCGTATCCTTACCACGAATCCGGCTCATATTCCACGATCTCTTGGCTTTATCGAGACGATCAGTCATGCAGTTTCACACATCCGCCAGCGCTTCCGCCGAAGAAAGCAGTTCATAAAACTCATGCAGTTTGTCCAGCAACAATTGCTTGTCCGGCAGCCGGGTCTGGTATTCTGCTACAAGCGCGGGGGAAAGAGAACGACTGAGTGCATATTCCACCACTTCGCTGTCTTTGGTGGCGCAGAGCAGCACTCCGATTGCGGGGTTTTCATGCGATTTTTTCACATCACGATCCAACGCTTCCAGATAGAACTCCAGCTTGCCGAGATGTTCGGGCTGAAACTCGCCCACTTTCAACTCAATCGCAACCAGACAGTTAAGCCCGCGATGAAAAAAGAGAAGGTCGAGCGCAAAGTCCTTTCCGCCTACCTGCAGCGGGTATTCCGAGCCGACAAAACAGAAATCGCGCCCCAGTTCGGTGATAAATCGCCCCAAATTCCGCACCAAGCCACCATGGAGATCGCTTTCCGAGTGTGGAACCTGCAGCCCGAGAAACTCGAAAAAATAGGCATCTTTGAACACCTCGCCAGCAGTGGGATGCAAAACTCTCAACGCTGTTGAGAGTTTTGGCGGATTAAGCACGACACGCTCAAACAGTGCATTGTCTATCTGACGTGCAACTTCCCTTACCTGCCACCCATTGCGGGTTGCCATGCGAAGATAGAAATCACGTTCCTCCTGACGTTTGGTTTTTGTCAGAATGTGCAGATTTGAGGACCATGGAAGTTCTCTCAACAGTGACGAGAGTTCTGTCGAATCACGGTACGCCTCAAAAAACTGGCGCATCCGCCACAGGTTCTGTGGAGAAAAACCCCGCTGACCCGGATTATGCCTGGCAATAAAGGTCGCAAGCGCCGACACTGTCCCTTTACCCCATCCGTCTTCAGCAATGCGGCGACTTATATACTCGCCAACCTGCCAGTAGAGATCGATCAGGTTCGTATTGACAGCCTTATTTACACGCTGCCGAGCTGATTCAATGAAGTTAAGCACCTCGGAAAAAGCAGCTTCAAAATTTTCCGGTTTTACAGGTTCCACTTGCACCTCTCCATTATACCTCTACCCGTTTTGATAACGTATTCCTTCACATGGAGTCGAAACCGGAAACCTGCGGCATGCAGCATCTTCCTGACAGCGATTTCCGGCTTCGTGTCTTTGCCACGGATCCGGCTCATATTCCATGACCGCGTTTCCTTGTCGAGATGATCAGTCATGCGGGATTACTTACAACCTCCCAGGATCCGCCTTTATCCGGACCGACACGCTTAAGTAGGCCTTCCTTCTTTAAACTTTCGATATTTTTTTTAATCGCCCGATCCGTGATCCTCAGAACATCTGCCATCTCCCTGATGGTGATATGCGGATTGGAGACTATCATATCGAGGATTTTATGTGAACTTTTCTGTGAACTTTTATGGGTACCGGTTCCCTGAAAAACGCCGGCACTCAATTTGCCGGTTTTCCGTTTGAACGTGACAATAAACTGTACGGTTCCTATTTCCTCAAACTCAGTGGCAGGTTCCCGCTCCAGAATCATTTTGATTCCACGCCCCCATTTTTCAATACGGTGACTGCGCTGGAACATTTCTGCCAGCAACTCGTTACGCCGGGCTGAAACCATTTTCTTTCTGATGCTGTCGATAGTAAGCCCGCCATACAGAGTACCCGGGCTTCTGATTTCGATACGATCCTTGAATATTGCAATATTGACGGAATCATACTCACAGTAATCCCGGTGACAGAAAGCATTGATAATCGCTTCACGAAACGCTTCACGGTCAATTTCAGGGACATCCACTCGCAACAATCCATCCAGCCGCATACCGATGTTAATGTGCTCTAGAACATATTCTTCGGCCTTACTGATCAGAGCAAAAACATCGCCGTAGAAATCCTTCATATCAAGAGTCACTGTCGTATCCAACGTACCGAATACCGCACAGCGTAATCTGGCGTTGGGGAGGATCCTCTCAGGCTTGCGGGCAAAGCAGAGTACGGCAGCATTAAGCAGCTTGCCACCCTTGACCAGATTCAGTTTTCAAGAGAGTTTCTCACGCTTGCCCAGTCTCGCTTTGGCGGCCCGCATACCGTTAACCACCGGTTCAACTACTGCTGCCGGGAAACCGGCTGGAAGAGATGCGGCAACGCGAGCGATAACATCTTCCATTGGATCGGCCAGTTCCTGGATAATGCTGTCAAACTCTTCCTCCGGGAAACGTGCTTTCCGGGATATGCTCGACCAATGCCGTCTGATGATTTCTCCCCAGAAATAATGTTTGTTCTTGCCATCAACTGACATGGCCATCTTCATCTGTTTCTGATGAAGCTCTTTCCTCGCCACAAACGGCCAGGCCGACATGACATCATACAGCGGCGTCAGACGGTATGCACCGCGCGGAAGCAGGTATATGCTGAAGTTTTTGGCGTGGCCGTCAATCGCCCCGAGCAGCCAGAAGAGCAGTTGGGTCTTCATGAACAGCTGCCGGTCGGCAGCGGCAGTCTCCGATCCGACCAGCAGATCCATGATTCCCCTGATACCGGGCCCGCCATCCTCCTCGTACTTGAACACCGGTGGTACACCCAGCGCCTGGCACATATCCTCCATCGGCAGACGGATGATCCGGGTGCCATCCTTGGACCAGCGACGGTCAAAGCGCTCGACCACCAGGGTCTTCACATCATCGAAAAAACAAATGTCCGCATTGGCAACCGGAATGTCATACTCTTTCAGGAAACGGTGGCACAGCCATTCGTTCTCGACGCTGTCGGAGAGATCAATCCGGGGAGTCTGTCCGATCGGCAGCTTGAAAATATGGGTTGTCGGAGTAGCACTGTGGGGTCGGCACCAACGGTTGCCAAGCCGCAGCAGAGCGGTCTTTTCCTGAGCGCCGGCAAGTGAGATCCGGAAATCGGAGTCCTTCTGCATCCCCAACGGCATGGTCTGATAGTTTCTGAGCGTTTCGGCAATTTCCGCATCGGTGAGAGGTGCTGCGGAAATATCCATGACACCGTGCGGCTCTTCTGTTTCCGGCAGCAGTTGCAGCGCCCCGACACAGTCTCTGCCGATATGCCACAGAAGATCAAAGCAGCGGTCGCTGGCAGCGCCGAAGCGGGCCTGAATTCTTCTGCGAATGGCGTCATTATCCGGCAGCAGATTGTCGAAAAAGTATTCCACGGCTGTCCCGGTCAGCGGATGCTGTCCGAGTGGAAGCGACAACGACAGAGGACGACAGTTGTCCGAGTGAAGCCAGGACGGATCGTAGACCAGCTGCATCCTGCCGGTTGCGGAAAAGGAGAGGCTGCCAACCTTCTCGCCATTGATAGAGATGTTCAAGGGTATTCTTGATCTGGGGCGTGCCATGTTACCACCTGTCCTCGTTCGGTGCAGACTGTTCCCTGGTACCGATCTGGATGTTCAGATTCAATGCAGACAGCAGAACCAGAATGGTCTGCAGCTGCACAGAAGGTTTTCCCTTTTCGATGAGCGACAGGGTGGTCTGGTTCAACCCGGTCATTTTCCCCAGCTCGATCTGGGTCAGCCCCTGACTTTTCCGCTCGTCCCTGACAAGGGCTCCCAGCGATTGTGCTGATGTAATGAGTCTGAGCATGATTACGTCCTCACTTTTTGTTCATAACGTATATCCCTTATGTATTGTCTGTATAGCATAATTTATTTTTATTGCCCAAATAAAATATTATAGAGTGTGTACATGGATGTGAGTTAGTGATTGACTAGGCACTATGGCCAAAAGGTTGCGGGATGATCAGGAATTGTGTGGGATACATCCCGGTTCCTTATTTGATGCGGGGTTAGAAACACCAGGCGGAAAAATTTTACTTCC
>JAQUHA010000045.1 GCA_028683855.1 Desulfuromonadaceae bacterium
CCGGCAGAGGTATACTTCAACGGACTACTTGAACAAGCTGATCTTTCAAAGAACAAGGGGCATTCAACTGGGCTGAACCAAACTTAATTTCATCATTTTTCTGTCTTGACAACCGTCAGTACCTTAGCCAGCCGTAAAAAATTTTCGGGTGAAGCTGATGTTTGTCACACAAATCGGATACAGTCCCTCAAATTAATGAGGGCAGCCTTTTTGTATTTATTCTAGCCGCTTTCTTAATTGTTCTTTTATTTCATCTAACTGCTTTTGAATGGCTTCAAATGAAACACTATTTTTATTTGCCATCATAATCAGCTTCACTGAGACCAGAAATACCCCTGCCTCAAGTAAAAGGTCATGAGTAATACCTTTAAAAAACACAGCTGCAACGAACAATATGAGCGTAATTATTATTACTGCCATTGTTCCTGGATCTTTTCTTCTCATTTGACTCCTCTTTATGCAATCTACTTGTTAGATTGATTCTGCTTGATAGAATTCATTGAAAAATACAGGACATCTGCCGGTTTTTCTGATCTCTCAGGCTTTAATGAGCTTGATTTCGCAGTTAATCATTTTACTGCAAGCAAATTAAATTCACAAATACTGCAAAATATTGTTGTCGGAATATTCATGCTTGTCAAGCAGTCAAAAGCAGTCAAAAGCGGAATTAAATAGCAAAATCTTAAACAGAAACCGGCTATTTTTGCCATTTCCACTCATGGCGCTTCATTATTTTGCAGGGATAAGGTCAAACAACTGGTCTCCAGCATTAAGGTATGACCTCTTTTACCATTTTTTTAATTATTCCTAAAATATCATTCTCTGAATTATTGGCTTGCATTTTCTACATCATTTGTGTAGAGAATGGCAAATAAACGATGTTATACTAGCTTCTGCCGGATATTAGCGAAATTCTGGACCCAGCAGTTAATGTCAGTCAAATTTTATTTTAACTAAATGGATATCCGCGTGAAAAAGAAAAAAATGGTTATCTCGCAGGAAACTATGGATCTAGACTTTGTTCGCAAAGTTGAGATTCTTTCAGACACTTCTGTTAGACGTTGTTTCCAGTGCGGCAAGTGCTCGGCGGGTTGCCCTATGGCAACTTTTATGGAACATCCGCCAAATCGCGTTGTGCGACTGTTACAGCTTGGACAGTGGCGCAGAATCCTTGAAGGACGCTCAATCTGGTACTGCGCCTCGTGCGAGACCTGCTCCACACGTTGTCCAAACAAGGTTCATCTTGCTTCAATCATGGATGCTTTGCGTAAACTATCCTGGGATGCGCATGGTCCCTCCAAAGAGAGCTACGTACAGTTGGCAAACAAACTATTTTTGCAAAATATCCGTACTTACGGACGCCAATACGAGATGCGGCTGGCGGCAGTTTTTAACGTAAAATCGGGTCAGTTCCTAAAAGACCTTATGCTTGGTCCCAAGTTGCTTGCAAAAGGCAAACTAAAGATGTTCCATAGTAAAAACAAGAACTTATCTGAAATTGAAAAAATATTTAGCCGTATTGAAAAGATGCGTAAAAAAGGGGAGGCCCTTTGATGAGTGAAAAAACTTCCCTGAACTACTCCTATTATCCCGGCTGCTCCCTGCACGCTTCAGCCGGCGAATATGACCAGTCTACAAAAGAACTCTTTAAAACCTTGAATATAGGTCTGACGGAAGTGCCCGACTGGTTCTGCTGCGGCGCCACACCTGCCCATAATGTTGATGAACTTCTCTCTCTGTCACTCTGTGCCAAAAATCTGGAACTGGCTGAAAAGGTTGAAGGTGATTTGGCTGTAGCCTGTGCCGCCTGTTTTTCGCGTTTAAAGACTACCCAGCACGTTCTTCTTGAAAATGATGTTAAACGAAAGCAGGTGGAAAAAGCTATTGACGCACCGGTTAAGCTTGATGGAAAAGTTAAACACCTGCTTGATATACTGGCAAGGGATCTTGGGCTTGAACGACTCGCCGCCTCTGTCAAAAAGCCGCTTGCCGGGCTTAAAGTTGCCTGTTACTACGGCTGCCTCCTGACCAGACCGACGGATGTTCCCAACCTCGACTGTACGGAAGCACCAACGATTATGGAGAAGGTAATGGAATCAGTTGGAGCTGAAACAGTTGCGTGGACTCACCGACTTGAGTGCTGCGGTGCCAACTTCACTCTCTCACGTCCGGGCGTTGTTATCCAGCTGACTAATGCTATTCTTGAATCTGCTAAAACGGCTGGAGCTGACTGCATTATGGTTGGCTGCCCGCTTTGCCACGGCAATCTGGATATCCGCCAGAAAGAGATTGAGGGGGTGTTCAGCACGAGCTATAACCTGCCTGTCTTTTACCTGACACAGTTGGTTGGCATTGCTGCGGGACTTTCAGCGGATAAGCTCGGTCTGGATGCAATGATAGTGAGTCCGGCGCGGCTACTGAAGGAAAAGGGGTTAATGTAGTATGTCAAGAATAGGTGTCTTTATCTGCCATTGCGGCGAGAACATATCCAGAACAGTCGATGTTGAGCGTGTTGCAGCCGAAGTAGCCAAGCTGCCTGGAGTCGCTTTTTCAACTGATTACAAATATATGTGTTCAGATCCTGGACAGAATCTGCTTAAGAAAACCATTCAGGATCATAAACTCACACACGTTGTAGTTGCAGCCTGTTCACCGCGTATGCACGAAAAAACCTTCCGTAAAGCAGTTGAGGCGGGAGGTTTAAATCCGTTTCTCTGCGAGATGGCGAACATCCGTGAACACTGTTCATGGGTTCACGAAGATATGGAAGAGGCGACTCTGAAGGCGATTGATATCGTCGGAATGATGGTGGAGAGGGTCAAGAAAAACCGGGTTCTTCCTGCCATTACTGTGCCGGTTACCAAGAGAGCGCTGGTAATAGGTGGCGGTATTGCGGGGATTCAGGCTGCGCTGGATATCGCAGATTGCGGTCATGAAGTCATACTGGTGGAGAGAGAGCCTTCTATCGGTGGACATATGGCACAGCTTTCAGAAACATTCCCGACTCTTGACTGCTCGCAATGCATCATGACCCCCAAAATGGTCGATGTCGCGAACCACCCCAAAATAACTCTTCATACATTTTCGGAGATCGAGCTTGTAGAAGGTTATATAGGTAATTTCCAGGTTACAATCAAGAAAAAAGCACGCTCGGTAAATGAAGACAAATGCACCGGATGCGGTGTATGCATGACTAAATGCCCCCAAAAAAAAATCCCGAACAAGTTTGACCAGAACATCGGCTTACGAACCGCCATCTATGTTCCGTTCCCGCAGGCGGTTCCAAATACACCGGTCATAGACCGAGAAAACTGCACCTGGTTTAAAACCGGTAAATGCGGTGTCTGTCAGAAGGTCTGCGGTCCGGGCGCGGTTGATTTTGAGCAGGAGGATCGATTGATTGTTGAGGCAGTTGGTGCGATTGTTGTCTCAACCGGTTTTGATCTCTATTCAATTGCGGAGAAACCAAAGGGTTCTCCTATCAAAGGGTATGGCGAATTTGGTCACGGTAAAATTCCTGATGTAATAGACGGCATGACATTTGAGCGCCTGGCAAGTGCTTCAGGTCCAACCGGTGGCAAAATACTGAGACCGTCAGACGGCATGGAACCAAAGCAGATTGTATTCATACAGTGCATTGGCTCAAGGGCTAGAGAAAAGGGGATTTCGTACTGTTCAAAGGTCTGCTGTATGTACACCGCCAAACATACGATGCTCTATCATCACAAGGTACATGACGGTCAGGCGTACGTATTCTTCATGGATGCCCGAACTCCGGGGAAGAGCTATGACGAGTTCTGGCGTCGATCAATAGAGGAAGAGGAGGCGGTATACATCCGTGGCATGGTCTCCAGGCTTTACCAGAAGGGGGACAAGGTTGTTGTCATGGGGAGCGATATTGCCGTTGGCGTCCAGGTTGAAATCGAAGCCGATATGGTTGTCCTTGCTACAGCGGTTATGCCACAAAAGGGTGCGGATCTTCTGGCTCAAAAACTGGGGATATCATACGACAAGTATCACTTTTATTCGGAAGCGCACGCCAAACTGCGACCAGTTGAATGTGCAACTGCGGGAATCTATCTTGCCGGAGCCTGTCAGGGACCAAAGGATATTCCGGAGACTGTTTCTCAAGCCTCTGCTGCAGCCGCTAAAGTTATGACTCTCTTCTCCAAAGACAAGCTGGAGCGTGAGCCGATTGTTGCGAGAGTAAGGGAGGTTGGCTGCGTAGGCTGTTTCGCCTGTAAAAAGGTCTGTGCTTATGGTGCTGTTGAGGAAAAGGAAATTCGTGATCGTCAGGGCAATCTGATCAAGGTTGTAGCTTATGTAAATCCTGGCGTCTGTGGAGGTTGCGGCACTTGTCAGGCGACCTGCCCGTCGAAATCTGTAGAGCTTGACGGCTATACCGATGAGCAGATAGTTGCCATGATAGAGGCTCTATAAATGTCAATATTCATTTATATATTGCTGTTGTCGTTTATATCTCTATCGCTTAGCGGCTGCGTAAAGGATTACAGTTTTTCCAGAGCAGTTTATGAAGGTGTGCAGACGCGTGACCGGTTGCAGAGTGCGCCGTCGGAACGGGCTGGAAAGCCTGAACCACTAAACTATCAACAGTATGAAGAGGAACGGAAACGCCAATAATGAAACCTTCAAGTGTAAAGTATGACTTCGAGCCTAAAATTATTGCCTTTGTCTGTACCTGGTGTACATACGCCGGTGCAGACCTGGCAGGAACCAGCCGTATGCAGTACCCATCCAACGTGCGGGTGCTCAAGTTTCCTTGCACCGGACGCATAGATCCTGTTTTTATTTTGAAAGCCTTTCAGCAGGGTGCGGACGGGGTACTGGTATCCGGCTGCCATCCGGGTGACTGTCATTATATTGCCGGTAATTTTCATGCACGTCGCCGTTTTGCGGCATTTAGAAAGCTGCTTGAATTTATCGGTGTGGATCTTAATCGTCTCCAGTTTTCATGGGTCTCCGCAGCTGAAGGTGGAAAATGGGTTGAGGTGGTCACTGATCTTACTGAAAGAGTCCGTGAAATGGGGCCGATGGTTGAATTTAAAGAGTTGGCTCTGGAAGAGCAGTGGTCCGGTGCTATCAATACTCCGGAATTGAAAGAAACGTATAACGCCATCTGATAGGAATTACATGAACTCCCAATTAATAGACACTTCAATCTACGCGGATATAAGCAGATTTATTCGTGACGAATCACTCCGGATACTTTTAGAAGGGGAGGTTATCGCCGTTGTCGGTTATGCGGCAGGGCGTCGCAAAGGTTCTGTTCAGCCGATTATCGCCTGCGATACTGAATCAGCAGGCAGGCTGATGTTTTCTCAGGCAAGCGTCAACAACCTCGCAGTTTATCTGACAAAGGCGAAGAAGGAGATTCCAAAGTCTGGAAAAATCGGCATAGTTTTGAAGGGGTGTGATTTAAAAGCGTTAGTCGGTCTGATCGGTGAGTCTCAACTCAAGCGGGAAGACCTTTACCTTATCGGTGTCCCATGCAGTGGAGTATTGGCTTCAACGGTTCACCCTGCAACCGAACTCGCAACTGAAACAATCGCTCCAAAATGCCTTGAATGTGATGCACATTTGCCGACAGGTTGCGATTTTGTTCCGGATGTTGCGTTGCCGCCTCAACAAAAATCAGATCTGAAGTATGCCGTAGAGATAGCCAGACTGGAAGCTTTGACCCCTGCTGAACGGTGGGCTTATTGGAAAGAGCAGTTTTCAAAATGCATCAAATGTTATGCGTGCCGTCAAGTCTGCCCATTCTGTTTTTGCGAGCAGTGCCTATGTGACCGAAATAAGCCGCAAATGGTTGAGACAACTCCTCGTCCTGCTGGAAACACAGCCTGGCATATCGTTCGTGCAATGCACCTTGCCGGTCGATGTGCTGGATGTGCCGAATGCGAACGAGTTTGTCCGATGGACATACCACTAAACCTGCTTAACCGTAAAATGGCTAAAGAACTGAAAGAATTGTTTGATTACGAGCCTGGATTTGAGGTTAATGATAAAGGTCCATTGGCTTCTTTTACCGATAAAGATGACCAGAGCTTTATAAAGTAAGGATAATGATGCGAAAGTATATTTCCCGACAAAATCTGAACACCCTGATTGACAAGTTGATTGCAGAAGGCAGGCGTATTGTGGCTCCGCGCATGACTGCCGGAACGCCTCTTTATGAGCCGCTTGGTCATTCCGGTGAAATGATAATCGACCAGTTGCCCCGTCGATCCGCCAAAGAAGCTTTTTTCCCTTTATGTGAAGAGATAATGTCGTACGAAAAGAGCGGGCAGCAGGTAAAGCTTACGGATGTTGATCCCTCCAGATTCCCCGAAACTATTCTATTCGCTGTTAGACCTTGCGATGCTGCCGCCATCCCGGTTTTGGATGCTGTGTTCTCGTGGGACTACAAAGATGAATTTTTTCTGGAGCGCCGCAGAAAGACCACCGTGGTCGGTCTTGCCTGCACAACTGCTGATGATGCCTGTTTTTGTACAGCGGTCGGTCTTTCGCCTTCAGACACAAAGGGGAGCGATCTCTTTCTGTCTCCACTTGAGGGGGGCGGATATAACGTCGAAAGCTTTACTGAAAAGGGTGAGGCGTTAATAAACAGCTGCTCTGATCTGTTTGCAGAAGAATCAAATGCAGCTTATATTCAACTAGCAAACCCTCAAACTGAAGCGTTTGACCTGAAAAAAGTTAAGTCCTGGCTGGATGAACACTTTGAGGATCAGCTATGGGACGGTATAGCCACCCGTTGCGTAGGTTGCGGAGCGTGTGCCTTTGTATGTCCCGCCTGCCACTGTTTCGATATTGTGGACGAAGGGACTGAAAAAGCTGGGAAGCGCCGCAAAAACTGGGATGCGTGCGGTTTCTGGAAGTTTACCCATCACGCCTCCGGGCACAATCCGCGCGACCTGCAGCCCAAAAGATACCGTAACCGTATTATGCATAAATTCAAGTATTATGATGATAAATTCGGGCAGACGCTCTGCACCGGCTGCGGCAGATGTGTCAGAATCTGTCCGGTAGGAATCGACATCGCCGCTATTGTTGAAGAGATCAATCAGAAATAAAAAGGCTCGATAAAAATGTGTGATAACGCAAACAAAAACATATATCTTCCTTATCTGACTACGGTTATGGAAGTGATTGACGAAACCCCTGATGTTCGTACTTTGCGACTCGAATTTCAGGATGATAATATAAGTGAGACCTTTGCCTTTAGAGCTGGCCAGTTTGCTGAATATTCTGCATTTGGTGCCGGTGAATCGACATTCTGCATCGCGTCATCACCAACTAGAGCCGGATACATTGAGTGCTCTTTCAGATCAGTCGGCAGGGTGACCGAAGAGCTTCGCCGTCTGGAAGTGGGGGATACGATGGGCGTTCGTGGACCATACGGTAATTCCTATCCAATAGAATCCTTTTATGGCAAAAATATGGTCTTTGTCGCAGGGGGGATTGCACTCCCTCCTCTTAGGACGCTTATATGGAACTGCCTGGATCTGCGTGATAAATTCGGCGATATAACAATAGTCTACGGAGCCAGAACAGAAGCTGATCTTGTTTACAAGCGCGAGCTGAATGAGTGGCAGGAGCGGAGTGATGTTCGGCTTGTCAAAACAGTAGACCCCGGTGGAAATTCTCCTGCATGGGATGGCAAAGTCGGATTTGTTCCGACTATTCTTGAAGAGGCTGCTCCCGTTGCTGAAAATACAATCGCTCTGGTCTGCGGGCCGCCAATTATGATCAAATTTACACTGCCGGTTTTAGAAAAACTTGGGTTTGGTGACGATCAAGTGTACACAACGCTTGAAAATAGAATGAAATGCGGACTTGGAAAATGTGGTCGATGCAATGTCGGCAACATTTATGTCTGCAAAGATGGTCCGGTATTTACAGCAAAACAGATTAAGGCAATGCCTATGGAGTTTTGATTTCAGCGTAAGGCTTCCTCTCTCCTATTATTTTATTATCTGCGTAATTAACAAATAAGACGCCAAAATCCTGCACATTCAATCTATTTGATCAAAAACAGAGATGGTAACATCTTGATGTATCAGGACAATAATTCATAAGGCTGCTTGAATTGTTCTTACTTATTGGTATACTCCGCTCGTAGTATTGATATTTTCTGTTTTACCGGGCAGGGGGTACTGGCATGACTGAAGAAAAGAGCGACTTTTCAGAAAAGGCTTATGAGGATGTTAAACGGGCAAAACTCGAATATGAACATGCTTTTGACGCAGTATCAGATCTGATACTGATTGTTGATGCCGATCATACAATAACTATGGCAAACAGCGCACTTGCTGACCGTATGGGTATGGATGCGTCCGGATTGACAGGTCTGAAATGTTATGAAGTTATGCATGGCATGGGTAAACCGCCTGTCTTCTGCCCTCATTCAGCTTTTAAGAACGGCGGAAAATCGGTCAGCGTAGAGTTGGAGCTTGATTCGCTGAAAGGCATATTTGAAATTATCATCTCCCCCATTATTGGGGATGAGGGCGGGCTTATATCAACAGTTCACATTGCAAGAGATGTTACTGAGAAAAAACGGAACGAAAAGCTTATAGCCGCTCAGCAGAGAGAGCTTAAAGAGCTGGTGGCATCGCAGGAGTCAAGAATAGAGAAGATGGTTTCTGAGCTCCGCAGTAAGGATGATTATCTTATTCAGCATAGCCGGCTGATGGCTATGAGTGAAATGATAAGCAACATAGCTCATCAGTGGCGGCAGCCTCTTAATAACATTGGGCTGATCGTTCAGGGGATTCAGATAGCTTTTAAAACCGGCGAACTGACAGAAGAAGAGCTGGAGGCAGATACCAATGAGACTATGAAGGTTATTAAGCAGATGTCTGAGACAATTGACGATTTTCGTGATTTTTTCAGTCATGAAGAAGAGGAGAGCTCTTTCAGGATAAGTGAACTTTTATCTAACTCAATATCTTTTATCGAACCATCGTTTAATAGAAGGGGGATAAAGATTACCGTTGATGAAACAATCACTAAAACATTGATTGGGTATCGTACTGAATTAAAGCAGGTATTTATAAATATTCTTCTTAATGCGAGAGATGCACTTGTTGAAAACAAGACAGAAGAGCCCTGTATCAAAGTAAGTTTCAGCCAGGAGGGGGAGCGTGCCGTAGTAACCATAAAAGACAATGGTGGCGGAATCAGCGAAGATATTCTCCCGAAAATCTACGATCCATATTATACAACAAGAAAGAGTAACACCGCATCCGGGATTGGACTCTATATGGCTAAAATGATTGTAGAGAGAAAGATGGGTGGTGTTTTGTCCGCCCGTAACGTGGATGGTGGGGCGGAGTTTAAAATAGAACTATTGGGTTAATTGTTAAATTTAATGCAAGTGTCTCGACGGTTGGTTGTTCTGTCTGCATATGCAGAGTATGCCGTCAAAAGATGGAGAAAGCTGGATGACGCTCATAGATATTACCGACCGCAAACTGGCAGAGGAAGAGCTGAAAAAAAACGAAGAATTCTACCGTTCCGTTCTACATACAACGCTGGAAGGTTTCTGGGTTGTTGATCTGAATGGCAGTTTTATAGATGTTAATGAGGCTTACTGCGAAATTATCGGGTACAGCCGGGATGAACTTCTTTCCATGAGTATTGAAGATCTCGAGTTTGAGCAGAACAGAGAGGTTATTTTAAGGCAGATTGAAGAAATTAAAAAGATCGGCAAAAGACGTTTTGAAAGCAGGCATCGCTGCAAGAACGGAGAGCTGGTTAATCTCGACATAAGTGTTAACTACCTCCCACACAATAATAGACTCTTTACTTTTCTGCGTGACATAACAAAACAGAAAAATGCAGAAAAAATAATGCAGGCACGCTTAAGAATAAGTGATCATGCGTTTGACCGTTCTCTTGATGAGCTTATGACTAAAATTCTTGATGAAGCGGAGGTTCTGACTGCCAGCAGTATTGGGTTCTTTCACTTTGTAGAGATTGATCAAGAGACTCTTTCTCTACAGACATGGTCAACCAATACGCTTGCATCAATATGCAGAGCCAAGGGTAAGCGCCAGCATTATAAGCTTGAAAATGCAGGGGTTTGGGCAGACTGTGTCAGGGAGAGGGAGGCGTTAATCCATAATGATTACCCATCGATGCCGGGTCGTAAAGGGCTGCCGCCGGGACACGCTCCTGTAAAAAGAGAGCTGGTAGTACCGGTTTTGCGTAATAACCGGATAGTTGCTGTAGTTGGAGTCGGTAATAAGGAGTTTGATTACACAAATCAGGATTTGATGATTCTAAAGGAGTTCTCCAACCTCGCCTGGGACATAGTAATTCGTAAACGCTCTGAAGAGTCGCTTCGATCGACTCAGTTAAGATACTCGGAGCTGTTCAAAAGTCTTACTGATGCCTATGTAAACGTTGATATGGATGGGCGGATAATTGAGTCCAACCTCGCTTTTCAGACAATGACAGGATATACCGAAGAGGAGCTTTACTCGATAACTTATCTGGATCTTACACCGGAAAAATGGCATCTGCATGAATCACAGATATTGGAAAAACAGGTTCTCAAACGGGGATATTCAGATTCGTATCAGAAAGAGTATCAGAGGAAGGACGGCTCACTAATATCCGTTGAGTTAAAAACATATCTTTTGAAGGATAATTACGAAACACCTGTTGGAATGTGGGCAATTGTTGGCGATATAACAGAACGGAAGCGGGCTGAGGTAGAGCTAAAGAAAGCAAAGGAGAGTGCTGAATCCGCAAATAGAGCCAAATCTGATTTTCTCTCTACTATGAGCCATGAAATTCGAACCCCACTGAGCGCCATGCTGGGGAATCTTGAACTGCTTGAGGGGTCGCACGTATCTTTACAGCAGATGGAGTATCTTAAAGATTGTAAGTCAGCTTCCCAGATGCTTCTGCAGGTTATCAACGATGTGCTTGATTTTTCAAAAATTGAAGCGGGGAAGCTTGAGCTTTTCAACGAAATTTTCTCCATTTCATCACTCAGTATGCAGATGGTACGCCTCTTTACAGCCAGTGCCAGGCAGAAGGGGCTTGAGATAACTCTTGAGCTTGGGAAAGGTCTCCCTGAATTTATAGAGGGTGATCAGCAGCGAATACGTCAGATTATTTCAAATCTTATCAACAATGCTATCAAGTTTACAAAACATGGCAGACTTTCTATGTCAGTAGAGTGCGACACGGAAAATACAGTGCCAATCCAGGGCAAATTACCTCTCCGTATTGTTGTTTCTGATACCGGTGTCGGCATACCGGAAGATAAACAGGAGCTTATTTTTGAAAGCTTTACCCAAGGGGAAGCTTTTGGTAAACGAACTGCCTCCGGTACCGGATTAGGACTTCCGATCTGCCGCAAACTGCTTGGTTTGATGGGGGGAAGTATCTCTCTTTCAAGCATTCCCGGAGAAGGTTCGGTATTTACAGTTTTACTCCCGGTATCACTCTGTTCATCGACGGTTAAGGTCCAACCTGTTGTTAGTGATGCAGCTAAAACGACTCCGTCATCAATTAGAATTCTTCTTGCGGATGATGATGAGAGGGGGAGGGGGGTTGCACAAAAACTCCTTCAGCGCAGGGGCTACATAGTGGAAGCGGTTGAAAACGGTACAAAACTGCTTGAAACATTGGAAAGAGAATCATTTGATATCCTTATCACAGATATTTCGATGCCGGATATGGAGGGGACAGAGGTTGCACGAATCATCCGTTCCGGCAAAAGAGAAGGGATAAACAGCAAAATTCCTATTATAGCTATGACTGCACACGCTTTTGCCGAGGATCGTGAGCGTTTTCTCGATGCCGGTATCAATGGATATATTGCTAAACCGGTTAACCTTGATCTGCTTTTCAGCAAAATTGAAGAGCTCTGCTCATCTGCCGATTAATGTTAAATGTTTTGAAATGGTCTGATTAAAATAATTACTGTCGCTTTTCACAACCCGACACCGGCTATTAGGGCATTACAGTCGGGACAGCTCCCTCTGCTGATAAGGTTTGATTCAATCATGAAACCGTGGCGCTTGATCAGGGTGCTGCGGCATTCAGGGCAGTTTGTGTTCTCCCCACCTTCTCCAGGCATATTTCCCAAATAGACATATCTAAGTCCGGCGGCAAGACCAATGTCACGGGCTTTACAGAGAGTCGACATCTTAGTCGGGTTACGATCCGTAATTCTGTAGGCTGGGTGAAACTGAGTGACGTGCCATGGGGTATCGACACCTAGATTTGCGGTTATAAACTCCGCAACCCCTTTTAACTGCTCTTCTGAATCATTAAGTCCGGGAATTATCAGTGTAGTTATCTCAAGCCAGATACCATGTTTGCGATATTCTATTATCGAATCGAGGAGCTCAGAGAGATCTGCTCCAACTGTATCACGATAGAAAATATCGGAAAATCCTTTCAGGTCAATGTTGGCAGCATCCAAAAAGGGTGCAATAACAGCCAGAGCTTCTCTGCTTATGTATCCGTTAGTGACAAATATATTTTTCAGCCCCGCATCTCTCGCTATTCTGGCTGTATCATACGCAAATTCAAAAAAAACAGTCGGTTCTGTATAGGTGTAGGAGATCGATTTGCAATTATTCCCGACGGCTTGCTCTATTATCTGTTCAGAAGTTCTTTTCACACCACGAATCTGATCGTTTCGACCTATTTGAGAGATGGAGTAGTTCTGGCAGTGACGGCAATGAAAGTTGCACCCGAATGTTGCTATCGAATACGATTTACTCCCCGGAGTGACGTGGAAAAGCGGCTTTTTCTCAATTGGATCAATATGTTCGGCGCATATTATGCCGTAAACAAGCGTGTAGAGAGTCCCTGCCCGGTTTTCCCTTACAGAGCAGAGACCTCTGGATCCCTCTTTTATTATGCAGTTAAAACGGCAAAGAGTGCATTTTACACGTTTTTCAGTCAGGCATTCGTAAAACATCGCCTCTTTCAAATTTATTTACCCTTGTAATTTAGTGTGTTAGCAATTAAAACATCATGTATCACTTCGTGTTATCCGGTTTTACTTCAGATTCCGGTTGGAGACGCATTTCCAGAAGAATCGGTTTTAATCAGCAGAAAATCTTTACCACTGTTCGGCCATGCTGAACCGGCTATAAGATAGCCGCCGTCTGCAGTAAGAGATACCGATGAGGCGGTACATATTGTAAGATACGTGGACCAGTTGAATTCGCGGAACCAGAGTTGATCTCCACTGCTGTTTAATCTGTAAAGATGAACATTAAAGCCTTTATTACCGGTTATTATATAGTTTTCATCACCGTCAATGACCATATCGTTACGGTTGAAGAGTGAATCAGTGCTACCGAATGTTTTTTCCCATAAAAGCTGACCGTTTTGGGAAACCCTGATAAGATAGTATGTATATCCGCTAGTAAGGTTGGAGGAGTAGCCTGACATAACAAAGTCTCCATTTGAAGCTGGTTCGACATCATAGCCATACTGGCTAAGATCATTTCCGTAGTTATTCTGCCAGAGTAAATCTCCTGACGCGTCAATAACCAGAATATAAGCCTGCTCACGCTTGTCAGAGAAGCTGAATGAATCGGTGACACCGGCTACTATAAAACCGCCATTTGCCAACTCTTTTACTGACCAACCCACATCGGAACCTGAGCCACCAAAACGCTTATCCCAAAGAACATCTCCAAGACTGTTAAGTCTTACAAGATATAAATCCTCACCACCGTAACCTATCACACCGGTTTGAGGGCTGAATGAGTCTATGGAGCCTGTAAGAATATAGCCACCATCCTTTGTCTGGCTTACAGAGTATAGTCTGTTTGAAAGCCCGTTTGTCAGCCGATGCTCCCAGATCAGAGAGCCGTTGCTGTCTGTTTTTATGATATACCCATTTGATGTTAAACCGCTTGTTGATACACCGGCAATAATGAAACCGTTGTCTGCAGTCTGCTGAAGAGACCAACCTGTATCATCCGCAGTATCACCGAATGATCTGCTCCAGATTTTTCCTCCGGCTGCGTCAGTTTTCAGTAGATAAATATCGACTGCTTTTGTTGTGCCTGGATTTGTATAACCTGTAGAAATAGTCCCACCGTCGTTGGTCTCCTGAGCCGAATACGCAACATCAAATCCGGCAGAACCATAAATTTCCTGCCATTTGAAGACGATTCCGGCAATTTCACTCCAGAGAGCGGTTGTGGATGTTTCAAAGATACCATCTCCATTATTGTCAACTTCAATTATAAGCTGACTTATAGAGACAGGTCTAATTTGCGCCTTACTCCCTTCTGCACCTGTAAATATCAGTGGTCCTCCGGCAGTTGGGATATCGATATTAAACTTTCCAATATTGTTGAGCTGTAGAGGGGTACTCTGGTTTATATCAATATAACCCTCATTTCCGAGATAAAGGCGTCCAATCATAGTTTCAGTAGCGGAATCCGGCGCACTAAGACTGTTTAAGGTTAAAACTGTTTTTAAATTCTGAAGTCGAAACGATTCTCCCGTCGGGTTTATCCGTCCGTCAATATTAAAAATCATCGTCTCAGTCATGGTTGAAACATTCATTTCCATATCCATGCTGCCCTGAAGAATAATCTGATCCTGTTGAGAAAAACTCATTTTAAGTGCTGTAAAGGTGATTCGCGCCGCTGCAATATTTTCTGTGGTCTGGTCAGCAGCTTTAATATTTATACTCATCTTTCCATCATAGATATAACCATCCCCTGAATTGAAAGCGAAGTAACTTATAGTTAATATGCCTGTCCCGTTCCCATCCAAAATTCCAGAATAAGTTGCATAGCCACCAATAGTTCCATTTATTCTTCCGTTTACAGGGATTACAGCTAAAGCAGATTTTGCAACAACGCGTGTTGTCTTATAAGCGCTGTGTCCAACTACAGCAATTTTGGCAGCCTGCACTGTTAGATCAGTTGGAGGTTCATTAAGCACACCTTTATACAGAAACTCAAAAAACTGCCTGGCACTCTCATCTGTTACGACTGCCGGCGTGTTCTTTCCACGATATGTGTACGCTCCGGCATCCGCAGGGGGAACTATAGCAGTAAAATTGTCGCCACCGCCGCATCCTGCTACAACTAATGAAACAATCAGATAAAACAGTATGTCCAAGCATTTCATAAGCCCCTCCTTTGGATTTACTCCTGACTCTGGTCTGCTATCTGTTCGCATATTTTTAAAATTCATGTTTCAAAAGTTTAATCCCTATAGTAGATGGTTCAACACGCATAACACTCTGCTTTTATATCTACAAAAAGATGTGGCAGGTTCATTACTGAGAGTATGAAACTGCAGGTATTTCCGGGCATTATGGAGGTAGCAGGGGAGTCTAGCATGACCAGAGCTCCGGAGATTGAGATATTCATTATTGCACCGCAGCATTTTGACTCTTCATGGTATAGAAAACACTTTTCAGCACAATCGACTCTCTGGTGATCTCTTTTTTCAGCCATAAGCCACCCCCGTAAACCACCCTGCTAGCAACCTCATTGTCAGCAATTTCCAAGACCATATTTATAACAACCCTGAATCTATTGATAAACAACAGTAATTAAATCTAATAAGGATATTTTGTGTAAACAAATCAGACAGATATGTTCAAAATAGTTACTCTATCCAGTTTCATTATACGCCGAAAAAAACAGTTTTGGTTTCATAAAATATATAATGCTTACGGTTTTTCGGACAGGTAGTTAAGTTTGGTTTGCCCCTGATTACGGAGGTAATCTATGATGGCAAGCATGAGAACGAAACGCACATCCGAATTCAAGGCAAAGGTTGCTTTGGC